>CAMYLC010000172.1:0-100931 GCA_947259195.1 Thermoanaerobaculia bacterium | reverse complement strand
AGCATCATCTGCACCGCGCGTAGGTCAGCGCCATGTTCCAGAAGATGGGTTGCGAAGCTGTGGCGCAGCACGTGCGGCGAGACATCCCCCACCCCCGCTCGCAGACCATACCCCTTGATGATCTTCCAGAATCCCTGTCGGCTCAGCGGTGCACCCCGCTGATTCACGAAGACGATCTCGTGACGGCCGGTCAGCAGTTGCGGGCGGGCCTCCCTGAGATAGCGAATCAGCCAGGCTTCAGCCTGCTCGCCTACGGGAACGACACGCTCTTTTCCTCCCTTGCCGAGGACCACGATGAAGCCGAAGTCCAAGCGCAGCTGGGACAGCTGCAGTCCGACCAACTCGCTGACGCGCAGCCCGGTGGCGTACAGCAGCTCCAGCATGGCTTTGTCTCGAAGTCCTGAGAGCCGGTCCAGGTCCGGCGCCGCCAGAAGGGACTCCACCTCGCTCTCCGTCAGTACCTTCGGCAACCGACGCCAGAGCCGGGGCGGAGAGAGGTTGACCGCGGGGTTGTCGGGCCGTTCGCCAACCTCCTCCAAGTGGCGGTAGAAGCCGCGGATCGACACCAGGGCTCGGGCGATAGAGCGCGGCGACAGTCCCTGCCTGCGCAGCTGTCTGAGATGTGCGGCGATGGCCTCCTGGTCAGCCGCCAGGGGGTCGACTTCCAGTTGGTCCAGGGAATCGCCCAGACGAGACAGATCCGATCCGTAGGCCTCGACCGTGCGCTTCGAGAGCCCACGCTCCAGCAAAAGGGATTCCAGATAGCGCTGGACGGCCCGCCGCCAGAGGGGCTCTGTTGACGAACCGGTCGCGGTCTTGCGATCGGACATCGGAGATCAGCCGGTCTCAGCTACCGACCGTCGCACGTGCCAGGAAGTCCCCAACCTCCGAGGTGGAGCTTCGACCTCCCAGGTCTGCGGTCGTGACCCCTCCTTCAAGAGCTCGGCCTACGGCGTCTTCGACCGCCGTCGCAGCCTCCTGGTGTCCGAGAGTGTCCAACAGAAGGGCCAGTGTCAGAATAGCGGCCATGGGATTCGCCGTGCCCAGCCCGGCGTACTTGGGCGCCGACCCATGAACCGGTTCGAACATCGACGTTTGACCGGGATGCAAGTTGGCCGAGGCGGCCATTCCGAGCCCACCCTGCAGGGCCGCTCCTAGATCGGTGAGTATGTCGCCGAACATGTTGTTCGTGACGATGACCTCGAACTGCTCGGGCTTGCGGACCAACTGCATAGCCAAGGCGTCGACAAACAGATGGGAGGCCTCGATCTGGGGATAGTCCGAGGAGACCTCAGCAAATGCGCGTTGCCAGAGGTCGTGGCCAAAGCGCATGACGTTCGACTTGTCGGCCATGCAAACCTTGCTGAAACCACGCTCCGTGGCGTACCCAAAGGCAGCTCGCAGGATCCGCTCGACCCCTTTGCGCGTATGGATTTCCTCCTGTACCGCGACTTCTTCGGGGGTGTCCTTCTTGAAGATGCCTCCGACTCCAACATAGGCCCCTTCGGTGTTCTCCCGGAAGACCACGAAATCGACGTCGGCAACTCCTTTGCCCCGAAGTGGGCTGAGGTGCTCTGCGTATAGCTTGATCGGACGGAAGTTGATGTAGAGATCGAGGCCGAATCGGATACCCAGCAACACATCCGCGGCGTGCTTCATGTCGGGCACCCGGGGATCGCCAAAGGCCCCGATATAGATCGCCTCGTAGTTCTCGCGCAGATCGTCCAGGGCGCCATCGGGCAGCGTCTCACCAGTCTGGAGATAGTGATCCGCGCTCCAGGGAAAGTCGACCGGGGTCAGATCCAGGTTCCACTTCTGCCGCACGGCCGCCAGCACCTTCATCGCCTCGGCTGTGACCTCCGGACCGATGCCGTCGCCCGGAATCACTGCAATTCGTTGCTGTTTGCGACCTTCTTGCGGGATCGGTTTCACCGCCGGGATGCTAGCACAGCATCTCGCCGCGCGACGGTCGAGCCGCCGTTCGCTGCGAGCGCTGCGAGGCCGTTTCCAGCATCGCCGGATCGGTCGCTACTGCTACCGCCGCCCGCCTCTGGGCCTCTCGCGCTGCCGCCGTGTCCAGTTCGAAGACGAAGGGGATCTCGGGACAGAGCCAGGCCGAGTGCAACTCGGGCCAGGGAGTGCTTTCGGGAAGCGGCAGGCAGAGATCGAGCAGGTGAATATCCTGCATCTCGACTCTCAGTGGCCAGATCGGGACTGACCGCTGGCTAGTCTCGACGGACCGCAGGCCACCAGCAGTGACCAAATAGGCGCGACGACGCTGCCGGAAGTAGGAGGTCATTCGCTCCCACGAGCCGAGTGACGGACCGGCGGTGACCTCCGGGGATCCCTGGCAGGCCGTGAGCTTGAGGCTGGCTTCGCGATGGACCTCCCATTGCCAGGAGCCAGCATTGGCTTCCGCGGTCGGGGCCGGAAAA
The DNA here is from genome assembly GCA_947259195.1 of Thermoanaerobaculia bacterium. Taxonomy (GTDB): domain Bacteria; phylum Acidobacteriota; class Thermoanaerobaculia; order Multivoradales; family JAHEKO01; genus JAUVRX01. The sequence goes on along the minus strand of CAMYLC010000172.1, from coordinate 98,496 downwards.
CTGAATCGCCCCCCCACAGCCGGCTGGCCCGCCAGCCATCGAGAGCCGGGCACGACCCAGTGGGGTACCAGCAGTCGATGTAGGAAGATCGACGGCACCTCTTCGTGATCGGTGACGTAGAAGCGGAAATTGAACTGCGGGTAGGAAAGACGGAGAAACGGCAACCCAGCCACATGCAGGCGCTCATGGCGGAAGAGGAGTGCCGAACCGAACACCAGGCTCGCTCCTTCGGCGGTATGGGCTTCGTAACGCAATGGCTCCGGCAAGGGCGGCAGGGCCTCCACCGGAAACGCCCAATTTAGATACAGGCAATCCCGGACAACCGTGCGGACGGTGGTGCTCTGAGCCGTCATTTCGGTCCCGTCCTCATGACCCCGACTCCCGAGGCTGCTTGCCCATAGATCAAGACCATAACGTGCCGAAGGGCGGCCTGCAAGCCGCACCTTCTTGTCCCCTGACGGCGGCCTGATCCGATTACTGCCTCCAACATCAGGATGGCTTCGCCTCTGTTAGAGTTCAGGACTTCAACTATCTTCCCTCGGAGGGGATCCATGAAAATTCAATTCTCGAAGGACCTCACGATGGCAACCCTTGTGGCCCTGATGGTGAGCTTCGCTCTCGCATTTGCGGCCTGCCAGCAGTCTCCATCGACCCGCGATGAGTCCGAGACGGCCGTCTCGCTCGATCTTCCGTCAGGCGTCGAGACCGCGGCCGAGGCGATCAACGAAGAGACACTCACGAACCATATCGCCACCCTGTCGAGCGACGAGTTCGAAGGCCGAGCGCCCGCCAGCCCAGGCGACGAGAAGGCACGCCAGTACCTGCAGGACACCATGGCCTCGCTGGGCCTCGAGCCGGGCGCTCAGGACGGTGCCTGGCAGCAGAGATTCGCCATCATGAGCATTACCTCGGAGGCGCCTGAGGTGTGGTCCTTCGAAGGGCAGGATGGCAGCCTGGACCTCGCATCCTGGGACGACTTCATTGCCGGCAGCGGCGTGCAGAGCGAGAAAGCTCTCATCGACGATGCCGAGCTCGTCTTCGTAGGCTATGGCATCGAAGCTCCAGAGTACGACTGGGATGACATCAAGGGCGCCGATCTGGAAGGCAAGGTGCTCCTGATGATGAACAACGATCCTGACTGGGATCCGGAGCTATTCGAGGGAGATCGGCGGCTCTACTACGGTCGCTGGACCTACAAGTACGAGGTGGCCGCCCGGCATGGAGCAGCTGGGGCCATCATCATCCATACGACGCCTTCAGCCGGCTATCCGTGGCAGGTCGTGCAGGCCTCCTGGACCGGTGCGCAATTCGAGCTGCCGGCAGGAGACGAGCCGCGATCGCAGGTCTCGGCGTGGATTACGGAAGAAGCGGCTCGCAGTCTCGTGGCCGTCTCCGGTCACGAGCTGGATGCGCTTCGCGAGTCGGCCAGGAGCCGTGACTTTCAGCCCGTACCGCTGGGAATCACCACTTCTCTGCTTTTGAACAACAGCATCGACAGCGTGGAGACCGGAAATGTGGCGGGACTGCTGGAGGGCAGCGACCCCATCCTGAAGAACGAGGTCGTCGTCTACTCGGCCCATCACGACCACTTCGGGATCGGTGAGCCGAACGACGAGGGCGACAACATCTACAACGGTGCGCTGGACAATGCTGCCGGATGCGGCAAGGTGCTGACGATTGCCGACGCCTTCACTCGTCTGCCCGAGCCTCCCCGACGCTCGGTCCTCTTTCTGTTCGTAGCCGGGGAAGAACAGGGACTCATAGGTTCGGAGTACTACGCCAAGAACCCCACTTTCCCGCCGGGTCGAATCGCCGCCAATGTCAATATCGACGGCGCCAACATCTTCGGCCGGACGAGCGACGTCGCCTATATCGGTTTCGGGAAATCGACCCTCGACGATGTCGTGGTAGCTGCGGCGGCACGCCAGGGAAGGACCGTGGTGGGTGACCAGTTTCCCGATCGGGGTTCCTTCTACCGCTCGGACCAGTTCAATTTCTCGAAAATCGGTGTGCCGGCCATCTACGCTGACAGCGGTACGACCTACATCGGTCGCCCCGACGGCTGGGGCAAGGAGCAGGCCGAGGCCTGGGAGTCAGTCCACTACCACCAGCCGAGCGATGAGATGGCTGACGATTGGAACTTCGAAGGCATCATCGAAGACACGGTCCTGGCCTTCGAAGCCGGTCTCTCTATTGCTCAGACCGAGGAGCTACCGAGCTGGACGCCAGGCGACGAGTTCGAGGCGGCCCGCATCCAGGCTCTGGCAGAGCTCGACTGAACCCAGCCACTCGCCGCCTAGTCCAATTGGGCGTGAGTGCCGTCGCAATAGGGTGGGTTGGCCGTGTGCTTGCACTGGCATAGGGCCACCCGCTTTTTCTCGCCCAGCTCCACCTTCAGTGGCGTGAATTCGGTCCCCGTATGAGAGCCGTCGCAGAATGGCTGTGTCTCCGAGTGTCCGCACTGGCACCAGGAATAAGTCCCCGGCTCCAACTCCACCACTGCAGGCCTCGTTGCGGCTACTTTCGGCTTGGACATTCGAGCCTCTCTTTCAAGTTATTCGATACCGACTTCGGCGAGCCCTCGTTGAAGAATCGCCTCATCACCCAGGTGCTTGGCGCCCAGTTCCATGACTTGGCGACGAAAGTCGACCTCCAATTGACGTCGTTCCTCCTGAGTGACGAAGGCGTGCTGGAGTGCAGACCATCCGAAAGCTGCCACCTCCTCCGCTCCATAGCCAAACGTCTCTGACAGGCGCTGAAACTCCTGGGTCAGGGTCGTCTCGAAGAGAGGGGGATCATCGGAGTTCACAGTTACCGGAACCCCGGCGGTCCGGATCGTCTCGATCGGGTGGCTCGCCAAATCTGGAACAGCACCCAGCTGGACGTTGGACGTCGGACAGATCTCGAGGGGGATCTGACGCTCCGCCAGCTCCTCCAAGAGCTCGGCATCGTCTACCGATCGGATCCCATGGCCGATTCTTTCGGGCTGACAGACCTCCAGGGCCGAACGGATCGAGTCAGGGCCCTCATGCTCGCCGGCATGAGCGACCCGGTGAAGTCCCTCCTGCCGAGCAACCCTGAAGTGCTCTCGGAAGGGCTCGTCTGAAGAGGTTTCGAAGCCGGAGAGTCCGAGTGCCACCACGCCTTGCCCTCTCCCATCCAGAGCCCACTCGAGAGTACGGTCCGCCCATTGCCAGGGAAGGTCCCGAACGATGTCGGGGATCCACCGAGCGGTGACGCCCGATCGCCTCTCTTCCTCCTCCAGGGTCTCGCTCAGCGCCGCCGCAACCTCACTCCCATTGGCACCATTCCGGAGGTGGGTGGCAATAGTGAAATGGACTTCGCTATAGCGGATGTTCTGCGCTGCCTGTTCACCCAGGAACTCCCTGGCCACCAGCTGGAAATCCTCCGGATCGCGCAAGCTCTGGCTGCAGGTCAGGTAGATCTCGACGAAGTGCTCGAAATCCCTGAATCGAAACCACTCACGTAGCCCTTCCGCGGTATCGGCCGGCAGGGAAACTCGGTGCCGCTTCGCCAGCTCCAAGAGAGTCCGGGGACGGATGGAGCCTTCCAGATGGACATGGAGCTCCACCTTGGGCATCTCCTGGATAAAGGCGTCCAGTGCTGGTTCCAGACTCAACCGGCGCCCTCTCAGACCCGCCCCGTCGCTCGATCGCCCAGCTCCCGGAGCACATTCTCGGGAACCAGACCGGTGAGATCCCCGCCCAGGAAGAAGACCTCCTTGACGAGACGGCTCGACAGGTAGATGTACTCCTCCTTGGGCACCATGAAGACCGTCTCGATCCGGGGATTCAGCCGCCGATTCATCAGCGCCATCTGGAATTCATACTCGAAGTCCGAGACGGCTCGCAGACCACGGATGATGGTGCGGGCGCCCACCTGGTCCATGAAATCGGCCAGCAGGCCGGAGAAGCTCTCCACTCTGCAGTCTTCGCATTCTCGAAGCTCGTGCGTGATCATGGCCATCCGCTCGCTGACGGAAAAGACCGGCTGCTTCTCTTCGTTGCCGAGTACCGCTACCACCACTTCATCGAATACCGATCGGCATCGACCGATGATGTCCAGATGGCCGTTGTGAATCGGATCGAACGAGCCTGGGTAAACGGCGATTCGCTTTTTACTCATGGTCCATCCTGGGATAGATCGAAGGTCACGACGTTGAAGGCAGCATCCATCAGCCGCAGCAGAACGAGGTTTCCAGAAGCCGGAAGATCCATCAGGAGTCTCTCATTTTGTCCGTCCAGAAGTCCATCCACCGGTCTGGCCGGCAGCCATTCTCCCGCATCGAGGCTGAATTCAGCACGCCGAAGAGGGCTCCACCTGTCCTCGACTTGCACTTCCAGGCTCTCTGCCTGTCGTTTGACACCCACCAACTCCGGCACGCCGTGGTCCACGAGGACCGGCTCACTGATCTCCTCGGACCGCTGCACCCCCGATTCCTCGGACCGGATTCGATCTCTCACGCTCAGCCTGAACCGATATCTACCGTCGGGAAGAGCCGTCGCGTCGAAGCTGTGGTGAGAGTCCCTCAGATCCTTGGCCATTGGCAGCCAGCTCTCATTCCCGTCAGCCCGACGAAATTCCAGATCGAAGAAGAGGTCATCTTCGTTGGGATCCTCCGACTTCCACCGAAGCGTTCGATAACCTCTTTTCCAGAGGGTCTTCAACCGCCGGTTCTCGCTGGGTGTTTCGGCTTCCAATACCGTGAAGATCCCCTGACGGTCGGGATGCACGGGCTCATAGACCTGCTGGGCTGGATTGAAGTTGGCGGGGACCAGGACCTGACCCGGTTCCATGACCGTCAAGCTGTCGATTCTCGGTGGCAGATTCGTCTGTTTGTAGGAGATCTGAATCTCGCTGAGGCTCGGTGAGGGTCCGCCGTCAGCCTCCAACTCGGCTCGCCACCGGAAGTAACGGCCGGCTGGCAGCTGCGCCAGCGATACTTCCATCCCAACTTGCCAAGGTGTCCAGTCCGACCAGGTTCGATCGGGATCCGAGCTCATGCCACTGCGGAAGGAGAATCGGACCTGGCTGCCCTGAGGGACCTTGCCCTGCCAGCGGAGGTTGCCGAAGGTCGCGAACTGCTGGGCGTCCAAAGTCGGGCTGGTGTAGACGCCTCGTCGTTCGGTGCGGCCCGAGATCCGATAGAGAGCCGCCGCATTCGTGGTCGCGAAGGCAGGACCGGGGTCATCTTCCAGAAGCACGACTACCTGACGTTCATCGACGTCCTTCTCCAGCACCGGCTTGCCGTCGCTCAGGCTGAAGACCTTGCCCTCCAGACCAGTGCCCACCCACAAGCGGCCACGCTGCCAGGCGACGCTGTAGACCGTCTCCTCCTCGAAAGCGGTCAAAGATTGCACCAGACCTTGCGAAGAGATCCTCAGGATCTCCGACCGGGGGCCCTGAAAACCGCTCGGTCTCGTACCGACCATCTCCGACTCTCCCCCACTTTCGGCGGAGACCGTGATCTGTACCGTCACCTCGCCGCCATCGTTACCTTCCTCGGAGCTCGACTCGTCTTCCTCAGAGGGCTCTTCCGCTGGCTGGTGCAGGCTCACAAGACTCGCCTCCGAGGCCAGAACCGCGGCGTAGCAGTCGCCGTCCGGATCGGCGGCGAAGGCTACCACCTCCGGTTGCGCAGCATCATAGAGAGTGCGAACGGTGCCATCCGGGTCGAGTCGGAGAATGAGACCTTCACCGGCGGTACCCATGAGCACCTGGCCATTGGGCAGCGCCTTCAGAGACCTCAGATGCGTGTCCTGGCTGTCGAACAAGACCTCAGCCTGACCATCGGCCTCTACCTTGAAGAGTTTGCCATCCGTTCCGGTCGCCACCAGGAGACTTCCACCAGGCCCCCTCTCGAGGTCCCAGATGTAGGTCTGCTCGGGATCGAAGAAGACTATCGCCTCGTCTTCGCCGAGGCGATAGACCTTGCCGTTCGGAGAAGAGCCGGCAAAGACCGCGCCATCCTCTGCTACCCAAACGGCGAAGATCTCGGGCTCCTCCGCCTCGAAGAGCACAGTCGTCTCACCCTGCCGATCAATCAGCAGGACCCGGCCCCCGTTGCCAGTGCCCACGACCCAACCGTCTGGATGGGAAGCTGCCGACAGGAGGAACGGCTCGTTGACCTCTGTCAACCGTTCCACTTGATCTGCCAGCCGCAGCGTTCCAAGCGAGTCCACTCCGATTCCATCCAGAGTACCGGCCAGGAACGCTGCCCGACTCTGCATGGAGTAGATCCGCACCTCAGCCTCCGCCGGCCTGGCCGGTCCGACCAGGGCCAAAACCAGGACCGCCAAGCCCAGCCAACGAAAGTCCGTAATCAGTCGATGCACTCCTCTTGATCGTCGTTTCACATCGGCTCCTCGCCAACTTGGGCTTCTCTGTTAGCCGCCGCCCTCGGTCCCTGTCGATGTCGGAGTCGATGGCTGCAGACCCCCACCGGCCGCTGGAGAGTCTCCCTCTGCCGGCTCTTCCTCGAGCGGTCCTTCCCGTTGCACCTCGAGGTCGACCCGGACGATGCCTTCTAGAGGCTGGTCCAGCTCGATGACACTCTCCTGGGCCACGGCCAACCGCAGCTGCGTCGCGCTGGTCGAGGGAGCTGCGCTCCACAGCGACCGCACCGAGGCCGGGAGTTGCGGCAGCACCTCGCCTCCTACCGACAGCCCCTCGCCACGAAAGACTCCTAGGGCCACCAGCTCACGACTCGAGTGAAACGAGCGGAGGAATCTGAGAGCCTGTGGAAACGTCTGAGGTGCCGTCTTTTCAACCTCTAGCCGCGCCATATCGACACTGACCCCATCTCCGACCAACAGAGAGTAACGACCCTCTGGCAGGCCAGTGGGTACGTCGAGAGCCAGTGTCGCGCGGAAAGTTTCGCCCCGGTAGGCCTGCAGTTCGACCACCAGTTCGATTCGGTCGCCCGGGCGAACGAGGGTCTGGTTGACGTGCGCTCCAACCAGGCGGGCTGTCCTGGGCTCCGCGTGCTGCTCGAGCTCGATGTCGATGGACTCCAGGTTGACCCTTTCGAACCTGTTGTTGAGAAAAAAGCCGGTGAAGGCAAAGAGGTAGAAAGCCGCCTCTTGAGACGCCAGCTCGCCATCGAAGCTCTGACGAATCTCGAGCTCTCCCCATTCTGCCAGGTCGAACCGGGCCTCGAGGTCCAGCCCCTGGCTACCGCTGCTCTGCGACGCCGCCTCGAGAGAGCCAAGAGTGGAGATGGCCACCAGGGTCGGAGTCAGCAGTGGCAGATCCGCGACGCGTAGCACGAACTGTCGGTCCACGAGACCCGCGATACGCACGCTCACGGGTATCATCGGGGCCTCGGCTCCGACCCGGCCGCGCATGCCAGCAGCTCTGTCCATCTCGAACGCGCCGACGACCGCTCCGAGATTGGAGATCTTGAACGAGTTCATCTGGCTGGAGACGACCGTCACGACCTCGCTCGTGGCCATCGGCAAACGCAGCGGACCGACTCCGAGGAACGGGTGACCGAAAGCGAGGATCTCGTCGCCCCTGCGTTCGGTGACGGTTCCGGTTGCCGCCAGGCGCAAGTCTCCATCGACCAGCATGCCAGATACGGACGATCCCGCAACCAGTCTCAAATCCCCGGTGTCCGACGCCTGGCCGGCGGCAGACAGGCTATCGAGCGCCCCCTTGAGAGTGGCGCGAGTGGCGCTCCCAAAGCCCACCGTGTTCCATTGGACACCGCCGATCGCCGAGTCCAGACCCGTACCTTCCAGGCTTCCCAGAGGTTCCAGGACCTCTTGCCAGGTAGGAGTGTCGGAGATCAGGTCTTGGGGCTCTCGAAACCTGTGCCCGGTTGATGATGAGGATGTGGACGATTCACCGGCGCTCAGATGGCGCATCTGCTCGATGGGGGTGATTCCCGCCACCGCCTCGTTGGCGAACAACCACGAGAAGGACACGGCACCCAGAAGGCGGCCGTCGACGTATACCGGGCTTCCACTCATACCCGCGATCACACCGCTGGCCTCCAGGCCCCTTCCCTTCAGTCGAGCCAGAATGAAACTCGTCGAAGGTTGCGTGTTGCGCCACACCCCCAGCACCTCGACTTCGAAGCGCTCCGGGATGGCGCCCTGAAAGACGGAGAGGCCGTAGCCGGTCAGACCGGCTCGCACAGAGTCCAGAGGAAAGAGCTCTTCGGCGGCGGCGAGGGATGGAGTCGGGGTCTCGGCACCCATTCCGAGCGGCAGAAGGAAAACGAGGAGACTGCACAAAATCCTATGCACTTCGGTGCCGCTCCCTGATCATCGAGGTTCTGCGGACCGATCCGCAGACTTTTCCGCAATTGTTGCGGAAAAGTCCATGCTCCATCCCAGCTCCGAGAGTCGCCGTCGAAGCCCGGCAACCGGATAGCGACCTACTCGTAGGACCTCCAGACCCTCCGGCCCGAGAGCTACCATGGTGGATGGTGGCCCGCCGGGCAGGTGTCCATCATCGACGATCAGCGCCGGCCATCCCACCAGCCTGAGTGCGAGGTCGACCGGGTCACAGATAGGGGCTTCCCCACTACTGTTGGCACTCGTTGCCGTCAAGGGACTCCGCAAGTTGGCCAGCAACTCGACCAGACGTGGGTGATCGGGAATCCTCACCGCCAGCGAGCCGCTTGCACCGGAGGCGGGCAACGGTCGATGAATCGGAACTACGACGCTGAGTGGCGCCGGCCAGAGCGATGTCAGGATCCGCAGGCCGGGATCGTCGATGTCGATTCCCAGCATGGCGAGGTGCTCCAGGGCTCCAACCACCACCGGCAGCGGCTTGTCGCCCGACCTCGCCTTGAACCGATAGACGCTCTCGACTCCCTTGGCGCTCCTGGGATCCACCGCCAGAGCGTAGCTGGACTCAGTCGGCACGGCCAGCATTTCGCCGGCAGCCAGGGCTTCTCGGATGACGTCGAGAGAATCTCCCCAGCGCCAGACATCGGGTCGGCGGCTCATGACACCCTCCGGGTCGTCGAAGCGATCAGCTCTTCGGCGTGAGAACGGGACAGAGCCGTGACCCGCTTGCCAGCCAACATCCGAGCCACTTCTTCCACTCGATCAGGCTCTGTCAGGCAGTCGACTCGAGTGGCGGTTCGGCCGCCACTTACCCGCTTACGAACCTTGAAGTGCCGGTCGGCGTGACTGGCTACCTGGGCGAGATGGGTTACGGCGAGAATCTGGCCACCTTCGGCAAGGCGCTGCAGCTTGTCCCCGAGGATTGCCGCTTCGGCTCCACCGACACCCGCATCGACCTCGTCGAAGACCAGCGTCGGCACCTCCCCTCCGCCTTCACCTCGAACTGCCAGTTGCAGGGCCAGATAGACGCGCGACAGCTCACCGCCCGAGGCGCTGCTGGCCAGCGGGAGCATCTCTTCGCCGGGATTGGCAGCCAGTTTGAAGGTCACTTGGTCGTATCCGCGAGCCGAGAACTCTACGGGTCGATCGTCGACCTCGAGGCGGCTCGCCTCGTGTCGTCGCGTTGACAGGTCTACTTCGAATCGCGCCTTGGCCATCGCCAGCTCTCGCAATTCCCGGTGAACCGATTTCTCCAACTGCTTGCCCCAATGGGCCCGCCGGTCCGACAACTCGGCGGCCGCCTGACGAAACTTCTCCAGGGTACTGGCCAGCTGTTCCTCCAGCTCGTCTCGCTGTTCGACATCTCCTTCTAACTCTTCGAGCTCCGCCCCGATTCGTTGACGGTAGGCGAGGACCTCCGCGGCCGTCTGGCCATATTTGCGAGTCAGCCTGTCGATGACCGAAAGTCGTTCCTCGATGGCATTCAGCCGCTCCGGATCGGCCGCCAACGAATCGAGACGATATCGCATCGTATGGGCCATCTCCTGCAGCTCGATGGACATCGTCTCCAGATCCTTGGACCAGATCGCCGATTGCTCTTCCCACTCGGCGATCTCTGCTAGCCGTCGAGAGGCCATCGAGAGCCTGACGGAGGCCGAGCTCTCCTCCTCGAAAAGCAAGCCGAGCGAGCCGCCGACTGCGGCGCCGATGGCCTCGACGTGACGCTGCACGTCTCTTTCCGCCTTGAGAGAGTCCTCCTCGCCCGATTGCAGCCTGGCTGCGTCGATATCGCCGCTTTGGAACCGCAGGAGGTCGACGCGTTCCTGCCGCAGTCGATCGTCTCCTTCGAGGCGCTCGATCCGCTCGGTCAGGTCGCGAAGACTATTAAAACGCTTCTCAACATCGCGGAGGAATTCGGCGCCCTTCTCCCCACCTGACCGATCGAGCCATTGCCGCTGCAATCGAGCCGATACCAGTCCGAGCTCTTGACGCTGCCCGTGAATCCGAATCAACTGCGGCGCTAGTCGCGTCAGCAAGGTGAGGGTCACCGGCTGGTCCTGAACGAAGACCCGGTTGCGACCCTCGCGATTGATCTCGCGCCGCACGACCAGCTCATCTGAGCCGCTGTGTAGACCAGCCTCTCTCAGCACCTGGCGCCACCGCTCACCTTCCGGTTGGAAGACACCCGTCACGGACAGAACCTCTTCTCCCGCCCGAATCAGCTCGCTGGTAGCCCGCACCCCTGCCAGCAGAGCCAGAGAGTCCACCACAATGGACTTCCCAGCCCCTGTCTCCCCTGTCAAGACGTTCAAGCCGGGACCGAACTCGACGGAGATATCTTCGAGCACCGCAAGGTTTCGGACATGGAGGTCTCGCAGCACTTGGTCTGCCTCGGATGCCCCTAGGCCGGCCGCCAGACCCACGGGGTGGGCGAGGAGAGAGGTTCGGATTGGCGAGGCTCGAGCAACATGGGCGGAGCGAAAGTCTAGCAAAGCCTCGCTCTTCCCACCCAGCTAGAGACATCTTCGACGCCTGCGTCGAGAATGTCCGACGACTGAGCTTGGTTGAAGCTTACTGGCAGCGACCAACCAGCGCCTGAACGTCGTGAACCGTGAAACGGTGGGATGGGTCGACCGAAATGAAGCCGCTGTCCTTGAAGTCGACGATGACCTGGTTGACCCGCTCTCTGGAAGCGCCGACGAGCGCCGCCACATCGGTCTGCGTGAGTCGCAGCGGAATTCGCACGTTGTTCGAGGGATCGGACTCGCCGTACTGCTGGGCGAAAGCCAGTAGCTGCCGTGCCACTCTTCCCCGAACGTCGAGTGTCGACAGGGCCTGGATCTGTTCGTTGGCCAGGCGCAGTCGCCGACTCAGGAGTCGAACCAGGTTGTAGCTCAGACCCTTCATGCTCTTGAGACACTGATAGAAGGAGTTGCGATCCATGATCAAGCAGTTGCACTCCTCCAGCGCGATCACGTTGGCCGACCGTCCGGCGGTGTCCACCATGCTCATTTCACCGAAAGTGTCGCCAGGCCCCAGAAAGGCCAGGATCACCTCCGAGCCATCGAGCTGGTCGACGTAGATTTTCACGGTACCGTCGAGGAGCACATAGACCAGATCACCGGGCTGGGCCACGGTGATGATGTTGAGCCCCGTCGTAAAGGACCGTTTGTGCAACAGGAGATTGAGACGATTGAGATCTTCGGTGCTCAAGCCTTCGAACAGTCCGACTTGGTTCAGAACCTTTACATCATCTACAGCTGTCATGGTCCACCTCCACCAGAGAGCGAAGGAAAAGAATGAAACATCCCCCTAAACCGATTGCGCTGTAAAGTTTACAGCAGCTTCCCCATTCCTCGGAATTCTACATGCTGCAGCTAGTCCTTGCGAACTCCCAGCATCGCACGCATGACATGGATGGCCATCTCGGGGTTCTCCCGCAGCCGCCGGGTGGAGTACGGGTACCAGTCCTTGCCGTACGGCACATAGACCCGGAGCCGGTGCCCGGCGTCGATCAGAATCTGTCGCAGCTGCTCGTCGACTCCCAGGAGCATCTGGAACTCGTAGCGATCCTGTGGCACCTGGTAGCGCTCGAGGAGTGCCACGGCCGCACACACCAGGTACTCGTCATGCGTCGCGATAGCAGCGTAGATGTCACGGGCGATCATCTTCTCCAATGCAGCCACGAAGTTGTACCGCACCGTCTCGTAGCCCTTCCAGGCGACCTCCCTGGGCTCGATGTAGATCCCCTTGCAGAGCCTGACGTTGCCGCCCGTCTCCGGCATCTCCTCGATGTCCTGCAATGTGCGTCGCATGTAGGACTGGAAGACGACGCCCAGGTTGCCGTACTTCGGCTGCAGCTGGTGATAGATCCGCAGAGTGGCATCGGTGCAGGTGTGGTCCTCCATGTCGATCCGCACGAAGTTGCCGATTGAGGAGGCCGCCGAGGCGATACGCTCCACATTGTCGAGACAGAATCCCTCGTCGATCTTCAGGCCCAGGAGGGTGAGCTTGATCGAGACATTCGAATCGACACCCGAAGCTTCGATAGCTTCGAAAAGCCGGATGTACTCCTCGACCGCCGCCTCGGCCTTGGGGCGCTCGCTGACCTCCTCGCCCAACACATCCATAGTGGCGATAGCACCCTGGGCATTCAGCTTGCGAACCTCTTCGAGAGCTTCTTCCAGAGTTTCTCCTGCTACGTACCGCGAGGCCACCTTCCCGACCACGGGTTTGGGTACCAGGGGCAAAGTGGTCACTACGAGCCGGCCAAACAGACTCATCGTTCTGCTCCGTTGTAAGGATTAACTCGATGGGTTCGGGGGCCGCTCAGCGAGCTGCTTGCGCCTGGCCGCCCGAGCCATTACCGTCAGGCTCCTCCACCACCCACCTTACCGCACGAGAGCACGGACAAACACCCCCTACACGCCGCAAGCCGGGCATCGTGCGGGCTGCCTCATCGCCGGTCAGCTCGGCAGAAGCGACGCGGCGAATCATCTGCGCGTAGTCCTTGAAATCCCGGCCGGCGCGATAGCCGTCGGGCAGATGAACGGTCAGATGCCGAAGATAAGCCTCGACGTCGTCGAAGTTCTCCCCCGCCCAACCGACCATCTTGAAGGCCGGCACGCCGCGACGCCGAAAGAAGTCTCGATGAGGCATGGAAATAAGCTCCTCCAAGGAGATGCCTCGACTGCTTCCGCCATCCGCCAAGAGCTTTTCGAGCAGCGATTCGGCTTGCGCCAGCGAGAGCTCGGGCAGGCGCGCTCGAATGAAACGCATGTTCAGGTCGCGAACGACCTTGCCGACCTCCTGGTAATACTGCGCCTGGGCCTCGGCGTTCTTCATCGGCTTGAGACCGTAACGCACGTTGGTGCCACCGCCCCGCTCATCGCCGAACATCTCGAGACCCCGCGGCAACCACTTGTTGATCGCCTTCTGGATGTCCTGGGTGGTGATGTAGACCGAGTCCTGAGCCGCCTTCTCCATCCATCGGCGCAGGGGAACGACCCCGGCAGCCAGGTGAAAGGCTTCCTCCCGCAGCATCTGCGGCATGCTCTCGGCCATCGGCTTGTAGGCGCTGATGCGCTGCATGGAGAGCTGGTATTTGCCCACCCGATCGATCAGAGCGCAGAACGTCACGTTGTCGATGAACGAGTCGAAATCGACGTTGAAGGCACCCAGGATGTGGGAGCCAGTCTGCATCGAGAGGATCTCTTCCACCATCTCCGGCCCCGACTGATCGGTAACGGCGCTCCAGTCGTCCTCCAGAAGAAGGTGGAACATCTGGTAGCCGTGTCGAAGCTCTTCGGCCATCATGCGGAGAATCCAGAACTGCTCTTCCTCCTCCTGCGCCCTGGCCAGCGTCAATTGGTGCTGCTGAATCGAGCCGAACTCCGTGCTCGCCTGCGCCTTGACTGCACCCAAGACGTGAAGGCCCTGCTGGTGCTCCATCTCGGCGGCCTGTCGGAACTTGGTGCTGCCCTTCTGCTCGCCGCACTCGATCTCGTTGCACATTCCCATCTCGCGAAAGGCGCAGAGCTCGAATCGGGTATCCCGCGGGAAATACCTGTCCCAGTTGTCGAGCAGGAAGTCATAGTCCGGCAGGTAGGTCTCCTGCCACTTGACGACAGCCTGGTGGAATTTCTTCGGTATGTAGGTCTTGGTCAAATTCATGTTCAGACTCCGGGCATCTCAGGCCGGGATGAAAAGTAGTCCAGCTACAGACTCTTGACGAAAGAGCGCAATGGAGCGGGCTCGAAGCCCAAGCTGTCGAAGAAGCTGGCGATCTCCGTCATCGTCTCGTCGACCAGGGTCCTGACGCTCGAGGCACCCTGGTTTTGGAAGTGGCTCAGCATTCTCTCGGCGAGTCGCCTACCGATGGCCTGCCCCCGGAGGTCTGGGTCGACTCCCATCACCTCGATCCAGCCCGTGGGCTCCTCGAGACCGAACTCACCGGATCGGACTTCGCCGAGCATGAAACCGGCGACCTTGCCATCGAGCTCGGCCACCACCAGGGCTTCCGGGTCCCGCCTGAGGTAGTAGCCGATCCGGCGCTCCCAAATCTCGGGTCGGTACTGCCCACCGATCTTCTCATCGAGAGCCGTAATACCTCCGATGTCGGTGTCTTCCAACTGTCGGATCCGCACTGGGGTCTCTGACTCGGTCATGAGTATGGCGATCTCCTGGTTGGCCGGGTACGCCCGAAATGACGTCTTTAAGGCCGGCCCGATTCTAGCCGCTCGCCCTGCACTGCGCAAACCGCTCCAAAAGCGGTGTTCCGATCCGTCTGCAGCACCCGGAACCTCCGATGAACCGTTGCCAAAGCTGCCGAAGTTGGTCACAATCCTCCCCCCAGACCCGGTGGGACCTTGATACCTCAGCCCAGGTGCAGGAAATGGAAGACAGCGGTGATTCCTCTTTGCCCGACAGCCGATCTCCGGTCGAGGGATCCGTTGAGCGGGGACTCGTCACCCTGCACATGGCCTTGCTGGCTGTTCAGCTCAGCTTCAGCGGCTTTCACGTCGTCGGCAAGATGGTCCTGGAGGATGTCCCTCCCCTGGCCCTCGCTTGTTTGAGAGTGCTATTCGCGACACCGATCCTGCTGTTGTTCGCGGCCCGACGAGGCGCCACGATTCCCGAGCTCCGCTGGCTTCCCAAGCTCGCTCTGCTGGGCTTTCTGGGCGTCTTTCTCAACCAGGTCCTGTTCATCGTCGGGCTCGGTTACACGACGCCGACCAACGCCGCTATTCTCATGCCCTCGATCCCGGCGTTCACCGTCGGCGTGGCGGCCCTGCTCGGACTCGAGCGCATCGGCCCCTACCGCCTTGCGGGCGTGACTTTGGCCATTTGCGGTGCCCTGGTGATCCTCGACCCAACGCGATTCTCCGCGGGTGACAGCACCCTGGTCGGGAATCTACTGATCCTGCTCAACTGCCTCAGCTTTGCCACCTTTCTGGTGCTACAGCGCCCGATCCTGCGCCATCTTCCCTGGCAGACTGTGATCGCCGGCGCCTTCGTGTTCGGCAGCCTCGGGGTTCTGGCTGTCGGAGGCACCACCCTTGGGCAGCTCTCACCCAGCAGTCTTGCTGCTTCAACCTGGATGGGCATCCTCTACATCATGGTCTTCCCGACGACCCTGAGCTACCTGATCAACTCGTGGGCCATCCAACGATCTTCAGCCCTGCTGGCTGCTGCCTACACGACGCTCCAGCCGCTCCTGACAGCTCTGCTTTCGAGGCTCTTTCTGGCGGAGGTCCTGACCTGGCGTCAGGCGCTTGGCTTCGCTCTCATCGCCTCGGGACTCTGGTGTGTCAGCTGGCGGTCCGCCCGCAGCCCAGGGAAAGCGCCTGCCGTCGAACGTCGGTCCTGAAGCTCATCCCGCCGCAGCCACGTGCTCGTGAGCGTGATAGCTGCTTCGCACCAGGGGACCGGACTCGCAATGCGCGAACCCGAGAGACAGGGCAAACCTCCGGTAGGCGTCGAATTCTTCAGGGTGCACCCATCGATCGACGGGAAGATGGGCCGGAGTCGGCTGCAGGTACTGGCCGATAGTCAGGATTTCCACACCGGCTTCTCGGATGTCCCGCAGGGTCTCTTGAACCTCTTGTGAGCTTTCTCCCAGCCCGACCATGATCCCTGTCTTCAGGCGCCCTGAGAACTCACCGCCTTCCTGGCGCGCGGCACCCGACTCCAGCAATTCCAGAGAACGCTCGTATCGGCTTCCGGGTCTCGCCGTGCGGTAAAGCCGGGGCACGGTCTCCATGTTGTGGGAGAAGACCTCTGGAGCGGCACCCAGAACGATGTCTACGGCCTCTGGCACACCCCGGAAATCGGGGGTCAGTACTTCGACGGCAGCACCGGGAGTGCGTCGATGAATGGCCTCGATGACTCTGGCGAAATGCGCCGCTCCACCATCGGCCAGGTCGTCCCGATCGACCGAGGTGACGACCGCATGTCTCAAGCCCATGGCCGCGACCGCTTGGGCGACGTGCTCTGGCTCGTTCTCCTCCACTCCGGGTCGAGGTCTGCCTGAGGTCACTGCACAGAAACCGCATCGGCGCGTGCAGATGTCGCCCAGAATCATGAAGGTGGCCGTGCCGTGCTCCCCCCAACACTCGTAGATGTTGGGGCATCGGGCCTCTTTACAGACCGTGTTCAGGCTCAAGCCCTCGACGAGGCCGTTGACCTCGTGGTAGCGCCGGGGCGTCGAGAGTCGAATGCGAAGCCAATCCGGGCGGGGCTGCCTGGAAGAGTCGCCTGATTGGCTCTCGCCGATTTGGATCAGAGAGTCGGACACGGGAGCCCCGATTCTACAGGATCCCGAGTCGCCTCGAGTCCTCGGCCCTCACCCCTTGATCACCCCGATCGGCTTCAGCTGGGCGACTTGGCGACTGATCCCTGCGCCTTCGACTACATCGACCACCGCCGAGACGTCCTTGTAGGCCTCGGGCATCTCCTCGGCGACGGTGGCCATGCCTGCGGCCATGACCACAACTCCTTCTCTCTCGAGCTCATCGAGCAGTTTCCGTCCTCTGGCCTGCTTCTTGGCCTGCCTGCGGCTGAGTCTCCTGCCCGCGCCATGACAGGTGGAGCCAAAGGTCTCGCGGTAGGCTCTCTCGGTCCCCACCAGCACATAGGAATAGCGTCCCATGTCCCCGGGTATCAAGACGGGCTGACCGACCTCCCTGTAGGCTTCAGGTGTCTGAGGGTGACCAGGAGGATAGGCTCTGGTGGCACCCTTCCGGTGGACACAGAGGCGGCGGCGGCGTCCCTCGATCTCGAAGGTCTCGAACTTCGCGATGTTGTGGCAAACGTCGTAGACCACCGTGAGACCGGCCTGGCTGGGCCCCAGACTCAGGGCTTGCATGAAGCTCTCGCGAGCCCAATGGGTCATGACCTGCCGGTTGGCAAAAGCGAAGTTGGCCGCCGCCGACATGGCGCCCAGGTAGTCGCGGCCTTCCGGGGACTGGAGCGGCGCGCAGCAGAGCTGACGATCGGGCAGCTCGATACCGTAACGGGCGGCGGCTTCGACCATCACCCTTAGGTGGTCCGAGCAGACCTGATGACCGAGGCCTCGGGATCCACTGTGAATCGTCAGGGTCACCTGATCCTGAAACAGCCCCAGGGCAGCCGCAGCTGCCTCGTCGTAGATCTCGGCCACGTACTGGATCTCAGCGAAGTGATTTCCGGAGCCCAGCGACCCGAGCTGATTGCGCCCTCGCTGATAAGCCCTGTCCGAGACGAGATCCGGCCGCGCGCCCTCAATGCAGCCGTTCTCTTCCAGGAACCCCACATCCTCCTCGTAGCCCATCCCTTTCTCGACGGCCCAGGCTGCCCCCTGGGTCAGCACCTGGGTCAGCTCCTGCCGATTCAACCTCAGATCGGTGCGGCCCTTGCCGATGCCGGTAGGTATGTTCTGGTAGAGGCGGGTAACGAGATCCCGCACTCTGGGCTGGATTTCAGCGCGACTCAGACCTGAGCGCAAGAGGCGGACGCCTCAGTTGATGTCGTAGCCGACGCCGCCAGGCGATACAACGCCATTCTTGCCGTCCATCGCCGCTACACCACCGATGGGGAAACCGTAACCCCAGTGGATATCGGGCATCGCCATGGAAGTCCCGACGATTCCCGGCAGGTGGGCGACATTGACCACTTGCTGGAGGCATGGATCCTGGCGCATCTCACCCATCATCTCCGCGCTTGCGAAGACGAGACCCTCGACCCGCATCTTCCCCCGCTTGGGAATTCGCCAACGGAACTCGTCGATCTGCTCGATATGCATTGTCCCCGATCCTCCACGCAGATGCTGCAGAGATAGCCCGCCCTCAGACAGACAGGCTACGCCTGTCGTGCAACGGCTGCAAGCGCCGTCGATTCAAAGGTCGAAGATGACTCGTGCCGACCAACCCGTTGTCGAGGACTTCACCCTCAGCTGATGGTAGGTGACCGCCTTGATCAGCGTCTTGATCTCGTGCCGGTCAGGATCGTAGCGCTCACCCCGAACCGTTCCACGGAGACGCCAACCGCCGCCCTCCGCCTCGACTTCGAGATCGGTCTGGCGCAACAGAACCGACTTCGTCTCGAAGAGGTAGACAATCTCGCTGAGCCACTCGACCAGCAGGTCTTCTCGACTCGGGGCGATGAGATCGATCGGTAGCTCGAGCTCGAGATTCACCCGTTCCACCTCGGTCAGGGTATCGGTCAGAGCCAGGAGGCCCTCGGATAGCAGACTCTCGAAGCTGGTCCCCTCGATCTCGACACCCATGTCGGCCGTGTGCTCGATGAACCTGTAGGCCATCAGTGCTTCAACTGCTCGGGACTCACTGCGAGCGGGCGACGATGAAAGACCTCGGCCAGGTGCCGGGCACAGAGATCGGCCAGGTCCTCGATTGGCATGGTCCGGCCCGTGAGCTCGGCGACGGAGGTCATCTCCACTCCCTGGAGGCCGCACGGCACGATTGCGGCGAAGTAGCTCAGGTCGGTATTCACGTTGAGAGCGAAGCCGTGGGTCGTGATCCAGCGGCTGACGTGAACACCGAGGGAGGCGACCTTCCTGCCGTCCACCCAGACTCCGATCTCGGGGCTTCGCGACTTCGCCTCAGCGGAGAGACCGACCTCGGCCAGCACCCGGACCAGGACTTCCTGCAGATCGCGCACGTAGCGCCTGAGATCACGTCGATCCGGGGTCAAATCGAGGATCGGATAGCCGACGAGCTGACCGGGACCATGGTAGGTGACCTGTCCGCCACGGTCACATTCCACGACCTCCACTCCTCGGGTCCGCAGCCACTCACGGTCCGCCAGGACATCGGTGCGGTTGGCGTTGCGACCCAGCGTGTAGACGTGGCCGTGCTCGAGCAGCAACAACGCATCCTCCGCCCCACCTGACCGAATTCGCTCCCGGCGATGCTCCTGCAGCGCCATGGCCGACCGGTAGTCGAGCCTGCCGAGGTAGCTCCACTCAAGGTCTCGCTGGTTGGTTTCTCTCACTTGAGGACTGCTGTCGATCAAAAGCAACAACACCTTCGCGGCATGTCCGAGCCGGTCGACTATTGGAACGAGTCGAGCTCGGACCAGCTTTCTTCCAGCAGCGTTCGCCGGAGGTGATTCATGAAGCTGTCGGCCTCCGCACCATCGATCAGACGATGGTCGAAAGTCAGGGCGAAATAGCACATCGTCTTGATCGCGATTCCGTCGTTGCCATCGGCATCGGTTTCGACGACAGGGCGCTTCTCGATTGTGCCGATGCCCAAGATCGCCACCTGGGGCTGGTTGATGATGGGAGTTCCGAACAGCGATCCGAACACACCGGGATTCGTCACCGTGAATGTCCCCCCCTGCACCTCCTCCGGGCTCAGGCGTTTGCTTCGAGCACGCTCGGCTAGATCGTTAGCGGCCTTGGCAAGGCCTACCAGATTGAGCCTATCGGCATGCCGAATCACCGGCACCAGAAGGCCCCACTCGAGAGCTACAGCCATGCCCAGATTGATGTCCCTCTTGCGCACGATGTCGGTGCCGTCGATGGACGAATTGAGGTTCGGATAGGCGGTGAGCGCGTTGGCAACCGCTTTGAAGATGAAGGGCATGAACGTGAGCTTCGTACCGTGCGTCTGCGCGAAGCCTTGCTTGGCGCGCGCTCTCACCCTGGCCACTCGGGAGAGGTCGACATGGAAGACCGTACTGACGTGCGCCGAGGTTGCCTTGGAATAGACCATGTGGGCCGCCGTCAACCGGCGGATTCTGGACATCGACTCGATTTCGACATTGTCTCCCTCGCTGTAGGCGGCCACCTCGAAGTCACCGGTCCGCTGTCGAGGAGCGGTAACCAGCTCCGCGCTCCGCATCGTGGACGCTGGAGTGGGAGTCGGTGCAGCTGTCGTCGCGGGAGTCACCACCGACCTTTTCTCCAGGAAGGCCAGCATGTCTTGTTTGGTCACCCGCCCGTGGATTCCGGTACCCTCGACCCGAGACAGATCGACCCCCTCCTCAGCGGCCATCTTGCGGACCAACGGGCTGGAGAACCGGCGGATCCTATCGACCAACTGACCATCCTCGGCTGAATCCCCATCCTGCCTGGGAGTAGCTTCCGGCGCTGGTAATGGTGGCTCTTCCACGACTACCTCCATGGACTTCGCCGCCTCCAGGTCCTCGATTTCGGGGGCAGGAGGCTCTGACGCGAGCTCTGAATCCACTTGCTCGGTAGGTTCTCCGACAAGGGCGACCAGCTCATTGACTTGGACTGTCGCGCCCTCCCCGTGATGGACTACCAAGAGAACTCCGGCAGCCGGGCTGGGGATTTCGGCGTCTACTTTGTCGGTCGAAATCTCGAACAGCGGCTGGTCTCTTTCCACCCGCTCCCCCACCTGGACCAACCACTTGGTGATGGTGCCCTCAGCGATGGACTCACCCATCTGAGGCATGATGACTTCCGTTGCCATGTAGGACTCTCCCTTACTCGACTCGATTTCCCGGCTCGGGCGTCAGTGACCAACGAGACCCGAGCACGAACCGATCCACTCTGCACTACCCCATCAGATATGGATCGCATGCCCGACGGCTGCGTGCGCGGCCTCGGCGACGGCCTCCGACAGAGTCGGATGGGCATGAATGGCGCGAAACAACTCCTCTGTCGTGGACTCGACCTGAAGCGCGACACAGGCCTCGGCGATCAGTTCTGTGGCATGGCGACCGATGATATGGACTCCGAGAAGCTCATCGTAGCGAGTCTCGCGAACGATCTTGACGAACCCTTCAGTGTGTCCCTCGATCGCCGCCTTGGCCAGCGCCGTGAAAGGAAACTTGCCCGTGGTCACCTCATATCCACGCTCTATGGCCTGGACTTCAGTCAGGCCGACGCTGGCCACTTCCGGCTCACAATAGGTGACAGCGGGAATCCGATCATAGTCGATCGGCCGCACGTGCCGACCTGACAGGTGCTCGGCGACCAGAATGCCCTCGGCCGATGCCACATGTGCCAGCCAGGGGGTGTCGACGACGTCGCCGATGGCGTAGATGTGGGGAACATCGGTCTGCATGAGCTCGTTGACCTCGACGTAGCCCCGATTGAGGCGAATTCCCAAGGCTTCGAGACCGAGGTCCGAGGTCACCGGCGCACGCCCGACGGCCACCAACAGCATCTCGGCCGTCAGGCTCTTGCCGCCTCCATCTTCCCTGTCGATCGCGATCTCCAACCCATTGTTCGTGAGCACGGCATCTTTCAACCGACTGCCGGTATGGATCTTGATGCCTCTCTTCTTCAGGGAGCGTTGAAGCTGCCGCGAAATCTCCTCATCCTCGAGGGGCAATACGCGGGGCAGCATCTCTACCAGAACGACCTCGGTTCCAAAGGAGTTGAAGATCGACGCGAACTCGCAGCCCACAGCTCCTGCGCCCAGCACCACCAATGAGGAGGGGACATTCGACACCTCCAGGAGATCATCCGAGCTCAGCACACGCTTGCCGTCTGTGGGTAGGAACGGCAGCTGACGCGGAACCGAGCCCGTCGCGATCAGGATGTGACGCGCTTCGAAGGTCGTCGTGCCGCCCTCTCCTGCCACCTCGACCTCGTGGCTGCCGACGAGTCTTCCCCTGCCCCGAACACCTTCGACGCCGTACTTCTTGAACAGATACTCGATTCCTTTGGCGCTCTTGTCGACCACTTGCTGTTTGAAGGCCTGAGCCTTCTCCAGATCCAGGCTCGGCGAAGCCACCTCGATGCCGAATCTCTCCGCCGAGCGAATCTCGTCGAGCATGCCGGCGGTGCGGAGGAGCGCCTTGGTGGGAATGCAACCTCGATGCAGACAGGTGCCGCCGAACTTGGGGTCCTTCTCCACTACGCTGACCTTGAGACCCAGCTGCGCAGCACGAATCGCGGCGACATAGCCGCCGGGACCGCTACCGATGATGACGAGATCGCGTTGCTCTGCCATTGTCTTCGAGATCTCCGTTCGGGGTTCGCGGTCTGGTCAGGCGACGGTGATCTCAGGACTCAGGAAGACATCCTGAATCGCATTCAGAAGCTCGACTCCCTCGGCCATGGGCCGTTGAAACGCCTTGCGGCCCGAGATCAGACCGGTCCCTCCCCCGCGTTTGTTGATCACGGCCGTACGGACGGCCTGAGCCAGATCACCCTGACCACCCGAGGCACCGCCCGAGTTGATCATACCGATCCTACCCATGTAGCAGTTGGCAACCTGCCACCGGACGAGATCGACCGGGTGGTCGGAGCTCAGGTCGCTGTAGACGAGCGGGCTGGTCTTGCCGAAGCTGACAGCCGTGTACCCGCCATCCTTGGTGGCCTGCTTTTGTTTGACGATGTCAGCCTCGATGGTCACACCGAGATGATTGGCCTGGCCGGTCAGATCGGCCGCGTCGTGGTAGTCCACGCCCTCCTTCTTGAATCCCGGGTTCCGCAGGTAGCACCAGAGAATCGTCGCTAGGCCGAGGTCGTGTGCCTGAGCGAACGCCTCGGAGATCTCGACCAGCTCGCGATCACAGTCCTCCGAACCGAAGTAGATCGTAGCTCCGACGGCCGCAGCCCCCAGCTCCCAGGCCTGCTCCACCTGCGCAAACAGCACCTGCTTGTAGCGGTTGGGGTAGGTCAGCATCTCGTTGTGATTGATCTTCACCACGAACGGGATCTTGTGGGCATACTTACGACTGATAGAGCCCAGAACTCCCAGGGTAGAAGCCACGCCGTTGCAGCCGCCCTCGATAGCCAACCGCACGATGTTCTCCGGATCGAAATACTCCGGATTCGGGGCGAACGAGGCGGCTGCCGAGTGCTCGATACCCTGGTCCACAGGCAGAATGGAAAGATAACCGCTACCCGCCAGCCGGCCCGAATTGTAGAGGCGGGCCAAGTTCACCAGAACGGTCGGCTTGCGATCCGAGACACCGAAGCAGCGGTCTATGTGATCAGCGCCCGGCAGATGCAGGCTCGCCTTGGGAATGCCTTTGCAGGCGTGATTCAGCAAGCCTTCGGCTTCGGCGCCGAGCAGCTCGGTGATGCGATCGATTCCAGTCATCGGTTCTGCAACAGTCATCATTGTCTTCTTGCCTCCAGGATCGGTTCTCTTATGCAATGTCGGATTATCTTACAGGCCAGAGGTTCTCTCGGGGGACGGCGGAGGCTGAATCGAAGCGAGAAAATCGAATAGCCGCCGCCACACCATGTTGTTGCCCAACAAGTCGTTGTGACCCGCTGACGGTACCTCCAGCCAGTCTGCTCTCAAGGCTGCCGCCACTTTCCGGCCCTGCTCCACCGGAATGATGCGATCCCTGGAGCCATGGATCACGAGCGCCGGGCAGACCACCCGTTCGGCCACCACAGTCGAGTCGTATCGATCGGCCACGGCGACCTCCACGAGCCACCGAGGGAAGTGAGAGGCACCGACATCGGCCAGCGAAGTCCAGGCGCTCATCGCCACCAATCCGTCGCAACGCTCGGGATTGGCGGCCGCCAGGCCGATAGCTACCGCAGCCCCAAGGGACCAGCCCACGACCACTGTCGGTCGATGTCCGAAGTGCTGACGCATCCACTCGAGGGCTACCGAGCCGGCCTCCAGAAGGGAAGCCTCGGACGGCACTCCGGTGCTGCGCCCGTAGCCGGGGTAATCCAGGACTACGAAGGGTAGTTCGAGGAGGAGCAGCTCCTCGAAGAGACCCACTTGCCGCATGGTCTCCAGGTTCTCGCCGTTCCCGTGGAGGAACAGCACAGCCGGCCCGGTCGACACCAGGCCAGGCTCATCATGCACCCACGACGCGATCTGGGTTCCATCACCGAGACTCCAGGTTACGGCGCGCAAGGGTCGCGGCGGGTCCGGAACACTGACCGGTGGGGCCGGATAGACGATATGGCGCACGGAACAGCCCGCGAGGATCAGACAGAATGCCGGCCAGACGAGCTTCGACAACCGGCCTGCTTTCGTCTCTATCCTCACTCCTCCTCTTCCGGCAGCTCCAAGCCGAAGCGATGCAACAAGTTCTGCATGATGCGTGCGGTCAGCCCCCAGACCTGTCTTGACCCCAGGTGGTAGACGCGGATCATGCGCTCTACGCCATCGATCTGCACGATCCGGTCCTCGATAGCCCTGAAATCGGCAAAGGCCAGAAGAGGAACGGAGAACACCTCCGCGATCTCTTCCTCATTGATGTTCGTCTCGAGAGCGCTCGGCACCGCACCGACACACGGGATGATCCTGAATCCACTCGGCGTTTCGGCCTCGTCCAGCTCACCCAGTCGGACCACCTGCCTGGTGTCGAAGCCCAGTTCCTCCTCGGTTTCGCGTAGGGCGGCGGCCCAGGGGTCCTCGCCTATCTCCCGACCACCTCCCGGAAACGCGATCTGACTCTTGTGGTGGGGCAGCGACTCAGCCCGTTTGGTCAGTAGAGTCCAGAGCTCGCCGGCATCCACGAACAAGGGGACGAGGACTGCCGCCTCCCGAGCGTCGTTGGGTGGTAGACGACTCGGCGAAGGTGTGCTCAGACGTTGCCTGACCTGTTGGATCCAGCTCTGCTGCCCCTGTTGCTCAGTCATTGGTCGGTCTCCCGTTCAGGCAGGGACAAGCCGGTAACCGAGAAGACCTGATTGCTGTCTGCGGCGCCGGGCATTCTCAATCTCACATCATAGAAATTCTGCTCTGCCTCATCCCACCAGGCTGGATGGCGCGCCACCGGATCGAGGCCGCCGACATGGAACGCTACCCGGCCGTTTGGCTGTAATACCATGTTACCCAACTCTCCTCCCTCCACCTCGAGCTGCGGCTCCGCACCACCGCCGAACTCGAAGTACACGGAGTCGAGCGGCAACGGAGCCGCAATCAGCAGCTCTGCCGGCCTGCCGCCCTCCATCTGCCACCTTCCATCCCCCCGCAGCCTGACCGTGTTTCGCAGCGATCGGACCCAGGCACCTCGACCGAGAATCTCACCGAAACCGGGTAGGGGGCGCTGACTGGTCTCCAACGGCAGATAGCTCGCAGCGAAGCTCTTGGCGTGTTGCAGGCTGCCATCCGTATCGACAGGCGAACCGGCAGGTGTGAGCCACACTGGATAGAGGAACAGGCCTGCGAGGGCGGCCGTGATACCAAGCCACTGAGGCCGAGGTTGGCTCGCCGGCACGAACCACAGCGCCCCGAACAAAGGCACGAACCACCGATTTCCGATGGCCGTCGGGCCGCCGCCGAAATCGAATGGCGACAGCAGGGCAATCAGCCCGATGGCTAGCCAACAGATTGCCACCAGACTGGAACGTCCGGAGCCCCTGGTCCATAGACCCAGGACGAGAACCGTTGGCAAGAAGTAGGGCAACAATCCCAGGTGCCGACCAGCGATCGAGAAGGCGACGTTCCAAGCCGTCAATCGACCGCTGATGCGAGCGGGGAAGGGCCTTCCCGGTGCCGCCTCGAAGGGGCTCGAGAGCGACTTCCCAGCGAGGTCACCGAGCGGCTCTCGGCCCAACGGCTCGGCAGCCAGAAGAACCGAAGACGATGGCTCTGGAAAGGGCATCTGCCAACTGCCGGCCCTGTTCCACTCGATCAGTCCGGAGAGGGCCAGAACCGCAAGCAGGCCGGCAGACAAGCAGGCCAGGGCGGCCCGCCGGTGGTCGCGCGGAGCCGCGGCGACGGCAGGCAGAGCCAGGAGAACGTAGACGGGGTTGAAAGCTGCCATCAGGCCCAGCAATAGACCCGCAACCCCCCACCGCCATCCCACCCTGGCCCCGGTGGGCAGAGGCCTGTACATGTCAGGCGGCCCTTCCGAGACCGGCTCTTCCAGGCCAAAAACCAGAAAGAATGCCGACACGGCCAGGGCCAGCAAGAAGATCGGCGGCTCGGCGACCTGCAGGTAGCGAAACACGACCGAGGTGAACAGGAACAGGCCGACGAGCCATGGCGCCGACCAGCCGATCCGCATGTGGAGGCGGCGACTCGCCAGGCCTACAGCCAGGCAGAGCAGCAGCAGATTCGCTACCGTAGGTCCCCTCGCCGGCGCCAGACGAACGAAAGGTACCAGGTAGGCAGAATAGAAGACGGGACGGGCGAAAACCGGCTCTTCGTCAAGACGTCCATTCCGCAGGCTCAGACCCGTGATTTCGACCCCCGCTGAGGCCACGCGCCGACGGTCTTTGGCGTCGAAGACGGCATCCAGATCACGGGCCAGGCTCTCGGCCTGCAGGACATGGGTCGCCTCCTCACCGATCCAGCGCGGCCACCCGGGCCGATCGAGTACCGCAACGGCGAGACCCCACACGGCAACCACGACGACTAGAACAATCGAGCTCCTACCCCCGCCTGAGCTTGTCCACAGACTCGTCATGGTCTACTTCAGAATCCGGTACCACCACGGCCCGCCGAGTGAGCGGAAACCCGCTATCTCGGCAAGATGGGGCTCGACAATCAGCAATCGGCCCCCAAGAGGGCGCCGGACTTCGGCCTCCACAATCATCGACTCCCCATGGCCCACAGGACGGGAAGATCGAAACCAGCGAGGGTCCATCGGCTCTTGTGCCGCTCCCCGGCGCCAGTGGATCTGCAATACGAGGCCACCCGTATCCTCCCTGCTGGGCAACCACCGAGCCAGACCTGTGTTGCGAAGCTCGACCCGGAGACGGCGTCGCTCGCCTTCCGGCCATGGCTCCTCCGCGCCTGCAACCCTGATCTCGCCCTCGACGCGATACCAGAACCGGGTCGTCGGCGGCTCCAGGTCGGGCCGCCCAGGCCCTGGAGGCGGCAATTCGCCCAGCTCTCGGCAGGCGTCTGCCACCGCCGCCGCGGCCTTGGTCGGATCGTGGTGCGATCGGATGTATTCGCGGGCTGCATCGGCCATGCCTTGGAGTCGCAGTCGATTCCTCAACAGGCTACCGAGCCTCGAGCTCAGAGTTTCTACCTCCGCCTCGCCCAGGGGCACCTTGACCACCACCTCCTCAGGCAACTCGGCCGATTGTGCGTAGTCGGAGACAACAACTGGCCGGCCCACCGCCAGGACCCGCAGCAGCGACGCCGAAGTCTCCCCGGCGGTCGGATAGCGCAGATTGACACACAGGTCGCAGGCGCTGATCGCCGCCTCGAACTCGGCATAGTCGAGGAAACCGGTGATGTGAACCCGATCGGCGACCCCGAGCTCGCGGGCTTCCTTCTCCAGTGCGAGTGCCGGTGAGACCTCGCCGGCGATCACCAGATGGGTCTCTACCAGGTCCTCGCTTGCCAGCGCGGCAATGACCCGATCGGTGCGCTTGATAGGAGTCTGAAATCCAAAGGAGCCCAACAACGCAGTCCCCTCGTCCAAACCGAGACGTCGGCGAAACTCGAGACCCGCCTGGGGATCAGGGCGTTCCGGCAGCGGAACACCCATCGGAACTCTGCGCACCTGCAGCTCCGGATCGCTCTCGGAGAGGGTCTCGACGGCCCAATCGCTGTGGACGAGGACCCCGCGTTGCAATCGCAGAAGGGTCCGATGGGCGTGCAAGGTGAAAAGCGCTGCCTGACCGATCTCCCACCATTTTCGGGCCTGGCCCACGGCTTCGCCGACCCACCCATGATCCGCCTCCAAACGTTCGAGATAAGGCTCGAGCTCGCCGTCCGCCAGGGTCAGCTCTACTGCCAGGTGGTGCAACACCAGATCGTGCAGCGTCAGCACTCCCGGCCGCTCCAGGGCCAGAGCATCGACCCCCTCGTGGTAGCGGTTGTTGCCCATCTGGTAGAGCGGCAACCGCCCCCCTTCTCCGGTCACTTCCGCCGGTTGCGGACTCCAGCGCTCGATCACTGCGGCATCGACCGGCTGACCGGGCAGTCGAATCACCCGCAGATCGCACAGCTTCTCCAGATTCGGCAAGAGATCCAGGCTGTAGTCCGCAATGCCTGTGCGGACCGGAGGCAGCGGCGAGACAAAATCGATGGCAAGCTGATTCGCCATAGGCGGGACCTGGAAAGGGCCGCGAAACTTACTTTGCAGACTTTGCGTTCACCTGGCCGCGATCGCCCATCTGATGCTCCAACCAGGACTCGATGAAGGGGTCGAGGCCGCCATCCAAAACCCGGTCGGTGTCTCCGACTTCGAGGTTTGTGCGATGGTCCTTGACCATCCGATAGGGATGCAGGACGTAGCTTCGGATCTGGCTGCCCCAGGCAATATCCATCTTCTTGCCCTCCAAGACAGCCGCCTCCTCTTCGCGCTTGCTGATCTCCAGATCGTAGAGGCGCGACCGTAGAATCTTCATGGCGGTGGCGCGGTTCTTGTGCTGACTGCGCTCGTTCTGACAGGCCACTACAATGCCTGATGGCAGGTGGGTGATTCGCACGGCCGATTCAGTCTTGTTGACGTGCTGGCCGCCGGCCCCCGAGGCGCGGTATGTGTCGACGCGCAGATCGCCGTCATTGATCTCGATCTCCACATCATCATCGACCTCCGGATAGACGAACACCGAGGCGAAGGAGGTGTGCCGTCGGCTGGCGGCATCGAAGGGGCTGATTCTCACCAACCGGTGGACTCCCGACTCGCCGTGCAGATAGCCGTAGGCATAGTCCCCACGCACCGCGAACGTAGCACTCTTGATACCGGCTTCCTCACCTTCGAGACGGTCCAGGAGCTCGATCTCGAAGTCGTTCTGCTCGGCCCAACGGAGATACATGCGCAGCAGCATCTCGGCCCAGTCCTGCGACTCCGTCCCTCCTGCCCCAGGATGAACCGCGACCAGCGCGTACTTGTCATCGTCCGAGCCCGAAAGCTTGAGCTGTAGCTCGAGCTGATGCAGCTCGGTCTCCAGGCGCCCAAGGAACTCCTCGACCTCCTCGTCGCCCACCCCTTCTGCGAGGAGCTCCTTCCAGGCGGCCAATTCCTCAGCATCCTCCCGCAGTCGATTCAGGGTTGCCAGCCGCTTCTCGAGAGCACGACGCTGCTGCAGCAGTGGGGCGGCGGCGGTGCGGTCATCCCAGAAGCCTGGCGCTTCCATCCGTTTGTCGATCGTCTGGAGTTGTCCTTCGAGGTCAGTGCCTTCAAAGATACCCCCGAAGGGTCAAGAGGCGGGACTCTAGCTGGTCGAGGTGTTGCTGAATCTCTGGTGTGCTCATGATGATCTTTGTCTCCTGCGGCCGACGAATATAGCAAAGCCGCCTACGATGCTGCAGAGCAACGGCACCAACCAGGGCGCCCGAGTGAAGAGTGTCAGGTCGCTGCGGCCCGCAACGAGGGCTTCGAGGACCCCCTCCTCGCCGACTCCCAGCTGCTGCTGCACGGAACCGTCGGGGCGAATGATCGCGGAAACACCCGTAATTGCCGACCGCAAAACCGTCCGCCGGTTCTCCGCGGCTCGGAACCGGGCCGCCCGGTAGTGCTGCCAGGGCGCCGAGCTATCACCGTACCAGGCATCGTTGGTGATGGTCACGAGCAGGGTCGCACCCTGCCTGACCTGTTCTGCCACGGGCGCCGGATAGACGATCTCGAAGCAGATGGCAGCACCGATCTGCTGCTCGCTCCATCTCAGCAGTGCCGGACCACGGCCGGCGGCGTAATCGCCCGCGTTCCTGGCCAGTTTGTCCAGGAAAGGCAGCCACTGAGCCAGGGGCACGAATTCTCCGAAAGGCACTAGATGCCGCTTGTCGTAACGCGCCACTCCTTCCGCGGTCGTAACCAGAATCGCCGAGTTGGTATCGCCCTCCGCCGACTCCAGGACCGAGTTGAGGAGGACTGAACAACCCGACTCCACCAGCCTACCCACGTCCGAACGCAGGCCGGCATCACGACCGTAGGAATAAGGCCAAGCAGCACTCTCCGGCCAAACCAGCAGCGCCCCCGCCGCGTTGCAGGCCCGTCCCGAGAGCTCGAGGAGCTTCCCATAGTTGGTCTCCACCTGATCCCGATCCCACTCCACCAGATTCTGGATGTTGGGCTGCAGGACCCTTACGGGATCAACGTCGACATCGCTGGTCCTTCCGGTCCAGGCAAGGCTCCATACTCCGAGAGCCAGGAGAAGAGCGATCGGACCTGCGGTCAGGGCAACCGGTTGCCACCTACGGTCAACCACGGCCCGAGCTAACCCACTGTTGGCCACGAGAAGGAGTAGAGAGACTCCATAGCAACCGATCCAGGCCGCGAGGGGTAGGGCTCCTGGCAGCTCGACCCAGGCATAGGCAGCCAGATTCCACGGGAAGCCGCCGAGCAGGTAGGTTCGAAGCCACTCCACGGCAACCCAGAGCGTGGGTGGTCCGATCAAAGCCAGGACCCCGCCCCGCTGCCAGGTCGATCTGGCCAGGGCTGCGAACAGGCCTGTGTAGGATCCCAGGTAGATGCACGCCGCTACGAGAGCCAGCCGAGCCATCCAGGATGGGAGCTGGCCATAGGTCTCCAGCGTCGGAGCGATCCATGGGATGGAGACCAGCCAGAAAGCCAGACCGTGCAGAAGACCGAGTAGCCAGGCCCTTCGGTGGCCCAGCAACAGGAGTAGGGGAACCAGCGCCATCCAGCTGAGAACGTTCAGTGGCTGGCGGGCGAAGCACAGCGCCCAGATGGCGCCGCCAGCCAAAGCCAGCAGCGCGGGCACGAGCTCATGAACGATGAAACGCCTCAAGAGTGGCTTCGGGCGGAGATTTCCAAAAAGTACCTTGGGCCTCAGGATCTCTTCCTACAGTCGGGGGCCAGGAGCTGCCGACGCTAGCGCGTCACCCAAGTGTCGAGTCGATAGGACTTGCGCACCCTCTCCGCCACTGACTCCGCCTCTTGCGGATCGACGTAGGGACCGATGCGCACCCGGTACATCGTCTGGCCCCTGACATCGACAGGAGATAGGAATGCAGGATACCCGCCACTGGTCAGAGTCTGGATCAGATGTTTCGCCTGCTCCTGATCCGTCGACGAGAAGACCTGGATCACGTGCTCACCTTGCCCAATAGCCTCGGCAGTCGCGGCTGGAGTGGAGGCAACCTCGACGGGTTCTGGCGCTGGTTCGGTGCGGGCCCTGTTGTCCACGACAGGTTCTGGCGGTGGTGACTCGCGCGCCGACTGCGCAGAATCCTCATCCCCTCGGACGTCTTGCAAGAGGGTCGTCTCAGAGCTCGGACTTGCGGCGGCCTCTGCAAGTGCCCCACTACCTCGATCACCTTTGGACTTCTCAGCGAAAAAGTTCAGCTCTCCGACCTCTGGAGCCTCACCTCCCTGTTCGGTGTCGGACTGCACGGCCTCCGCCACCGCTATCGTGGGCAGCTCCGAATCATTGCCCCGACCCACCCATACTCCTGAAACAAAGGCAACCACAACGCAGACAAGCAACACCACGAACACCATCAGAACCTGTCGGTTGGTGAGGGCGATCTCGTAGTAGCTGGGTTCGTTTGACTGACTCACGGCTCGATCGACTCCGCCAGAGATGACTATTTGTCGGACTGCGGCATGAATGCCTTGATGAGATCGATCGGAATCGGGAAGAGGATCGTCGAGTTCTGCTCGGCAGCGATCTCGGTCAACGTCTGGAGGTAGCGCAGCTGCAGCGTAGTGGGATTCTGACTGATGGTTTCTGCAGCCTCAGCCAGGCGGTGAGAAGCCTGGCTCTCGCCTTCGGCGTGGATGATCTTGGCCCGCTTCTCGCGCTCGGCTTCGGCCTGCTTAGCCATCGCCCGCTGCATTTCCTGCGGCAGATCGACGTGCTTGACCTCGACCGACGAGACCTTTACGCCCCATGGGTCCGTGTGGGCATCGATGATCGCCTGGAGCTGTTCATTCAGCTTCTCACGCTCGGAGAGCAGCTCGTCCAGCTCAGCCTGCCCCAGGACCGAGCGCAAAGTCGTCTGTGCCATCTGGCTGGTGGCAAACAGATAGTTCTCCACTTCAACTACGGCCTTGGTCGGGTCCATGACCCGGAAGTAGACCACCGCGTTGACCTTCACCGAAACGTTGTCCTTGGTGATCACGTCCTGGGAAGGCACATCGTGAACCACCGTCCGCAAGGAGATCTTCACCATCTTGTCGATGGGCCAGAAGATCAACACCAGACCGGGACCCTTGGTCTGAGGCAAGAGGCGACCGAGCCGAAAAATGACGGCCCGCTCGTACTCGTTCAGGATGTTGATCCAGCGGCTCAGGAAGACTATCCCCAGAAAGACCACGAAAATCAGACCGTAGAGCGTCATGTTCCCTCCCCATTGCTTTGCAGTGTCTGCCCTGTTTCCAGTCGCACACGCAACGTCAGACCGTCAACAGAGACTATCTCTACCGGAGACCCGGCGGGGATCTCCTCGTCCGCCGACGCATTCCAGATCTCACCGTGCACGAACACCTTGCCACGGCGGCCGACCTGCGTCCGCGTTACTCCGTGCTTGTGAAGCAAGCCCTCGGCGCCGGTAGCCACCTGCGCACGGTGGGAGCGAATTACCATTGAAACCAGGAATGTGACCACGACCAGCGTGAATACCGCCATGCTGATGATCAACTCCAGGCTCACCCGAATCGCCGGATCCGCGCTCTTGAACAGCATCAAGGAGCCGAGAATCAACGAGATCACACCAGCTACGGTCAGCAGTCCATAGCTGGTGACCTTGATCTCGGCGATGAAGAAGATCATCGCCAGGATGATGAGCGCGACTCCCGCGTAGTTCACCGGCAGCACCGACAGGGCGAAGAAGGCCAGAATCAGGCATATACCGCCCACCACTCCAGGCAGGACGGCACCTGGATTCGACAACTCGAAGTAGAGACCCAGACCACCGAGAGTCATCAGAATGTAGGCGATGTTGGGATGAGCGATGGTCGAGAGAAACTTCTGGAAGCCCGACATCTCCAGTCTCTCCACCCTGGCACTTGCCGTTTGCAGAACGACAGTATCGCGTCCTTCTCTACTCACTTCCGTGCCGTCCAACTCTTGCAGAAGCTCTTGGAGGTTGGCCGCGAGGATGTCGACAAGGCCGGACTCCAGGGCCTCATCGGCAGTGAAGGATCGACTCTCCAGGACTGCCTCCTCGGCCAGCTCGGCGTTGCGACCACTGCGGGTGGCCAGCGAGCGGATCGTGGCGGCCGCATCCTTCTCCACCTTTTCGCCCATCGGGCCCTCGATCTCCTCGCCCTGGCCGCCCACGGGGTGAGCTGCCCCGGTATTTGTGCCCGGCGCCATGGCAGCTACATCGGCCGCCATGAGAAGGAAGAATCCGGCGGAAGCCGCCTGCGAGCCGCGTGGAGAAACGAACACGACCACCGGAGTCTCGGCCTCGAGCATTGCGGTGAAGATATTCCGCGTGGAAGTGAGCAGCCCGCCGGGAGTCGATAACTCGAGCACGAAAGCCTCGGCCCCAAGATCATCGGCCCGGGCCAGGGAGTCAACAAGGAACTCCTCGGCGACCGGATGGATGATGGAATCCACCCGGACCAGTACCACCACTCGCTCGACGTCGGCCGCCGGCTCCGAGTCGGCCGCCCACAACAGGGTCCCGGCGAGAAGCAGGCCAAAGGCAGCCAACAACCTCGAGACAGAGGAACCGCGAGTGAAGAAGGAAGATCTCATATCAGTCACTCAGTATAGCCCGCTCCCGTAGCTGTCTCAATGTGACCCGCCAGACCGTGGGGCTGTCAATCGTCGGCCTCCGGCTCCAGATCGAGGGCCTCGTCCAACGGCAGTTCGACTCGCACCCTGGCCAGGCAACGTCGATCGTCACAGGGCTGAACCTCCAACCTCAACCGAGCCCGGGCCGATGAAGAGTACCGAAGTTGCCCACTGACCTGAACCAGCCCGGTGTAGACAGGAGCCGCTTCGAACGACCCCGAGCTACGCAACCACTCTGCCACGGGCCATCGCAGGCCTCGGAT
This sequence comes from Thermoanaerobaculia bacterium, assembly GCA_947259195.1. Classification (GTDB taxonomy): domain Bacteria; phylum Acidobacteriota; class Thermoanaerobaculia; order Multivoradales; family JAHEKO01; genus JAUVRX01. The sequence goes on along the minus strand of CAMYLC010000172.1, from coordinate 64,396 downwards.
CTCTACCGCTTCACCAACCAGGCTCAGGGGTCGAGCGAACCCGCCTCCATCGGGTGCGATGACGTGCCATCCCTTCTCGATGAGAAGCTCCAATCGAAACGGTCGCCAACCCTCATGGTCGGCCGTACCGGTCGCCAACGCTGCCGACACTGCCTGCCGGGACTCTCTTGCCAGGTCGAACGAGTCTTCGGTGGCACCGACCCGCTCGTCCGCAACAACAGCCCGCGACTCGTAGGATCCCATTCGCCGGTACCGATGGGAAGCCACCAATAGCGTCTTGACAGCCGCCGGCCGCTGCTCGAGCAGGGCCGAGAAGCTACCTATCGACTCGTGCGCCCGCTCCAGCCATTGCCTATCTCCACTGACCTCCGTCAGCCTCAGGAGATTCTGCACGGCGATCCCATTGCCGCTTGGCAGGGCCCCGTCGAAGATCTCCTTGCTGCGGAATGGCAACTCGTCGCTCGCTGCCGCCACGTAGTAGCCACCTGCCGGATCGCCGAGCCGCTGCTCCTGCTCCTCGGCCAAACTCAGGGCTTCCACCAGCCAACGGCTCTCACCCGTGGAATCGTGAAGCTCCAACAATCCCCGGATCAGGAAGGCGTAGTCGGCGAGGAAAGCTCCGACTCGTGCCAGTCCTTGGCGCCACATGTGCTGCAGGGGGCCACCTCCAGGACGCATTCTCGCCAATACGAACTCCGCCGCAGCCGAAGCCCGATTCGTCATCTCTTCGTCGGGCAGCAGACGCCCAGCGGTCGCCAGGCCAGAGATCGCCAGACCGTTCCAGTCGGCCAGAATCTTGTCGTCGGTCGCCGGCCGCCGGCGCTGGCTGCGAGCTGCCAGCAACGCCGCTCTCAGGGGTTGGATCTGAGCCAACAAATCCGCGCGCGCCAGCCGCCGCCGCAGAGCTTGATCGTCAACGCTTGCGGGCAGATGCAGCACGTAACTATCCGCTTCGAAGAAGGGTGGCCCCTCGAACCCGAACAACGGCGCCAGGAAGCCGAAGTCCTCGTTGCCCAGAGCCGCCAGCAGCTCCTCGCGCTGCCAGACGTAGTAGGCACCTTCGCGGCCGTGCGTTTCCGCATCGATGGCGCTCCAGAACGCGCCCTCTGGTGACGTCATCTCGGTGGCGAGAAACTCGGCGATCTGCCGTGCGATCCGAGCCGCTTCCGGGTCGGCCGCGCGAGCCCATTGCCGCGCGTAGACCTCGAGCAGAAGACCGTTGTCGTAGAGCATCTTCTCGAAGTGGGGAACCCTCCACTCCGCATCGGTGGAATACCGATGGAAGCCACCAGCCAGTTGATCGAAGATGCCACCGCGCGCCATGTTGTCCAAGGTCTTCGACAACATTCGCCCAGCCGAGGCGTCGGACTCTGCCACCTCCAGCAGCAACAGAAGATTGGCCGCCGTCGGAAACTTGGGCGCGCCTCCGAAGCCGCCCCAACGGCGGTCGAAGTGGCGCTCCAGATCGCGCAGTACTCTGTCTATCGGTGGCGGCTCCGACGATCCGGCAAGCTCTCCACTGTCGCCCACGAGGTGGTGCTGCATCGCCCCTGCAACGCTCTCGGCCTGCTCCTCGACGTCCTGGCGTCGACTTCGCCAGGCCTCTGACAAAGAGTCCAGCACAGTGACAAAACCAGGGCGCCCGGGGAGATCCCGAGGTGGGAAATAGGTGCCGGCGTAAAAGGGCCGCAGCTCCGGCGTCAGAAAGACGGAATTGGGCCATCCGCCTTGGTGCGTGAGGATCTGCGTCGCCAGCATGTAGATCTCGTCGAGGTCGGGCCTCTCCTCCCGGTCCACTTTGATGCACACGAAGTCCCGGTTCATCTTCTCGGCGATCGCCGGGTCAGAGAAGGACTCCCGTTCCATCACGTGACACCAGTAGCAGGTCGAGTATCCGACCGACAGAAAGATCGGTCTATCCTCCCGCTTCGCCCTGGCTAGAGCCTCCTCACCCCACGGATACCACTCCACGGGGTTCGACTTGTGCAGCAGAAGATAGGGACTGGTCTCGGCAGCGAGCCGGTTGCTGCCCGGCTGGTCGGCTTTCATGAAGCCGAGCCAGCTTCCTGGAATCGTCGATCCTCGCTCTTGGCCACCAGAAGAATGACTACATTCCAGAGATTCCACCAAACCACTGTGTACCAGTTGGGCCAAGCCACCACAGCAAAGTAGTTGAGCATCCCCACCAGAAGGGCCACTGTAACGCTACTTTTGCCGCGAAACTCGGGCAGCTGCAGACGCGAGATCATGAGGCCCGCCAGGATCAGCAGTACCAGAGCGGCCGCGAGGGCCGGGATCTGATCCCTCATCAACACCAGTGCCATGACATAGCCGGCCCCGACCGGCGTCGGAACTCCGGTCGTCGACCGAGCCTTGCCATGGGCGTCGGATGTCAGGTTGAAGCGTGCCAGTCGAAGAACTCCGGCCAGTAGATAGATCAAGGATACGATCACACCCATCGCTCCCAACGACCGCAGAATCGCCGCATGGGCCAGGAAAGCGGGCGCCGCACAGAAGCTCACGGCATCGCTGAAGCTATCCATCTCTTGCCCGAATTCACTCGTGACCTTCAGTCGCCGAGCTACCTTGCCGTCGAATAGATCCAGAAGAACAGCCAGCATCAGAAGGTACACGGCGGTTTCGAACCGCCCCTCGGCTGCTGCCAGCATTGAGAGAAACCCGGCGGTGATGTTCGCCGCCGTAATCAGGTTGGGAGCCAACCAACGGAGCCGAGAGTCAGGAGAGAGCATTTCGCTAGTCGAGGATACCGCAACAGGGCAGCTTGATCCCCAAGTTTTCAGCGGGCTAGTGCTGCCGTAGCCATTCTACGACCTGAGATTCCCAAGGTTTGCCATCCTCCTGGCAAATCTCCAGGGAGCGAGGCAACGCCAGATGGCCACCCCGCGAGCTCCAGACCACTTGCAGATTCTCGGATGGCGCCTCGAGAGCCTGCTCGAGGCTCTCGGCGGGGACCATTGGGTCTTCGGCAGCGGCGACGATCAGACTGCGTACCCGCAGTCTGGGCAGTAGGGGACCGACACTGGCCTGCCGATAGTAGTCCAGAGCGTCGCGAAAGCCATAGCGGGGTGCGATAACCAGACTGTCAAACTCCAGGAACGAGCGGACTGCCGCCACGTCTTTCACCGACGGACCGTCAGGGTGGCGGCGAGCCACCTCAGCGTAGATCTCGGTGAGTTGACGCAGGAGGTAGGTTCTGTAGGCCCAGCGAGAAGGACTGTCCAACAATCTGGCCGTCGCCAGCAGGTCGACGGGAGGGCAGACGGCAGCAACCGCCCGAATCGGTGGGTCCTCGTCATCGACCGCCAAGCGCAATCCGATGTGCCCCCCCATCGAGTAACCGATCACCCAGACCCGGCGGTGGGAACGAGCGACATCACTCCTCACCGCCGCTCGCAGATCGGCCGTGAGACCGGCGTGATAGACATCCTCTCCGCGACGATCCGCTCCTCGCAGATTGAGTCGCAAGCACGAGAGACCAGCCGCAAGGCAGGCCTCGGCGCCGGCAACGAGGTAGGAACTATCTGCACAACCTCCGAGGCCATGAACCAAGACGACCAGGCCCTCTGCCGCCTCGACCCGGCTCAACCTACCTGTCAGGCGTAACGATCCCCGACGAGGATCTTCGACAACGCCGGCCCAAGCTTCCGAGGGCGGTGGACTCGGTGGGCGAAGCCAGCGCCGCAGGTATGCGCCCATGGTCCACGCATGGCCTCTCAAGGACATGAAAAGGTGACTATCGGCACGATGATCCGCTTCTATTTCGGACTCTCTACCCAGTCGGCCACGAAGACGTTGGTCTCGCCAGGCTTCTGTTGATTCCGGTTGGAGGCGAAGGCGAGCCTCGAGCCGTCAGGGGAGAACATCGGGAAGCCGTCGAACCCTGGGCTGAAGGTGATCTGCTCGAGATCACTCCCGTCGACGTTGATCGCCCAGATATCGAACTCGCGGCCCGCGGGATCGCCGTGATTGGTGGAAAAGAGAATCCGGTCGCCCGAGGGAAAAAGAAACGGCGCAAACGACGCAGCGCCCAGCTCGGTGACCTGTCGCACATCGCTGCCGTCGGCATTGGCCACGAAGACCTCCAACTTGGAGGGACGGACCAGATTCTGCGACAGCAGGCGCTGGTAATCCTCCAGCTCTTCACCGGCAGCGGGTCTCGAAGCCCGCCAGACGATCTTGGTGCAGTCGGCCGAAAAGAACGCTCCGCCGTCGTAGCCCGGCGTCTCGGTGAGCCGCTGGACATTGCCACCGTCGGCGTCCATGGAATAGAGATCGAGGTCACCGTCCCGCGTGGAAGTGAAGATGATCGAGCCGTCCCGGCTGCAGACCGTAGCCTCGGCGTCGTAGGAACCCGAATCGGTGAGCCGTCGAAGATCCGAGCCGTCGGTCCTGGCGCTGAAGATGTCCATACTGTCGTAGAGCGGCCAGACATAGCCCTGCGAGCGATCAGGAGCGGGTGGGCAGGCGGGGCTCTCGAGATGTGTCGACGAGTACAGGACCCTCTGACCGTCAGCCGCGAAATAGGAGCAGGTAGTCCTGCCCTTGCCGGTCGAAACGAGAATCGGCTCCGCGGCGCCTTCGACCGCGAGTCTGAAGATCTGGTCGCACCCGTAGGGATCTCGCGTCGACTGCAGGATCAGCTCACTGCCATCGGGTGACCAATAGGCCTCGGCGTTCTCCCCTCCAAAGGTCAGCTGGCGAACAACCCCAAAATGGGTTTCGCGGTCTGCGGAAGAGGCGTCGGTCTCGGCCCAGCTCGACTCCACCATCGAGAGGATCGTGAGCGAAGTGCCGAGCACAGGGCCAAAACTCCGCATAGTCGATCGAAATGCGATTCCAAACATACCCGCCTCCTTGAGTCGTCTCGCCTCCGCCAGCGCTTTTGCTGTCTTCCCGATGGGGGAGAAGGAACCGCCACCGCTCTCCCGTGTGCTAGATTGCCGACCCTAGTCGATGGCGGAGCTCAGCTGCACTGGCAGTCTACCGATTCTATGAGAATCCACGACAACATACTCTGCACCCTGGGCAATACTCCGTTGGTCCGTTTGGATCGGTTCTTCCCGGGCCCCGCCTCCTTGGCGGCAAAGCTCGAGTACTTCAACCCCGGCGGGAGCGTCAAGGATCGAATCGGACGGGCGATGATCGAAGCAGCCGAGGAGGCAGGCCAGCTGCGCCCGGGGGACACCATCGTGGAACCGACCTCCGGCAACACGGGGCTCGGCCTGGCCATGGCGGCGATCCTCAAAGGCTATCCTGTGGTGTGCACGGTGACGGACAAAATCCCGTTGGAGAAGATCACGTTGCTGGAGGCTTACGGGGTCGAGGTGATCATCTGTCCCGCCGATGTCGAACCCGAGGATCCGAGCTCCTACTACAAGACAGCGGAGCGTATCCGAGACGAGCGGGGCGCCTTTCTGCCCTACCAGTACTACAACCAGGCCAACCCCGAAGCCCACTATCAAACCACCGGTCCAGAGATCTGGCGGCAGACGCAAGGCAGGATTACCCATTGGGTAGCGGGAATCGGCACCGGTGGCACGATCAGCGGCGTAGCCCGATTCCTCAAGGAACAGAACCCCGAGATTCGTGTCATCGGGGTGGATCCGGTCGGCAGCGTGTACCGGTACTTCAAGGAACGTGGAGAACTGCCCCCCAAGGAACAGATTCGCCCATACCTGATCGACGGCATCGGCGAGGATCTGCTGCCAGAGAGCGTTTGGATGGACACCATCGACGAGGTCGTTTCGGTCGACGACCACAGCGCTTACAAGGCCGTGTTCGAGTTGTCGCGCCGTGAAGCCATCTTCACCGGATCCTCGGGAAGCGCCGCCGCAGTGGCAGCGCGCCGAATCGCCGAGCCCCTCCCGGAAGAAGCCCTGGTGGTGACTCTCTTCCCCGATTCGGGTGAGCGGTACCTCTCCAAGCTGAACGACGACTGGCTCGGCCGGCAGGGTCTTACCCGCTGAGTGAACCCGACAGAAAGCAGCCACGCCTCATTGCCTCTCGAGCTCGTGCTACCATCGACCGAGGTGCCGCGCAACGCGTGACCCCGCCTCGCAGCCTCTGCGGGGGGTCGCAGGCCGTCAAGCGGCGTTCCATGACCGGAAGGAGAGGGTTGTGCGTCTATCTATTCTTGTCACCGTCGTTGCTCTGCTCGTCTGGGCTCCGGCCTCCCAAGCGGCTGCGCCCCCCAATCTGCTCGAAGCTCTCGCGGCGCAGCAAGCCCAGGCTTCCCAGCATCCGAACGACCCCGAGATCTTGAACGATCTCGGCAACCTCCTGGTTCTGGCAGGAAACCTCGACGCGGCGGAGGAAGCCTACCGTGGCTCCCTCGAGATCAATCCTGACAACACCACGACCCGGTACAATTTGGCCCTAGTGCTCATCGAGCAGGGTCGCACCAAACAGGCGACGAATGAGCTTCACCAGGTGCTCGAGCTGGACCCTTATCATGCCTGGTCTTATTACCAGTTGGGAACGCTCAGCGCCTCGGCAGGACGTCGAAGCCAGGCGGTGGACTTCTACACCAGGGCTCTCGCCCTGCGACCCGCGCTCGCTTCTCCGGCAATCAATCCCCACATCATCGAAAATCGCTACCTCACCGAATCCCAGCTGCGCCTCTACCTCGCGAAATCCGAAGCGACTCAGGCACCCCGGCTGTACGAGAGGCCGGGAGACGTGGCCGAGTTGTTGATCCCGACCTCGGAACCCGATCCAACGACACCTCTGCTCGAGGAGCAGGCTACCGATCCAGAATCCACGCTGGAGGACCTGAGTGTGACCCGGCCCTATGAGCCTGCAGGCCAGGTTGACCGCGGCGGCTCTGGCACCGAAGGGACGCCGATCCGCGAAGCACGACCCACTGGCAACCGGGAGCCCGAGGAGGCTTCTCCGTTTGGGCGAAGTGAGGCGGCGGCCGAGGGGATCCTCGGCCAGACGGAGCAGGATGACATAGGAGGCTCGGACCGCGTCCTCACAGAAGAGGATCTCGTCCCAACGAACGTCGGACAGGACGCTGGCTCCGTCGGTTCTTCTGGACAGTTCTCATCGACACGTTCGCCGGGCCAAGCCGGGGGATCTGTCTCCTACCCTCGGACGACGACCTCGAGGAGCGGTTCTGCATCCAGCACCGCCCAAGGACCAGACTCGTTCGCGCCGACAGTCGAAAGCACCGGGAGGCTGGACCTGGAGCTGCTCATCGAGGACAACTCGCCTGACTTCGCTCCCGGTCCGTGATCCCAGCCCGCGGCGCTTCAGTCCTCTCCCTGGTACCGGGGCTGCTTTTGGCCCTCCTGTCGTTCTGGTTCGGCACACTGCCAGGCGGCGCGACATCCGGAGGCAGTGCGGTTGGCTGCGCAGCGCTGCTCTGGTTGGCCCTGATCGGCGCTCCGGACTGGCCTGATCCCCTTCGCCTGGGCCGTCGCCTCGGCATCTTCCTGCCGCTGGCCCTGATCGCAGCTGCAATCATCAGCTGGTACCTGTCACCTGTCAGCCGGGCGGGCATGTTAGGAACTCTCCTGCTGCCGGCTTTCCTCCTGGCCCCGGCAGGAGTCGCTCGCTGCTGGCGCCAACCCCGACAGTTCCAGATCGGTGGCGACACCGTCTCGCTGGCGGTCCTGGTGATGGCTGGTTGGAGCCTCGCGGAATGGTACCGCCTCGAATCGCCTCGCGCCGCCATGCCTCTCGGTCACCACAACCTGCTGGCCGGTTGGCTTGTCTTCTTGTTGCCTGTCGCGGCGGTCGGACTCCACCGGCCTGGTGTCCGCCGCTGGCTTGCGGCAGCGGCCCTGACGATCGGTTCGGGTGCCATTCTGGCAACCGGCTCTCTGCTCGGGATGGCGGCTCTGACGCTACAGGGCATGCTGGCAGCCTGCTGGTGGCCGGCTCTTCGATTACCCTTAGCCACGGCTACAGGGCTTGCGGCTCTGAGCCAGGTACCCAGGGGACTGCGCATCTTGACTGCCAGCGACCCGTCGAGCCAGGCACGCGCGCTTTATCTACGGGCCGCGTGGGACGGCCTCGCCGAGCGCCCCGCGTGGGGCTGGGGGCCGGGTTCGACGCCCTGGTTGATCGCTCGATTCCTCGAGCCGGACCCGGCGGTCAACCCACCCAGCCAGGTGGTCGGTGACTTCCATTCGCTGCCAGCTCAGCTGGCCTTCGAACTCGGCATGGTGGGCCTGGTGCTGGGCTCGGGCCTCTGGCTGCTATTCATCGTCCGACGGTGGCCGCAGAGGGGCAAAGCGACCGCCAGCCCGGAGCAACAAGCTTGCTTTCTCGGACTGGCAGGCGGAGCTCTCTACCTTCTGGGAAACGCTCCTGTCGCTGTGCTCGCTCTACCGGCAGCCGCCGTCATCGCAATCGGAGCGGCTCTGGCGGCCGACTTCGAGACAGTCAGACGTGGCTCCCGACAACGACTCCTCTTTACCCTGCTATACCTCCTGCCCGTAGGAGCATTGCTCCTGCCGAAGCTCCTGGCGCAGGTCCACTACGATCGCGCTGCGACCAACGAATCCCCGACTCATGCTCTTGAAGAGATCGAATGGGCCAGATCCCTGGATCCCGCCTTCCCGCTATACGGCGCCAGGACGGCCTGGCTTCGCGGATCACTTCATGGCGTCGACAGGGAATCGGCTCGGCTCGCCCTGCAGGCCGCTGAAGCGGCCGAGGGAATCGCACCGCTCTGGCTCGCAGCCGGCTTCATGGGCCTGGAAGCTTCAGCCGGTTGGACCTTCCAAGCCCTGTCGACCGCCCGAGACCTGGATCCTCTTTCACCGCTGCCGCCCTTCCTGATGGCCGTGAGTCAAACGGACCACCCCGAAGCCGCGCTGTGGGCCGCACAGGCGCTTCGCCTGGAGCCGAGACTCTCCCAGACCTCGATTCTGCTAGAGAGAAACGACCTGCAGCGGCGGGCCATCGAGGCGCTCCGAGCCAGTGGATTCAACACCGACCCGATCGTGCGCCTGGAGTCCGACCGCCGCTTGGGGGTGCCGGGTGCTGCCCTTGGATTGAGCGTCGACCGCACTCCAGCCCTCGCCTTCTCCCTCTATGCTTTTCGTCGTCGCCCTTGGCCCGCCACCCTGGTGCGTCTACCGCTCCGGCAATAGAGAGGCTCGACAAGCTAGAATACCTACCGGCCGAACAGTGGCACCGCCTGGCCTCCTGCTGCTTCTCGGGTGGAGCGGGTACGGGTGCCCCACGGAAGAGTTGTGATCACTGCCATCGTGAGCAGAAAGGGAGGTGTCGGAAAGACCACCACCGCTGTCAACCTGGCAGCGGCACTGGCTGCCCAGGGCTACAAAGTGCTGCTCGTGGATCTCGACAGCCAGGCCTCGACCTCGCTGTCCCTCGGAGTCTCGAGATGGGCCCTGGCTCCCTCGTCAGCCGATGTGCTGTTGAACTCCTATCCGATCGCCGACGCAATTCGAGCCACCCGGGTGATGGGTCTCTATCTGATCACGGCCTCGACCGACCTGACCAGTCTGGACCGCGAGCTGGGCCCTTTGCCGCGGCGGGAAAGCCTCCTCAAGGAGGAGCTCTCCGAGGTGGCCGACAGCTTCGACTTCGTGCTGATCGACTGTCCTGCCTTTCCCTCTCTGGCACCGGTTAACGCGCTCATGGCATCCGACTGCTATGTCGTCCCGGCCGTGCCTCACTACCTGGCGATCGAGGGCGTGCGCAACGTCTGCGCCTCGGCAGATCGACTCTGCCAGCGCCTGGGCAGCCCGACTCGACTACTCGGAATCGCTCTCACCATGGTCGACTATCGGACCCGAGCGAGTCGAGACAATGTCGGGCAGATCCGTCAGGAGTTCGGAGAGCGGGTCTTCGCCATCGAGATCCGCACCAACATTCGGTTGGCAGAGGCTCCAGCCCATGGCCAGACCATCTTCGAGTTCGACTCCAGCTCTCCGGGTGCGGAGGCATACCGACTGCTGGCCGAGGAGTTCGTCCTGCGAGCCGGCCTGATGGGTGGACTCGCCCTGCCGACCAAGCGGACTGCCTTGGCAAACAGCTAGGATCGGCACTCATGGAATGCCCTTCTCTGGGCCTGAACGGCTGCCACCAATTCTCCTGAACGCAAGCGCGAAATGCAGAAGACGGGAACCCCTTCACCCCTTCTCCGTATCTAACCAAGACGTGACGGCCCGAGATTTGCATCGGTTGATCTGAACATGTTTGACAAGAGCTCCAGTTGGCAACGCTACAAGGGCGGGGAATCGAGTGCCCTCAGGGTGCATCTCGGTTACGTACCCGAGATCGACACGTCTGCCGAGGAGAGGGAGTCGAGGACTCGCACGCGGATTGCCGTGGCGGTGGCCATATTGCTCCACGTGGTCCTCTTCGTGCTGAGCATGCCCGAAATGGAAGCCAAGCCCCTGCGGGTCGGCCGCCAGCAAGAGGTCTACGTGGTGCAGCAGATCCGCTTCAATCCCCCGCCGCCGCAACGCCAGCAGCAGATCCCCAAGAGCGCCGAGAAGCGCAAGAAGGTCCCGATTCCCGATCCGACGCCTGACGAGCCCGAACCCATCGTCGTCGAGAACGTCGATCTACCGGAAACCGACCTCACGGACCTCGATGAAGCCGTCTTTGGAGTACCCAATGTCCCCCAGGGGTTTGGGCGGTATCCCGGCAGCGGGCCGATGAAGGTAGGTGGCTCCGTCTTGCGTCCCAGGAAGACCTACTCGCCCGCACCCCCGTACACCGAAGAGGCCCGGCAGGGGCGCATTCAGGGAGTGGTCATTCTGGAGGCGATCATCGACGCCAAGGGCAACGTACGAGACGTCAAGGTACTCAAAGGCCTGCCCATGGGACTCACCGAGTCCGCGGTCGAAACGGCCATGCAGTGGAAGTTCGAGCCGGCCACACTGCAAGGCGAGCCGGTAGCCGTCTATTTCAGCCTGACGATCCGATTCTCCCTGCAGTAGGATCTCGCACTCGGTGCAGCTGACTGCGGGGCACCGCTAGTCGAAGGACTCCAGAACTCCAAGCGTGTAGTCGATGTCGTTCGGCGTGTGGTCCGCCGACACCTGGAAGCGGATTTCCTCGTCTCCCTTCGGCACCACCGGAAAATTGAGACCCGTTGCCAGGACACCGTTGCGCTTCAGATGTCCTACCAGGGACGACGTGCGAGCCGTATCTCGCACCATCAGGGGTACCACCGGATGCGCCCCCGGAATGGTCTCGAATCCCAACCTGACGAGGCCCTGCTCGAACCTTGCCGTCATGGCCCTGAGATGGTCCAGCAGCTCCAGGCCCCGCGGGCTGTCAACCAGCTCAACAGCCCGCAGCGCCGCCGAGGCTTCAGCAGGGGTGATCGGATTCGAATAGATATAGAAGGCGGACTTTTCCCGCAGGAACTCGATGAGACTGCGGCCACCCACCACGTAGCCGCCATTGACCCCGAAAGCCTTGCCGAGAGTCGCCACCAGCACATCCACCTGATCGCTGCCGGTGAACTCCTCGGTGCCTCGCCCAGTCTTGCCGAACGCTCCGACGCCATGCGAATCGTCCACGATGACGACGACGTTCTCTTCGAACCGGGAGTCGTACGAGCGTGCCAACTCGATGATCTCCGACAAAGGAGCCCAGTCGCCCCGCATACTGAAGACCCCGTCGGTGACCACCAGGGCCCGACGATGGGTTCCTGCCGCCGACTCCAGCTTACTGCCCAGGTCGGTGAGATCCAGGTGGTCGTAGACATACTTCGCACCCGGCCTGGCTAGACGCATCGCATTGATGATGCAGCTGTGATTCAAGGCATCGCTGATCACTGCCGTGTCGGCCGATATCAGAGCCGGCAGCACTCCCATGGTCGCAGCGTAGGCCGAGCTGAAGACCATGCCGGCCTGGCGATCATGAAAGGCTGCGAGCCGACCTTCGAGATCCACATGAGCCTGGTAGGTGCCACTGATGAAGCGCACTGCGCCAGGCCCTGTGCCGAATCGGCGGGCTGCCTCCTCTTCGGCCTCGATCAACTCGGTCCTCAACGATAGACCGAGATAGCTGTTGGAGTTCATTCGCAGATACTGTCGTTCGGTGTCGCCTGCCAACTCGATACGAGGGCCCCGCTCGCCATCGGCTGGGATAACGCCTGTGACCACGGACTCGGCGCCCTTCAGGGTCCCCTTTTCGCGTAGCTCACCCAACTCGAGACTCAGAGCCTTCTCCAGTCGATCGCAAGGCATATCAGCTCTCCTTACATTGTCATGAGGCGTCGGCAACAACCGTGCTGGCCAGCGGGCGTCCGGCGACTCCGGTCAGCCGTCACCAGTTAGCTTGGCCCGGAGCTTCTCGAGCATGTCCCGGGTCATGGTCTCGAGATCGTATTCCGGCACCCAGCCCCACTCTTCTCGGGCTGCCGAATCATCCAGTGAGTTCGGCCATGAGTCGGCGATCGACTGCCGCACCGGGTCCACCTGATAGTCGACGGCGAACCCGGGAATGTGCAGTCGGATCTCCTCCGCCAGCCGCTCGGGCGTGAAATTCATCGCCGCGACGTTGAAGGCATTGCGATGCTCGAGCTTCGTCGCGTCAGCCTCCATGACGCCGACTGTGGCCCTCACTGCGTCGGGCATGTACATCATGTCGAGGCAGGTGTCTCGGTCGAGAAAACAGGTGTAGCGCTGGTGCCGGATCGCGGCATGGAAGATCTCCACCGCGTAGTCGGTGGTGCCGCCTCCAGGCGGAGCAACGTAGGATATCAAGCCGGGGAACCGCACCCCGCGTGTGTCGACTCCAAATCTCTGGTGGTAGTAGTCACACAGCAATTCCCCAGAGACCTTGGTAACGCCGTACATCGTGTTGGGTCGCTGCACCGTATCTTGCGGCGTCAGGTCCTTCGGCGTGCCGGGCCCGAAAGCCCCGATGGAGCTCGGGAAGAAGACCGCGCAGCGCGTTTGGCGGGCCACCTCCAGCACCCGATACAGGCCACCCATGTTCACACCCCAGGCGACCTGGGGTTTCTCCTCAGCCACCGCCGAGAGCAGGGCAGCGAGGTGAAAAACCGTATCGATGTGGTGGCGGCGTACTACCTCCAACAACTCTCTGAGGTGAGTACAGTCCAGCACCTCGAAAGGCCCGTCGCCCCCGATCTGTTCGCGCCGAATCACCCGTATATCGGAAGCGACGACGTTGTCGGAGCCATACTTGCGCCGCAAAGCAGGAACCAGCTCCGAGCCGATCTGCCCCAGAGCCCCGGTGACCAGAATCCTCTTCATATCGATCTCGACGTACCTGGTAGGCGTAGCAGAGCGACAGGGCAGCAGACCCTGTCACCGGCTATGCTATCCGGCTGTCTGGGAGGGAGCAAGATCGGCTGGAATGCCATCAGTGCCGCCTCTGTTACAGTTCAAGGCTGGACCTACACGCGTTGGGGTGCCCCCATGAACAAATGGCTCAAACGATTCCTGGTCGTGGCTGTCTTGGTCGCGGTCGTTCTAGCTCTCAAGCTGACGATCTTCAAGCCGCAACCGATCGAAGTCGAGGTCCGGACAGTGGGCCGGGGTCTGGTAGAAGAGACCGTGACCAACTCCAGAGCGGGCACCGTCAGGGCCCACCGCCGAGCGAAGCTATCGCCGGAGTACGGAGGAATGGTCGTCGAGCTGCCATTCCACGAAGGTGATCGGGTAGCAGCGGGCGACACGCTGCTGCGCCTCGACGATAGCCTCCAGAGGGCACGATTGAAGCTGGCGGAAGAGGACCTGCAGGCTTCGCGAGCCCAACGACAACAATCCTGCCTGGTGGCAGAAAGAGCCGGTCGGGAGTTGGAGCGCACGCGGCGACTGGCAGACGAGAGCATCGTCTCGACGGATCTTCTTGACGAAATCGATAGTAGGAAGCGAGAAGCAGATGCTGCTTGCGCCGCCGCCGGAGCCAACGTCGACCGCGCCGCCGCGGCCGTGGCTGTGGCCCACACCGAAGTCGAGAAGACCATTGTGCGAGCACCGTTTCCCGGCTTGGTGGCCGAAGTCGCGACCGAGGTCGGCGAGTGGACAACTCCCTCACCTCCTGCCCTTCCTGTGCCGCCGGTGATCGACGTGCTCGATCCGGACTCGATCTACATCAGCGCACCGATGGACGAAGTGGACTCGGCCCGCATCCGCGCGGGCCAACCAACACGGGTCACGGTGGACTCCCACCGCGATCGATATTTCGACGGTACGGTCTCGCGCGTGGCACCCTACGTCCTCGACATCGAGGCGCAGAATCGGACGGTCGAGATCGAAGTCGAGCTGACGGACCTGGAGGACGCCCTGCTGCTGCCAGGCACCTCGGCCGACGTCGAAGTCATCCTCAGCACGCGACAGGAGGTGCTGCGGATACCGACTTCGTCGTTGATCGAGGGCGGCAAGGTCCTGGTGTTGGATGGTGAAAGACTCGCCGAGCGCCCGGTAGAGCTCGGTCTGCGCAACTGGGACTTCGCCGAGATCCTCGACGGTCTCTCAGAAGGCGATCTGGTCGTGACCTCGCTCGACCGACAGGAGGTCGAGGACGGAGCTCTGGCCGCGGCCGCCACCGAAACTGCCGAGTAGACGGCGATGTCGGCTTCTCATCGATGATCAAGCTCTCAGACATCAGCCGTACGTTTCAGGTGGGCGATGAGCCCGTGCACGCCCTGGTGGACATCAACGAAGAGATCCGACAAGGTGAACACGTAGCGATCATGGGGCCATCCGGCTCGGGCAAGTCCACCCTGCTCAACATCCTCGGCTGCCTCGACAAGCCTTCGACGGGCAGCTACTACCTCGACGACCGAGAGGTGGCCGAGTTGGATGAGGCGGCGCTCACCATGGTGCGTCGACATCAGATCGGGTTCGTGTTCCAGTTCTTCCACCTGGTACATCGGCTTTCGGCGGCCGAGAACGTCGAGCTGCCGATGATCTTCGCCGGCCAACCCAGGGCCGAGCGCCGGGGTCGTGTCGCCAAAGCTCTGGATGCCGTTGGGCTCTCGCACCGCGCCGATCACCTCCCCGATCAGCTGTCCGGCGGAGAGCGCCAACGGGTCGCACTCGCCCGAGCAACGGTGATGGAGCCCGAGATCCTGCTGACTGACGAGCCGACAGGTAACCTCGACAGTGCTTCGGGAAGAGTGGTCCTGGATCTCCTGGATCGGATGAACGACGAGGGCCTGACACTCATCGTCGTTACTCACGATCCGAAGGTGGCGCATCGAGCCGATCGCATCCTGGTCCTGGTGGATGGCCGGATCGAACGGCGGGTCGCCGGCGACCAGATCAGCGAGATCCTCGCCATGCTGGCCGATGAAGACGAGACATGACCCCCATGACGGGTGACGAATGACGCTGGCTGATCTGCTTCGATTCTCTCTCAAGGGCCTGACCGGCCATGGGCTGCGCACCGCGCTGAGCCTGCTAGGAGTCGTGATCGGGGTGGCGGCGGTGTTGATTCTGACCGCCCTGGGGGAAGGGGCCCGTCGCTACGTCATCGACCAGTTTGCCAGTCTTGGCACCAATCTTCTGATCGTGGTGCCAGGAAAGACAGAGACCACCGGTACCGTCGGCGCGGGTGGTGTGCCCAATGACCTGACTCTTCAAGATGCCGAGGCACTGGTTCGCGGCATTCCCGAGATCGAACGAGTGGCTCCCCTGACCATGGGTACCGAACAGGTCGCATTCGGTGAGCGCCGTAGACAGGTGGCGATTCTGGGCACGACCTACGACTACATGCTGGCTCGACAGATCGAAGTTGCCCGAGGCTCTTTTCTTCCCGACGAGGAGATGCACCGCGGTTCGCCGGTGGCGGTCGTCGGGCCAAAACTGGCCAGGGAGGTCTTTTCCGGTGAAGACCCTGTCGGGCAGATCATTCGAGTCGGCGGCTGGCGTATGCGCGTCGTCGGCGTTCTGGCATGGCAGGGTGTCAAGATGGGCGTCGACTTCGATGACCTGGCGATGGTGCCCGTGTCCACTGCCATGCAGATATTCAATCGGACCTCACTGTTTCGAATCCTGATCCAGTCTTCCAGCCACGCCGACATCGACATACTGCGCGACAAGTCCCGCCGGCTGCTCACCGAGCGCCATGGCGAGGAGGACATCACGGTGATCAGTCAGGACGCCCTGCTGACAACGTTCTCGGGCATCCTGGGCGCTCTGACTCTGGCGCTGGGCGCCATCGCCGCCATCTCCCTGACTGTCGCCGGAATCGGCATCATGAATGTCATGCTGGTCTCGGTCTCCGAGCGCACCAGGGAGGTGGGGCTGCTCAAGGCACTGGGGGTCGGCAGGCGTCAGATCCTCTCCGTCTTTCTCACCGAGGCGGCCCTCCTCTCCACCTTTGGAGGGCTGATCGGCCTCGTGATGGGATGGTTGGCGGTCGGAGCGCTAGTCAGGATCTATCCGGCATTTCCTGCCGCTGCGCCCAACTGGGCAGTGGCGGCCGCCCTCGCGGTTTCCATAGCAGTGGGCGTCACCTTCGGGCTCCTGCCGGCACGTCGCGCGAGTCGGCTCGACCCCGTCGTGGCACTGGCGGGCCGATGATAGTGAACGTCGCAACTTCTCAGCCCGGGGCCCCTGAATCCCGTGTTCTCGCGCGGCCTGTCGAGAGCGTCAAGGCATGCGAGAGCTAATCTTCCTGGCCCTGAGGGCCATACGAGGGCATCGCCTTCGGTCCGCCCTCTCCATGTTGGGAGTCGCCATAGGTATCGCGTCGGTGATTCTCCTCACCTCCATCGGCGAGGGCACCCGTGCCTACATGGTGTCTCAGTTCACCCAGTTCGGCACGAATCTCATCGGCATCAACCCAGGTAAATCCGAGACCTCAGGTCTGCCGGGAGCTCTCGGCGGCACGACCCACAAACTGACCATCGACGATGCCGAGGCCCTGACTCGGGTTCCTGGTGTCGAGAAGGTCGTACCGATGACCTTCGGTTCGGCCCGCGTCGAGGGCGGGGGAAGGGGTCGGAGCGTCTTCGTCTACGGAGTCACCCCCGAGGTAGCGGCCGTATGGCAGTGGGGCGTTCGAGTCGGCTCCTTCTGGCCATCGGGTGATCCTCGTCGCGGCGTTGCCCAGGCCGTGCTGGGGCCGAAACTCAAGCGAGAGCTATTCGGCAACGGCAATGCGCTGGGTCAATTCGTACGCATCGGCGGATCCCGCTTCCGGGTCGTCGGTCTGATGGAGGCCAAGGGGCAATTCCTGGGGTTCGATCTGGACGATGCAGCCTACATCCCGGTGGCCTCCGCGATGAAGATCTTCAACATGGACGAGCTCATGGAGATCGATCTGACATTCACCAATGCCAGCATGCTAGAACAAGTGGAAGAAGGTGTGCGTAGCGTCTTGACCGACCGACATGGCGGCAAGGAGGACTTCGCCATAACCTCGCAAGCTGCCATGCTCGAGGTCTTCGGCAACATCATGAACATCGTCACCATGGCTGTGGGAGCCATCGGCGGTGTTTCCCTTCTGGTGGGTGTGATCGGGATTCTCACCATGATGTGGATTGCCGTCGGCGAACGAATGAACGAAATCGGCCTCATCCGCTCCATCGGTGCCACACGGAGACAGGTGCAGCTGGTCTTTCTCACGGAAGCCGCGACTCTATCCACTCTCGGTGGGCTGATTGGCATCGCCGGTGGCCTCGGTCTCTGTGCCTTGCTGCGGGTCGCCGTACCCGGCTTACCTGTTCAGACACCCATCCTGTTCGTCGGACTGGCGGTGACGGTCAGCTTCGCCGTCGGCCTCCTTTCCGGAGTCATGCCGGCCAGACGCGCCGCGACGCTCGACCCCATTGAAGCTCTCAGGGCGGAGTGAAGACTCCTTCAGCCGTCAGCCCACCTCGCTCCAACTGTCGGTCGAATAGCGGCGGATCTGGATCTCCGGAGACCAGAAATCTGCCGCCAGGCCTGCCTTTCGTTTCAGCTGATCGAGAAACGTCGCCGGATTCGGTAGCTCGTTCCACACCGCTGGCAAGAATGTTCCTCGGTGACGACCGTGCTCCAGCACCAGGCCATCGATCCCTGGTCTCAACTGCCGAAGCAGGTCTGCTTGGCTGTCGAATTGCATCGACTCAAGCGGCGACAGCAACGACACCTGGATGACCGTCAGGTCCAGCTCTTCCCTGGCCAGCGCGGGGAATCGGGGATCGTGCGTGGCAGCGGCAAGGGTATTGCCGCGCAGATCCTCGATCAGGGGTCGATGGGGCAGGATCGTGCCGATGCACCCGCGCAATTCGGGCCCCTTGCGAAGCGTCACGAAACAGGCTCCGATCTCTTGGAGCCAGGGCTCTATCTCCACAGGCTCGCCAGACGTATCGAATAGCTCGAGCAGGGTGTTCCGCGCGATTCTGAGGAGAATTTCTCCTCGATGCTCATCACTCAGGGGAGTTTCCTCCTCAGGCCGGCTCGGCAAACGCAAAGGCACCGTATCCCACAACCTGGGACCGATCGCCAGCCGTATCACCGGAGCTTCGCAGGTCCAACAGGCTCGCGGTCAGGCCGTGGTCAATGGCTGCCACCAGCAAGCCGTTGATGGCTCCGGCCCCACAGGCCTGGGTTGAGGAGATGGGTGACCGCAGTGCCAGCACCGCCTCGGCAGTTCCCTCGTCCACCCGTCGAGCCTGCGAGTACTCGAGGTAATGGGACAGATCAGAACTGATGACGATACGCGTCTCGGAACCACCCCAAACACGCTCCAGAACTTCGGCTACCTCGCCCGGTGTTGCATCGCCCACCAACAGCGGCAGGATGCTGAAGTATCCGAGAGTCACTTGCAGGAACGGAAGCTCCACCTCCAGGCAGTGCTCCGGGGCATGGGCCCCTCGGCTGACCACGACCTGCGGCAGGTCGAGGACCCGATCGACCAGCTCGGCATCGACCGGCACCACGCCCAGTGGCGTCTCGAAACCGTCGACACCGGGTAGCGCGAGACCACGCACCGGAACTCGGTGAGCTGGGCCCAGGAGTACAACGCGTTCAATCTGCTCGGCCTCTTGCCCCAGGGGCGCCAGAGCCGAGCCCGCGATCGGGCCGGAATAGACGTAGCCGGCATGAGGGGCGATCACCGCTTTGGGGACTGCTTCCGCGCCCGCTCTACCGGAGGCCTTCTGCAGGAACCCCTCCACCATGGACAAGAGCTCCTGGCGTGAGCTCGGATAGAAGCAACCAGCGACCGCAGTTCTTCGAACCTGTTGCATGACGGCAATCCTTGTCGTCGAGATCGTGCTTCGAACGGCTCCTCTTCAGCTTGTAACAGTCACGCTGGTCCGAAAATTCACTCTCGGCCGCCTGGTGTCTCCGCCGGATCGAGGCTGTTCCAACTTCGACGACCGACCGACAGGGTTATTCCCAGAACGGCTGCCACTTCTCCGGCGGAGAGGGTGGCGTCAGAAAGCTGACAATGATCAATGACGCGAACGACAGGAAGCCGGCCGGATAGATGATGTAGTCATATTCCAGCGGCAGGTTCATGAATCCGAGCGGCAAACTCTCCATGCCAGCACTCGCCAAGCCTGCGAACACGATGGTCCCCAGCATCCCGGCGGCTATGGAGACCATGCCGCCCATGGGAGTCACCCGCCGCCAAAGGAAGGCTGCTAGCAATGCCGGTGTCACAGCAGCACCGACCATGGTGTAGGCATAGAGCGCCATGTCCAGGATGTTCTCGAATTGCGTCGTTACCAGCAGGGTCACACCCGCCAGGATGACAATCATCAGGCGCTGGAACCAGATGATGGTCTTGTCGCTCGCATCGGGCCGAACGAACCGTTGAAAGATGTCACGGGTCAGGTTGGTGGACGGCACCATCAGGAAGGTGTTGGCCGTCGAAAAGACGATCGCCGAACCGCCGATCAGGAGCAGGATGCCTGCCATCATCGGCAGTTTCTCGAAAGCCAGCTGCAGCAGAATCGTCTCGGTCGTGGCCCGGTTCAGCGCTCCGTCAGCCGTGCGAAAAGCAGCGTCGGTCCAGTACTGACCGGCACCGAAGATGGCGGTGGCATCCAGAACGGTCTCGATAATGATCACTCCGACAATCATTCCGATCACGGCGCGACGGGCCGACTTGCCATCCTTGGCGGACATGAACTTCTGGTAGATACTGCTCTCACCCAACAAGAGGAAGAACGTGGGGAGGAACAACCCGAGCGCCGCGGCGACGCCGGGTGCTCCAAAAACCGTAAAGTGGGTCTCCGGCAGCGTGGTCGTCAGCCCTTCCCAGCCGCCGGCCCCTTTGAGCGCCAGTGGCGCGGCGATCATCACTCCCAAGGTGATGAGAATGCCGTTGAACACGTCAATGGCAACGATCGACGACATGCCCGCCATGACTGTGTAGAGGACGACCAGCACGCAGACTACTATCTTTCCAGTGTCGGCGCTGATGGCTCCTTCGGTGACGATCTCCAACAGGCGGCCACCGCCGATAAACTGATAGCCGGCAATGGTGAGGTAGGCGATGACGATTGCAATGGTCCCGAGGACGCGAGATGCCGCGTTGTAGCGTGTCTCCAGGATGTCCGGCACCGTGTACTGGGCAATCTTCCGAACACGAGGAGCCAGGTAGTAAACAATCGCCAGACCGAGCCAGGCGCCAGCACTCATCCAGAGGGCTGAGAAACCCTGACGAAAGGCCCGCCCAGCGCCGCCGAAGAGACTCCCGGACCCAATCCAGGTGCAGACCAGGGTACCGACGAGGAACATGGCGGTAACACCCCTGCCGGCCACCATGAAGTCGTCTTGCGTCTTGACCTTGCGGCTCTTGTGAACACTCACCCCGACCAGAAACAGCAAGTAAACGGCGATCGACCAGACGTAGATCACATAAACCTCCTCGATGCTCGGCGCATTCCACTGTCAAAAGGCGACCCCAGGATAGGTGATGCGGCAGTGGGCCGCAAGAGGATGCCTGCTTCCACCCCACCAGGGCCGACCGCCATTAGCTCTCGGTTCCTTCGAGAGGCACCCGGACGAGGGCCCAGGCCACTATGCCGAAGAGGAGAAGGGCCAGCCATCCCCCCCAGGCGCCCAGCAGACCACCGGTGTCGAAACCGAGCCATGAACTGGCGATCGAGCTGATCCCTCCCGGAGGATCCGGCGGCAACGCAAAGTAGAGCGCCGCCAGCACCACTGCCATGAGCGCCTCACCAGCGATCAGACCGGAGGCCACGAGGATCCCCTTGTTCTCCGACGCCAACGCTGCCTGGTCGCTCAGGCTTCGCCGCTTGCGAATGCGATCCACGATCCAGGCCAAGATGCCGCCTACGAAGATTGCCGCGGTCGTATCGAAGTGCAAGTACATGCCGACTGCGATGAGCATCGGCGATGGCGAATCGATCAGCACCAGGGCCAAGCCAAAGGCTATGCCTATGCCGATCAGTGCCCAGGGCATATTGCCACCGACGATGCCGGTAGCCAGCTGAGCCATCAAGCCAGCCTGCGGCGCAGCCAGGTGTTCTCCACCGATTCCTCCCGGAACACCTGCGTGCAGGAACACCATCGGCCACACGAGCACGAAGGCCACCAGAACGGTGGAGATCATCTCGGCGACCTCCATCTTCCACGGCGTACCACCGAGCAGATGTCCTACCTTCAGATCCTGGATCATGTCGCCCGCGACGGCTGAAGCGCAGCACACCACGGCTGCGACTCCGAGCACGGCTGCGACTCCCCCGACTCCGGTCACACCGATGGCGACCATGAGCAGAGCCGCGATGATCAGCGTCGACAGCGCCAAGCCACTGATCGGCTGGTTGGATCCACCAATGAGTCCGACCAGATATCCGCCGACGGCGGCGAAAAGAAATCCAGTCACGGTCATGATCACCGCCGACACGATGGCACCCACGACACTGTGTGTGAAGTGCCAATAGAGCAAGGCCATCGGGATCACCGTGGCGACGATCCCGAGGGTGATCCACTTCAGCGATACATCCACCTCGAGGCGTGAGCCCGCGTCCTTCTCGGACTCGACCAGGGACTTCTTGCGGAAATCTGCCAGGACCCGACGAAAAGCCTGCGAGAGGGATCCCCGTAAGCCCACCAGTGTGTGCACGGCACCCACCAACATGGCTCCGACGGCGATGGGCCTGACGTAGTTGCGCCACACCGACACGGCTACGTCGGCACCCTCCGAGCTGCCGACACGTGCCGCCAGATCGGGATCGATGAAGAGCAGCAGCGGCACCAGAAAGAGCCAGCCGAAAGCTCCGCCGGAGAAGGCCACGGCCGAGAGCCGGGGCCCGATGATGTAGCCCACGGCGATGAGAGCCGGCGAGGCGGCTGGAGCGGCGAAGAATGCGCCCCCCCGATGCACGACCTCTCCCATGGGCGCCTCCGGGCTGCCATGAGTGACCAACGATCGCGGCAAGCGCAGGAACCACTCCTTGGTGTAGGCGATCAACTCGATGCCTCTGGCGTTCTTGAACAACTCCAACACCGCGCTCAGCCCGATGGCGCCAAAGACGTAGCGCGCACCACTCTCGCCCTTCTGGCCGGCTTTGACCAATTCGGCACAGGCAGCCGATTCCGGAAACGGCAGCGCAGCGTCTTCCACCAGGGTGCGGCGCAATAGAATCACGAAGAGGACACCCAGAACTCCACCGACCAGCATGATCCAGGTGCTCGACCAGTAGTCGAACTCCTGCCAAACTGGCTGCCCGTCGACGCGAGCGATCAAGAAAGCAGGAATGGTGAAGATGGCTCCGGCTACCAGAGCCTCTCCCACAGATGCGGCGGTTCGAGCGATGTTCTGTTCCAGCACATTGCCCCGCATGAACGGCAGCCGAAAGGCGGCGATCGCCACGACCGCCGCCGGAAAAGTCGCCGAAATCGTCAACCCGGCCTTGAGGCCGAGATAAGCGTTGGCAGCACCCAGGACCACCGCCATCAGAATTCCGAGGACGATTGCCTTGAGGGTGAACTCCGGAAGGTCGGTTTCCGCAGGAATGTACGGAGTGAACCGCTTCGAGGACATAGTTCCCCCTTCTACCGGGATGAAGATTGGTCGGGGCGAGAGGATTTGAACCTCCGGCCTCACGGTCCCGAACCGTGCGCTCTACCAGGCTGAGCTACGCCCCGAAGGAACCACGTACTGAACTCGCTCGCCCAGGTTCTGAGTCGCGCGAGAAGCACGGGAGAGACGCGGAAGAATAACGCCGGCGCCAAGCAGGGTCAAGAACGAGCCTCAGTAGCCGGTCACTCGGGGCAAACGGCTCGCGACTGCGGTAGACTTTTGCAGCAGCCAAAGGCCTACCGGCATTAAGGGGGAATGGGATGTCGATTCAAACGCTCAACGAGCTCTTTCTCAAGGCGGCGAGCTACAAGATGCCCGACTGCCTGCAGCACAAGACAGAAGGTCGCTACCGGCCGATATCGACATCCGATCTGGTGGATCGCGTACAGCGGTTGGCGAAGGCTCTGCAGGAGCTTGGCGTCCAGAAAGGCGATCGACTGGCGCTGATGGCGGAGAACGGCCCGCACTGGCCGGCTGTAGATTTCGCTACGCTCTGTTCCGGGGCCGTTCTCGTGCCAATCTACCCGACCCTGACTCCCGACCAGGCCGCCTACATCATCAACGACTGTGGAGCCAGAATCGTCTTCGTCGAGAGTATCCAACGCCTGCAAGGTCTGCTGAGCCAACGACACGAGATGCCGAGTGTGACGCGATTCGTGCTGATCGGAGGCGGCGACACCGCCGGAACAACTACCCTCGAACAGCTCTTGCTCGAAACAGATCCGATGAGCGACGAAGAGTTCGAGGCCAGCGCTCGCGCCTCCCAGCCCGATGACGTTGCAACCTTCATCTACACCAGCGGCACCACCGGCAATCCCAAGGGCGTGGTGCTGACTCACCGCAATATCGCCTCCAATGTCCTCAACTCGTTACAGATGATGGATCTCGACGGCGGCTGGACGGCGCTCTCGTTCCTGCCCCTCTCACACTCCTTCGAGCGGATGGTCGACTACATCTACTTCTACAAAGGTGTCAGCATCGCCTATGCCGAATCGGTGCAGGCGGTGGCCAAGAACTTCCTGGAAGTCAATCCGCACATCTTCGTCTCCGTGCCCCGCGTCTACGAGAAGATCTCGGCCAAGGTGCAGGAGAATGTAGCCTCGAGCTCGCCCCTGAAGCAGAGAATCTTCCAGTGGGCGGTCGAGGTCGCCCGCCAGGCACTGCCTTATCGGCTGCAAGAAAAGAAGCCCTCGGGTTTGCTCGGCCTCAAACTGGGCCTCGCCGACAAGCTGGTGTTTGGCAAGATCAAGGCACGGCTGGGCACCAACTTCGAGTTTGCCATGTCGGGTGGCGCGCCCCTGTCGCGCGATCTGGCCGAGTTCTTCTGGGGTGCCGGCATTCCGATTTTCGAGGGCTATGGGCTCTCCGAGACCTCTCCGGTTCTGACGGTCAACGCCAAGAACCGGGTCAGGCTCGGGACCGTCGGGCCGGCGATTCCTGAGACTGAGCTGCGTATCGCCGAAGACGGTGAGATCCTCGCCCGCGGTCCCCAGATCATGACGGGCTATCACAATCTCCCGGAGCAGACCGCCGAGGCCATCGACCCGGAGGGCTGGTTCCATACCGGTGACATCGGCGAGATCGACGACGGTGGCTTCCTCAAGATCACCGACCGCAAGAAGGAGATTATCGTCAACGCCTATGGCAAGAATGTCGCCCCGGCACCGATCGAGAACGCTTTGAAATCCAGCCGCTTCGTCGGTCAGGCCGTGGTCATAGGGGATCGCCGCAAGCTCCTCGCAGCCCTGCTGGTGCCCGATTTCGACACCCTGCAAGCGTGGGCCAGCCAGCAGGGCATCGAAGCGGACGACGTGTCGACCCTGCTCGGAACCGAGCAGGTCAATGCGCTCTTCAGCGAAGAAATCAAGATCGTCAACGAGAACCTGGCTCGCTACGAGCAGATTCGGATCTGGCATCTGCTACCCGAGGACTTCACCATCGAGACCGGGGAGCTGACACCGACGCAGAAGATCAAGCGTCGGGTCATCAACGAAAAGTACTCTGCAGTCATCGACCACCTCTACGCGGGCGACGAGACCACCTAGACGGACTCGAGAGTCCAATGGCCCCCGCGATGTCGTCAGCATTTGAACTGGCAGTGCCCTCGAGCGGTCTGGCGACACTGGTCTTCGATCTGCCGGGCAAGAAGGTTAATGTCTTCACGCGGTCCGTGCTCAGCGAGCTCGAGAAGCTCATCGAGAGGATGGCCACCAGCCAGGACATCCGATGTCTGGTCCTGCTTTCCGGCAAAGAGGGCAACTTCGTGGCTGGGGCCGACATCGACGAGATAGCCGACGTAACCGACCCTGCAGCAGCCGAAGAGGGTGCGCGGGTGGGACAGCGTCTGTTCCAAGCCTGGAACGAATTGCCGTTTCCTACGATCGCCGCCATTCAGGGAACCTGTGTCGGTGGAGGTACGGAACTCTCACTGGCCGGCAACTACATCCTGATCAGTGATCGGCAGGATGTGCGGATCGGTCTCCCGGAGGTGCGGATTGGAATCGTCCCGGCGTGGGGTGGCTGCAGCCGGCTTCCACGACGCACGGGACTCGCTTCGGCTCTGGACATCATCCTCGGTGGCAAATCCGTCGACGGCAAGAAGGCCTTCAAGATCGGTCTGGCTGACGCCGTGCTGCCGGACCCCACTTTCCTGCGCGAAGTACGCTCCTTCGCTGAACAAGTCCTGCAGGGAAGACCACCCCCGAGGAGACGCAGCAACCTGAAATCGAAACTCCTCGACGGCAACCCTCTCGGCCGCGATGTCGTCTTCAGCCAGGCTCGCAAGCAGGTTCTAAAACGCACGGGCGGACACTACCCGGCAGCGCTACAAGCCATCGAGGTCGTCGAGGTCGGGAGGCGTCGCGGTCTCGAAGCCGGCCTGCAGGCGGAGGCACGGGCCACCGGTGCGCTGGCTGTCTCCCCGGTCTGCAAGAACCTCATCCACATTTTCAAGATGATGGAGGCCTCGAAGCGCGAAAGTGCTTCCCTCGAGACAGACCAGCAGCCGATACGTGAGGCGGCGGTACTCGGGGCTGGCGTCATGGGCGGTGGCATCGCGCAGATCCTCGCCGACCGAGCGGATATCCCGGTGCGCCTCAAGGATGTGGGTACCACCCCTCTGGCCACGGGGATGGCCCACGCCAAGGAGATCTTCGAAAAACAGGTTGCTCGGCGGCGCCTGACTCGACCCGAGGCGGCCAGGAAGATGAACCTGCTGCTGCCCTGTCTCGACTACGCGGGTTTTCGGAGGGTAGAGCTGGTAGTCGAGGCGATCGTCGAAGACCTGCGAGTCAAGCAGCAGGTGTTCAGCGAACTGGCCGACCAGGTGGGTCCCGAAGTCGTGCTGGCCTCAAATACCTCGTCGCTCTCTATCGACCTGATCGGCCGAGACACCCCCAACCCGGAGCGTATCGTAGGGATGCACTTCTTCAATCCCGTGCACCAGATGCCTCTGGTGGAAGTCGTCAAGGGGTCGAAAACGAGCCACCAGGCTGTTCAGGTGGTTCTTACGCTGTGCCGCCGATTGGGCAAGACGCCCGTGGTAGTGAAGGACGGTCCCGGGTTTCTCGTCAACCGAATCCTCACCTTCTACATGACCGAGGCTCTGTGGCTGCTGGACGAAGGTCGAGCCATCGAGGACATCGATGGGGTGATGACCGACTGGGGGATGCCCATGGGTCCCTTGGCGCTGATCGACACCGTGGGCATCGACGTAGCAGTGAAGGTGGCGCATATCCTGGCCGCGGCCTTCGCAGACCGACTCGTGCTGCCGACCTGGGCCGACCAGCTGGCCCAGCCTGAGCGTCTCGGAATCAAGACCGGTTCGGGCTTCTACCTTTACAAGGGGCAGGAGCGCTCAAAACCAGATCCGGCGGTCTATCGAAATCTCGGCCTCGCGACGCCTAACGAACCCTCCGATCCGGGCGAGTTCTTGGATCGGATGGTTCTACCCATGGTCAACGAGGCGGCCCGGTGCCTGGCGGAAGCCCTGGTGATGAACCCTTCGGAGCTCGATCTCGCGATGATCATGGGGACCGGCTTCCCGCCATTTCGTGGCGGTCTGTGCCGCTGGGCAGACCTCCAGGGGGCCGAACGTCTGGTCACGATTCTCCGTCAGCTCGCAGAGCACAACGGGGAGCGTTTCCAACCCTCGGTGGCTCTTGAAAGAGCGGTCGAGGGTGGAGGCATCTACGCCACCTACAGCTAGTCCGCAACCGAAATGATGGCTCGGCCGGATCTCCAGAAGTGTCCACACCAGATGTCACTGACCGGGTCTCCTGGTAGACAGGGAACGGGAGCCTGCAGAATAGCCCGGCCACGCCGCAGCTGCGGCTCCCTACGGACAGCACTCTCGAGAGTCGAGGACTGCCGGTTCTCCGACTGGCCCGCAAATTGCAGGACCCATGGAATCTGACTCACCAAGACCCAGATCGAACTCCGAATTCGGTTTCACAGACCCTCGGAAATTTCCCAGAAGGAGTCTCTCGACATGCGACCACTACCCTACCTGACCATGGCCCTCGCGATCGCGCTCGTGCTTCCCCAGAGCTCGTCGGCTCAGGATGAACCCCAGTCCGAGTTCAGCGGGCAGATCGATGTCACCGAGGTCCTCCTCGATGTGCTGGTCACCGATCCGTCCGGCAACGTCATCGTGGGTCTGCAACCGGACGACTTCATTGTCAAAGACGGCGGCAAGGAGGTCGAGGTGACTTCAGCCACCTTCTACAGCAATCGCCGATTCGTCGAATCGGCCCGGGTGGCAGAGCGATTGGGCGTCCAGCCGGACGAGGTACCTTCGGACCGCTTCTTCATCCTCTTCTTTCACGACCAGCGCTTCGAGGACCCCTCGATCACCAGCAACGTCCTCGACGCACTTCGGTGGGCGAAAATCTGGGTCGAAGAAGAAACTCTCGCCTACGACTACGTGGCCGTTCTGAGCTACGACGTCAAGCTGAAGATTCACCAGGACTTCACCCTCGATCGACAGGCGCTCGTCGACGCCCTGGTGAGTGTCGCCAAGATGCGGGACCCTGAAAGCACCTGGCCGTCACGGACGGCTATGCATGAAGGGCCTTCTCTGCGCCAGAACCTGCCGCAGGGAAAAGAACTCCGCAGGCAAACACGTCGCGTCTACAGCGGGTTGTCCTTGACTGCCGAGGCTGCAGGCCACATTGTTGGCCGCAAGAACATGCTGCTCTTCAGTTTCGGCTTCGGCGACCAGAACGATTTCGGGACCTTCTATCCCGACCCGCGCTACTACCCTCCGATGATGCAAGCCTTGAATGACAACAACGTGGCCGTATACTCCATCTCCTGGTTCAAGAATCTCGGCGATCAGAGCATCGGACAGGATCAAATCGAGAACGTCCTGAGTCTGCTGTCCTCGGATACAGACGGTACCTTCTATTTCAATTTCGTCAATTTCCAGACGCCACTCATCAAGGTCGTCGAGGACAACAACGGCTACTACCTGTTGAGCTACAGCGCCGAACACGAGAGAGGTCGGAAGGGCTACCAGCAAGTCGAGGTCGGGACTCGAAACCCCGAGTTCAAGGTCCGTGGGCGGAAGGGTTACCTCTATGGAGAGTAGTAGAGGCAGAGGCTTGGCAGGCAGCTAGTCTTCGGGGGTTGAGCCGGTCGCGGTTGGTTGCGTTCCGGCACCACCGTCGGAATCGATATCGAGCAGGATCACGGTGATGTTGTCGACACCGCCACAGGCATTGGCGTGCCGCACCAGGGCGGCGCACCGTTCCTCGAGATCTTCGTCCGTCACGAGATGGGTTCGAATCTCCTCGTCGCTCAGCATCGTTGTAAGGCCATCCGAGCACAGCAGAAAGAGATCACCCGATTCCACCTCGATCTCCTGCACCTCCACGTCGACGTCGTGCTCTCCACCGATCGCCCTCGTCACGACACTCTTCAGCGGATGCGAACGAGCCTGATCCTGGGACAGGTAGCCAGCCTTGACTTGCTCGTTGACCCAGGTGTGATCCTCGGTGACCAGATGCAAGCCGGCATCGCGAAGCAGATAGGCCCGGCTGTCGCCGACATGAGCCACCGACACAGACTGCGACCCGAGCATTAGCCCGACAACAGTTGTCCCCATACCGGTCAGCGCCTCATCTTCGGCCACTGCCCTGACAACCCTGTCGTGGCCCGCCTCGATGGCCGATCGAAGGGTTCGAGAGATCGAACTCGCCATGCCGCTCCCCGACTGCTCCTCAGAATCGGCATTTTCGCCTTGACGAAGGAAACCCGATGCCGCTTCAATTGTCAGACTGGATGCCACCTCGCCGTTGCCATGACCGCCCATACCATCCGCGACCAGAAAGAAGCCGTTATCCACGTCGACACTGAAGCTGTCCTCGTTGTGGGCGCGAGTGCGTCCCACATCCGATAGTCCAGCTGCTCTTACCCGTAACGTCACCGCTGTCGCTCCTCGCGCACGTCAGGACCTCTTGTTCCTATGCACCTGATCGAGAGCCAGCTGCACCTCCGGGTCCTCACCGCCGAAGGTGAGCGCGTTCTGGAGGTACCTCTCCGCCCGTGAGGTCATCCCGGCCTGCGAGGCCAACTCGCCAGCCAGCTTCAGGTAGGTCGCGTTCATCGAATCCAGCTCGCAGGACTTGGCAGCGGCAGCCAGAGCCCGCGACAACCAGGCCGAGCGGTGATTCAACGCCCGCGCCAAGTAGTGCCACGCTTGAGCATCCCTCGGACTCTCCTGAGTTGCGCGCTCGAAGAACTCCACCGCTTGCTGATAGTTCTTCTTCTTGTAAGCCTCCGCCCCACGCTTGACATAGACTCGAGCCGCCTGACCAGAGGCGGCGGCGTCAGAGCCTGCCGGGCGTTGAGACACCTCCTGGTCGTACTGACGCCGTTGATTGGGCTCGACCAGAACGTTGTAGGCCTGGGTAACCCTCTGAAACTGGGCCTCCGCCTCTTCTTTCTCGTCAGCGGCAAACCGATCAGGATGCTGTTCACGAGCCAGCTGCAGAAACCGCTCGCGAATCTGCTTGGTCGTCGCGTTGCTGGGCACGCCCAGAATCGTGTAGTAGTTCTCGCTCATGGCCAATCCATCACTTGGACTTGATTCTATACAACCTGGTAGCGGTCGATCGAACCACTTCCGAGACGTTACGGTCCCGGCTCAAGACCCTGAGGTCCCGAACGCCCAGGCGGGGAACCAGGCGCGCCGCCAGTCCGGCAGGCATACGCGGGTTCTTTACCAGAGTATGAACGATGGAGTATCTTCTCCCCCACTGCCGACTCCGAGCGATCGCTTCGAGGACCTCTTCGGCCACCACCTTGCTGGAGGCGATCTGCTCGACCTCTCCATCGCCCATCGAATTGCCGGTCATCACCGAGACAGCGACCATGGGGTTCTTATCCTTGACCAGAATATTACGCAGTGTGCGTGAAGCACCCCGACTCAGCTTGAGACGGACCGGAATCGGCAGCGTCCGGATCTGCGCTTCGC
The DNA here is from genome assembly GCA_947259195.1 of Thermoanaerobaculia bacterium. Lineage (GTDB taxonomy): Bacteria > Acidobacteriota > Thermoanaerobaculia > Multivoradales > JAHEKO01 > JAUVRX01. The sequence continues at coordinate 33,936 of CAMYLC010000172.1, read as the reverse complement.
TCAGGCCGGTCACCTCGTCCATCTCGCCCTTCGACGGTTCCTTCCTAGCCCAGGTGATCGCCTCCTCGATCTCTTCGTCCGTAGGCTCCTCCAACTCGACCTTGGCCGCTTCCTCGGAAGCCGCGCCTCGCTGCCGGGGAAGCAGGTGCTCACGATACTCGCGGATTCGCCTCTCGGCGTAGGAGCTGAGCTCGGGATTCTCTTCCAGCCTCTCCAGAATCGTTGGATCCTCGAGAATCGCGTCCTGACGCAACAGAAAAATCTCCTGCAGCTCGGGCGACAGAACGACCGCCATTTCTGACAGCACCTGAGGGGAAACGAGTCGATGCTGAATGACTGTCTCCGCCAGAGAAGGCTGATCGGTCCGAGAGGCGAAATAGGAGACCACCTCGACCTCGTCGGATTCGGTGATGACGGCGACGGCGATGTCGGGGTCGAGATTTCCCAACGATTCCACAGCTGCCGCCGCGACCTCTTCGTCCGAGATATTGCTGAGGCGAATCTGCAGTGGAATTAGCATCTCCACTGGCAGAGGGAACATTCCCCTGGCTATGAGGAGTTGCAGCTCCCGATTCTCACCGGAGAGGACTCTCTCTGCCAGAGACTGGGCCGAGCCGTCTTCGCTCACGGTTCAGTCTGATCCGCGGCCTGGAGTGCATCGAGGTCGATTTCGAGACCCCGCAGCACCTGGCCAGCCGGAGCCGACACGGGGAACGGCTGCCCGTTGACTTCGATGCGCACCGCCTCAGGGTTGCCGATGGTCAGGCTCACCGTTTTCTGGGCGCCGATACGCAGTGATTCACCTGGGACGTGTAGCTCGTTGACCTGTCCTTCTCCATCGATCGTGGCTTCGATCCAGCAGTCCTCGGAGAAGTCGATCGTGACCAAAAGCGGCGAGACAGGTCCTGGCTCGGGCTCGACAGCTGGTAACAGCTTCGGAGCTGGCTGTGTCAGCGGAGCTGCCATGCGCGGTGGCTCCGAACGATCTTGACTTTGGCACGACTCAGCGAAGTAGGCGAGCGCCGCGACTACTACCAACAGCCCTAGGGCGGCCAAAGCCAGGAGCGTGCCGGTAGGGCGTTTCACGTCTCGCTGGTGTACGACGGGGGCGTCGAGCGCCTCGTCGGGCTCGACCTCTTTTTGTGCTGTCAGGTAGGAGTTGACTACTTCGTCCGCATCGAGACCGACGTAGCGGGCATACTCCCGCAAGAAGCCGTGCGCGAATACAGGTGCCGGCAACACGTCAAAGCGGTCTTGCTCGAGGGCTTCGAGATATCGGATGCTGATCTTGGTGACATCGGCGATCTCTCGCAAACTGATCTCGCGCAGCTCGCGCTGCCTCCGAAGCCAGGTCCCAAAGGAGATGACATCGGTTTCCGCACCCTGTTCCCAGGGCGGTTGTCGGTTGTTGTGTCGAATTGTCGAGGACATGCGCACACACCCAGACGAGCACCCTGCAGCCATCTGGCGCTAGATCGAAGAATACTACTGGCAGCTACTCTAGTGAACCTATCGAGGCCGGGTCAAATGCTCTTTCCGACAAACTTTCAGCTCGGCTCATGACCCAAGAGAGTCCCGGCGCGTCGGCGCACTGCAACCGACAACCGCCGGTCCTGATAAACGGCCCTCAGGTCGGACTTCTTGAGCTGTGAGAGGAGGCCCAGGACAATCTCCGGCGAAGTTCTCGCATTTCGACACAGGGCGGATCTCACGCCATAGCGGATGCCCCATCTTCGGTGCCTTGCGACAAGCGTCAGGATCTCGGGTTTGGCTCGATCACTACCGAGCAAAGGCATCAGACTGCCTTCCGTCAACCTGGGGTTGTCGAGCAGAGCTCCGATAACCCTCGGGTCGGGATCCATCCGTAGCTGCTGAATCAAGGCCGGGCTGGCGCGCCGGGCAATCGACATCCGCTCGCCAACAGAAAGAATATGGATCCGCTCTCTCAGCTGGAGATCGGCGCTACGCCTCACTTGGGGTCGCACACGACCGTCAATGCTGATCTGCATGAGGTCGCGCCAGAACAGCGAGGGTACCAGCCGACGAGCCCTGACCTCCGGTGTCCGGGGATGGCAGACGAGGTCCTTCCTAATCTCAGAGAACGCCAGCAGGCGACGCTCGTCCAACAGGAGCTCGATGGATTGCTGGGTGAGAAACGGGTTACGCAGCGCCTGCCGAACCTCGGGCACGTCCAGCTCCTTGACGTGCTTCTGTAGGAGCTGCAACAGCTCGTCCGCATCGGACTCGCGCAAACGAACCGCCAGACTCTGATTCGACCCCTCAACCATCGGGCAAGTACTCTAACCTCTCGGCCGCCGGACCGCTGTGAAACAGGGCCTGGTCTGTTGCGCCCTGGGTAGATGATCACGATCTTGAGGAGGTCCGCCCGGGTGGTTCGCAGACGCTGGGCCCAAGGACATCTGGCCGTTGTCGAGGGGTCCGACGTGGGGCCCCCAGGGGGCTATCCTCCCTTCCACAGCAACCAACCCCCTGGAGGTCCCCACGTCGAACCCTCAACCGTTGGAGACCCCATGCCCTATCCATCCACCGTCAAAATCATCAAGAATCCTGCCAGGGAGTTGCCCCCTATGCCCCTGCACCCCCTGGCCGTCGCGGCCCTACCTCCCAATGCCTCAAGGCCTCAAGGCTAGTCGGTACTAGAGGTTCGTTCGGGTGGTTCGGCAGGGGGCGCCGAGTCGAGCGCGGCGCAAGGACCATCAGAGTGCACAACAGATGAGGCGCGATGACGAGACGAGGTGGCGGCCCGCCCGTCGCAGTCTGAGTAGCCGCCGCCGTCCGCCTGCGAACCACCCGGACGGACCTCAATTAGATGATGACTATCTGCCTAGCCCTCAAAGGTCGGCCGGAGCAAGCGACGGACGATTCAACCCCCAAGCCCTCCAAGATCGAACGGGCAGAGCCCGGCCGCCTCCACCCTCATCCGCAGCCTGGTGTACAATCCCGGCCCTGCATGAACGACGCGGCGGAAATCCACCAGCTCCTCGAAGAGGGCGAGTTCGACGCCATCGAGGATCGGTGGCTCGAGAGGCTGGCCGCTGAGCCAACCGATCACGAGTACTTCGTCGAAGTGGCGCAGGCCCTCTTCGAAGCTGACGAGCAGGATCGAGCCCGCTTTCTAATCGAGCTCTTCGAAGATCAAGTGCGCGAGGCCGGCAACTGGCCGACGCGTCTGGAGATCCTGCGGTCTCTAGACTGGCTCTATCCGGATCCTGCCGAGCTTCATGACGCCATCCTGGACACTGTCCGACAACTCTATGAAGGCTCACCCAGCCTGGAAGGCCTGATCGAGAAAGTAGGGCTGCTGAGGGCCAGGGAAGACATTCCGAAGACCTGGACCAAGGCCGACAGGTTGCGGCGGCTACTGCGATTCGAGGTCGGCGCACCGGTCTGGATGGAGGGCAAAGGTGCGGGGAGAGTCGTCGAGGTCAATCTCGAGCTAGACAACCTCAAGGTCGATCTCGAGCACCAACCGGGCTTGAGGGTGGGCTTTCGGGCCGCCGCCAAGCTCCTGAAGCCCCTGCCGCCGGGGCACATTCTGCGTCGAAAGTTGGAGGATCCCGACGAACTTCTGAGGCTCAAAGACGAGAGTCCTGGCGAGCTGCTGCTGGCGCTCTTGGGTAGCTACCCGGAGCCCCGCTCAGCGGGAGATATTCGGCGGGTTCTCACCGGCATTGTCACCGAAAGTGAATGGACATCCTGGTGGTCGGCGGCCCGCAAGCACCCACAGATCCTCTCCGAGGGCTCCGGGAGCCGTCAGCGCTACGGCTGGGCTGCCAGCAACTCCGACGCAATCGCTTCAATGCGCCGGGAGTTTGCCGCGGCGGATCCGAAACAGAAGATAGAGCTTTTCCGGCGAAACGCCGATCGTTCGGAGGAGCTGAAGGCAGCGATGATCGTCGAGCTGCAGGCGCTAGTCGATGACTCCCTGATCAGGGATCCGTCGATCGCCCTGGCTCTCGGCCTTACCCTCGAACGAGCGGGGGCAGAACCCACCGGCGATTCCTCGCCTGCTGCAATCGTCAAGGCCCATCCACAGCCGGCAGATCTCGTTTCGGCAATCGACGATCGCTCCCTCAGAGAACAGGCCCTGCAGCTGATTCGTGCCAGCCGAGCGGATTGGGGAACGATCTTTCGCGCCCTCCTCGGAAGAGAACAAGAAACGCGACTCCTCTCCCTTGTCGCCAAGTCGATGGAAACCGAAGAGAACGAGCAGCTCCAAGCCTACATCGACGATCTCATCAGCAAGCCACGGCCGATGCCGGCAGCCTTCGTCTGGCTGGCCGAGAACGCGGAATCGGACGTCCTTTTCGGTGATCGCAATGCTCTGCGCTTGATCCAGTTGATCATCTCGGCTCTGCACTGGCCCGAGTTCACTCCTTTTCGCGCCAGGCTGACGAGGCTGTTCGAAACCGGCGGCCCGCTGCCTCACCTGCTGTCCAGACTCACGCCGGACCGCGCGATCCAGGCCGAGACGGCCATCGAGCGAGCGGCCCTCGAAGACTACCTGCGGGAACCGCTCATCAACGCTCTGCATCTGCGATTCCCCGATCTACGACCGGACCAGGAGATTCCCCTATATGCGACAACGGAGTCGATCGAATCCCGCCGTAAGGAGCTCACGAAGCTCCTGGACGAGGAGATTCCAGCCAATCGTCGGGCCATCGAGGAGGCTCGGGCGATGGGTGATCTGAGGGAGAACTTCGAGTACAAATCCGCCCGACAGAGACACGAGTACCTCTCGGCCCGAGTTGAAGCTCTCAAAGGGGATCTGGGAAGAGTCAGAACGTTCGACTCGTCCAGCATCGACGCCTCGGAAGTGCGAATTGGCAGTAGCCTGGAGCTCGAGTCCGAAAGTGGTGACAGCCAATCCCTGACGGTCCTCGGCCCGTGGGAAAGCGCACCCGAGCGGGGCATCATCTCCTACGATTCCGATCTAGGGCAGTCGCTGCTCGGCTGCAAGGTGGGGGACGTAGTGGAAATCGACGGTGAGAAGTGCGAGGTCAAGCAGGTCGGGGTGTGGAGCTAGCCCGCTTCCTTGGCCTCCCAGAACCGACCGGCTCGAGGGCTCGGGCCCCAGACCTGCCGATAGCTTCTCTACCGGCGGTCGAACTCCAGCTGCACCAGCTGATCCCCGGCTCGTAAGCGAACCGGACCTCCCAAGAGTTCCAATTCCGTCAGGCTCGGCAACTCGTGCCGCCACTCGGAGCTGACAGCCTCTGAAGGCTCCAGTAATATTGTCGGCTCCCTGAGATCAACGCCCTGCTCGACCCAGACATCGTTCTGAAGCTCGAAGAAACGACCGTCGATCTCGATAGCCTGAGACCGAGCAGCGGCGTCCGCAGGGTTTGCGTGCATGGAGTCGTCGCGTTTGGGCTGGAGCGACCCGGCGCGGCTACCTTCGGCCAAAGGTGACAGCCTTTCCATCGCCATTGGTGTGTCTTCTTCCGGGGCCTCGGAGGCTGGAGACTCGACGTCCAAGACCACTGGAAGGCCCTGATTCTGACTTTGAAGTGCCCAGGAGAAGAGGTAGATGATGGTGACCAGGGCAACGACCATTCCAAAGGTCGGCAACCAGACCCACCTCTCGATGTGGAGGCGCCCGGCGCCTCTCTCGAGGCGATCCCGCAAACTCTCTTCCTGCTCTCTGGTCGCAGCAGTCTGCAACACCTGCTGTTCCAGATAGGGAATCGGCGAGATCCTCCCCAACCCCTCGAGTCTCTGGACTACGCGGTGCAGCCCATCGAGCCGATGCCGACACTCCTCACAGTCTTGAAGATGGCGTTCGACCCGGAGTCGACGTTCCCGGCTCAGCTCGCCATCCAGGTAGCTCGACAGCATTTCTACCGGTGCGTGACTCATGACTCTGGGCTCTCCAGCAGTATCCTCAGGCGATCGCGACCGCGGGCGATCCTCGAGCGCACGGTGCCGATTCTGATGCCGACCACGCGAGCGATCTCCTCGTAGCTGAGACCTTCGAGATCGCGCAAGACGACTGCTTCTCGAAACGGCTCCGGAAGACGGCTGAGGGCCTGCGACACCGCCTCACCACTCTCTCGGGTCAGCGTGTGGTCCTCTGGTCCACGGCGAACGTCAGGGACCTGATCGACTCTCTCGAGGGATCCCGAAAGGACGCGCGTCCGCCAAGTCTGATTCCTCCGAAAGCGGCTACGACAGCAGTTGACGGCGACCCGATAGATCCAGGTCTTGAGGCTGGATCGCCCCCGGAATCTGCCGCAGTACCGGTGCACCCGCAGAAACGTCTCTTGAGAAACATCGGCGGCCTCTTCGGCGTCACCCGTCATGCGGAGGGCCAGGTTGAAGACCATCTCCGCATGCAGGCGGTAGATCTGCTCGAAGGCCGCTTGATCGCCGTAGCGATGTCGCTCGACCAGCTCCAGATCGGTGTCGCCCGTCGCTTCTGCCATGAGTACGGCCGCTTTCATGGGTTCCCTGTGGGCGGGCCGTGACCCGGTACCGACCACCCGCCTCTGGAGGATGGGACCCCGATCAGAGGGCGAAAGTTCCCGCGACGAGCCTAGCGTCCGGCCGCCGCCACCCGGGGACCGCCATCGACCTCGGCCTGACCATAGTAGCTGAGGATTCCGCTGACGATGGCTTCGGCCACTTGCTGGCGAAATTTCGCGGTCTGGATGAGGTTGCGATCCTGGGCGTTGGCCAGGTTGCATACCTCGACGAGAACCTCGGCGGGAATCGCGTTGTAGCGCAGAACTGCAGGCACCCAGGCCCTTCGCTTACGGATGACCTTCTCACGAACGGGTTTGTCGGGATGCACCGCCATCCCCCGCTCGTGGAAAGCACCCAAGATCTTCGAGGCCAGCTCTCGCGAAAGGCCCTCGCTCTTCACCCGCTCTCGGCTCGAATAGCTGACCTGAGGGCGCTCTTTGACTTCCCGTCTCGAGGCGTAAACAGAGCCACTCTTGCCATAGGTTCCCGACCTGTACTTGGCCCCTGGTATGTACACCATGGCGCCTCTCAGTGAAGGGTGCAAGGAGTCGGCGTGAATGGAAACGAACACGACCTTGTCGGGATCGCCGCCGTTCTCGACCGCCTGGCGGTAGATACTGTTGGACAGATACCAGCGCAGGTGCACTCCTACCCTCGAATCCTCGATTTGATAGTTCGGCGTGGTCAGCACCCGATGACCCTTCGAGTAGGACAGTTGATCTTGCTGGGCAACAGCATGGGCTCGGCCATCCTGAGTCGTGGCTATCACATTGGCAGCGGTGCTACCTTGCAGAATCTGCATGGCACGGACCATGATGTCGTAGACATAGAGACTCTCCCAGACCCCGGATACCGATGCGCCGACATCGTTTCCCCCGTGTCCTGCGTCCAGGACCACAGTGACGCCACTGAGTCGGCTGGCCGTTACCACGTTGCTGAACTGGGCGCTGGCCATCAGGCTTTGCTCGTATTCCTGACGTTTGGGATGGCCGGCTGGGAGGTACTCGGGAAGCAGCAGGCTGAAAGGAACCTTCACTTCATAGCCAATGGGTATGTCGGTGACATCCCGAATGCCGCTTCTTGCGGCCACTTCCCGAGCCAGGCCGTTCACATCCTCAGCAAACACACGGCCGGTGAATCGGACCACGACGCTCGAGTAGAGCGCCTCTCCCGGCTTCAGGCGGTAGATTGCGAACTCGCCTTTCTGGTCGGCACTGTACTGGAGGTGGTACGGCGAGCTGGGGGGCAGAGCTGAGCGCAGAGAAGGGCGCAGAAGGTTCGCCGGAACCAGGATCATCTGCCCTGGGACCAGGTCATCGTCATCTAGCCTATTGCTCTCCCGAATGGCCTGGTAGTTCTCGCCCTGCCCCGTGAACCACTCGGCGAGATTCCAGAGGCTCTCTCTCGAGTGCCCGTTGGCGCTGAGCACCCGATGCTGCCAGCCTTCGGCCACGGCGCGGTCATCCTCGAACAAACCCCTCACCACTTGTACCTGATAGTTGTCGTCCAGGGTCGAAAACGGAATTCGATAGCGAATCCCAGCCAGCAGCTTCTGAGAGCCACCGTTCTCCGCCGCCACCAGGGAGGCGGCGTCGCCACTCGAACAGAATCGACGGGCGAAGCTCAGTAGGCCTTCGCCCCTCCTCGGTGAAGCCTCGAGGTAGAGGTCCTGACCCTCGGTCAAGACGGCCACGGAACCGTCCTGAAGATGAACTCTGAGCGCTGCCCGACTCGCCTCCGAGTCTTCCGCCGAGCCAGACGATCCCCATGCAAGGAGGCCGGCGAGGACTGCCACCAGCACAATCGGGCTCTGCCTCAAAGCGAAATTCCCCTTGAATCGTCGGTAGTTATAGCCATTTGTTAAAGTCAAATTTTAGTGTTGTCAGCGACGCAAGGCAACAGGTGACTTCCAGGGCTGCTACGCGCCATGAAGCAACGAGAGTCGGACCTGCCCCCGTACCGCGCCGAAAGCGAGCGGAATCTCACCCCATTGCTACGGCACCGCGCCGTCTCGTTGGCGGCCGAGGCTGCCGGGGCCCACGCCTGCCACCTTGTCGGGGGAGCTTTGCGGGACGCTGCTCTGCGGTTGGAGTTTCGCGATCTGGACCTGGTGATCGAGCGGGACGGACTGTCGTTCGCTCAGCGAATCGCAGCCACCCTTCCGGCCCGCTTGGTGGAACTGGGTGGTGATCGCTTCGCCGCTTTTCGGTTGGTCGCCGACGATCTGACGTTGGATATCTGGGATCGGCAGGGAGCTCCAATCGAGGCCGACCTGGCACGCCGAGACCTGACCATCCACGCTTTCGCGCTCGAGATCCCGGGAGGAGCCGTGATCGATCCCTTTGGCGGACTCATCGATCTCGAAAACAAGGTCCTTCGCGCCACCTCCGAGACCAGCTTCGCCAGCGACCCGCTTCGAGTTCTTCGCCTGGCTCGATTCGCGGCGCAGCTGCCTGGCTTCATGGCCTCCGAGCCAACCCTGGCGTTGGCCGCCGACGCTGCTGCGGCTCTCGAGCGGGTGGCGGGCGAGCGGATTCGGGTCGAGTTGGAGCATCTTCTGGAGTTGCCCGGATTCCTGTCAGCGGCCGAGCTCCTCGTCCGCCTGACGCTGTATCCGGGCCTCTGGTTACCGCCTGGGCACAGCCCGATCAGCCATGGCTCAGAAGAGCTGATGACCCGGTTGCGCCATCTGGAGGTCCTCGCCGACCACACTCGAGAACGAGTCGAGAGGGCCCTCGCGCGCCAGGCAGTCCTCTTCGCGCAGCTTCCACTGAGCGCCGAGCAGGCAGCTACGGACGTCGTCGACCACAGTCACCACGAGGGACTGCTCACCAGGGCTACTGCCCTGCAGCTGAAGCGACTCCTTGTCTGGGACGGCCTGCCTCGAGACACGGCCGGCCAGCGCTGGTTTCTCCATCGATGCGGCAGCCTGTGGCCCACCGTGGCCTGCTTTCTGGCTGCAAGATCCCAGAGTCCCTGCACCGTGGCGAAATACCAGGGGATCCTGGCTCAGCTGGAGGCACTTTGTCGCGCCTCGGGCGACGAGATCTTCGAGCCCGAGCCGCTCGTCAGTGGCACCGAGCTCATCTCGAATCTGGGCCTGCGGGAGGGTAAGACCCTGGGCCACATCCTCTACGCGATCCGGCGCCGGCAGATCGAAGGCCGCCTAACCACCCGGGATGAAGCGCTGTCACTGGCGAAGCTACTCGCCCTTCAAAGACCTGACAATACGGGTTGAGACTGGGTCAGGACCCCTAGACTTCAGGACCGCAAGGCCTCGAAGATCCATCAGCGGGACTTCACGAGGCGTTGATTGAGCTCTTTGATGCGCTCCGAAAGCTTGTCGATCTTCTCCTGCGCCTCCTTGCGAAGTCTCGAATACTCGTTGCGCAGCTTCTCGGTCTGCTGGCCCATCTCCTCGACCTGCTCCTTGAGCTCGTGGATCTCGCGGTCCCGGTCGGCCACCGAGTGATCGAGCGTCGTGATCTCCGAGTCCTTCTCGGCCAGGCGTATCTTGATCTTCTCTTCCTGCTCCTCGTAGAGCTTGCGGTACTGCTGAAGCTCCATGATTTGCGAGAAATCCGACGTCGTCGGGCTCATATCGCCTCCTCGTTCCTCGATGGCCGGGAACATCTTGCGCAGTTTCAATGAGAGATCCTCGGGGTCGGGAGAATTCCTCATCGCCTCGGCATAAGTGATCGTGCCGTGAACCAGCAGAGCCAGCAGTGACTGGTTCATGGACTGCATCCGGAAGAACGAGACCGAGGACTCCATCTCCTCCATGAGCTTCCCAGTCTCTCCCCTGTCGATCAGCTCACAGATCCGAGGCGTAGCTCGCATGATCTCCATGGCCGCCACCAGGCCCTGGCCATCCTTGCGTTCGACCAGTTGCATGGAGACGACCCCTTTGAGCACTTGCACGAGCTGCACCCGAGCCTGCTTCTGGCTGTCACCGGAGAAGGTGTCGAGAATCCGATCGATGGTCTGGGCGGCACTGTTGGTGTGCAGTGTAGAGAAGACCAGATGCCCCGTTTCCGCTGCCGTGAGCACCGTCGAGACCGTCTCCGGATCGCGCATCTCACCGACCATGATCACGTCGGGATCTTGCCGCATGGCGTTGCGCAGGGCCTCGGCGAAGGAGACTGTGTCTGTACCGACCTCTCGCTGGGCGATGGACGCCACATCGTCCGCGAAGAGGAACTCGATGGGATCCTCGATCGTCAGCAGGTGCACCGGACGCCGAGCGGTGATCCTCTTCACCAGCGCGGCGAGTGTTGTGGACTTGCCGCTGCCAGTCGGTCCGGTGACCAGAATCAACCCCATCGGAAGATCACAGAACTCGAAGAGGACCTCCGGCAGCTCTAGTTCTTCGACGCCAAGGATGTCGTACGGAATGCGTCTGAATGCCGCCGCCAGGGTGCCACGCTGCATGTAGATGTTGCCCCGGAATCGAGCCAGCCCCCTGACTCCATAGCCCAGATCTACCGCCAGAGTCTCTTCCAACTTCGCCTTCTGCTGCGGAGTCAGGATCGGCAGCATCATCTCCTTGATCTTCTCCGGCTTCAGTGGCTCGGCTTCGATCGGTATCAGGCGACCGTGAATCCGCAGCATAGGCGGACGCATCGGCTTCAAATGAAGATCCGAGGCGCCCTTCTCGGTGACAAACTTGAGCAGTTGTTCGAGGTTCATCGGTTCACGGCAGATTGTACACAGAGACCCCATCCAGGCCTAGGGAATGGGCCACAATAATATGTCGGAAATCGAGATTCAGAACTTCCGCATCAGGCCGACGACAACACCCTGGATTCTGACCTCGCTGGCGGCGGCATAGATCGGCTCCATGCGCCGGTTGGCGGGTTGCAGACGCACACTTTCACCCTCGGGGAAGAACCGCTTGAGAGTGGCCTCATCACCCACCAGGGCCACCACCATCTCACCGACGCCGGCCTGCTCTCGCCTCGAAACTACGACCAGATCCCCATCGTGGATACCCTCTTCGATCATCGAGTCACCGACGACTTTGAGGACGTAGTGATCCTCCGGAACTGCGCCCATCAGGTGATTGGGTACCGCCACACTCTCGTCCCCCGCTACCGCCTCGATCGGGCGACCCGCCGCAATCCGACCAAAGAACGGCAATCTCGCCAGGGTCGGTTCGTTCTCGGAGACCGTTTGTGACGACAGCTCCACGCCTCGCTTCTGGTTCCAGTGGCGGCGCAGATAGCCCTTTCGCTCCAACAGCTTGAGGTGCTTGTGGACCGTGCCATACGAGGAGAACCCGAACTCTTCGCAGATCTCCCGATGGGTGGGGGTGTAGCCGTGCTCGGCCGCAAAATCGCGCACGAAGTCCAGGACTTGTTTCTGGCGCTCCGTCAGGAAACGGGCCATGCTGTGAATTCTAGGGCGTAACTCAAGCGTAAGTCAAGCGGCTTGACTTTGCATCTACCCCTCAATACCCTCAGGAGTCGCTCTTTCGCTCGCTGATCTCAACTGGAGGCTACCAAGGTGTGGAAGAAAAAGGAATACGAGCCCATCGCGACGCAGCCCACCGCTCCGTCTCCCCCGGTTAGCCGCCCACAGCCGCGATCGGAAGCGGTCGCCATGATCGGTCCCAGTGTCTCCATCAGGGGCGAGGTCTCCGGGCAGGAGAACCTGAGAATTCTGGGTCGCATCGAGGGCAAGGTCTCTCTCCGGGGTCAGGATGTCACGGTCGGCAAGTCAGGCAAGGTCCAGGCGGACATCCACGCCAAGGGCATTCGGGTCGAGGGCGAGGTCGTTGGAGACCTCTATGGTGAGCAGGAGATCATCATCGAAGCCTCCGGACAGGTGACGGGTAACCTGGTGGCACCCCGAGTCATTCTGGAGAACGGCTCACGATTCAAGGGCTCCATCGACATGGAGAGCGCCGCTCAGCAGACCCACGCCAAGCCCGTTCAGCAGAAACCAGGCACGGCGACCGGACCTGGCGCAAGAACCGCTCCCCCTGGAGCAGATCGGCAGCCCAAAGCACCGGCGACTTCGCAGCCGCCCGGGGACCCACTCTCACGGTCCTAGGCACAAGGGAGTGAAGCAGACTTCTCGACAGCGCTGGAACGACGCCGCCAGTCAGCTGAGCCCTGGCTCGGCTCAGCACCATACACTGGCCTTGAAGTACGTGCTCCGCAGGTTGATGGAGAAGCGACGCGCCAGGGTCCTGGACCTCGGCGCGGCCATCGGACCCAACGTCTCTTTCGTTGGTCGGTACGCTCCAAAGCTCTATATCGCCGACCTCTACAATACGATCAGGAGCCGCGCCGGGGGCCTGCCAAAGGACCACAAGCAACTCGAGCGCTTGCTTGCCAAGGAGCTCCCATCCGCCGAGCTCGGACCCTTCGACCTGATCCTGGCCTGGGATCTGATGAACTATCTGAGCGGCGAGCAGATGGTGAGCCTCGGCCGGCATCTGGCACGTCTTTGTCGACAAGACAGTCTCGTCTTCGCCCTCATCACGAATTCGAAAGAGATGCCCGGCCAGCCCATTCGATTTCGCATCGTCGATACGGACACGCTCTCGTACACTATAGACTCCTCGCTCGAGCGGCCGTCGCCTCTATTCAAGGAACCCGACCTCAAACGCTGGCTTCCCGATTTCAAGGTGGAGACCTCCTTTCTCCTCCGCAACGGTTTCCAAGAGTACGTCCTCCTCCACCCCTGACTGAGTCTTGCGAGTGACCGCCGTGACCTCAGCCCGATTCCCGATCGAGCGACACACCCTCGACAATGGATTACGGGTGGTCCTGCAGCCCGATTCCAGCTTACCGCTGGTAGCCGTCAACCTCTGGTATCACGTCGGCTCGAAGAACGAGGTGCCTGGCAGAACCGGCCTGGCTCACCTCTTCGAGCACATGCTCTTCCAAGGTAGCCAGTATGTTGGCAAGAACGACCATTTCCGACTCGTGCAGCAGGTCGGTGGCGTCGCCAACGGCTCGACCTGGTTCGATCGGACGAACTACTACGAGACGCTGCCTGCCCACTGCCTGAGCCTAGGCCTGTGGCTCGAGTCCGATCGAATGGGCTTCTTCCTACCAGCACTCGATGCCGAGAAGCTGGAGAATCAGCGTGAAGTGGTGATGAACGAACGACGCCAAGGGGTCGACAATCAACCCTACGGCCAGGCCTTCGAGCGCCTGAATGAAACGCTCTTCCCCAGCGGACATCCCTATCGTTGGCCAGTCATCGGCTATATGGACGACATCGCTGCCGCGGACCTGGAGGATGTGGAGGTCTTTTTCCGCACCTTCTACACCCCAGACAATGCGGTTCTGACCCTGGCTGGTCACTTCGATCCGGACCAAGCCCTGAAGCTCGTCGAAAGCTACTTCGGTTCCATACCCAGGGGAGGGGCCCGTCCAGAAGTGGTGGCTTCACTACCGGACGAGCCCCTCGGACAGGTGGTGACTCTCGACGACGATGTTCAGTTGCCGAGAGTCTATACGGCGTTCAGACTGCCGTCTTTCGGCGAGCCCGAGTGGTACAGCGCCGACCTGCTCAGCGCGGCCTTGTCCGGCGGCAAGACCAGCCCTCTCTACAGCCAACTGGTCTACGAGCGACAGATTGCGCAGGACGTCAACGCCTTCGTGTTGCCGACGGAGCTGGTCTCCAGTTTCGTCGTGGTGACGACCGGCCGCCCCGACACCGAGCTCGCCGAAGTGGAAGAGGTGGTTCGCGACGCCATCGCAACGGTCGCCACCGGAGATCTCGGCCGTGGCGACCTGGATCGGGCTCGCAACAAGCTGATCACATCCTATAGCGACCAGCTCCAAGCGCTCGATGATCGAGCCGATCTGCTGTCGATGTTCACCAGCTACTTCGACGAGCCACAACGCCTCGAGAGCGAGATTGACCGATACCTCGACAAAACGCCCGAAGATCTCGCCACAGTGGCCAGGAATCGCCTGACACCCGACAAAGCTGTCAGCATCCGGGTGGTACCCAGATAGCATGAGGAGGTAAGGCGTGGACAACGTGACAGAGGACATGCGCTCCAAGCCGCCGATTCCTGCCCAGGTCATTCCGTTCTCTTTTCCCAGTTTCGAACATTTCCACCTGGCCTCAGGCCTGGAGGTGTACCTGGCCTCGATCGATCGCGGCCCACTGGTGAGTCTTCACCTGGCCTGCCCAGCCGGAGCCTGGCATGACTCGCCGAAAGTGGCCGGGCGAGCAACTCTAGCTGCCGAGCTGTTGGACGAAGGTACCTACGACCTCACCGCCATGGAAATCGCCGCACGCATCGACAGCCTGGGGGGCTTTCTTTCCAGCCAGGCCGACTGGAACGCCAGCTGGCTCTCGATCAGCCTGCTGTCCAAGCATCTGGAACCGGGCCTCGATCTGCTGGCCCAAATCGTGACAGGAGCGGCCTTTCCCGACGCCGAGGTCGCTCGACTTCGTCAGCAGCGGCTGGCGAATCTCCAGAGAAGGGCCGCTCAGCCATCCTCACTGGCAGCCGATGCCCTGGCTGGAGCCCTCTACCCCGGGACAGCCTATGGACAGCCTGCAATGGGCACCCGGGACGCGGTGAAGGCTCTCGGCCGCAGTGAGCTGGTGGATTTCTATCGCCAGCAATTCACGCCGAGGGGCTCCGTCCTGATACTCGCTGGTGACCTGGACCTGACGGCCGCCAACAGGGCCATCGAGCGCGGTCTCGGGGGATGGTCCGGGGGCCAACCGCTCGCCGCTGGCTCGATTCAGAGCCGCGCCCAGGAAGAGACCCGCGTCATCATCGTCGACCGACCCGAGGCTGCCCAGACTGCGCTGCGAATCGGCCATGCTTCGATCCCACGAACTCACCCCGAATATGTGCCTCTTCAGGTCTTGAATAGCTTGCTCGGTGGCAAATTCACCAGCCGAATCAACCTCAGCCTGCGAGAGGAGCTCGGCATCACCTACGGCGCGAGTAGCAGCTTCTCGCCCCGACTCGGGCCCGGACCCTTTCAGGTGGCTGCCGACGTCGAGACGGACGGCGTAGGCATCGGAACCCGGGAAATCATCAGGCAACTTCACCGCTTGCAGGACGAATCGGTCGACGAAGTGGAGCTGCAAGACACCAAGACCTACCTGCTGGGGGTCTTCCCCTACTCGTTGCAACGCATCGATGGCCTGGCCAGCCGTCTGGCCGACCTCGGGATCGCATCGCTGCCCGACGACTACTTCGATCAGCAACTGGCGGTCGTCCGGAGCCTCAGGCCGGAGGCCATCCAGATGCTGGCCAAGCAACATCTTCATCCGACCCGCCTGGCGGTTGTGGCGGTCGGGCCAGCAGACAAACTGCAGCCGCAACTAGAAGGCTTCGGCAGGATCTCGATCGTGCCTCCGAGCGAAGTGCTCCAGGCCGGGCTCGGCCCTGACTGACGGCATGGTGATGAGCACTCGATTCCAGCCTCGAAGCGTGCGCCATCAGACCGTCAACGAACACCCTCTACAGTTCGAGGGAAGACAACTAACTCATTTGTTTTCTGGAATTTAGACACCTTCCCACGTCGCCTCGACACAACCGCCCCTGTGCTATAGTTACGGCTCATTTTGTTGGCTCGATAGGAGGTTCAAAAGCATGCAGGTCGACAGTCCAGACATGATTAGAAACGTCGCTCTTACCGGCCACAGTGACACCGGTAAAACGACTCTGGCCAGTGCCCTGCTCTACAGCGGCGGTGTCGTCAATCGGCTCAACAAAGTGGAGGACGGGAACACGATTACCGACTTCGATTCCGAAGAGATCGACCGCGGCATCTCGATCGGACTGGCCGTCTGCTTCACACCTTGGAGACAGCACAAAATCAACCTTCTCGACTGTCCCGGATACGGCATCTTCTTCGATGAGACCCGCAGCGCAATGCGCGCTGCCGATGCCGCCCTGCTTTGCGTCAATGCAGCCTCGGGCGTCGAGGTGACGAGCGAAAAAGTGTGGGATTTCGCCGCCGAGATCGGCCAACCCGTGATGATCCATCTCACCAAGATGGATCGAGAGCGCGCCGAGCTGAAGAGCGCTGTAGAGCAGATGCGGAAGGCCTTTGGTCGGGATGTGATTCCGATTCAGGTACCGATCGGCCTTTCCCAGGACTTCGAAGGGGTCATCGATCTGATCAGCGACAAGGCCATGATCTTCACCAAGGATGGAGACGGCAAGGGCAAGACGACGGATATTCCCGAGGCCGCGCAAGAGGAGTTCAACGAGTGGAAGAATGCGCTGGTCGAGGCTGTCGCGGAAACCGATGACGCACTGCTCGAGAAGTTCTTCGAGGCTGGCGAGCTGTCCGCAGACGAGCTCAAAGAAGGTCTGCGCCGGGCTGTCATGGAGCGCAAACTGTTCCCGGTCACGATGAGCTCTTCGCTGCATGGGATTGGCCCCACCGCCCTGCTCGATTCGCTCGTCGAGACGCTGCCGTCACCCATCGATCGGGGTAGCTTTCCGGCGGTCGATTTCGGCGGGGAAGAACAGGACCTGGCTTGCGACCCGGACGGCCAGGTAGCCACTCTGGTATTCAAGACGCTGAGCGACCCATTCACTGGCAAGGTCTCCTTGCTGCGCGTGGTCTCAGGCAGGCTCGCATCCGATACGCCGTATTGGAATTTCCAACAGGAAATGGACGAGAAAGTCGGGCATCTCATGGTCATGCAGGGCAAGACAGGCAGCGCCGTGCCAGGACTGGTGACCGGCGATATCGGCGGTGTCGCCAAGCTCAAGCACGCCCATACCGGAAACACGCTGTGTGAGAAGGCGTCGCCCGTACGGCTGGCCTGGCTAGCCTCACGTGAGGACGCGATTGCTTTTGCCATCGAGCCCAAATCGAAGGGTGACGAAGAGAAGATCAGCGAGTCGCTGACCCGCCTGCAGGAGGAAGATCCCAGGTTACACAGCCGGCGCGATGCCGAGACCGGAGAATTCCTATTGGCGGGAAGTGGCCAGCTCCACGTCGAGATCGCCGTGGCGAAGCTCAAGAAACGATTCAATGTGGAAGTGATTCTGCATCCACCCAAGGTGCCGTATCGCGAGACCATTCGCAAGTCGGCTCCCGGTCATGGCCGACACAAGAAACAGACCGGTGGCCGCGGGCAATTCGCTGATTGCAGAATTACCATCGAACCGACGACCGGCGACGAGGAGTTCGAGTTCATCGACGAGATCTTTGGTGGCTCCATTCCCCAAGGCTACCGACCCGCTGTGGAGAAGGGCATCCATGAGGCGGCGCAACGTGGGTATCTGGCCGGGTACCAAGTGGTCGGCTTCAAAGTGCGGCTTCAAGATGGCCAGTATCACGATGTCGACTCCTCCGAGATGGCTTTCAAGATCGCCGGCTCGCTGGCGTTCAAGGACGCCATGGCCAAAGCGGGGCCAACCCTCCTCGAGCCCATCATGAAGGTCGAGATCACGACCACCGAGGAGTTCATGGGCGACATCATGAGCGACCTGTCGCAGAGGCGGGGTCGCCCCCAAGGTATGGACAGCAAGAACGGCTCGCAGGTGATCAGCGCCACAGTGCCGCTATCCGAGATGTTGGACTACTCCCCAGCGTTGCGTTCCATGACCCAGGGACGTTCCAGCTTTCACATGGAGATGTTCCACTACGAAGAGGTCCCCCGGCAAATCCAGGAGAAGATCATCGCCGAAGCACAGAAGGAAAAGGAAGAGGAGCATCATCACTAGTTGCACTTCCAGGCTGCAGAAAAAGAACGACCGGCCGTGATGGCCGGTCGTTTTTTCTTACCATGGCTGCCGCAACAGCTCGACGTTACTGAACTCGAAGAGGTACGAAGAGGTACCTAGTCTCCTGACTTCGACTTGGCTTTCTTGCCGCCCTTCTTACCCTTCTTGTCCGCCGCACTGTCGGTCTCACCGCTGTCCACGAACTCGAGAAAGGCCATCTCGGCACCATCACCTCTGCGCGGACCGAGCTTGATGATACGAGTGTAGCCGCCTGGTCGCTCGTGATACCGGGGAGCAATCTCGTCGAACAGCTTCTTGACCAGGTCTCGATCACTGATCAGCCGATTGACCTGGCGCCGAGCATGGACGGTGTCGCGCTTGCCCTGCGTGACCGCCTTCTCCGCCAGGGGGCGCAGCTCCTTGGCTTTCTCCAGCGTCGTCCTGATGCGCTCCTCCTTGACCAGTGAGCTCAACTGGTTGCGAAAGAGAGCCTTGCGATGAGCGGGAGACCGCCCCAGCTTTCTACCCTTGACTTGATGACGCATTGCCGACTCCTTGCTCGACGCCTCTAGAAAGGCGCTCGGACCGACTCCTCGGGAACGTCCATTCCCAGCCGTAGACCGAGACTGGTTAGAATATCCTGCACCTCTTCCAGCGACTTGCGACCGAAGTTCTTGGTCTCGAGCATGTCCTTTTCGGACCTGCGGACCAGGTCGCGCAAGGTGTAGATACTAGCGTTCTTCAAACAGTTGGCCGATCGCACCGACAAATCCAGCTCGTCAATCGACTTCGACAGAATCGCGTCGATACCGGAAAACTCGTCGCCGTCGATCGTCGCCACTTCCTCGACCATGCTCTCCTCGGATTCGACGAAGATCGTCAAGTGATCCTTGAGCAGGGTCGCTCCCAGTGAAACCGCTTCTTCGGGCTTCACCGTACCGTTGGTCCACAGCTCCATGACCAGACGTTCATAGTCGGTGGCGCGTCCAACTCGAGCGGCTTCGACCTTGTAGGTTACCCGCTTGCACGGTGAGTGCACCGAATCCACTGGGATCCAGCCGATTCCGAGGCTCTCGTCGAAATTCTTCTCTGCACTGACATAGCCTCTTCCGAGGATGACCTGAGCCTGGAGCTTCAGCTTGCCCTCCTCGTTCAGCGTCGCGATGTGAACATCCGGGTCGCAGATCTCGACCGTTGGATCGCCGGTCAGCTGACCGGCAGTGACCTCGCCTGGGCCACTCACATCCAGGCTTAAGAATTTCGGCCCCTCGGCATGCAACAGGATCGGAATCTCCTTGAGGTTCAAGATGATGTCCGTGACGTCCTCTACGACACCTGGCATGGAGGAGAACTCATGGAGCACTCCCTCGATCTGGACCGACGTGATGGCGGCGCCTTCGACCGAGGACAGCATCGACCGTCGAAGCGCATTTCCGACCGTCGTCGCGAAGCCTCTTTCAAAAGGCTGGGCGATGAACTTGCCGTAGGTTGGCGACAGCGTGTCACCGTCGACTTCAATTCGTTTGGGGCGTTGGAAACCCTTCCAAAGCATAAGACGACTCCTTGTTCGAGACGTTTCCTGGATCGCTCAGAAGTCAGCCACTATCGACTGTACAGCTCGACAATCAGCTGCTCCTCAACGGGCAGCTTGATGTCGTCGCGAGTCGGCAGGGCAATGGCCTTGCCGACAAAGTTCTCTGGGTCCAGCTCGAGCCAACTCGGAATACCCCGCCCTCTGGCGGTCTCCACGCTGGCTCGAATGATTTCATTCTTGCGGCTACCTTCCTTGACCCCGACCTGCTGGCCGACCTTGACCTGATACGAAGGGATGGTCGTCTTGCGGCCCTCGACCTCGATATGGCCATGGCGGACCAATTGTCGAGCCTGGGATCTGGATGAAGCGAATCCCAGACTATAGACCACGTTGTCCAGGCGCCGCTCGAGGCTGATCAACAGGTTGTCGCCGGTGACGCCTTTCTTGCCTGCGGCGGTGGCGAAGTAGTTCCGAAATTGCTTCTCGAATACTCCGTAGATGCGCTTGACCTTCTGTTTCTCCCGCAGCTGCGGGCCGTAGCCAGAGGGCCGACGACTACGGCGCTGACCGTGCTGACCTGGCGGATAGGCTCGCCGCTCGATGGCACACTTCTCCTTGAAGCAGCGATCGCCCTTGAGAAACAGCTTCATCCGTTCCCGCCGACAGAGCCGGCAGACGGGTCCCGTATATCGTGCCACTTTATCCTTCTCCTTCCGGTTTTCGAATCAGCCGACCCGGATCCATCTCGACACCACTCGCGTCGAGTGCAACCGGCACCACTGGAATCAAATGACTATTCTTCTGGTCTTTCATTACAGGCTCTAGACTCTTCGCCGCTTCCTCGGCCGACAGCCGTTGTGCGGTATCGGGGTGACATCACGGATGGACTTCACCGTCAATCCGGCGGAGCCCAAAGCGCGAATCGCAGACTCGCGGCCACCACCCGGACCGTCAACCTGGACATCGATCGTCCTCATGCCCACATCCCGGGCATTTTGAGCCGCGTTCTGACCTGCCACCTGAGCCGCAAAAGGAGTTCCCTTGCGCGACCCCTTGAAGCCGATCCGTCCAGCCGAGGACCAACTCACGACGGCGCCCTCTGGGTCGGAAATGGTAATCAACGTGTTGTTGAACGTCGCTTTGATATGGGCCACACCGTGAGGAACAATCCTCTTTTCCTTCTTCCTCCGGTCCTTGCCTCCGCTGCGCGCTTTCGCCATCCTTCACCTCAATTTCTATTTCTTGACCTGCTTCTTGCCCGCGACCGCTCCACGCCTCGGCCCCTTCCGGGTTCGCGCATTGGTGTGAGTTCGCTGTCCTCGCAAGGGGAGATTCCGCCTGTGACGCACCCCCCTGTAGGAACCGATTTCGATCAGACGCCGAATGTTCTGTCCGACCTCCTTGCGTAGATCACCTTCGACCCGACCCTCATCCTGGACGACCTGCCGGATACGGCGAGCCTCCTCTTCGGTGAGGTCCTTGACTTTGATCGTTTCTTCCACCCCTGCCGTCTCGAGGATCTTCCGAGACCGGGTACACCCGATACCGTAGATGTATGTCAGGCCAACCCAGACCTGTTTGCTCGGAGGCAGATCAACACCTGCTATTCGCGCCATGGCTACACCTTACCCTTGTCGTTGCTTGTGCTTGGGGTTCTCACAGATCACCCTTACGACACCGTGGCGCCTGATGATCTTGCACTTCGGACACATTCGCTTGACTGACGAACGAACTTTCATAGCGACTTCCTCGGTTACCTCAACCTGTAGACAATACGGCCGCGACTGAGATCGTATGGTGACAACTCCACGCGGACTCTGTCCCCCGGCAGGATGCGTATGAAGTGTTTCCGCATCTTTCCGGAGACGTGTGCCAGAACCTGGTGGCCATTTTCGAGTTCGACACGAAACATGGCGTTTGGCAGAGGCTCCACCACCACAGCTTCGACTTCGATCGCTTCTTCTTTGGCCAATTCTTCTCCTTAAACTTCAATCAAACAGCCGTCAAGCAACTGCTGCCTGGCTGCGGCCCAAGACCCTCTGTCCAGTCTCGGTCACTGCAACCGAGAATTCGAAATGCGCCGACAGGGCGCCGTCAGTCGTTCGTGCGGTCCAGCCATCCGCGTCCACCTTGATGCCCGGTTCACCCGCATTGACCATGGGCTCGATCGCCAGCACCATGCCAGGCTCGAGCATCGGTCCGCGCCCCGGCTGACCGAAGTTGGGTATCTGTGGGTCCTCGTGCAACGCCGCTCCGATGCCGTGCCCAACAAACTCTCGAACCACAGAGAAGCCGAACTTCTCTACATGGCCCTGCACGGTGTGCCCGATATCCGACAGCCGCTTTCCCGGCTCGACTACCCGGATAGCCAGCTCGAGCGACTCCCGAGTGACATCCATCAACTGCCTGGCCTGCGGGCTGATCACACCGACCGCATAAGTGCGGGCGGCGTCGCCATAGTACCCCTTGTAGAGCACTCCACAGTCGACACCTATGATGTCCCCTTCTCCGAGCGGGCTCGCGTTGGGAATGCCGTGCACGATGACATCGTTGATCGACGTACACAGGGTGGCTGGAAACCCGCGATAGTTCAGAAAGGCAGGTACACCTCCGGCACTGCGGATGAACTCCTCGGCGAAACAGTCGAGCTCGGCGGTGGTCACGCCTGGCACGATCATCTCCGTGATCCCATCCAAGACCTCGAGGACGATGCGATTCGCCTCGTCCATGAGCTCGATCTCGCCTGTGGACTTCAGGACCGTCACTCACCCACCTTCCGCCCCAGTGCTTCGAGCAGGGCCACCGTGATCTGTTCAATGAGGCGATCGCCGTCGATCGGCAACAACTGACCTCTTTGCTCGAAGTACTCGACCAATGGCTGCGTCTGCCGACGGTAGACCAGCAGCCGTTGACGAATCACGTCTTCCTTGTCATCGGCGCGCTGCCTACCCAGGATTCGCTCCATCAGCACGGCTTCGGGTACCTCGAGGTAGAGCACGCCATCCAGCTCGGCTTCCATGCCAACCAGAATCTCAGCCAACTGGTCGGCCTGCGCCAGGGTGCGAGGGTAGCCGTCCAGGATGAACCCACCCCTGGCGTCCTCCTTGGCCAGGCGATCCCTGACGACCTCGCCCATGGTGGCATCGTCCACCAGATCTCCGGAGCTCATGACCTGCTTGATCTTTTCTCCGAGAGGCGTAGCCGCGGCGACGGCCTCCCTCAACATCTCCCCGGTGGAGATGGCCGGAATGTCCAGCTCCTCGGCGAGCAGTGCTGCCTGGGTTCCCTTGCCCGAGCCAGGGGCTCCTAGAAGTACGAGTCGCATTGTGGGTCCTTTCCGAAGTCGTCTGGGATGGCTTATCCCCTACGGCCGCGGATCCTCCCTCGTTTCATGAAGCCTTCGTAATTGCGCATCACCAACTGACTCTCAACCTGCTGAACCGTGTCCATGGCAACGCCGACAACGATCAGCAGGGAGGTGCCACCGAAGTAGAACTGGATCCCCATGCCCTGGGTAAACCAGGCTGGCATCACCGCGTCGAGGGTCGGACCGATGAAGGGCAGGCCCTCGACTTTCATTCCGCTGAGCAGGAACTCCGGCAGAATAGAGACCGCTGCCAGGTAGACGGCACCCACCAAAGTCAGCCGGGTCAGGATGCGATCGATGTACTCGGCGGTTCGCCTGCCCGAGCGGATTCCAGGTATGAAGCCTCCGTACTTGCGGAGATTCTCAGCGGTATCGGCCGGATTGAAGATGATCGACACATAGAAGTAGCTGAAGAAGATGATGGCGGTCGCGTAGAGCATGTAGTAGATCGGCTGGCCCCAGGAGATCGCATCAGCGATGTTCCGCAGCCACTCGTTCTGGAACATGCCGGCAATCGTCGTTGGAATCATCACCACCGAACTGGCGAAGATGACCGGAATCACGCCACCGGTATTGACCCTCAATGGCAGATAGGTGTTTTGTCCACCATAGATCCTGCGCCCGACGACTCGCTTCGCGTACTGCACCGGAATGCGGCGCTGGGCGCGCTCCATATAGACGATAAAGGCGACGACCCCGAACATGAAGGCGATCAGAATCAGCATCTTGAGCACCGAGGTGGTGCCGCTTTGCAGGCTGCCAATCGTCTGCACGATGGCACCGGGAAGGCCGACCACGATACCGGCAAAGATGATCAGCGAGATGCCATTGCCGACTCCCCGCTCGGTGATCTGCTCACCCAACCACATGACGAAGGCGCAGCCCGTGGTCAGGGTGAGCATGGTAATCAGGCGAAACCCCCATCCCGGATGCGGCACCAGAGAGGCTCCGCCCGGGGTAGTCGTCTTCTCCAGCCAGAGGCTGATACCGGCCGACTGGACCAGGGAGATTCCCATGGTCAGGTAGCGCGTGTACTGGGTGATCTTGCGCCGACCGAGCTCTCCTTCCTTGGAAAGCTTCTCCAAGTAGGGCCAGACGACCGTCAGCAACTGCAGAATGATGGACGACGTGATGTAGGGCATGATGCCCAGCGCGAAGACGGCCACGCGCTTCAAGCTGCCACCAGTAAAGGTGTTCACGAAGCCCAGCAGCGTGTTCTGCATCGCCGCCATGAACTCGACCAGAGCCTGTGGATCAATCCCGGGAGTGGGAATGTTGCAGCCGATCCGATAGACGGCGAGCAGCCCGAAGGTGAACAACACCCTCTTGCGCAACTCGGGAATCGCAAAGATATTGCGAAAGCTCTCGATCACGATTCAAGCACCTCGCAGCTGCCGCCTGCAGCCTCGATCTTGGCGCGGGCAGTGGCACTGAACTTGTGGGCCTTCACCTTGAGGGCGGTCGAAATCTCGCCGTTCCCCAGGACCTTGACCGGCTTGCCCGAGCGGACAACTCCCCGTTCCACCAGGCTCTCGGGATTCACCTCACCTTCGAAGTCGGCAAGGCGAGCGATGTTGACCACCTGATATTCCGTCCTGAAGATATTGGTGAACCCGCGCTTGGGAACTCTCCGCACCAACGGCATCTGACCGCCTTCGAAACCGGCTCGCTGACTGAAACCGGAGCGCGATCGCTGCCCCTTGTGTCCTCGGCCGGCGGTCTTGCCGTGCCCCGATCCGGGACCGCGCCCAATTCGCTTCTTGGGACGTTTGGAGCCTTTGGCTGGCGACAGGTCATGCAACTTCATGACGATTCCTCCACGATCTCCGCCAGGTGAGGGATTTTGGCCACCATTCCCCTGACTGCCGGGGTATCGGGCCGCAAGACCTCATGCCGGATGCGTCTCAGACCGAGGCTTCTGAGCACCTCGTGCTGATTCTTCGGACGCCCAATCGGGCTCCTTGTCTGTCGTATTTTCAGCATGTTCTGCTTCGCCATGGCTCTTCCCCGACTCTGCTAGTTGTCTTTTTCCTGGACCTTCTCTGCTGCCGGCTCGAGCTCTTCAAGACCGCGAAGCCGACGCACCTCGTTCTCGCTACGCAGCTGTGCCAGGCCGTCCATGGTCGCCTTCACCACGTTGTTGGGATTCTTCGACCCCAGCGACTTGGTGAGGATGTCCTGATATCCAGCGCTCTCCACCACCGCCCTGACGGCACCTCCGGCGATGACTCCGGTCCCCTCGGAAGCTGGCTTGAGGAGCACTCGGCTGGCGCCAAAGCGTCCCATCACCTCATGCGGCACTGTAGTGCCCCGCATCGGGAACTTGAAGAGGTTCTTCTTGGCGATATCGATTCCCTTGCGAATGGCACTGGGCACTTCTTTGGCCTTACCGGAGCCAAATCCAACCCGGCCATTCCCATCGCCAATTACCACCAGTGCCGTGAAGGAGAAGTTCTTGCCACCCTTGACGACCTTCGTCACCCGATTGATATCGATGACCTGCTCGAAAAACTCGGGCTCGCTGTTAAAGTCTCTAGCCAACTTGATTCTCCTCCACTTCGCCTATCAGCAGACTGCTTCCGAGCTAGAAATCCAGGCCCTTGGAGCGCGCACCTTCCGCCACTTCCTTGACCCTGCCGTGAAAGATGTAGCCACCCCGGTCGAAGACCACGGCTTCGATACCTTTGGCTTTGGCACGCTCACCCAGCGCCTCGCCCACTTTCCGTGCCGCCGCCTTGGACTTGCTGCCACCCTCGAGCTTCTTCAGGATCTCGGGCTCTCCCGAGTTGGCCTGCACCAGGGTAACTCCCTGCAGATCGTCGATGACCTGCGCGTAAACGAATTTCAGACTCTTGTACACCGCCAGCCGGGGGCGATCGGTCGATCCCTGCACCGATTTGCGAACCCGCCTGTGGGCCCGTTTCCGACGCAAGCGCTTTTCCTGTGCCTTATCCATGATCTCTCCTCGGCTCTCTCTACTTGGCGGCACCAGCTTTGCCGACCTTGCGACGCACCACTTCGTCCGAATAGCGAATACCCTTGCCTTTGTAGGGCTCGGGCTTGCGCAGCCGTCGAATGTTCGCCGCCACCTGACCAACCTGCTGGCGGTCGGCACCGCTGACCATGATCTTGCCCGCCTTCTCGTCGACCTGGACCTCGATCCCTACGGGCACCTGAAAGACCACTGGGTGTGAAAAACCCAGCGCCAAGTGGATCTCGCTGCCTTTGAGCGAGGCGCGATAGCCAACGCCGTGGATCTCCAGTTGCTTGCTGAAACCTTCCGCAGCTCCGTGCACGGCATTGGCCAGCAGGGCTCTCATCAGCCCATGTTTGGAGCGCAAATCGCCGCTGTCATCGTCCCGGGTCACTTTCACGACTCCATCTTCGATCTCCACCGGAATCCCCGTCAGCATCGATTGGCACACCTTACCCTTGGGGCCTTCGGCCACGAAAACTTGATCCTCGAGCGTCACTTTGACGCCTTGGGGGATCGCGATGGGCTCTTTTCCTACACGCGACATGATACCGGCCTCCTACCAGACCTCACAAAGGACCTCGCCTCCGACGCGACGCTGTCGCGCCTGTGAGTCGGTCAGCAGTCCCAATGAAGTCGAGATGATTCCGACGCCCAGCCCGTTCAGGACAGGACGGATCTCTTCGGCACCCTTATAGACGCGTCGCCCCGGCTTGCTGATCCGCTTGATGCTTCGAATCAAGGGTTCGCCGTCGGGGGTATAGCGCAAATAGACGCGCAACTGCTTCTTTACCGGATCGCCGTCGAGCTCCTGGAACGACTCGACATATCCCTGCTCTTTGAGTATCCGGCAGACCTCGAGCTTGAGCTTCGATGCCGGTACATCCAGGCGATCGTGCTTCGCCATGTATGCGGTGCGGATCCGACTCAGCAGATCTGCCACTGGATCGGTCATCGTCATGGTGATTCCTCCACTGGCCCCTGTCTCTCGTGACTTCTCATGCGCTCGAGCGAGTCCCTACCAGCTGGCCTTGATAACTCCCGGCAGGTAACCCTGCAGGGCCAAATTGCGAAAGCAGATTCGGCATAGGCCGAATTTGCGCAGATAACCGCGTGGGCGCCCACAGCGCTGACAGCGATTCCGATGCCTGACGGCGTACTTCGGCTGTTTCAAGTTCTTGGCTATTTTGGCGGTGGTTGCCACGTTCAATCTCCTTGAAGTCTATTCAGCAGCAGCGCCGGATCGGCTGAGAGCAAAGGGCATTCCCAGCTCACGCAGCAGATAGAAAGCCTGCTCGTCGTTCTTGGCGCTGGTCACGATCGTGATATTGAGACCCTTGGATCGATCCACCTTGTCGTAGTCGAGGTCGGGGAAGATCAAGTGATCTCGGACACCCAGAGTGTAGTTGCCACGACCATCGAAGCTGCCGTTGGGCACCCCGCGGAAGTCCCGCACCCGAGGCAAGGCAGTTGCGATCAGACGATCCAGGAAATTCCACATGAAATTTCCCCGCAGTGTCACCCGGCAGCCGATGGGCATTCCCTCGCGCACCTTGAAGGCGGCGATCGACTTCTTGGCCCGAGTGATGGTCGGCTGTTGGCCTGCAACCTGCGCCAACTCTTCGACCGCCGCATCGAGAATCTTGATGTTCTGGGTCGCCTCCCCGAGGCCCATATTGAGAACGATCTTCTCGAGACGCGGCACGGCCATGACGTTCTCGATACCGAACTCGCCACTCAGCTTCTCGACGATCTCTTGCGAGTATCGAGTCTTCAGCCGGGGAACGTAGCCGTTACCAGTCTGCGCACCAGCGGTCGCTTTGGCGGGAGCCTTCGCGTCTTTCTTGCTAGCCATCTGACTTTCGTCCTCTCAGCTCAATTGAAGGTGGCGTCGCAGGCCTTGCACACCCGCACCCCACTGCCATCGGCCAATCGCTTCCGCCCGATTCGGGTCGCCTTGCCGCACTCGGGGCAGATCAATTTCAGGTTTGACAGTCGGATCGGAGCTTCTCGTTCCACGATGCCGCCCTGAATCTGCTTGTTCGGGTTCGGTCGTGTATGGCGCTTGATCATGTTGGCGCGCTCGACAATGGCAGTCGCATCGCCGGGGAAGACCCTCAGCACTCGCCCCTTGACGCCACGATCCCGCCCCAGAATCACCACTACTTCGTCGTTTTTCTTGATCTTGACCTTGTGCATCTCTCTGCTCCGCTACCTGAACCTTCGAGATCGACCCGCTACGAGTCCATCGAGTGTGCTACAGCACCTCCGGCGCCAATGACACGATCTTCATAAAGCGCTTCTCACGCAACTCGCGAGCCACCGGCCCGAAAACACGAGTACCAACCGGCTCACCCGTGTCGGTCACCAGCACCGCCGAATTGGAATCGAAGCGTATATGGCTTCCATCCTTGCGCCGGTAGGCCCGTCGCGTTCGGACAATGACCGCCTTGACGACCTGCCCCTTCTTGACGGTTCCTTCTGGGGTCGCTTCCTTCACCGACGCGGTGATCAAGTCACCGAGCCCTCCGTACCGACCTGAGGACCCGCCTCGCATGTGAATACACGCGATCTTCCGAGCGCCGGAGTTGTCTGCCACATCCAAAACTGTGCCCATCTGAATCATTGTCAGCTACCCTCCGCCCTCTTCAGGATCTCCTTGACCCGCCAACGCTTCTGTTTCGACAGAGGTCGACTGGAGACGATCTGAACGCGGTCGCCCAGGCGGCACTCGTTGTTCTCGTCATGGGCAAAAAACTTCGACGTTCGCTTTAGGTAGCGACGGTAAAGACGGTGCATCACCGTGTTGGTAACAGCGACCACGACGGTTTTGTCCATCTGGTCTTTGACCACTGTGCCGACTTTTACCTGTTGCCGCCCACGGCTGGCTGGCGCTGTATGCTCCGACATCACCTTAGCTCCCCGAAAAATTCCTTCGTCTAGTCCCGCTTCTCACGAAGGACCGTCAGAACTCGAGCCAGATCTCGCTTCGCCTGGCGCATTTTCGCCGGGCTCTCCAACTGGCCCGTCACCCTCTGCAGTCTCAAGGCGAAGAGCTTTTCAGCCAGCTCTTTCTCCCGATCCCGCAGCTCTTCAACAGTCTGCTCTCTCATCTCCGAAGCCTTCATCACTCACCTCACCAGGCCGTCTGCTCGCGCGAGATGTATCGCGTCTTGATGCCGAATTTGAACGAAGCCAGCTCGATCGCTCTCTTGGTAACTTCGGGATCGACACCTTCGACCTCGAACAGAATGCGACCCGGCTTGACAACGGCTACCCAGCCCTCCGGATTGCCCTTACCCTTACCCATTCGCGTTTCGAGGGGCTTCTTGGTGATTGGCTTGTCCGGAAAAACTCGGATCCAGATCTTCCCGCCACGCTTCACCCCTCGCGCAATCGCAATTCGGGCAGACTCGATTTGCCGCGAGCTCACCCAGCCTGCTTCCGTCGCCTGCAGGGCATGGTCACCAAAAGCGATGTAGTCCCCACCCTTCGCCCGGCCACGACGCCGGCCGCGCTGCTTCTTCCTGTACTTGACCTTCTTGGGCATCAACATGATCTTGACTCCTCGGTAGGATCAGATTGCCGCGCGGCGGGCTTTCTCCCGCAGCAGGTCGCCTTTGTAGATCCACACCTTGCAACCGATCACTCCGTAGGTCGTGCGCGACTCAGCGAAGCCGTAGTCGATCTCCGCCTTCAGGGTGTGGAGCGGCAGGCGACCTTCCTGGTACCACTCCGTACGTGCGATCTCGTTGCCTCCGAGTCGCCCCGATACCATGATCTTGAAACCCTTGGCACCGAATCGGAATGCCGACTCCATCTGCTTTTTCATCGCCCGACGAAAGGCCACCCTGCGAATCAGCTGACCAGCGAGATTCTCAGCCACCAACTGGGCATCCAGCTCGGGGCGTTGGATCTCCTGGATGTTGATATGCACCTCGCGACCCATATGCTTCATCAGATCGTCGCGCAGTTTGTCGACTTCGGCGCCTTTGCGGCCGATAATAATGCCCGGCCTCGACGTATAAATGGTGACTCGCAGCTTGTCGGCCGCCCGCTCGATATCGATCTCGCTGACACCAGCGTGCGACAGTCGCTCCTTCAGCCGAGCCCTCAGTTCGAGATCTTCGTGCAACAGCCTGGCGTAGTCTTTGTCGGCATACCAACGCGACTTCCAAGACTTGTTGTAAACCAACCGGAACCCATACGGGTGAGTTTTTTGTCCCACTATCGTCTCCTTAACCGTCGCGCGCTATTCACCCTTCCGGGTATCCAGTCTGATCGTCACGTGACTCTGGCGCTTCAGAATGCGAAACGCCCGACCCATGGGTTGAGGGCGTATGCGCTTCAGCGTCGGCCCACCATCGACGAAGACCTCTTTGACGTAGAGCCGATCCACATCCAGCTGATCGTCGAGGTTCTCGGCATTGGCGATCGCCGATTGAAGCAACTTGCGCAGAGGTCGCGCTGCGCCCTTCTTGCTCAACGCCAGAATATTGGCCGCGTCTTGAACGCCTTTGCCACGAATCTGATCGGCCACCAGTCTCACCTTCTGCGGTGAGGTCTGAAGGTACCTGTGTCGCGCTGTAACTTCCATCGCTGAAGGTCCTCTTGAATCCATTCGCGTCGCACCCTATCGGGGGCGACCCATCTTCTCCACTCTCTTGCCACCGTGACCACGAAACGTCCGGGTCATCGCGAACTCGCCCAACTTGTGGCCGACCATGTTCTCGGTGACGAAGACCGGGATGAACTTGATGCCGTTGTGCACCGCGATGGTGCGTCCCACCATATCGGGCGTAATCGTCGAGCGGCGAGACCATGTCTTGATAACGCGTTGGTCGTTGGTACCGACTGCCACCTTCACCTTGTCCTCCAGGTGATAGTCGATGAAGTAACCCTTCTTCAGAGATCGAGCCATATCGCTTCTCCACCTTTACTTGCGCTTGCGGCGCCGCACGATCATGTTGTCGGTGCGCTTGTTCTTGCGGGTCTTGTAGCCCTTGGTCGGGAAGCCCCAAGGAGTGCAGGGGTGACGCCCACCCGAGCTCTTGCCCTCTCCACCACCCATAGGGTGATCGACAGGATTCATGGTCACGCCGCGGTTGTGAGGACGACGTCCCTGCCAGCGAGTTCGGCCCGCCTTACCAGAAGAGATGTTGCCATGATCCAGGTTGCCGACCTGACCGATCGTGGCGTAGCAGCCCAGATGCACCTTGCGCACCTCACCCGAAGGCAGCTTCACCTGGGCATACCTTCCTTCCTTTGCCATCAGCTGAGCCCCACCGCCTGCGCTGCGCACCAACTGGCCACCCTTGCCAATCTTGAGCTCGACATTGTGAATGATGGTGCCAACAGGGATCTGCTGAATGGGCAGCGCATTGCCCAGATTTACCGGGGCACCCTCCCCCGAGATCACCTTCGCGCCCACTTTCAGCCCATTGGGCCAGAGGATGTAGCGCTTGTCACCATCGGCATAGCTCAGCAAGGCGATATGAGCCGTCCGATTCGGGTCGTACTCGACCGTGGCGACCGTGGCGGGAACGCCGTGCTTGTCCCGCTTGAAGTCCACCACGCGGTAGCGCCGCTTGTGACCGCCGCCGCGGAACCGAACCGTAGTCAGACCCTTGTTGTTGCGCCCACCAATCCGTTTTTTGCCCTTGGCAAGCGGCTTGTGCGGCTTGCTCGTCGTCAGCTCCTCGAAGGTCGAGACCGAACGATCGCGGCTCGCCGGGTTGGTGGGTTTGAGTTGTTTGACTGCCATGGCTACTCGTTCCTTTCGCTGCTTTGTCCGGACAGCGTTCCGATAGTCGAGCGGCTAGCTTGAGATCGATGCCTGAGCTCGACCTCTTCACGCCGCCGATGTCATACGCCCTCGAAAAACTCGATGGTCTTCTCACCCTCCGCCAATCGGACGTATGCCTTCTTCCAGTCAGGCCGCCGGCCTTCGAATCGGCCCTGCCGACGAACCTTGCCGTGCATCGAGGCGACGCGGACCTCGGCCACCTTGACCTTGAACTGCGACTCTACCGCCCGCTTGACGTCGACCTTGTTGGCCTTGCGATCCACTTCGAAGGCGACAGTATTGGTGTCGTCCCTCTGCGACGTCGACTTCTCGGTGATCAATGGGCGTCGGATTACGTCCTGGACTCTCATTTGGACAAGACCTCCAGCATACGGTTCAAGGCTTCTTCCGACACCACGATGTGGGCTCTGTCCACGACGTCGTAGACGTTGACGGCCAGCGCGTCGACAGTCTTGACTTGCGGATTGTTGCGAGCAGCCAAAGCCAGGTTCTCGTTGCCATGGGTGTCCACCAGCAGCGCTCTGCCCGACACTCCCAAGCCCTGCAGCTTGCCGGCGAGATCCTTGGTCTTGTGAGTGTCCACTTCCAACCGATCCACAATCAGGATCTCGGCGTCCTTCAGTTTCCGCGACAGAGCCGACTTCAGCGCGTTGCGCTTCTCGCGCGGACTCAGCTTGTCCGCATGACTTCTCGGCTGAGGACCGTGGACCGTGCCGCCGCCTCGCCAGAGTGGAGAACGTATTCCGCCGATGCGAGCCCGGCCTGTTCCCTTCTGGCGCCAAGGCTTACGTCCTGACCCCGCTACCTCTCTGCGGGTCTTGGTCTTGTGTGTGCCGCTGCGCCGGGCCGCCAGGTATGAAAGCACCGCCGAATGAATGAGGTGCTCCTTGTACGGGTAGCCAAACACCTCGTCCGGAAGCTCGATCTCCCTGACCTTCTTGTTGT
The DNA here is from genome assembly GCA_947259195.1 of Thermoanaerobaculia bacterium. Lineage (GTDB taxonomy): Bacteria > Acidobacteriota > Thermoanaerobaculia > Multivoradales > JAHEKO01 > JAUVRX01. The sequence goes on along the minus strand of CAMYLC010000172.1, from coordinate 1,144 downwards.
CGAGATTCTTGACTGCAACCTTCATCGAGTCCCCCTACCGCACTTAGCCACGCTTGGCTCGCTTGACTGCCACATATCCGTTTTTCGGACCAGGCACCGCACCCCTCAGATAGAGCAGATTCCTCTCCTCGTCGATCTTCACCACCCGCAAGTTCTTGTTGGTGACCCGCACGTTGCCCGTCTGCCCCGGTAGCTTGGTACCCGGAAAGACACGGGATGGGTCCGACGCCTGTCCGATCGAGCCTGGAGCCCGGTGGAACATGGACCCGTGGGTTGCTTTGCCACCGCCGAAGCCATGGCGCTTGATCACGCCCTGAAAGCCCTTTCCCCTACTGGTACCGACCACGTCGACGAACTCGTCCACAGAGAAGATGTCTACCTTGACCTGATCACCAGCCTGCGAGTCGTCTTCGGCATCCACGTCGAACTCGACCAGTCGCCGCATCGGTGCCACGCCGGCCTTCTCGAAATGACCCGTTTGTGGCTTGGTGACACGACGAGCCGGCCGCTCCTCGACCAGACCGAGCTGGATCGCCTCATAGCCATCCTTCTCAGCGGTCTTGCGCTGGACGACCAGACAAGGCCCCGCCTGAATGACGGTGACCGGGTGCGCCAGCCCGTCATCGGCAAAGATCTGCGTCATTCCCAGTTTCCTACCCAAGATGCCTTGCATCACTTCGGACCTCTCCTAACCTACTTGCCAAATGCCTTGATTTCCACGTCGACACCAGCTGGCAACTCCAGCTTCATGAGTGCGTCGACGGTCTGACTGGTGGGCTCGAAAATGTCGAGCAGTCGCTTATGCGTCCGGATCTCGAACTGCTCACGCGACTTCTTGTCGACGTGCGGACCCCGGTTCACCGTGAAGCGGGCGATATGGGTAGGCAGCGGGATCGGGCCCACCACGCGCGCACCGGTACGTCTCGCCGTATCGACGATCTCACCAGTGGAGGTATCGAGAATTCGATAGTCGTACGCCTTGAGGCGAATGCGGATCTTTTCGTTGACCATGGCCAGTTCCCTTCGACAGACTCGATTCCGACCTACTCGATGATTTCGGTGACGGTGCCGGCGCCGACCGTTCGGCCGCCCTCACGAATCGCGAATCGCACGCCCTTTTCCATGGCGATCGGCGCGATCAGCT
>CAMYLC010000171.1 GCA_947259195.1 Thermoanaerobaculia bacterium | reverse complement strand
ATGCGCACATGGGTGTCCCGCCAATGCCCAAATTTCGGATCTCGGCCGAGGTACTCGTCACCGACGTTGTGCCCACCAATCCACGCCGTGTGGCCGTCCGTGACCACGATCTTGCGGTGGTTGCGAAAGTTGAGCTGAAAGCGGTTACGTCGCCCCTGGGTGGTGTTGAAGGCCGAGACCTCGACTCCGGCCGCTTGCAGCTCTTCGCGATAACTGCGAGGCAGCTTGCTGCTGCCGATCTCGTCGTAGAGGAAGTAGATTCGTACTCCCTCGTTGGCCTTGCGGATCAAGAGTTCCTTGATCTGCCCACCGATGTCGTCGTCCTTGATGATGTAGAACTGAAACAGGATGTAATCTCTGGCGGCTCCGATGCCTTCGAGAATGCTCGCGAATGTGACGTCGCCGTCGATCAGCAGCTCGACATCGTTACCCCCGGTGAACGGCATGTCGGTGAGTGTGTCGACCATCCTCAGGCCGGGGGTCAACCCCTGGCGAGAGATCATGAACTCTTCGACGTGAGCTACGGTCTCGGGGGCCACCTGCACGAGTTCCTCGTCGACCAGCTTTCGGGCCGTCACATAGCCCTGGAACTTGTTGCGGCCCAGGACCCAGTAAGCCGGAACAGCTACATAGGGGAAGCTGTTCAGAGAAATAACCCAAGCGACGGCGCCCTGAGCCGTCCTGGTACTCATGATGGCGTGAACCGAGGAGACGGCACCGAGAATGTGGAAGAAGATCAGTAGGAAGGCGACCAATCGTGTTCTCCTTCGGCGCCGTGGGCTCGAGGGCTGCTGCGCCGGGTCGGTTTTGGGCGAAGTCTCTTCTGGCAACGGTCCAGCTCTCCGGTCGAGTAGACGCCTCGGCGTCGTCCCCAAAGTCTAGTGCACCGTAGCTCGAGCCTGGCGAAGTCGGTCCTGCGGGCCGGGGGTCAATCGGAGTCCAGTTCCTTGGCCGAGATTCCCAGCTTCTTCATTCGGGAGCGGAGGGTGTTGGGATGGAGATCGAGAATCTCCGCCGCACCGCCGGGCCCCGCAACCTGCCCGCTGGTGGCCGCGAGGCACTCCGTGATGAGATCGTGCTCGGCCTGGGCGAGAGTCTTGAGGGTGCCACCTCGCTCCGGAGGCTCTTCGCCGCCGAAATGCGCCGGTAGGCGAAGGACCTCCCCGGTCGAAATGACTACGGACTCCTCCAGCAGGTTCTGCAGCTGCCGCACATTGCCGGGCCAGGAGTAGGTCTCGAGTGTGCGCAGGACGGCGCTCGACACCTCTTGGACGCTCCTGCCGGTTTTGGCATTGATGTGTGGCAGGAAGTGCTCGATCAGCAGCGGAATGTCCTGCTTCCGGTCCCTCAGGGGCGGAACGGTGATCGGGTAGACGTGTAACCGGTAGAAGAGGTCCTCGCGAAAGCGCCCCTGCCGCACTTCCTCTTCGAGAGTGCGGTTGGTCGCGGCGACCAGGCGCACGTCCGTCTTTCGGGTCTCGGAGCTGCCAACGGGCTCGAACTCGCCATCTTGCAGGACCCTCAACAGCTTGGGCTGCAGCTCCAGAGGTAGCTCGCTGACCTCGTCCAGAAACAGGGTGCCGCCATTGGCCAGTTCGAAGCGGCCGATGCGTCGGCTTGTGGCGTCTGTGAGGGCTCCAGGGACATGCCCGAAGAGCTCACTTTCGACCAGGTTGGCCGGGAGGACGGCGCAGTTGAGCCTGACGAACGGGCTCTCGGCACGCTGGCTTCGCTCGTGCAGCGCCCTGGCGACAAGCTCTTTGCCGACGCTGGTCTCGCCCTGGATCAGAACGGTGGTGTCGGTCGGAGCCACCTGCTCGACGCGGAAGAGCACGTACTTGAGCGCCTCACTCTCGCCGACCATGTTCTGGAATGCGCCTTCGAGCTTGATCTCCTCCTTGAGATACAGATTCTCCTCTTCGAGCAGCGACTTGAGTGCGGCGATTTCTTCCAGGGCGTGGTCACGTGACTGCTCGGCTTTCCGCCGGGCCGTCACGTCGGCCCCGACGCTCAGAATTTCCAAAGAGTCACCCTCGGAGCCCTGGAAGAGGGCGTTTCGCCAGACAATGATGCGGTGCTCGCCGCTCTTGGTTTGCAGCAAGGACTCGAAGCTCGGCTCGAGATTGCCGCGGACGGCGTTGTCGAGATTCGAGAGAACCCGTTCCTGCTCGCTTGCCGGCAGAAGGAGGCGGATGTTCTCGCCGACCAGCTCTCGCGCCTCATGGCCGCTCACCGTACAGAGGTGAGGATTGACATAGTCGATGGTGCCATCGGCCCGAATCCGAGCGACCAGGAGCTCGACACCCTCGAGCAGAGATCGCCAGCGGTGCTCATCGGCCCTTACCCTTTCCGACAAGACGGACGTCTTGGCGACTTCCGTGGCCAGCTCGTACCCGACGACGAGCACGATCGCGAGGAAGAAGTAGCTGATCATGTACGGCGAGGCGAGAATGCCGAAATCAACGAGCGTGGAGTGCACGAGGGCGATTGCCAGGAAGAGAGTGATCGCGCCGAGTACGGTGGCTCGTCGCCGACGGCCCGACTGCCACATTCCGAGAAACGCCTGAATGGTGAGCAGCAGGACGACAAAGGAGGAAGCGTCGGCCAAGGTCTTCGTCACATCGGTGCGGATGAACCTCGGTCTCCAGTATTTCTACAATGTCGTGCGGCCCACCAAGGGGACGGTCAGCGATCTGCGGTTTCTCGTCGAATTCAGCTTCTAGGAGGTCCACGTTCGGGTGCCAGGTAAGAGTGTATCGACTCGCGGTCGAGTATCTTCGACGAAGATGATGTCGGCGCGGAGAGGCTCGGCAAGAGTCCTCCTGGCGATGGCGGTCGTTGGGATGTGGGCGGCTGCGGCAGTGGCACAGGACGCCTCTGGGCGCATCTGGTTGCTGCCCTTCGAGGTCGACTTCGATTCTGGAGCGGCCAACGGCGATGCCATCATCGGACGATTCATACCCGTCAACTCTCTTGTCGTGCGCGAGAACTGGAAGCTGGTCAACGTCGCGATGTTGACGATCGTGGATGCGCCGGGAGGCAGACCCGGTGACCCGGGCAACCCGGAACCGCTTGCCGGACCCAAGGTCTTCGGGCTGGGAGATCTCACCGATGCCGTGCTCTATACCCGGACCACTTCCAAGGGTCTCATGTGGGGTGCCGGTGCGGCCCTCGGAATTCCCATCGCCACCGACGATCGTCTGGGAAGCGGCAAGTGGCAGGCGGGGCCGGCGGTACGCCTGGGACATCAGGTTGGCTCCTGGCGGCTCGGACTGCTGGCCACCAATCGATGGTCGTTCGCCGGAGATCCCGAGCGGGCGGAGGTTCATCAGCTGCTGGTGCGAGGCTTTATCCGAAGAGCCTTGGGAACGAACTGGTTCTTCGTGTCCGCACCCATCATCACGGCGAACTGGAACGCCGCCTCGGGCCAGAAATGGCTGGTCCCATTCGGCGGCGGCATCGGCAGGAGCTTCGAGGTCGATCCGCCGCGGATCAACGTCTCCGTCCAGGCCTACGCCAACGTCATCAGGCCCGACGGTGCCCCCGACTGGGTTGCGCGGATCGGGTTCACGTTTCCGGTGCGGCTCCCGGGAGGGACCCGCTAGAGGGTGCGTGGAAAAGACTGGTGAGAAATGGGACAGTGAAGTGCAAGGGCAACCGACCTTTTCGTCAAAGGAGATCACCATGACTCAATTTCGAGTTCTTGTCGTATTCCTGAGTGTTTGTCTATTGGTAACATCCGGACTGTTCGCTGGCAGCGGTGCCAAGCGCTGGGCCGGCCGAGGGGCTGCCGGCGGGGCGATTCTCGGTTTGCTGGTAGGAGGTGACCTCGGCGGAGCGGTGGTCGGTGCTGCTGTCGGTGCAGCCGGCGGTGCCGCGGGTGGGGCCATCTCCGATTCCAACAAGAAGAAGAAGGCCAACAAAGCCGAACTCGAGGAGCTGCGCCAGATGGAGGCCAAGCGCCAGATCTACGACCTGCCGCAGACCGAGGAGGAGTGGATCGCCGCGATCGGGCAGGACAACACCAACGCGCTCGATGCGCTGGTCGAGTGTCAGCACGATCGCGCCGCCCTGCTGGCCAAGGCGGGAGCCACCTCGGAGATCCCTGATTTCGCCCTGGCCGGACACTGGATCGAAACCCTGGTGGCGGTCGACCGTCAAGATCAAGCGGCGGCAGACGAGATGTACGGGACCCTGGTGGAGCTAGACGACGATGTCGACACGGTCCAGCAGGCGAGTCTGGTGGCCGATCAGGCCATCCTCGAGGTGCGGGAGACCCGCCGTGTGGAAGGGATCTCTTGCAAGGGCTAACTTGCCGGGCCTCGGACCTACGGCTAGCTGGCCGGACTCTCCCGGCGGAGGCTCGAGGAGCAAGTCGTCTCCGATCCGCACGGTAGTTCTCATGGAGACATCACGGCATCACATTCAACAGCATCAGGGCATCGGACTTTACCCAGCGAAGTGCATGCCCATACGGCTGAGCAATTGGTTTTGGAGTTAGTTACAGTAGAAGCAGAAACGGAAATAGATTGAGAGGAGTAACACTTTGAAGAATCGATTCATCTTGTTATCAATGGCCATAGCCATCCTGGCGCTCCCAGCATTGGGAACAGCCCAGGACAAGCCCAACATCCTGGTTATCTGGGGTGACGACATCGGCCAGTTCAACGTCAGCGCCTACAACATGGGCATGATGGGCTACCGGACGCCGAACATCGACCGCATTGCCAAGGAAGGTGCGATCTTCACCGACTGGTACGGCCAGCAGAGCTGCACCGCCGGCCGCGCCGCGTTCATTACCGGGCAGTCGCCGATTCGCACCGGACTGACCAAGGTCGGGCTGCCCGGCGCGCCGGAAGGCATGCAGAAGGAAGACCCGACCATCGCCGGCCTGCTCAAGGAGCACGGCTACATGACCGGCCAGTTCGGCAAGAACCATCTCGGCGACCGCGACGAGATGCTGCCGACCAATCACGGCTTCGACGAATTCTTCGGCAATCTCTACCACCTGAACGCGGAGCAGGAGCCGGAGCACCCGGACTATCCCGGCGACTTCATGTTCCCCGACGGCAAGACCCTCAAGGAGAAATTCGGCCCACGCGGAGTGATCCGCTCCTATGCCGACGGCCGGATCGAAGACACCGGCCCGCTGACGAAGAAGCGCATGGAGACCGTCGACGAGGAGGTCACCACCGCCGCCCTGGGTTTCATGGAGCGCGCGGTCAATGCGGACAAACCGTTCTTCCTCTGGTGGAATAGCACCCGCATGCACATCTGGACGCACCTCAAGGCTGCATCCGAGGGCAAGACCGGACTCGGTGTCTATGCCGACGGTATGGTCGAGCACGACGGGATGGTCGGCGAGTTGCTCGCCAAGCTCGACGAGCTGGGCATTGCTGAGAACACCCTCGTCATGTACTCGACCGACAACGGCGCGGAGTTCTTCTCCTGGCCCGACGGCGGCACCACGATGTTCCGCAATGAGAAGGCCACGCAGTGGGAGGGCGGTTTCCGTGTGCCGACCGCGATCCGCTGGCCCGGTGTCATCGAGCCGGGTACGGTCATCAACGACATCGGCGCGCATGAAGACATGCTGCCGACGCTGCTCGCCGCGGCGGGCGATCCCAACGTGAAAGAGGATCTGCTCAAGGGCAAAACGGTCGGCGACATGACCTACAAGGTTCACATCGACGGCTACAACCTGATTCCTGCACTCAAGAGTGAGGGCGAGTGGCCGCGCCATGAGTTTCTCTATTGGACGGACGACGGAAGCGCCGCCGCACTGCGATACAACAACTGGAAGATTACTTTCCTGCGGCAGGACGCCGAGGGTATCGCGGTTTGGGAAAATCCTTACACGGCCCTGAGGGCACCCATGATCGCCAACCTGCGCATGGATCCTTTCGAGAAGGCGAACGACGAAAGCATCGGCTATCCGGGGTGGTGGGTCGACCACATGTTCGTGATTGCACCTGCAAGCGCGTACGTCGGTCAGTGGCTGCAGAGCTTCCGTGAGTTTCCGCCGCGGCAGAAACCCGGCAGTTTCAATCTCGACCGGGTGATGGAATCAATCACCAAAGGCGCAGGCGACAAGTAACGCCGCGCTGAACGACATACCGAACGAAAACGCCGGGTCGCATCCGTACTCACCGGGTGCGGCCCGGATCTCTACCCGAGCCCATGCCCAAATTCGACTGTACTGTTTGTGACCTGTCCTTCGAAGTCCCCCGGGCCGCCTTGGACAAATATCCGGGGTGGACACCGAAGTACTGTCGCGAGCACTCACCGAACCGGAAGAAGCAGACTGCCAAGTCGGCCACGTCGCGGACCCGCCCTGGGTCGGCGACTCGCGAAGAGAACCTGACCCTCGAGGAAGTCTTAGCGCGCTACACCGAGGGTCCGGAGACCGGCGTCTTCACCGACGGTGGCTCGATTCCGAATCCAGGACCAGGTGGCTGGGGGATGGTCTGGGTCGAAGATGGCGAGATTCGCGACCAGGCACAGGGTCATGATCCGGATACGACCAACAACCGCATGGAGCTGACGGCCCTGATCGCGGCCTTCGAGTCTCTACCCGAGGACGCCGAGATCGTCGTCTACACCGACAGCAAGCTCTGTCTGGACACGATCACCAAGTGGGCCCCGGGGTGGGAGCGTAAGGGCTGGAAGCGCAAGGGCAGCCCGCTGAAGAACCTCGATCTGGTCAAAGAGCTTTTGGCTCTCTACCGCAAACACCCGGGCTGCAAGCTCGAGTGGATCGCCGCGCATAATGGATATCGCTGGAACGAGTACGCAGACAGCCTGGCCAGCGCCTGGCGGCGAGCGGAACTCTAACGGCGCCGTCTCTGACGAATACCTGACCGAAAGGGATCACCACCATGGCGCTGAGTGAAAAACTGAAGCTCGAGGTTGGACATACACAGTTGAAACGTCTGGAGACGTTGACCGATTGCGTTTACGCCCTGGCTCTGATTCTCATCGTTCAATGGCTGCCCCTGCCGAGCGAGAGCTCCATGGTCGGCGGCAAGATTCTGCTGGTGGATCTGTTTGCCGAGTACGCAGGCAACCTTGTCAGCATCGGCATCGCGCTCGCTTTTGTCATCGTCTACTGGTTGCGCAGCAATGCCAGGACGGCTCTTCTCGAGCGCACCGATACGGTGCATACCGCGCTGAGTATCGCCTCGGTGTTCTTTCTTCTCTTCCTGCTTTACATCGTGCGCATCGGAGCCGAGGTCGCCGGTGTCAGCAGTCGGGCTGGCGAGAGCATCGCGGTCGCCCTGATCGGTCTGCCGTTGGCTCTCGGCTGGTGGCATGCAGAACGGAAAGGGCTGATTCGGGAAGGGGTCAGCGACCAGGAGAAACGGGACGAGTTCATCGAGACCCTCACCGAACCGGTCACGGCCCTCATCACGCTGCCCTTCGCCTATCTGGACGAGCTGTACTGGAACCTGGCCTGGCTGGCCTACATTCCCGTTTCCGCATTCCTCAAGCGCCGCAAGGCGAGGAGCAGCGGAGGAGGATGACTGGGCGTCCGCGGGCGGCGCCGAACCGGTAGAGCTCTCTGTCTCGAGTTGCCTCAGTGGGCCCGAAGGCAAGACGGTTCCGCAGGACCCTGCAGGAGGGTAGGATTCGTCCCCGTATGAGGATGTCGAGCAGAGTCTTCTTCTTCGCAATCATGGCTTCACAGTTCGTCGCGGGGATGGCCGCGGCGGACATCGTGCAGCCGGTCAACGTGCAGGCGAAGGAGCAGGAGCCCAACACCTTTCTGGTGCAGTGGCAGGTACCCAAGCTCTACCCGGTACAGGCGATGCCGGAACCCGTGTTGCCCGATTCCTGTAACCCCAGGGGTGAGCGGGTTTTACAGGATCAGCCTGCCGCCTGGCTGAACCGGCAGGTCTACCGTTGTCCCGACGGTCTCGCGGGCCACAGGGTCGGCATCCACTATCGGCTGGTCAACGCCGGCCAGACCACGGTCATGCGGGTCGATTTCCTTTCGGGGGAGCAACTCGTCCACCTTCTCGCCGAGGGCGAGATGTGGTGGGACGTGCCCGAGGTCGACGCCGGATTGCTCGCCAAGCTGTGGCCGAACGTCCGCCGCGCGGTGATGCAGGGTGTCCGCCACTTCCTCGATTCCTGGGTTCACATCGCCTTCTGGCTGGCCATCTGTCTTGTGGGAGGAGTCGGCACCTCGGTTCGCCTCGTCACCGCCTTTTCGGCCGCCCAGATCGTGGCAGTGATTCTGTCGTCGGGGCTTGGGATCGGTCTGCCGATTGTCCTGGCGGAGGGTGGGGTGGCCATTGCTGCCGTGCTCCTGGCTGGCGAAGCCCTGCGCCCAGCCGGGGAGAGGCGTCAACTGACGGGGATTGCGATCGTCGCCGGTCTGCTGCACGGACTGGGCCTTGGCGCCATGCTTCCTGCGCCGCCGAGCTTTGCGGGGCTCGAATGGTGGTACCGGCTGCTCGCCGTCGTGGGCATGGATGCCGTGCTTTTGACCCTGGCTCTGGTAGGTGCTTGGTTCGGACAGCTCGTTGCGGATCGTTCCTGGAGTCGATCGCTGAAGCGAAGCCTTGGGGTTTTCGCAGGCGGGACGGCGGTGGCCGCGGCACTTGTCCTGTTGTTCAGCAACCCGGTCGTCGAGGCCGAGGCTGGCCTGGATACGAGTCGACTCCCAGTTGCGACGGGTGCCAGCAACGCCGCGGGGATGCCTGGCTCGCGTCGGGTGGCGCAGCAGACCTCTCAGGCTGCCGTGCAGAGTTTTCTGGCGGTGGAGGCCTTCGAGGTACGCCACGAAGTGCTGGTCCGGTTGGCGGATGTGGCCGAGCAGCTCGATCTGGGATCGACGGAGATCCTACAGGTCGAGGGGCAAGGACAGGTCAAGGATCGTCTTCAGGAACTCGTGCTGCCTCTGGCGACGGTGGCCATCGACGGGGAGATCGCGAGCCCCATCGTCGATCGGGTGGATTTCCTCACCGTCGGAACTCAGGGAGTGCTTCCCCGTCCGGAGCCGTTTCCCGAGATCGTGAGCGAGGCCTTCGCGGGAGTCACCATGATCTATCTGACGCCCCGCACGCCTGAGCAGGTAACGCTGCGGTGGGAGTCCTTCGAAGGCGTGCTGTTGGAGATCCCGGCGACGGTCAGCGACCCCGAGTTCTCGCAATCCGTGACGCTGACGGCCGAAGACCCCGAGCTGGAATGGCAGAACAACCTGAGCGAGGATCCGATCCCCGTCGTCAACGCCGTCGCCATCGAGCCCATGGAGATTCCGATACCGCTTCTGGCGCTGCCGCTGTGGATCGTGTCGACTGTCCTATTGTTTTCCGCCCTGTGGGGAAGACGGTCGGCCACCCGTTTCGCTCTGGCGAGGGTAGCGCTGGCAATCGGCCTTGTCGTTGCACCGCTGGGCGAGATGGCAGTCGCG
>CAMYLC010000170.1 GCA_947259195.1 Thermoanaerobaculia bacterium | reverse complement strand
GCCGTCGTGGGCGCCGACGGCTGTGCCGAGATCGAGGCCACCCTTCCGTCCACGGTGAAACTCGGAGATGCCTCGGTGCTCTTCACCGGGACCGACAACCTGGGGGAACAGGTCACGCTCGTGAAGGACGTGACCGTCTACGCCCCGATCCCGAGTTCGGCCCCTGGATCACGGATGACCCGGTGATGCTCGGGGTCGATAAGTTCACCGACTATGGCGTCGTCATCAAGTTCATGCTGAAAACGCTCCCCGACAAGATGTTCCCGATCCGCCGTCAGATGCTGCGACGAGTCAAGAACAAATTCGACGACGTCGGAATCGAGATCTCCGTTCCCCACCGGATGCTCCTTCAGCCCAAACAAGAGACGGATCCTGGGAGAGCTTGAGGACCGATCAGGTATTCGCTGCTACTCTTGGCCGAAATGCGTGCCAGGTTTCTTCTGTCGGCTTGTCTTGTGGTCTTGCTGCTGCACGGTTGGGCGAGCGCTGGCCAACCTTCGAACGAGTCTTCGAACGTCCTCCTGCGACCGGCTGATGGGTTCTGGGATCAACAGGCACCGAGCCGATTTCGAGTGCGCTTCGCGACCAGCGAGGGTGACTTCGTGGTCGCGGTGCATCGGGACTGGGCGCCTCTCGGTGCGGACCGCGTTTACAACCTGGTGCGGGCCGGCTTTTTCGACGACAGCCGGTTCTTCCGCGTTCGGGCTGGCTATATCGCCCAGTTCGGCATCTCGGGAGATCCGGCGGTCAGCACAGTCTGGAAGGGTCGTTCCTTCGAGGATGATCCGGTTCGGCGGACAAACACGCGGGGCACCGTTGCCTTCGCGATGACCGGACCCGATACCCGAACCACGCAGCCGTACATCAACCTGGTCGAAAACTTCCATCTGGACGACCAGGGCTTTGCACCATTCGGCCAGGTGATCGAGGGCATGGAGGTCGTCGCTCGGCTCTACTCTGGATACGATGAGACCGCCGGCGGTGGGATGCGGGGCGGGAAACAGGGCAGGATCTTCGAGGAAGGCAATGCCCACTTGGATGAGGCCTTCCCGAAGCTGACGAGACTCGAGCGGGCCACCCTCGAGTAGAGGAGGAGAAACGATGTCCGCTTCGAAGCTCAGGTGCTGCTCCCCAGCAGGAGTGCTCTTCCTGGTACTGGTCACGGTTCCCCAGTTGCTGATAGGCGCCGGCTATCCGACCCCGCGGGAGAGCGATTTCCAGATCCAGAATTTCGAGTTTGCCAGCGGAGAGGTGCTTTCCGAGCTCAACTTGCACTACACGACGATCGGGCAACCACGGCTTGATGCCTCAGGCTCGGTTGTGAACGCGGTCCTCATCATGCACGGGACGACCGGCTACGGAGGCGGCTTTCTCTCGGAGCAATTCGCCGGAGGGCTGTTTGGCCCCGGACAGCTGCTCGATGCGGAGCGCTACTACATCATTCTGACGGACGCCATCGGGCATGGCGAGTCCAGTCGTCCGAGCGACGGTCTGCACATGAAGTTCCCGAAGTACAACTACGACGACATGGTTCGCGCCCAGTATCGTCTCCTGACCGAGCACCTGGGGGTCGATCACCTACGGCTGGTGATGGGCACCTCGATGGGTGGCATGCACACCTGGGTCTGGGGCTACACCTATCCCGACCTCATGGACGCTCTCATGCCCTTGGCCAGTCTCCCTGTCGAGATCGCCGGGCGCAATCGCATGATGCGCAAGATGATCATCGATTCCGTCCGCGCCGACCCCGAGTGGAACGGCGGAGAGTATGAAGAGCAGCCACCCGGCCTGATCTCGGCCGTTCACCCTTTGATTTTCATGGTCAGCAGCCCGTTGCAGTGGCAGAAGGAGGCCCCGACTCGAGAGCAGGCGGAGGTCTTCCTGGAGGCGAGGATCCAGCGGTATGCAGGAGGTCTGGATGCCAATGACCTGATCTATCAGTTCGATTCCTCACGAGACTACGACCCTTCACTGCATCTGGAGAAGATCATCGCACCGCTGGTGGCCATCAACTCGGCCGATGACCAGGTCAACCCGCCGGAGCTGGGAATTCTCGAGCGTGAGATCGTGAGAGTGCCGCGTGGGCGTGCGGTACTGCTGCCGATCACCGACGAAACGCGGGGACATGGAACCCACTCGATTCCGGCGATCTGGGGTCCATACCTCGAGGAGCTGCTGGCTGAATCCGAGCCGGTCGATTGAAGATCGGTCGATCGCCTCTGGCGGGAAACTGAGTTCTCGAACACAATCATCCTCGTGAGCTGGAAACTGAAGCGATTTGCCTGTCTCGGCTTCTCCGTAGGGTGCTGCCTCTCACTCCTGATTGCGGGCCGTGCAGTCGGTCAGCCACCACCTGACGAACCGGGTGAAGCAACCGAGGAGCTCGTGGAGCCAGGCGCGCCGATGGTGCCCTCCGGGCTTCACCTGGATCCCGTTGCGGCGCAGGCGCTGGCCTCCGACGGACCTTCCTTCGAGGGAACTACCCCCCCAGGGATAGCCGCCGAGTCGTCGGGTTTCAGGTTTCAGGATGTAGCTGCCGAGGCAGGAGTCCGGTTTCGCTACACGTTTGGCGACTACGCCTACGACAACATCCTGGAATCGAGCGGCTCCGGCGCCACCTGGATCGATCACGACCTGGATGGCGACATGGATCTCTACTTGCTCAATGGCGTCTACATCGAAGGCGTGAGCGATCCGAAAGGGATGAGGTCCTTCGGCCAGGCCAGCGACCACTTCTATTGCAACAGCGGAGATGGCACTTTTGTGGACTGCACCGATCGGGTGGGCCTTGGGTCCCATGACTGGAGCATGGGTGCCGTGGCCGGCGATTACGACGAGGATGGTTACCCGGACATCTTCCTCGCAACCTACGGGGCGAATCGCCTCTTTCACAACAACGGGGACGGCACCTTCACCGACGTCGCGTCGGAACTGGGACTCGTCGGGCCGCGCGAGCTGAACGGCTTCGTCAAATGGAGCGTCGGAGGTTCCTGGTTCGACTACGACCGGGATGGCGATCTCGACCTCGCGGTGTGCAACTTCCTGGCCTTCGACCCTTATCACCTGCACCCGGGCAAGGAATGGGAGATGCCCGACCCCAAGGAGTACGACGGGCAGGAGAGCAAGCTCTACGAACAGCGGCCAGATGGAAAGTTCGTGGACGTGACCGAGCACGCCGGCTTGAAGCGACCCGACTCGAAGTGCATGGGGATCACGGTGCTCGACTTCGACCGGGACGGCCACCTAGACATCTTTCAGGGTAACGATCACCAGGAGAATTTCCTCTTCAGGGCCCGAGGTGATGGAACCTTCGAAGACATGGGACTGGTCGCCGGGGTGGCCGTCAACGATGCCGGCCTCGGGACGGGATCCATGCACGGGTCGCCTGGAGACTTCGATGGCGACGGCAAGATCGATCTCTTGGTCGTGGATCTGCGACACGGCAGCTTGTACCGAAAAGTGAATCAGACGCTTTTCGAGGATGTGACCTGGGCCAGCGGGGTGGGAGGGCTGCTCGATGGGCTCGGTCAGTGGGGTGCCGGTCTGGTCGATCTGGATTTGGATGGCGATCTGGATCTGTTCACCACCAACGGCGTGGCGCACATCCTGGTAGGGCAGTACCCTGTTCTCGGCGCCAACGACGGCAGGGGTCAGTTCAAGGATGCTCGCGCGGGTGCAGGTCCCTATTTCTCGAGTCGGCGGTCGGGGCGCGGGGCGGCGTTCGGGGACTACGACAACGATGGGGATCTGGACATCGTGGTCAACCATGTCGACCACCAGGCCACTGCCTCGCTGCTGCGCAATGACAGCTTGAAGAGTGGCAGCTGGCTGGGCCTGCGGCTCGTGGGAGGAGGCCCGAAGACCTCGCACGGTGCCTTCGTCGAGGTATCCGACGGGGCGGACTCGAGAGTCAGGGTTCACCAGCCCGCCGCTGGCTACCTTTCAGGTAATGACCCTCGGATACATCTTGGAGTCGGGAGCGTGGAAGAGGTCGTGCGCGTGAGCGTCCATTGGCCCTCGGGGCGGACCCAGACCTGGCTCGATGTAGAACCCAATCGATATTGGGTTCTCTGGGAGTCGCCTGACTGACGGCAGGCTCTTTCGAGATCCTGGGGTCTTGAAGTCCTGGGTCCTGGGCAGGGAACGGTGATCGTATGGGGGTCCGCCGTGGGGCCCCCAGGGGGCTATCCTCCCTTCCGCTGCAAGAACCCCCATGGAGGTCCCCACGCCGAACCCTGAACGCCCGTTGCACAGCCATGTGCATCTGTTCCCTCAAGGCTTCACTGCCTCAGTGCCCCGCTGCCATCACCGGTGCCAGAGGTTCGTTCGGGTGGTTCGACAGGGGGTGCCACGTCGAGCGCAGTGCAAGGACCGTCGGAGAACACAGAAGACCCGGCGCGATGACGTGACAAGGTGGCGGCCCGCCCGTTGCAGTCTGAGTAGCCGACGCCGTCCCCCTGCGGGCCACTCGGACGAATCTCAACATCGATGCTGGTCTTGGTTGATGCGAGCAACAACGGCCGGAAAGTACACCCGGGCGCCTCAACCCTCAATGCGTGATATCGAGCAAGCGGTCGAGGTAGCGGGAGCGCATCTGCCGTTTTGCCAGGGTCTGCTTGACGGCGGGTAGGTCGAGGATCACGCCGAGGATGGCGGCCATGGCCCGGTGGCTGGCCAAGGCCTGGTTGTCGAAGATCAGGTCCTGAAGCTTGCCCCGTTCGAGAGCCATCAGGACGGTCCGATGCGCCGAGTTGACGGGCGTGATCACGCGTTGATCTCGTGGCTCCAGGTGGATCGCCTCTCGGCTGCAATTGTGGACGCAGACACCACACCCGAGACACACCTGTTCGTCCAGCTTGGCCTGGCGCAACTTGGGATGATGGGGATCGTTGGCCGAGACCATGGACATGGCCTCCACCGGGCAAACCTGTACGCACTTCGTACAGCCGTTACACAGGTCCTGATCGATTTCGGGGAGATAGTTCGACGTGTGAATGGGATTCAATACCGCGAATCTGCGCTGCGCGATCATCGCCTCGCAGCAACAGCCGCAGCAATTGCAGATGAAGTTCACCCTCTGCTGTACGTTCTCGCCAAATTGGACGAGGTTCTCGGCCTGAGCTTGTTGCAAGAGGTCGAGGCCCTCTGCCGCGCCGATTTCGCGCGCGAAGCCGTGCCGGATCAGGGAAGCGGCGGTGTTGTTGAAAGTCATGCAGATATCCATCGGTGCGTCGCATGCACGATCCACATGTTGTGCCTTGTGCCGGCAGTAGCACATGCCGACACCCCGATGAGATGCGGACTCGATGACCTCGCTTGCTCGCTCGTAGTCGAGGACCTGAAGGGTGTTGTCCGGCGGCAGTGCGGCTTCTTGAACGAAGGTTCTACCCAGCTGAGTCTGACCGTCGGTAAACAGCCGCTTGATGAAGTCCTCTTCGACCGTGATGTACTCGTAGAAAAGCTCGGACAGCACCTTCTGGTCGATATCGCCACGCAGCCGCATCAACGAGAACTCGAAGAAACCAGCCATCGGAGGGGGTAGCACGTAAAGCAACTCGCCCTCGCGGTCCTCGATGTCGAGCAGAATCGCCCGACTCGCCAACTCCTCGAGGACCCTGCGAGCTTCGAGCTCGGTCAACTTCCAGACCGTGGCAGCCTGCTCCGCCGTGAACGGTTTGATGGGAAGCAGGGCCACCAGTCCGGCCTCCCGCTCGCTGAAAAGCATCTCGAGGATGCCGTGAAGCAGGTCTGAAGCTGGCGCTCCTTGAGGAAAGCGGTTCAGCCGGTCCACGAGCTGCTCGTAGCCGGATCTGAGGGTGTGATGGGCCACGTCTTGCCTCTTCCCTAGCCTGAGGGCAGCCGGCTTCTTGGCGCAACACCCGTTTGGGTAGCCCTGCTCCAGCCCTTTTTCAGGGGTGGAAGGGCCAGAAGATAGGGATCAGCACCATGCAGAAGACGAAGACGACAATCGTCAGCGGCAGGCCGACCTTGAAGAAATCGAAGAAGCGGTACCGGCCAGGACCATAGACCAGGATGCAGGCCGGCTCCAGGGGTGTGAGAAAGGAGCAGGAGGCGGCGAACGTGACCGACATCACCAGCGATCGGGGATCGAACCCCAGAGTGATCGCTGTTTCGATCGCCACCGGCAGCACGATGAGCGCCGCGGCCTGGTTGGACATGGGCTGAGTGAGAAAAGCGGTGAGCGCAAAGAAGGCTGCGAGGACTGCCAGCTCACCATGGGGGCTGACGTGCTCGACGACAAGACCGGCAAGGTAGGTGGAGGTGCCGGTCTCCTTCATCGCGACACCGAAGGCCATCATGCAGCCAATGAGGACCAGCAGTCGCCAATCGATCGCGCGGTAGCCCTCCTCGGGCACCAGAGCGCCGGTCAGAATCAGCCCCAGACCGCCGGCCAGGAAGGCGATGGACATCGGTAGCAGGCCCGAGCCTCCGACGACCAGGGCGGCAACGAAGATGACTGTCGCGAGCCGTCCTTTCTGGGAGCGAGGGTGATGCCCCGACACGTCCTCCAGGTTCAGCAGGTGCCTTGAGTCTAGATTCTGGATGCTCTCCACCTTGCCTTGCAGTAGGAGAACGTCTCCGGCCTTGAGCCGCGTCCGAGCCAGGTGCCGGCGATAGCCCTTTTCGCCGCCGGGAGAGTGCATCGCCAGCACGGTCATTCCGGTGGTCTCTTGAAAATCGGCCCCTCGGGGGGATTTGCCTATCCAACGAGAGTCTGGCATCACCATGGCTTCCACCATGCGCACGTCGTCCGATTCGAGATCCGGATCCGCGGCTTTGTAGCCGGTATGGATGTCGATCCCCATGAGGTCCTTGACCGCCAGAATATCTTCGGCGGCGCCCTCGATGAGTAGCACGTCCCCCTCTCGCAGGACAACGTTGCCTCGAGGGTTGAGATTTCTGGTCTCTCCTCGCTTGAGACTCAGGACGGTGACGTCGAGAGTGTCGCCCAGCTTGCTCTCAGTGAGTGTCTGGCCGACGAGCTTGGACCCTGCAGGAACCACGATCTCCGAGATGTAGCGACGAATCCCGAATGTAGAGAGACGGTCCTTCTCGAATCGGTCGGGAATGAGCGGGGGCGCAATGAACAGCAGATAGATCAAACCGACCAGGGTCAGGCCGATGCCTACCGGCGCCAGTTCGAAGAAGCCGATTTTCTCCATGCCGTAGGACGGAAGCTCCCCGGAGATGACCAGGTTGGTGGAGGTGGCGATGACCGTGATGCTTCCGGCGAGAATCGATGCGTAGGCCAGAGGCATGAGCACCTTGGATACCGAGACGCCTGCTCTCTTGGCGCTACCCACCGTGATGGGCAATAGCATCGCGGTTGTGACGGTGTTCGAGATGAACGCGCTCAAGGCAGTCGCCGAGGTGACCAGGAGTCGTGTCAGCAACTGTGGGCGATCGCTGCCGAACGCTGCCAGGCGCAGCCCGATGCGTTCCACCACGCCGGTCTGCGTGATTCCTGCAGTCAGGACAAAGAGCCCGATCAGGACGAAGATGGTCTCGCTTCCGAAGCCGGCGAGGGCCTGGTCGGGACTGAGGATGCCGGGCACGGTGAGTGCGAGCAGCAGGGCCAGGCCGACGATATCGATCGACAGGATCTCCGTGGCGAACAGGACGAGCGCCACGACGATGAGGCCCAGCAGATACGCGATCTCAGCCGTCATGTGCGGTTATCTTCTCATCTGGTTGGTGCGAAGCCCAACCAGGGGGTCGAGGTGGCCGGCGTTCCTTCGGCCGGTCTTTGAGGGCTTGGGGCCTGGCCAGCGATCGCTCGTGGAAGTGAGCGACGCCCGAGGCACTAGAGCCGGACCTCACCACGGTCGTTCAGGGTTCGGCGTGGGGACCTCCATGGGGGTTCTTGCAGCGGCAGGGAGGATAGCCCCTTGGGGGCCCCACGTCGAACCCCAGCAGGATCACGGTTCCTTTCTCAGGACCCAGGACCCAAGCTCCAGGACAGGTGGGAGGGAGGGCCGGCCGCCGCAATCCCGCGCGCTTAGACCATGCGGTCTAGGAGCGTGCGCCTGACCTGCCGGATGTCGTCGGGGCTGGTTCTGCAGCAGCCGCCGATCAGTCGGGCCCCGAGGTCGACCCATTCGCGACAGGAGCCCACCAGTGTCGGCGAGTCCCGATCGACCGGAGTCCATCGTTTCGTTGTCGCGTCCCAGCCTTCGCCGGCGTTCGGGTAGACGACGATGGGCTTTGAAGTCGCATCGCTGGCTGAGCGAAGGAGACCGGAGACATGCCGAGGGGCGGTGCAGTTGACTCCGATCGCGACAATCTGCGGGCAATCATCGAGCTCCTCGATCACGTCGGTAAGCGGCGCGCCGTCACTGAGATGTTGCTCATCGCGACAGCTGAAGCTGAACCAGGCTTGCGCCTCCTGAGTTTCCTCCAGCAGCCGGCGAAGGCCGCGAGCTTCCTGGCGACTCGGTATCGTCTCGCAGGCCAGAAGGTCCGCCCCGCTCGAGGCCAGAAGTCGCCATCTCGATCGGTGAAAGTCGACCAGGGCGTCTTCGTTGAGGCCGTAGTCACCTCGGAATTCGGACCCGTCGGCGAGATAGGCCCCATAAGGCCCGATGCTCGCCGCGACGAGCGGCTTCAGCCTGCCGATTCGATTCTCGGGATCCGACCAGAACTCTGCCCGTGCTTCGAGAGCCAGGTCCACGGATCGCCGCAGCAACTTACCTGCTTCGCCCTCGGCCAATCCTCGCTGGACGAACCCTTCAATGGTCGCCTGGTAGCTGGCGCTGGCGATGCAATCGGCGCCCGCGAGGAGATAGCCCAGGTGAAGGCGTCGAATGCTGTCGGGCTGCTCGAGAAGGATCTTTGCCGACCAGAGCTCATCATTCAGATCGAAGCCTTGCTCTTCGAGCTCGGTCGCCAGACCACCGTCCAGAATGACGAGTCGCTGGGTCTCCAGGAATGGAGCCAGGGGATTCGATGCGAGGACGCTCGTTTCCATTGCGTCGGGTCGGGGGAGAGCTCCGTGGGACAGGAGGGAGCGCGCGCTACTGTGGGCAGGTGACGTGTGTGCTTGGAGGCGTCAGTCACCCTTCAAAGAGACCACATAATCCACCACGATCGGTTCCAGGAGGGTGCCTGGATCGACCAACAGGATGCAGTACTCGTTGGGCGTGAGTTGAAAGCTGAACTGGCTACCTTCGATGATCGTGGACTGGTAGGTTGGGCGGCACACGCCCTCGACGGGGAATCCCAAGCCAAACCCGAGGGTTACGGTGAAGCCCTCGGGGATCTCGAGGTCTCCCGCACTCGCTGCCAGCTCGAGAATCTCGACGCGGACAATCGAGGTCTCAGTCATGATGAAGGTGTGAAAGGTCACGTCCGGATTCTGGTAGGCGACCTGACCACTGAAAATCTGCTCACCGCCTTCCGGGCCGGTGGTGCTGCTGCTGCAGGCGACAGCCAGTACGAGTCCAACTGCGAGCAACACCAAGATCCACGGTTTCATCAAAAGCCTCCTGAGCTTCGAGAGTGGTCTCTCGAAGGCGCCCAGTATACTGCGCT
>CAMYLC010000169.1 GCA_947259195.1 Thermoanaerobaculia bacterium | reverse complement strand
GGCCTGTTCGGCCATTCGAACGAGATCATCACGTCAGCGGTGCACGAAGCCCTCGACACCGGCATCGCCATGGGTGCAGAGACCCGCTTCGAAAGAGAGCTGGGGGGCCTACTGTGCGAACGGTTCCCCTCGATCGACAAAATCAGGTTCTGCAACTCGGGTACCGAGGCCAACATCATGGCGGTGGCCGCAGCACGAGCCGAGACGGGTCGCGACAAGGTCCTGGTCTTCGAGGGCGCCTATCACGGTGGCGTCATGAGGTTCCCGGCCGGCGGCTCGCCGCTCAACGTTCCCTATGACTATGTCCTCGGTGAGTACAACGACGTCGAAGGCACCACTGAGCTGATCCGTCGCGCCGGGAAAGAGCTCGCGGCTGTCATGGTCGAGCCCCTTCTGGGCGCTGGAGGCAACATTCCCGGTAGCCAGGAGTTCCTCGCCATGCTCCGGAGAGAGACGCGGGAAGTCGGTGCGCTGCTGATTTTCGATGAGGTCAAGACGTCGCGGCTCGGCCCGGCGGGCCTCCAGGGCCTATGGGGCATCGAGCCCGACCTGACCACGCTCGGCAAGTACATCGGCGGCGGCCTGCCGACGGGTGCGTTCGGTGGTAGCACCGAGGTCATGGACTACTTCAATCCGAAGCGGCAAGGCTCCTGGAACCACGCCGGCACCTTCAACAACAACATTTGTTCAATGGCCGCCGGCTGTGCGGCAATGGGTGAGGTCTATTCACCGCAGCGCGCAGCGGAGTTCTTCGAATCGTCCGAGGCATTTCGAGTTTCTCTCAACAATATGTTCGACCAGCGAGAGGTACCAATGCACTGCAACGGGCTGGGTTCCATCTTCGCGATTCACTTCTCGCGCCGACCCGTGCGTCGGACGGCCCATATCTCCGCAGGATGCCAATCACTCCGCCCGCTGCTGCACATGGAGCTGCTCCTCGACGGCCTCTTGGTGTGTGGCCGCGGCGACATGTTCATCTCGCTACCGATGACCGAGGCCCATTTGTCGAAGGCACGGCTCGCCCTCGAGAGCTTCGCCGATCGTTACAGACCATTGATTCTCGAGGTTTTGGGCCACGCAGCCAAGACAGAAGTGGTCAGCGCAGCGTGACTCAGGGGGACACAATACTCATTTAGGTCTGCAGGAAGCCAAAGAGCGGATCGGGTAGGGCTCGTTTCGGAGGCTGTCGGCGGCGGGAAATGA
Source organism: Thermoanaerobaculia bacterium (assembly GCA_947259195.1). Lineage (GTDB taxonomy): Bacteria > Acidobacteriota > Thermoanaerobaculia > Multivoradales > JAHEKO01 > JAUVRX01. The sequence continues at coordinate 8,397 of CAMYLC010000169.1, read as the reverse complement.
GTATTGTGTCCCTCTGGTCGATTCGCAACTGCGGTGCCTGGGGAACCAGAAGGATGGCTGGGAGGCAGGGATTCGAACCCCGATTCCACGGTCCAGAGCCGCGTGTCCTACCATTGAACGACCTCCCAACGGCCGCGAAATCCTAGCAATTCCGCTGGCGAGAGGTCAAACCCCGAGATCCTTCGAAGGACCAGACCGCAGCTCGAAAGTTCTATACTGGTCGAGGGTGATGTTTTCTGTGCTCGATTCGAGAATCCGAGACGCAGGAGTCCTTTGAATCGCCACACCAAGAAGGGGGAACGGGACCGTGTCTGAGACCAAACCCACGAACCTGCAGACCATTCTGGTAGCCACAGACTTCTCGCAGACCGCTCAGGCGGGAATCGATTGGGCGGTGCTGCTTGCGAGCTCTCACGGAGCCCGCATCGAGCTGGTACACGCCCTCATGGTCCCGAACCGGGCGACCGACTTCGTACCCTCGCCACCCGACTTTACGGAGGCTCTTCAGGAAGCCGCTTCCGGCAAGCTGAACGAAGCTGCCGAAGCCATCAGGGAGAAGGGAGTGGAAGTCGACTCCCATCTTCGACTTGGGGTCCCGTCCCAAGTGCTCCTTCAGACCGCAGACGAAAAAGAAGTCGACGCCATCGTCGTCGGCACCCGTGGTCTCACCGGCATACGACATCTGCTCCTCGGCAGCACGGCGGAACGGGTGGTTCAGCATGCCACCTGCCCTGTTTTGACCGTCCACCCGGGCGACGCTGATCATCATCGAGAGATCAGAACGATTCTGGTGTCGACCGATTTCTCCCAAGACTCCGAGACGAGCATCGGGGCCGCTTTGCGCCTACTTGGCCCGCAGCCCGTGGCCAAGCTCGTGCTGCTCCACGTCTATCATCTGCCCTACGAGTACACTGCGTACGGCACGATTCCCACATCGCTTGACTACTTCAAAGATGTCGAAGGCGCCGCCGAAGAACGTCTCAATGAGATAGCCCGAACCCTTGACCGAGAGGGGCTCGCTGTCGAGACCCTTGCCAAGGAGGGTTATCCACCGGACAGGATCATCGATCTGGCCGATGAGGTTGGTGCCGACCTGATCGCCCTCGGCACCCACGGTCGAACGGGCCTGGCACACCTTCTCCTGGGCAGCACGGCGGAGCGCGTCGTGCAACACGCCCGTTGTCCGGTGCTCACGGTCAAGAAGACTATCGAAGCCTGATCGCCGAAGGCCGGCGCGGGTCCGGCCGCTTCAATGCACACCGCCTCACTGCCTCAGAGACCGGCCGGAACGAACGGCCGGCCGCTTCCACTCCAAGCCCTCAAAGAACGCCCGGCGGAGAGCCGGGCGCCTCAACCCACGGGGTGGTTGGGTGGGTGGGTAAATGGCGGAGAGGGAGGGATTCGAACCCTCGGTCCAGGTTACCCCGGACAACTGCTTAGCAGGCAGCCCTGTTCGACCACTCCAGCACCTCTCCGCGGTCCTTGCAGGACTTCACATTCTACGGGCCCCTTCGAGCCATAGTCAAAGCCTCGGTGCGGTCGCTCCCCTTCGGTTGGCAGAAGGCAGAATCCCGGCTATGCTCGTGCCACCGCGAGTTGTCGATTTTCTTGATCAAGCATCTCCACCACCCATTGACTCCCCCGATCTCGATCGAAGGAAAGGCAGATTCATGAGCCCCAAGGCCCCGGCTGACGTCGACACGACAGCCATCAATACTCTCCGTTTTCTCGCTGTGGACATGGTGGAGAAGGCCAACTCCGGACATCCGGGCGCACCCATGGGCCAGGCTGCCATGGCCTACTCGCTCTGGACCCGCCACCTGCGCTTCAGCCCCGAGACGCCAGGGTGGCCGAACAGGGATCGATTCGTCCTGTCCTGCGGCCACGCCTCGGCGCTGCTCTACTCACTCCTACATCTGAGCGGCTTCGATGTTCCCTTGAGCGCGCTCGAGGAGTTCCGCCAACTCGAATCGATAACTCCTGGCCATCCAGAGTACGGACTGACACCTGGCGTAGAAACGACGACTGGACCTCTCGGTCAGGGCCTCGCCAACGCAGTCGGAATGGCCATGGCCGAGAAGATGCTGGCCGCTTTTTTCAATCGCGAAGGATTCGACCTTCTGGATTACAACACCTGGGCCTTTGCCAGTGACGGCGACCTGATGGAGGGAATCGCTTCAGAGGCCTCTTCGCTAGCCGGTCACCTGGAGCTGGGCAAACTCATCGTGGCCTGGGACGACAACCACATCTCGATCGATGGCTCGACCTCCCTGACCTTCAGCGAAGATGTCTGCAAGCGCTACACAGCCTACGGCTGGCATGTTCAAAGGGTCGATGACGGCAACGACCTCGAGGCGCTCAACGCGGCCTATAAAGCGGCCCGGGGGGAGGACACAAAGCCCTCCTTGATTGCGGTTCGCACGCATATCGGCTTCGGCAGCCCCAAGAAGCAGGACACTTCCGCCTCTCACGGTGCCCCATTGGGTGCCGAGGAAGTCGCCGCCACCAAAAAGGCCCTTGGATGGCCACTCGAGCCTACCTTCCATGTTCCAGAAGAGGGGCTCGAGCCCTTTCGAAATGCCGCCGAAGACGGTGCCCAGGAGGAGATGGCCTGGAGGGAGATGTTCTCGCGCTATGCCGAGGACTATCCGGAGTTGGCGAGTGAGTTCCTGAATCGACTCGACCGAAAACTGCCATCGGGTTGGGCCGACCATCTGCCCACATTCGACGTCGGGGACGGTCCCCTCGCCACCCGCAAGGCCTCGGGGAAGGTTCTCAATTCCGTGTGCGACGCCATCCCCTATCTGGTCGGAGGATCGGCCGATCTCGCCGGCTCCAACAACACCCGCCTCCAAGGCCTCGACGATTTCTCGCCCAGCGAGCCCGGGGGTCGAAACATCCACTTCGGTGTGCGAGAGCACGCCATGGGTGCCATCCTCAACGGTCTGGCCCTCTCTGGAATGTTGATCCCCTACGGTGGCACGTTCCTCATCTTCTCGGACTACATGAGGCCCGCGATTCGTCTGGCGTCCCTCATGGGGCTGCCGGTCAAGTACGTCTTCACCCACGACTCGGTATTCGTCGGAGAGGATGGACCCACCCATCAACCTATCTCCCAACTGCTGTCGCTCAGAGCCATCCCAGGTCTCACCGTGATCCGACCCGCTGACGCCAACGAAACAGCAGGTGCATGGAAGGTGGCCATCGAGCGCCAGGACGGACCGACGGCTCTAGCACTGAGCCGACAGAGCCTGCCCATCGTCCAGCAAGCCCCCTGCCTGGCTGTCGAGGGCGTGGCTCGAGGCGCCTATGTCGTGGCCGATCCAGCCCAGGGTGAGCCCCAGTTGCTGCTCATCGCCTCGGGTTCGGAGGTCACCTTGGCTCTGGATGCCAGTGCATTGCTCGCCGTTCAGGGCATCGCGGTGCGAGTCGTGAGCCTGCCATCCTGGGACCTCTTCGAGGCTCAGGATCGGGACTACCAGGAGAGCGTCTTGCCGCCCAGCCTCACGAAGCGGCTTGCCATCGAGGCAGGGACGACCCTGGGATGGGATCGCTATGTCGGCACCGAGGGGGATGTCATCGGCATCGATGGCTTCGGGACTTCGGCTCCCCACCAGGCCGTTGCCGAGCATTTCGGGTTGACCCCCGAATCGGTGGCTGAGCGCGCCAAGGCGCTGCTCCTCAGCTAAGCTAGCGCCGCTATGGTGAGGACTCGATTCGCTCCCAGCCCAACGGGCTTCCTACATATCGGAGGCGTGCGCACCGCGCTGTTCAACTGGCTTTTCGCACGCCACCACGATGGACACTTCATCCTGCGCATCGACGACACCGACGAGCAGCGCAATGTGAGCGAGACCCTCGACCCTATTCTCTCCGGACTGCGGTGGTTGGGGCTCGATTGGGATGAAGGTCCGGATGTCGGTGGCGACTACGGTCCCTACTTCCAGTCGCAACGGCGAGACGAGCACCAGGCTGCCGTCGCAACGCTTCTGGCCGGTGGGTACGCCTATCGGGACTACGCCACCCCGGAGGAGCTACAGGCCGAGCGCCAGGCCGCCCAAGCCGAAGGCAAGCGTTTCATCTACTCTCGGCGCTGGATGGCAGAGACCACGGAGCAAGCAGCCGGCTTCGAGGCCGAGGGACGAACTGCGGTGGTCCGCCTGAAGATGCCCAGAGAGGGCGTCTGCCGATTCAGGGACCTGATTCGCGGTGAGGTGGAGTTTGAATGGGCCCAGGAGCAGGACCACGTCATCCAGCGCGCCGACGGGTCCTGTCTCTATCACCTGGCCAGCGTCGCCGATGACGCGGCCATGGAGATCTCTCACGTCATCCGGGCCGAGGAGCATCTCTCCAACACGCCCCGGCAGATCTTCATCTTCGAGGGCCTGGGCCACGAGCCGCCAGAGTTCGCTCATCTGCCTTTCGTCGCCGAGCCCGGTAGTCGCAACAAACTCAGCAAGCGCAAGCTCGACAAGTACCTCAAGAACCCCGATTTCGCCAAGATGCACCAGCACGGCGTGGCGATCGCGGATGCCATCGGGCTCGAGACGGCGGCCGAGACCTTCAATCCGGTCATCGTCGACTTCTACGAGAAGGTCGGCTATCTGCCGGACGCTCTCGTCAACTATCTACTGCTGCTGGGGTGGGCCCTCGACGACCGGACCGAGTTCTTCTCGAGACAGGAGATGATCGAGTACTTCACCCTCGAGAGGGTCAATCGCTCGCCCGCCAGCTTCGATCCCAACAAATTGCTGGCTTTTCAGGAGCACTACATGCAGGAGATGCCGGCGGAGGAGAGGCTCCTACTCGCCTTGCCCTTCCTCGAAGCCGCCGCGTTGCTCCCTTCCCCTTACGTCGATGACGCTTCTCGCTACGTGACGGAGATGCTCCAGGCTGCGGGCGACCGCATCAAGGTAGCGGGCGAGAGCCTGGACTACCCCGAGCTCTTCGTCGATGACGGTGCTTTCCCCTACGAGGCCAAGGCCTTCGACAAGCGATTGAGAAACGCACCGGAATCGGTGGCACTCCTGAGAGGCTTCAGGGATCTGCTGGCGGCCACCGAGCCGTTCGAGGCCGTCACCCTGGAAGAGGCTATGCGCCGATTCGTGGAGTCGGAAGGCGCCAAGATCGGACAGATCATCCATGCGCTCAGGGTAGCCGTCACAGGCAAATCCGTCGGATTCGGCATGTTCGAGATCCTGGAGATCCTCGGCCAGGAGCGCAGCCTCGCGCGAATCGATAGGGCCCTGTCCCTGGTCGAAACCACCCCGAGCTAGACCTTTTTCGAGAGTCGTAGGTGATCCGCAATGAGCAAGCCCAAGCCTGATAGCCCTGACACAGGCAACGAGCCCGAGAGTCAGACCACCAGCAACTTCATCCGTTCGATCATCGATCAGGACGTGGCGGTCGGGAAGCACGGCGGTCGGGTTCACACCCGGTTTCCCCCCGAACCGAACGGATACCTCCACATCGGGCATGCCAAGTCGATCTGCCTCAACTTCGGCCTCGCCGCCGATCATGGCGGACTGTGCAATCTCCGATTCGACGACACGAACCCCATCAAGGAGGAGGCCGAATACGTCGAGGCAATCAAGGAAGACGTCCGGTGGCTGGGCTTCGATTGGGAGGATCGCGAATACTACGCCTCCGACTATTTCGGGCAGCTTCATGAGTGGGCTGTCGAGTTGATCCGCAAGGGCAAAGCCTACGTGGACGATCTGACTGCCGAGGAGATCCGACAGTATCGGGGGACACTGACCGAGGCTGGGAAGGAAAGCCCCTATCGAGATCGGACGGTGGAAGAGAACCTCGCGCTCTTCGAATCCATGCGGGCAGGCGAGCTCGCCGACGGATCCAAGGTGTTGCGGGCCAAGATCGACATGGCGGCTGGAAACCTCAATATGCGAGACCCGGTCCTATACCGAATCCTGCACGCCAGCCACCATCGAACCGGTGACGACTGGTGCATCTATCCCATGTACGACTTCGCACACGGTCAGTCCGATTCCATCGAGAAGATCACCCACTCGCTGTGCACTCTCGAGTTCGAGGACCATCGACCGCTCTACGACTGGTTCATCCGCGAGCTGGATATCTTCCCCTCTCGTCAGATCGAATTTGCCCGCTTGAACCTCAGCCAAACCGTGCTGAGCAAGAGAAAGCTCAAGCAACTGGTTGACGAAGGCCTGGTTTCCGGTTGGGACGATCCGCGGATGCCCACCATCTCGGCTCTTCGCCGCCGCGGCTACACACCCGAATCGATCCGCGACTTCGCGGACCGCATCGGGGTCGCCAAGGCCGACAGCACGGTGGATGTCGCACTGCTGGAGCACTGCCTGAGAGTCGACCTCAACAAGCGGGCACCCCGGGTCATGGCCGTGCTCGAGCCCCTCAAGGTCGTGATCGAGAACTACCCCGAAGGCGAGTCCGAGTTGCTGGAGGCCGTCAACAACCCCGAGGATCCAGAGGCAGGTAGCCGGCAGATCCCCTTCTCCCGCGAGCTCTGGATCGAGAAGAACGACTTTCGCGAGGAGGCGCCCAAGAAGTACTTCCGGTTGGCCCCGGGGCGGGAGGTCCGCCTGCGCTACGGCTTCTTCATCACGTGTCAAGAGGTCGTCAAGGATGAAACCACCGGCGAGGTTGTCGAGCTGCGATGCACCTACGACCCCGAAACGCGCGGCGGCTATGCGCCTGATGGACGCAAGGTCCGTGGCACCATCCACTGGGTCTCAGCTGCCGAGGCCGTGAATGCGGAAGTGCGGTTGTATGACCACCTCCTGAAGCCGGCCGACGAGGTCAAAGCCGACCAGGCCAAGGACTTCAAAGCCAGTCTCAACCCCGACTCGTTGAAGGTGTTGACCGGTTGCAAGGTCGAGCCGAGCCTCGAGGGAGCCGCTCGAGAGAGCCGCTTCCAGTTCGAGCGCCAAGGGTACTTCTGCGTCGACAACCGTGACTCGTCGCCGGACCACCTGGTGTTCAATCGCACCGTGACCCTGCGCGACACCTGGGCCAAGATCGAGAAAGCGCAACGTCAGGCCTCGGCCTGACGTCCCGGATCCTGGGTTCTGGGCAGGGGACCGTGGTTGGAAGGGGACCGACGTGGGGGCCCCCAGAGGGCTATCCTCCCTTCCACAGTAACCAACCCCCTGGAGGTCCCCACGTCGAACCCTCAACCGTGGGAGAGCCCTCTCACGCAGTCTTGGACCGCTGTGATACTGGGAATTGCCCCTAGGCCCTTACGCCCCTAAGCCCCTACACCCCTACTCCCTCACAAATTCCTCCATCACGGCCTTGCGGATCAGGGCCGGGGGTAGGACCCCCTGAGCCAGGATGAAGTCGTGGAAGGCTCTTTGGTCGAAGTCGTCGCCTTGGATGCGCTCCACGTCGGCACGGAGCTCCAGCAGCCGAGAGTAACCGCAGAAGTACGACGTGGCCTGTCCCGGCTGCTCGAAGGTGTAGCGTTCGACCTCTTGCAGAGCCATGGCATCGGAGAAGACTACCTCTTCCCGCAGGATTCGCATTGCCTCCTCAGCCGTCACTTCACCGCTCTGCAAACCCGGGTCGAGGAACGCCCTTGCCGCGCGCAACAGGCGGTGCTGCAGCGAGATGAGCTGACCCTCCAAGGGCATGTAGGGCTTCATCACCGCTTCGGTGTAGAGCGCCCACCCTTCCGCATTCGTGCTGTTCAGGGCAAATAGGAGCCGCGCGATGGAGACACCGCTTTCCACCAGGCCGGCAAACTGCATCTCGTGTCCAGGGCGACCTTCGTGAACGGTAAGAGTCCAAGAGGCCGCATCGAAGGTGAAGTCATCCGAGATCAGATCTCCACCAGCCGAAATGTTCTTCAACGGCACGACGAACTCGCCCCGCTCTCCGGTGTTCCCCAGCATGCGGGGCGGATTCACATGCGGGGCGGGCTGCGCCGCCGTCTCGGCTTCACTGGCCAGTCGAATGATCAGGTCGCGCTCCGGCAGCGTGACCAGGTTTCGCTCCCGAACAATCTCCTCGATCTCCTCTATTCTCCTGCGATAGAGCGCGATCGCTTCTTCGCCGGTGATCTGCTCCTTCTTGAGCTCCCGAATGACATCTCGATAGTCGGCGGAGTCCAGCCTCCGTTGGTCCGCAATCAGCCCGGCCAATACCTGCGCCTCGTTCTGGATCTCCACGAAGGCCACTTTGGCCCGGCTGGCCAAATCCTCGATCGGCATGTCGATCACACGGTCTCTGAGCTTGAGGGTGTACAGCTCCGGCGGGAGGCGGAAGTCGTCTCGAGACCGCGGTAGGACCTCCTTCCGGAGAAACTCGTCCCATCCTTCAATCTGCGTCGCGAGAGCCTGCAGACCCGTCTCCCAATCTTCGAGCTCGTAACGCTCGAAGAGGGGTCGGAGCCCGTCGATG
>CAMYLC010000168.1:3303-4056 GCA_947259195.1 Thermoanaerobaculia bacterium | reverse complement strand
TGGTTTCGACACCCATCAGGTTCAAAGCGACCCATAGGAGCTCGACCGCTTGAACAGCCAGCAGAATGAAAGCCATTCGAACGGTCGGGTACCGTCGTTTGAGCACGAGCGCCGCAGCGGCGTGATTGATTGCGAACATCGGTCAGCTCCTGTTCTTGGGGTTAGCAATCGCTAACCCCAGGGTCAAAAACCCCCCTAGCTCTCCACCAGGGCCAGAATCCGCTCGGTGAACGGCTGAGCCCAGTCGCTAACTGGGCGGGCGAGTAGCCCGAGGTACCCCATCCGCGAAAGCTGCTGGATTCCACCGATGATGATGGCCGAGGTGAGATCGACGTCGATCTCATTGCTGATCTCTTCGCGGTCGATCGCCGAGGTCAGCATCCGGTTGATCTGCTCGACGAATGTGTCGCCGGCGACGTCCTCCCGAACCTCGGGCCAGAAGTGCTGGATGTTGTCGGACAGGTAGATCACGACTTCGGGAGCGGTCTCGAATTGCTGGAAGAAAGTCTTGCTGTAGGCGGCGAACTGGGCCGCGAACGATTCGAACTCGCCCCCGACGACTCTTTCGAGGGCCGAGTGGAGCCACCGATAGCAGGAGACGAACAGCTCCTGCGCCAGCGCCTCCTTGCTCCTGTAGTGCTTATAGAGTGCTGGATTCGAAAGCCCTGCCGCCGCGCCGATGTCGCGAATGCTCGTCTCGCAAAGGCCCTTCTCGGTGAACAGGAGGAGTGCTGCGCGCAGAATGCGCTGTTT
>CAMYLC010000168.1:0-3260 GCA_947259195.1 Thermoanaerobaculia bacterium | reverse complement strand
TGTATATCTCTTTTGCGCATGGCTCGGTTTCGTCCTGCTCGACACAAGTTAGCACTTGCTAACCTCAAGTGTCAAGCTCAGACACGACCTAGGAAGTGGGGTCCAATCAGAATCGGCCGATACTCGAGGGGCCCGCACTGACCTGTAAGGGCGTTTCCGCGGAAACGTCTGATGGGGCTATTTCTCCTGGTAGGCCCGCCACAGCTTCGCCAGGGCGCCTCGACTCACTGGCAGCACCCGGTTGACCGGGGGCTCGAGCTTGACCTCCCAGTCGCGACCCTCGTCCCGTCGCCGGATCTCACGGATGCGCCGGAGGTTGACGACGTGCTCGCGATAGATCTGAAGGAATCCATGGGGCACGAAGAGGGGTAGCAGCTCCCGCATGGGCCGCATGTCCACCAGCGGCCTGGCCGAGCGCAACCTCACCCGGGTGTCATCGTCCCGGGCCTCAAGGTAGTAGACATCGGCCGGATCCACGATCTGCCGCGGCCCATCGCTTACGTGCAACACACCCGGTCCAATACTCGCTCTACCGCCTTTGTCATTTTGGCCTCCTGGCTGTCCATCTTAGGCGCCGAGTTGCGCTTTTTGGGCGGTGAGATGGCAAGGTCAAGAATTGGCCTTGCCCAACTGCGAGATTCGTTCGCAGCTCGACGTCTCATTCTCAGTGGAGATGGTGCCGAGGCCAGACTCCTGGCCAAGGACGTAGTCGAGGCTTGTATTGCACATTTAGCTAATTGCTTGACAAGCAATTAAAGAGAAATACAATGCAAGAATGAAGCGAAGCCTGGGAAACCTCGAGAGGCAGCTGTTCGCCTACGCGCAGATGCGTGGCAAGTTCGTCTTGCGCTCCGGTGATCTAACCGGCCCATTGGGCATTACAGGTAAGCAGGAGCGGGAGCTGCTGACCAGGCTCCGTAAGGCAGGACTGATCGCGAAGGTTCGGCGTGGGCTCTATCTCATTCCGCCCCGGCTGCCGCTGGGAGGTAAGTGGAGCCCCGATGAATCCCTGGCACTGCAGACGCTGATGGACGACCGGCAAGGCCGGTATCAGATCTGCGGGCCGAACGCGTTCAATCGCTACGGCTTCGACGACCAGATACCCACGAGAGTCTACGCTTACAACAACCGCATCTCCGGAGAGCGTACACTCGGAGCGCTGGTCCTAAATCTGATCAGAGTCGCAGACAAGCGTCTTGGAGATACGGAGAGCGTCCCAACCACGGATGGCCGCGAGGCTATCTATTCGTCGCGCGTGCGGACCCTGGTCGATGCTGTCTACGACTGGTCTCGATTCAACGGCCTGCCGCGTGGCTTCTCATGGATCCTGAGCGAGTTGAGTAGTGGCAGGGTGAGCGCCAGGGACCTGGTCGAGTCCACACTGCGATACGGAGACGTTGGCACCAGAAGGAGAATCGGAGCCTTGTTGGACCGAGAAGGCACTGCCCCGGACTTGCTCGGGCGGCTCGATCGCTCTCTCGAGCCGACCACCAGCTTCATCCCCTGGGTCCCGACACTGCCCAAGCGGGGTGTCACGAATCGTCGATGGGGCATCGTCTGGAATGACCGCGAGTGAACTCCCGCCGATACGACTGCACGAAGACCCGGAGCTGTTCGGGGAATCGGTGGACTACACGTCGGCGACCACCGGATTTGTCGCCAGGCTGGTTGAAAAGGATTACTTCTGTAGCGTGGTGTTGCTGCACTTGGCCAGTGTCTCGAATCTCGTGTTTCGGGGCGGTACATGCCTCGCCAAAGTCCATGCCGAGTTCTATCGCTTGAGCGAAGATCTCGATTTCGTCATTCCGACACCCGTTGACGAGCCCCGACGCGAGCGAAGCCGCCGCGCAACGGCCGCCAAGCGTGCTGTGGAGAGCCTCGAAGAGATTCTGGGTGCGCGCCGTCGAGCCGTTGATCGGGTCGAACGAGTCCAGGCAGTACGTTGGAAAGATCGGTTACGACTCGGTCTTCGGCTCCAGGGAGGAGACGATCAAGATGCAGATCAGTCTTCGCGAGCCTCTGCGCGAAGGCCTGATCGAAGGGAGACTACGAACTCTCATGCTGGACCCGATCGCGGGCTCGTCAAGGATCCCGAGGTTCCGTTTCGATTGCCTCACTTGGAGGGAGGCGATGGCTGAAAAAATGCGGGCCGCTCTCTGCCGCCGGGAGGTCGCGATCCGAGATTTCTACGACCTCGATCATGCTGTCCATAGACAAGGTCTGGATCTACACGATCGCGAGTTTCACTCGTTGCTCGGGAGCAAGCTCGCGGTTCCCGGAAACGATTCGGTGAACGTCGAAGGTGCGCGATTGGCCGCGCTCCGCCTTCAACTGGAATCGGAGTTGAAACCGGTGCTGCGGCCCGTCGACTTCGAAGGGTTCGATCTCGAGCGGGCCATCGATCTCGTGACCACCATGGCAGCTGCGGTCGGCTGAACTGCCCGGAACCCGCCAGTCGAACCGGCCGGCGCCCCTGCCGGCCGACCGGATCGGTGCACGAGAATGTAGGGGAGGGCGTTGCGCCCTCCCGCGTGCCTAGTCAGCCTCGAAGGCCTTCCACAGCTTCGCCAGGGCGCCTCGACTCACCGGCAGGACCCGGTTGACCGGGGGCTCGAGCTTGACCTCCCAGTCGCGGCCTTCGTCCCGTCTCCGGATCTCACGGATGCGCCGGAGGTTGACGACGTGCTCGCGATGGATCTGGAGGAACCCGTGGGGTGCGAAGAGGGGCACCAGTTCACGAAGGGGCCGCATGTCCGCCAGCGGCCGAGCCGAGCGCAGCCGCACGAGGGTGTCCTCGTCCCGGGCCTCCAGGTAGTAGACATCGGCCGGATCAACGACCTGCCTTAGCCCATCGTCCAGGTGCAGCACGACTCGATCCAGCGCCCACTCGACCTCCGTATGGACTCGGGGCTCACGCGATTCCGAGCCTGTCTCGGCGCAGCACGGAGGGCGCCAGAGGTTTGTAAAGCAACAGGCCCTGGCATTGATGCCAGGGCCCACAGCCTGCTCGCTGATTTGCTCAGTGCCTATCCTGAATCGTGTCCTTCCCGACGGTATTTACCTCGGGGGCGCTCAGCATCGGGCCAGCGGCATCCGGCAGTGCACGAACCTCTTGACTCTCGATCTGCTGAGGCTCGGTGGGGCTTACCGCTCCTTCGCAGGCCACCAACATCAGGGAGAGAATCAGGACGCTTGCTTTCAGAAGTTTCATGTCGTTTCTCCTTTCTTGGGTTGGTCGCTGTTTGTGGTTCGCTGTCTCC
>CAMYLC010000167.1 GCA_947259195.1 Thermoanaerobaculia bacterium | reverse complement strand
CTAGCCTGCTCTTCTCACCAGCTTTCTACTGCGCCGGCGTATGCACCAGAATCTGCAGGACTTCGCTCGGTCGGGCATCCTCGACGTACGTCGAGTACGCCTGTGGTGCCCTCGGTCGCAAAGCCCTGCATCTTCAGGCACCTACGCCGGCTCGCTACGAAAGCCGGTGAGAAGAGCAGGCTAGGAGTCTGCGCGGCAGAAGGCCACGGGTCAGTTTTTAGAGTTGCTCGGTCGAGATTGATCAGGAGATTTCGGGTAGGAGGTGGATCGGCGGTCCCGAATCGGTTGGTGAGTGTTGATGGGAGCCGTAGGCTGCTGGCATCGATCAGGGTCTGGGCGGATGGCTTGCCCCCTCAGGGATGGACCTGTAGCCGATGGAGGCGTCGGAGGTTGGAGCCCAAGCAGATCAGATCCCACTCCGCGGCCACCTTCTCGGTACCCCTGAAGCTGAATTGGCGAAAACCCAGGATGTTCTTGATCCAGCCCACCACCGGCTCGGCGATTCCCTTACGCAGCCGGTAGAGGGCGCGCCCTTCGGGGGTGTTGAGCTTGTGCTCCATTCGCTGACTGGCGGGACGGTCTGGTCCTGGAGGCTGAGGTGGGTTCTTGCCCTCTCGCCCGAGCGAGATGTAGCCCCCGATTCCCGCTTGCTCGAGTGCCTCGAAGTTCGCTTCCGACTTGTAGCCGGCATCTGCCAATAGGTTGCCTGGCTGCTCCCCGGTCAGCTCTTCGATCTTCCCGACTATCCCGATCAGCTCGCCGTTGTCGGCCGCGTTCTGCGTCAGCCCCGTAGCCACGATCAGGTAGGAGTCCCCGTCGACCGCCAGTTGTCCGTTGTAGCACTGATCGTAGCCCAGCGACGTCTTCATGATCCGGCTCTGCGGATCCGTGAAGTTGTCCTGAGCCCGGTCCTCCGGCACTCCAAAGTCGCGCTTGAATCGCCGCCCTCCTCGGGGGCTCTTGCGATCGTCGTCCGGAGAACGGCCCTTCTTGCGGTCCGCCTCGGCCTGCCTGGCCTCGAGCCGCTTCTTGGCCTCTTCGATCGCGCGCAGCCGATCCTCCCGGCGGCGCAGCCCCTCGGGAAGCTCGTCGCCTCGCTTGTCCGGACCGTAGAGCTCGTCCTCGTACGCGTCGACCCGATCCGCTTCCGCAAACCAATCGTCGATCTCGCGACGCAGGCGCTTCTCCTGCTTGGTCATCTCCCGGTACGTCATCGACTTGTGGCGGCTCGCGTTGGCCTTGACCTTCGACCCGTCGACCGCCACCGTACCCAGCTTCACAAGACCCGCTTCCCGCGCCAGTCGCACCACCTGGACAAACAGAGCCCGAAGCTCTTCGAGGTGATCGTGACGAAAGTCGCACAGCGTCCGATGGGCTGGAAAGTTCTCCGCCGCCAGCACCCGAAACGCCACGTCCTCACGAAGCCGCTTGGCCAGCTTCCGCGACGAGATGCATCCCGTCGCGTAGCCGTACAGGAGCACCTTCACCATCATCCGAGGATCGAATGGCTGGTTGCGACGACCATCTCCCTCGTAGCGGCCGTAGAAACCACCCAGATCCATCGAATCCACCGTGTCCGAAACGAAGTACGCCAGGTGACCCTCCTCCAGCCAGTCACGTGGCGACGGAGGAAGAAGAAGGCTCTGATCCGGATCGTAGCGACGAAAGCTCGTGGGCATGAGCTATCTTAATCACTCGGCCCGAGTGTTTCTGCCGCGCAGACTCCTAGCCTGCTCTTCTCACCAGCTTTCTACTGCGCCGGCGTATGTACCTGAATCTGCAAGACTTTGCTCGGTCGGGCATCCTCGACGTACGTCGAGTACGCCTGTGGTGCCCTCGGTCGCCAAGCCCTGCATCTTCAGGCACCTACGCCGGCTCGCTACGAAAGCCGGTGAGAAGAACAGGCTAGCGTTTGCCCCCCGGCGTTGCCGGCCCTTCGCATCGGGGCCTCTGCAGACCGCGGGACCAGCAGCATTCGCCGCTCTCTGGATTTGGAAGCAGTTTAGAACACTGCGCGCCCACCGCCCCG
>CAMYLC010000166.1 GCA_947259195.1 Thermoanaerobaculia bacterium | reverse complement strand
AGATCGAGCTCGTCCCTCTGCACCAGCATCAGCGCCGCCGTGGCAATCACCGGCTTGAAGACAGAACCGGCATGGAAGAGTGAGCCCAGGGTGATGTCCTCTGCTCTTCCCGTTTCCAGGACACCGTAGCCTCGGCTCCAATGAATCTCGAAATCATCAATGACGGCGATACCCACACCCGCAACACCGTAGTGAGCCATCCTCTCCGTCAGGCTTTCGGGTGCGACACCCTTGATGTCGCCATCGGTGTCGATGAGAATCAATCCATTCTCGACCCGGCGAATCCTTTCCTCGACCGGATCTAGCGACGCCCCCTCTGGCATCGCCGGGAGCTCCGCGCGATCGCATCCAGTGGACGCCATCAATCCAATCATCGCCAAAGTCAGACAGGCTCGCATGGCAGAACTCCTCGAGCGAGCTCCAGAGCCAGTTCACAACCCGTTTCTCTGGCCCACGATTCCATGAATCCGACCGTCGGGTTACTGTGCCAGCGTTCGGCCTGAGAGACCGCCTGCTGGGAGCATCCGAGGCGTACGGCCAACTTCTGCTGACTGAGAGAGGCCTCCTCGCGCGCCTTGCGGAGCAAGAACCCGGGAACGATCTTCTCCCGCCGCGGCAGCCGTCCCCATCTCCCCAACGCCAGCCATTCCTCATAGTCCCGAGGGCGCTTCCGGCACAGATCTGGAAGATCGAACGGCAACGGAGTGGATGACGGCTCGATCAACCGTTGGGAATGATCCTTGCCCATGCCTCGAGCTCCTCTTTCGTCGGATCGCGACCTTGCCAGCGCTCGACAATCTCGGCAAAAGCCATCGCTGCCGCGGACACGCCTTTCGCCTCGACCAGACTATCCAACCTTCGCAGGTCGAGCTTTCGACCGCGGGCTACAAGCCACGCATTGATGCCATCCGTCGGTGACTTCCAAACCTGCCAGGCCGCCAAACGATCTGCGACTAGCGCCTCGGGATCGACAACCACCACTCGGTGACCTTCCACCTCGAGAATGACCGACCCTTCACCACTGTCGAGACCGGAAGACGAAAATTCGATGAAGATCTATCCAACCTCGTGAATCCAATGCCGTCCGCGCCGTTGGAATCCCGCATCCTTCAGAGCGGCAGCCACGGCCGGGGGCACACTGCCCACAAAATCGAGGTCGCCCGTTGTGTACGCACCTCCGGTGTATAGCTCGACCGCTGCACCTCCTACCAGGATCGGCTTCTCGCGGTCCGTCTCATAGAGATCCTGGAACCAGGCGACAAGAGTAGCTGTGCGTCTTGGACCCTCTGGGAGCGCGAGGATATCTCTTAGGGGTTTCACAATATAAATATTGTATCACCAGGTCTCAATTGTCGTTCCACGAGACAACGACGGCCCGCACAGAGGCCCGCACCTGAGGCCATACACGCAGAGGCTCCCCCACCCGAGGCCGGCGCGGCGGCCGGCCACTACAGGACTGCGGTCTGCCGGTTGCTTCAGTTTCCGCGATAGACGCAGCCTGAGGTGCAGGTTTCGCCGATCTCGATCTTGCTCAAGTTCGGCAAGCGGGGCTGGAGGCGTTCCCAGATCCAGCGGGCGATGTTCTCGGCCGTGGGGTTCTCGAGACCTCCGATGTCGTTCAGGTAGTAGTGATCGAGCTCTTGCCGAATGGGCTGGTAGGCCTTCTTGATGTCCGCAAAATCGGTCACCCAGCCGAGCTGCGGGTCGAGGTCGCCTTCGACATAGACCCGCACGCTGTAGGAATGCCCGTGGAGGCGGTGACACTTGTGGTCCTCGGGAACATTGGGCAGCAGGTGGGCGGCCTCGAAGGTGAATTGTTTCCAGATTTCCATCCTGATTTCCTCGAGATCGAGTGCACCGCCACTCTACTTGAATCCAACATAGGTCTGCAGAGTCAACCGATGGTTCGATTTCGAGCGGAGGCGGATCGATCACTGGTGAGATCGGTCACAGAACCGAATCGGGTTCGCGGGTACCCTGATAACTGGGCGCCCTCGGAAGGAGACATCTCACTGACAGGAGACTGACCATGAA
>CAMYLC010000165.1 GCA_947259195.1 Thermoanaerobaculia bacterium | reverse complement strand
AGCCAAGGGCATTCTGTTCCTCACGCTCGAGGACGAAAGCGGCATGTCCCAGGCCATCGTCATGCCCGACCTGCTCCAAGAGCAGCGTCAGCTCATCGTTCGCTCTCCCGGCCTGGTAGTAGAGGGGGTATTGAAAAAACGAGACGGCACACTGTCCATCAAGGCCGACAGGCTCTGGCGTCTCCCTGACCTTGCCGCAGCCCCCAGCCATGACTTTCGATGACCAAACCCCACCCACCCACCCGGAGGGTTGAGGCAGCCGGCGTACCTTCGGCTGGTCTCTGGGGCTTGGGGGTTGAGGAGCCCGGCGAATCCGCCGACCGGTCTATGGGGCAGTGAGGGACCGGGGCCTAGGGCAGTAGGGGCGCAGGGGCATAGGGGCTCTGAGGTCCAATCTCAAAGACCTCGCAGGTATCCTCGAGCCGCCTTCGGCACTAAGCTCTACAAGCTGCGTCAAGATTCCTGTCAGGGAGTCGCCCCCTATGCCCTTGAGCCCCTAGACCCCTAAGCCCTCGATGCCTCATTGCCTCACTGCCTCAATGCCTCGAGTGATCGACTTCACGGAACGCTTCGGGCTCGGGTGGTATGCTCCAAACGAGCCGGGGGCGGGAGTCGAGCCGCTCGACGGTGTGCAGGGTTTCTATGAGTCGGAGAAGAAATGAGCCTTGTCGGAAAGCTGGATGAAGTCGAGCTACCCGAGTTGCTACAGGCCATTGCCGACGCTCAGAAAACCGGCAAACTCAAGCTGACGCGACGCGATCGCGAGGGGATCATCGTCTTTCGTGAGGGGATGATCGTCTACGCCGCCTCCAGTTCGGCTCGGCAGACGCTGGGCAACCTCCTGCTCTGTGAGCGGTTCATCGACAAGGCGCAGCTCACTATGGCCCTGGAGCTCCAGCACCTGTCTCAACAGGAGCAGCGCCTCGGCACCATCCTCCGCGAAATGGACGCGGTCGACGAAGAGACTCTCGAACGGATCGTCCACCGGCAAACCGAGAAAGTCATCCTCGAGTTCATGAGCTGGAAGGGTGGCTTCTTCAAGTTCGACTCGGTCGAGCTATCCGACTATGGCGAGATAGAGGTCGACGCCGCGGACTTTCTGATCAGGGAAGGCCTGCAGACCGACAGTGTTCTCTCCGACCTCGCGGCACAGTTGGAGGAGGTCGAGCTCGAGGAGCCGGACGAAGCGGGGCCGGAGAGAACCGATGGCGGTTCTCCGAATCGGGATCTCACTTCCTTGAAGTCCATCATGGGGGAGATCCGTTCTCCCGAGTTCACCGGTGAGATCACCCAGAAGATCCTCAGTTTCGCCCAGGATCTATTCGGCCGCGGGATCTTCTTCGTCGTGCGGCTGGATGGCTTCGGAGTCATGGGTCAATTCGGCATGGACCTGACCGACACGCGGGCGCAAGCGCGCCTGCGACAGTTGATGATTCCCCTGGACCAGCCCTCGATCTTGAGCGACGCGGCGGAGCGCAAAGAAGCGATTCTCGAGATCCTTCCCGACACCGAGTGGAACCTGGCGATCCTCTCGGCACTGGGCGGTCCGGCCGACGGCGAATCAGTGGCCGTGCCCATGACCGTCAACGACCAGGTCCTGCTGGTCCTCTACGGCGACCATGTCGCGGATCGAGCAAGCAGCGGTTGGCTGGAAGAGCTGGAACTGCTTGTTCTACAAGCGGGTCTCGCCATGGAGAAGAACCTCCTCTCGAAACGCATCGAGCACTATGAAGCGCTGCGCAGAGAGGCGTAGACCACATGGTCTTGAGGTCTTGGGGTCTTGAGAACCTGGGGCCTTGTTACTCGCTGGGCAGCTCCATACCCATCGCATGGAAACCGGCGTCTACGTAGATCACCTCGCCGGTGATTCCCGTCGACAGCGGAGACAGCAGGAAGAGGCCGAGATGGCCCACCTCCTCGTGGGTGATGTTGCGGCCCAGAGGCGCTACCTCCGCAAAGCGATTGAAGAGCTTTACGAAACCCGGAATGCTGCGAGCAGCAACGGTCCGAACCGGCCCAGCCGAGACCGCATTGACACGTATCCCTTTGGGGCCCAGCTCGTACGCAAGGTACCTCACACTGGCTTCGAGGGCACTCTTGGCAATCGCCATCACGTTGTACTTGGGGACCACCTTTTCGGCGGCGTAGTAGCTCAGGGTTACGATTCCCGCTTCCTCGCTGAGCAGTGGCTCGGCCTTCCTGGCCACCGAAACGAGTGAGTATGCAGAGATCTCCAGGGCGGTCAGCCAATCTTCGCGGGTAGTATCGATGTATCGACCTTCCATGGCAGCCCGTGGTGCGAAAGCAACCGCGTGAACGACGCCGTCCAGGGTGCCCCAGCTCTCCTCGAGAGACGAAAAAGCCGCATCGAGCTCATTCTCATCCGTCACATCGCATTGGAACAACAATGTCCCAGGAATGTTGGCGGTCAGCTTCTCGAGCTCGGCTCGAAGCCTGTCGGCCTGATAGGTGAAGGCCAGCTCTGCCCCAGCCTTTCGGAGCTGCTCTGCGATCGCCCAACCTAGGCTGCGTTTATTGGCGACGCCCATTACCAGGTAACGTTTCCCAGATAAATCGATCTCGATCATGGCAGCCGGTATCCTATCTCACGGTTGGCGCAGCTCGACTCAGACACTCTCCGCCAGTTATGAGAAACTTCGTGACTCGGAGAGTCGACACTGCGTCTGGGCTGCGACACGGACCCGATCCGGAAAGCTGAATCAACGAACCTCTTTGCGACGTGCGACGAATCTTGAACTTCTCCATCCTGCTGTTGATCTGGGTCGGCGCCCGGATCTTCTACCGTTTCGACTTCCGATGGCTTGAGCCCGTACCCGAGCACCCATGGGGTCCCTACAAGGTGCTCACCATGCTCAACCACACCAGCCTGTTCGAATGGCTGTATGCAGGTGGCGTCCCACTTCGCTTCCTATGGAGGATTTCGGGCCATGCCATGGTGCCGATCGCCGACAAGACGGTCAATCGCCCAATCGTGGGCCGCTTCTTCAAGCTGCTGGCGCCGCACATGCTGCCCATCACGCGTCAGGCGGATCGCTCCTGGAAAGCGGTACTGGACCGAGTCAACGAAGACGTCATGGTGATCATTCTTCCAGAGGGCCGAATGAAGCGGGCCGACGGCCTCGACCGGGAGGGCAGGCCGATGACGGTCAGGGGCGGTATCGCCGACATTCTCTCGGCAATTCCCGAGGGAAGAATGCTGATTGCCTACAGTGGAGGGCTGCATCACATCCAGGTACCTGGCCAGCACCTACCGCGACCTTTCAAGACCCTGCGTATGAACCTGCAGGAAGTCGACATTCCAACCTACCGCGACAGCTTGAACCATCCCGATGATCCGCAGGAGTACAAGAACCTCGTCAAGCTGGATCTCGCCGATCGACGAAATCGTCACTGCCCGATGGTAGTGGACGACTCTGCCAACTGACGACTGCCAACAAGACTCGCCGCAGCGATCGCCAGCAAGATCAGCAGCCCCCCGAGACGTGCGCCGAGGCCCGGAGTCTCGCCGTGAGCCAACCACGCCCACAAGGGATTGAGTACCGGCTCGATCAGTAGCAGGAGCGAAACCTCCAAGGCCGGCAGCCTGCCAAGGGCTCGAGTGAAGATCACATAGGCGAGACCCACCTGGATGACACCGAGGTAGGCGATCATCAGCCAGTCCGCTGAGCTGTTGGTACCGACCGGCAAAGCCATGGGTAAGCAAACCAGTGCCGCGATGAGATTGCCAGCCACAACGGCCGCTACCGAGCCCCCCTGGGTCGAGTGCTGCTCTCGGCCGAGCCAACGCAAACCGACCACGACCAGCGCCCAGAAGAAACCCCCCAATGAAGCCAGCAGATTGCCGGCAAGGGGCCGCGGCGCGCTCGCCATGACGGGATCGATATCCAGAAAGAAGAGGCTCATACCGGCTGCCAGAGCCACCATGACCATCAGGTCTCGCCGGCGCACGGGCTCCCGCAAGACCAACGGTCCCAGAATGAGGATGTAGAGCGGCGCTGTCGAGTACAGGAAGATCGTGCTGGCTGCGGTCGTGAGCTTGTTCGCCAGGACGTAGGAGATCAGGGCTCCCGAATACGCGCTTCCTACAGCCAGAGTCCTCCAGGTCCACCCTCTGCGAGCCGACGGCATCACCCACAGGAGAAAGGCCGCTGCAATCAGGGACCGAAATCCTGCCACCTGCCAGCCTGTCATCGACACCGCCTTGATGACGGCCCCACCCGTCGAAAAGAGCAGGGCGGTGACAAGGACCTCGAGGCGACCGATGGAGGTGGATTTGAGCATGATCGAGGCGCGGCGCTGGCTGGAATCGAATCCGGCGCTCAGACCCTAGCTGCACCGGACGCGTCAGTCCAGTAACGACTGCCGACTGGACTCCCGAGAAGACTCGCCCAGAACCACTGTTTTGTGGTACAAATTGGCGACTCCGGGACCATCGAGCAGCGGTTTCCAGGTCACCCAAAAACCAGCCGATCTACCCACTGGGCGCGAGGAAAGAGCCATGCCGACGACAACCGCCGATTATGTTGAGCTCGAAGACCGTTACGGGGCACACAACTACCATCCACTCGACGTCGTCATCAACAGGGGCGAGGGCGTCTGGGTCTGGGATGTCGAGGGCCGCAAGTACATGGATTGCCTGGCTGCCTACTCGGCGGTGAACCAGGGCCATTGCCACCCTAAGATAGTCCAGGCTCTGATCGACCAGAGCTCCAAGATGGCTCTGACCTCGAGGGCCTTCCGCAACGATCAATTGGGCCTGTTCTATCAGAAGCTGACCGAGCTGACCGGGTTCTCCCGAACCCTGCCCATGAACACAGGGGCGGAGGCCGTGGAGACCGCGATCAAGGCCGCCCGCAAGTGGGCCTATACGGTGAAAGGTGTCGGCTACAACCAGGCAGAGATCCTCGTCTTCAGTCAGAACTTCCACGGCCGAACGACCACCATCGTCGGGTTCTCCTCCGAGGAGCAATACCGCCGGGGTTTCGGACCCTTCGCCCCCGGCTTCACCCTGTTGCCATATGGCGATATCGAGGCTGTGGCGAGCGCCATGAACCCCAACGTGGCGGCAGTGCTGATCGAGCCCATCCAGGGTGAAGGAGGCATCATCGTGCCGCCCCAGGGCTACCTGGCGCAGATCGCAGACCTCTGCAAGGAACACCGGGCACTGCTCATGATGGATGAGATCCAATCCGGTCTCGGTCGCACCGGCAAGATGTTCGCCTACGAGTACGAGGACATTCGACCCGACGTGCTGATTCTGGGCAAGGCCCTGTCCGGTGGTCTCTATCCGGTATCGGTCATGCTGGCAGACGACGAGGTGATGGACGTCTTCCAACCTGGTGATCACGGCTCTACGTACGGAGGGAACCCGGTGGCCGCCGCCGTCGGCCGAGCCGCCCTCGATGTGATCGTCGATGAGGGCCTGATCGAGAATTCGGCCGTCCAGGGTGAGTACCTCATGGAACGACTGGCTGGAGTCGATTCCGAGATGGTCAAGGAAGTCCGCGGGCGCGGACTGTGGGTCGGCATCGAGCTCCACCCTGAGGCTGGCGGTGCACGGCGCTACTGCGAAGCGCTTCAGAAGGCGGGCCTGCTCTGCAAGGAGACCCACGAGCACGTGATACGGATCGCACCGCCCCTGGTGATCAACCGGGAGGAGCTGGATTGGGCGATCGACAACTTGATCGGGGTGCTGACCGGCGATCGCGTGCTACAAGCGACCTCCTGATTCACAACTACCATTCCACCGGTAGCTTGACCTTTCGGTCGGCTCGATCCACGTACAGCACGTGGCCCATGCGACGACCGAATAGGTAGAGATCTCTCAGGATCTCCACATCTCGCCTGCAGTACTCCTCTACCAGGTCGAGGCGGCCCTCCTTGACCCACTCCAGGCTCTGCAAGCCGTCAGCAGACTTGCTCACGCCCAGTGTTGCGTTCGCCAGATGATCCAGGCTGAGACGGAAGCCCAGCTTCTTGTGGATTTCTTCGAGTAGGTCGAGAGTCGACAGCGTTCGTCGGTAGTCGACCCCAGTGTAGCCGGATAGCACTTTGTAGTCGAAGCGCGCGATATTGAATCCGACGACCAGGTCGGCGTTCTCCAGCCGCTCGATCAGCGAGCCGATCTCCGATTCACCAAAACTCTCGAGCCGCCCCTCTTCCAGATAGCAGACCACTCCGATGGCAACCAGCATCCGGTGAGCGTTCTGCCAACCCCCGACATCTGCCGCCGAAAACTGGGTTTCGAGGTCGAAGAGAACCGTGCCTCCCGCTGGTTCGGCTCGAGGAGAGCGCGTCGGTGGGCATGGCTTCACCTTGGGCGGAGTTTCGTGAGAGGGGCCGGGTAAAGGTGCGGGTTTCCGTACTGCGCCGCTGTCGATCTCGGGGTCCGACTCCTTCGAGGTCTCGGCGATCGGCTGCAAGTCGATCTCGACGGCCTCCCCGGGCCGCTCGCCCTGCTCTGTCGCCAGGAGTCGGTTCAGCATGGCCAAGGCGCCCATCTTGTCGAGAGGCCGATTGCCGTTGCCACACTTCGGCGACTGGACACACGACGGACACCCCTCCTGACAGTCACAACCCTCCAGGAGACCCACCACCCGGCCCAGGAGCAGCCGAATCTCCTGGAATGCCCGGGCCGAGATGCCGACACCGCCGGCGTGGCCGTCGTAGATGAAGACCGAACCGGCTCTGACCTGATTGTGCAACGGTATGGAGATGCCACCGATGTCACCCCGGTCGCACACCACCGTCAACGGCATCAGCGAGATCGCTGCGTGCTCTGCCGCGTGCAAAGCGCCCATGAAATGCCGTCCCGCCCCCTTGAGCTCAGTCTCCAGGGCCCTGGGAACTGCCCACCAGAGGCCCACCGTCTCGAACTGCACTGGAGGTAGATCCAACTCATGTCGGTCGAGCACCTCACGGCTCTGGATCCGTTTGCGCTCGTATCCCACCACCCTCTCGGTGACCCTGAGACGCCCCAACCAGACCTGCAGATTGCCTTCATGCCTGGAATCCAGAATCTCGAGGATCTCGGTCTCCTTGTTCGCGAGTGGAACGGTGAAGTAGTCCACCCGGGTGGGCTCCGCCATCACCCGGCCCGCCTCGAGATCCAGCCCCCTGACAAGGTACTGGCGTCCGGAATGGAGGTAGATCGCGCCGGGATGGCACTCCCTCAAGGCCCGAACTCCATCCACTGTACCGATGACCTTCTCGGTGTTGGTGTCCAGGATCGTCGACCCCCTGTCTACCCCCCTCAGACTCACCTTTCGCTGCGGCCGCCGGCGGCGGGTGTAGAGCTCGCTGCCATCGGCGGCCTCGAGCAACTCACGCTCCGCCAGAAGGTCCCCGACGAGGGCGGCCCGGCGCTCCAGATACGCCGCGTCGTTCTTCCGACTCAGGGGCATCTCCGCGGCAGCACAAACCAGATGACCGCGACCCACGAGCTCGTTGTCGGGGTCCACAATCAGCTGTTCGCAGGGCCTGCCCAGCAGCTCCTGCGGATTCTCGATGAAGAACTGGTCGAGGGCGTCCGGCATGGCGATCATCGCTGTGATGGACTCCCGGCCCGCTCGGCCGACCCTCCCTGAGCGTTGCCAAGTGGCCATGACGCTTCCCGGGTAGCCAACCAGGATGCACGCATCGAGTCCACCCACATCGATTCCCATCTCCAGAGCCGAGGTCGAGATCACCCCGTCCAAGCGCCCTTCGAACAGATCAGCCTCGATCTTCCGCCGCTCCTCAGCCAGGAAGCCGGATCGGTAGCTTGCTACCCGTTTGGCCAGATCCGGTTCTTGTCGGCGCAGCCACGAGTACAGCAACTCGGTAATCCGTCGCGCCTTGGTGAAGACGATGGTTTTGAGCCCGGCCCGCTGCAGCGCTGCGAACAGTTGCAGAGTGGTCGTATAGGGACTCGACTCCGGCTGCAGCAGGAGGAAATGTCGCCCTTCCCTGGGTGCTCCTGACTCCGAGAGCCACCGGAACTCCAGGTCTGTGAGGCTGTGGCCGAATTCGTCGGCGTTGGCGGCCGTAGCCGAGGAGGATACGAAGATCGGGTCGGCCCCGACCGACCGACAGAGTCTCTGCAGCCTTTGGATGACGTGATGGAAGTGGCTGCCGAAGATCCCTCGATAGGTGTGCAGCTCATCGATGACGACCCATCGAAGGTCCCTCAAGAATCCCTCCCATTGTTGCCAGTAGCTCAGGATCCCCAGGTGCAGCATGTCGGGGTTGGAGACCAGTACGCGCGGGAAATTCTCCTTGATCTTCTGCCGTTGGCCTCGTGGTGTGTCGCCGTCGTAGATCTCGCACTTCGCCACACTCTCGAGACCGCTGGCAGCCGCCAGCTCGTCGAACTTCCCCTTCTGATCCTGTCCCAGCGCCTTCAAGGGATAGAGAAACAGAGCCCGACCCGGGCCACCGATTGCCGCCTCTTCCAGCACTGGTAAGTGGAAGACCATGGATTTACCCGATGCCGTCGGCGTGGTGATCAAGACGTTCTCGCCACGCCGTACCGCCTCGAGGCCCGCCACCTGATGGGTCCAGAGCTGCTGGATTCCCTGGGCGGCGAGGGCTCCGGCGATCGGATCTGGCAGAGGAGGACTCAGCGCTCCGTACCGGGGCTCCGCCGCCTCCAGGTAGAGCGTATCCGCCACCTGATGCGCCAAACGACGGTTGGATCGCAACTGCTCGACAACCTCTGCCACCGAGACAACCATGGAGGGGGATCTTACCTCTCTGATGTGATAGAAAAACCCATCATGTGCCCCTCGAAGTCACGCTGCGCCAAGTTGGTCGTCAGCGCCTTCGTCCTCGCTGCCGTAGTTGACGGAATTGCCGGCCCGGTTCTCGCGGCGAACCCGGCTCCTGCTACCGCACTGGTCGTTCATGGCGGTGCCGGCACCATCATCAAGGGGCAGATGACCCCTGAGCTGGAGGAGCAATACCGAGCGAAGCTGTCCGCAGCCCTCCTCGCCGGACAAGCGATCCTGCAGGCAGGAGGCAGCAGCCTGGATTCGGTAGTGGCAGTCCTCAAGATCTTAGAGGACTCCCCCCTTTTCAACGCTGGAAGAGGGGCAGTCTTCACAGCCGACGGACGCAACGAAATGGACGCGGCCATCATGGATGGAGCCACCGGCAAGGCGGGAGCCGTCGCCTTCGTGACGCAGGTCAAGAACCCCATCACCGCTGCCCGGGCCGTCATGGATCACACCGACCACGTGATGCTGGCCGGAGCTGGGGCCGACAGCTTCGCAGTAGCGCAGGGTCTGGAGTTGGCTGAGCCCGAGTACTTCTTCACCGACCGTCGATGGGACCAGCTGCAGAAGGCTCGGGAAGAAGAGAACGCGGCGAAGACCGGGAACCTGTCGCAAGACACCCCACGCCCCTATATGGGAACGGTCGGTGCTTTGGCGCTCGATCAACAGGGAAGGTTGGCGGCTGCCACCTCCACCGGCGGCATGACCAATAAGCGCCTGGGCCGGATCGGTGACACTCCTATCATCGGCGCAGGAACCTGGGCTGACTCCAAATGCGCCGTCTCCGCCACCGGACATGGCGAGTACTTCATTCGGTTGGCGGTGGCTTCCGACATCTGCGCCCGAGCGCGGTACCTCGACATCTCAGTCGAGAATGCAGCCGAAACAGTGATCCATGAGGTACTGTCGGCCGGCGGCGGCACCGGAGGAGTCATCACCCTGGATGACCATGGACAGATCTCCATGCCGTTCAACACAGAAGGCATGTACCGGGGGTTCGTGCACGCGGATGGTAGTCCCACCATCCTGATCTACAAGTAGAAACAGGAGGAAGACCATGCCAGTACGCAAAGCAAGTGCCGTCTGGAACGGCACGCTGAAGGAAGGCAACGGCACCATGAAGATGCAAAGCGGTGCCTACGAAGGGAAGTACTCGTTCGGCTCCCGCTTCGACGAGGATCCTGGAACGAACCCCGAGGAGCTCATCGCCGCCGCTCATGCAGGCTGCTTTTCCATGGCCCTGTCGGGCGCCCTGACCAAGTCGGGTTTCACTCCCGAGCGGGTCGAGACCTCGGCCAAGGCACACCTCGAGAAGGTCGGCGAAGGCTTCAAGATCACGCGCATCAAGCTGACCTGCGAGGCGAGCGTGCCGGGCATCGACGATGCGGCTTTTCAAGACCTCGCCGCCGGAGCCAAGGCCGGCTGCCCGGTCTCGCAGGCACTGGCCGGCGTCGACATCTCACTCGACGCTCAACTCGTGTGAGCTGACGGCCTCGAAGCTCGTTGGGAATCGAGGGCACGGCGGACCAAGGGTCCGCCGTGCCCTCGTTCTCAGCCCTCGCCTCGAAGATAGGCGTCGGCCCGCAGCAGAGCACAGACCGATTTGCCGTCACAGATCTCACCGCGGTGCACCATCTCAACGGCCTCGGGTAGGGAGCTCGACTCGACGGTCAGTACCTCATCGTCCTGCAGATCCTGTTGGGCCGGACTGAGACCCCGGCACAGGTAGAGCCAGATCCTCTCGTCGGTGAAGCCCGGGGTAGTCCAGATCCAGCCGAGAGGGACCAGCTCGGCCGGCTTCATTCCCACTTCCTCTTCCAGCTCTCGGGCCGCACAGATCTCTGGCGCCTCTCCCTCATCGAGCTTGCCGGCGGGAACCTCGACCAGCCAGCCGCCCGTCGCGTAGCGGTACTGCCTCACCAGCAGCACATCTCCCAATTCCGTTAGAGGAACCATGGCTGCAGCCCCGGGGTGACGGATGACCTCCAGCTCGGTGGTCTTGCCGTTCGGCATCCTGACTCGGTCCACCGAGAGGTCCACCACACGACCTTCATAGACCGATCGACGGTTCAGAAGCTCAGCTTCACTCATCGCTACCTCCTGGCCACAAAACCTGGGCTTCCTCTACAGGACCCAGGCGTAGCCGATCTTGAAGAAGAACGTGCGGTTGGTCTGCGTCAGGTCCACATTCTCGACCCCGAGGTGGCTATCCGAGTATCCGGCGAAGAGCACCGTCCGCGCATTCAGCTTGTAGGAGAACAACAGCTGGGTGAAAAGGGTCTCGGTCGTAGGCTCCACCTCGAAGGTGTAGAGATCGGGATTCCGCTCGATGTCTTGCCATTGGAAGATGCCGCGCACGAACGTCCGGACGTTGAAGTTGTAGATCAGCCTCAGCTGGCTCAGTTTGGCTTCGAAGAGCTTGCCCCCCTCGACGTCCAGCTTCTGCAGGGTGTGATCCAACCGGATGTTCACATGGCGACCCAGCTTCGCCTCGAAGGCGGGATTCAGACGGGTCTCATCGGCCGGTTGATTGTTGGCGAAGTCGATCCCTTCGCCCGTGACGCCGAAAAACTCTAGCTTGATGGCCCCGCTGGGTTGAATCTCGAAAACCAGTTCCCCAAAGTCGAGATTTTCGTACAGGACGCCTTCGTAATACTCCTTGCGTCGACCCACGGAGCCGCTGACGATGGTCTGCAGCGGACCGAAGAGCCTGCCGATAACCTCGAGATCTTCGTCCGTCAGCTGACCTTCATGGTCTTCGGTCCGCTCGCCCCTGACGATCACATCCCAGCGGTTGTACCAGTCGTCTTCGTCCGGAGCCCAGAAGCGGCGCATGACGAAGAACTCGGTCTCCTGGGTGTCGACCCGAGGCAAGAAGCCGCTGTCGAGACGGAAACCGGGGCCCCGGTCCTCGTACTCCAGATTCCAGTACCACTTGTTGGAGTCGTGGGTGTAGGAGAGCTGGAATGCGTCATCCGTGAAGGCCCCCAGTGGCTGATCGAAGTCCTCCGCTACCTGGCTGGCATATCGAGTATCCGAGTACAGGTACTGAAACACGATGGTGTCCTTGTCGCCGATTCGAAACAGCCCATCAATGCCGCCGACCCGGTTGTGGTAGTCGTCCTCGCCCTCCCTTCCGGTGTAGATCACTCCAAGAGAGGAGTTCGCTCCGACATCCCTACGGTAACGCAGCACACCGCTGGTGACTGGTTCGTCCAACAGCGTCGAATCGGTCTTCTGGTTGGAGGGAAAGAGCAGAACGTTGACCGTATCCTCGGCTGCAAACAGGCCTATGGCGTTGCGCTTCTGCTTACCCGTCAGCTTGAGACCCCAATCCGGAGCGACCACCGTCCTGGTATAGACGGCATTGACCGGCGTCGCAAAGACGTCGACGCCTTCAAGGAAGAAGGGGCGCTTTTCCTCGTAGAAGAGAGCGAATCGCTCGTTGATGGCCAACTGGGCCACATCGGCCTCGACCTGTGAGAAGTCGGGGTTGAGGGTGCCGGTGAGCACCAGGCTCGGCGTGATGCCCCAACGTGCCGTGATCCCAGCCTCGACGTCCCCCTCGCCGTCCTCCAGGCTTCCTTCGGGGAACTCTTCCAACTCGTCGGTGCGAGAAGCGGTCAACGTCGGATCGAACTCCAGGTTGCGGCCTGGTTTCAGTCCTTGTAACCCCGTGACCTTGTTGAACTGGCAGATGATGCAGCTCAGGTTCCGGTTGCGGCCGGCGTTGTTCATCCGATGGCGACTGCTGCGAGGGTAGGACCTGCCGACGTCGATGCCCCAGGTCTGGACCTCCTGGGTCGCTTGAAAGCGAAGCTGATTGAATGGAAACGCGATCTCCACTACGTACCCATCGGTGGTAAGGCGGCCCTTCGAGTGCCAGATCATGTCCCAGGACCAATCTTCGATCCCTTCCACCTCGCTGCTGAAAGCATCGGCCTGAACGCCGAGCGGATTGACTCGAAACTGAAAGGCTCTGCGCCCGTCGTTGAAGGTATCCAGCTGCACGATCACATAGTCATCCTGAACGAAGGTGTTGATCTCGTCGCGATCCATCAAATGAGCCCGAATCTGCTTTGGATTCGGGTCGTGGGCACGAAATGCGACGTACAGAGCCCGTTCGCCGAAGGTGACGAGCGCTTCGGTCTTTACCGGTGGCTCGATGTTGTTGCCGGGAAACCACTCGAACTCGACAGGCAGAACCGTGGCATCCCGCCAGGCCTGCTCGTCGAGGATTCCATCCACCTCGATTTCGGAGGTGGCCGGGCTCAGCTCGTATTGAATCTTGTCTTTGGTTACGACCTCGACAGCTGCGGGCTCTTCCTGAGCAGCAAGCGGCGTCCAACCCACCACAAGAGCGGCGGCTAGAACAAAGTGACGGCGCTGAAACATCCGATTCCCTCCCGATGAGCCTCATCCAACAGCTACATTCAGCCTCAAAACTGTATACGTAACCTGGCGGTTTTTGTTAGGTCC
This sequence comes from Thermoanaerobaculia bacterium, assembly GCA_947259195.1. Lineage (GTDB taxonomy): Bacteria > Acidobacteriota > Thermoanaerobaculia > Multivoradales > JAHEKO01 > JAUVRX01. The sequence continues at coordinate 5,591 of CAMYLC010000165.1, read as the reverse complement.
TAGCTCACTTCGACCGCCCACCGATCAAACAGCTGACAGTTCGATAGCATCGGCCCATGGCGAAGCGCGCGGACAGAGGCGAGCAGCACACCGTCGCACTCGCATTGCGCCTACTGGCCAAGGAGATCAGCCAGCGGATCCGCCGTCATCCGTCGGGACATTTGCTCGAAGGCGGTGACGAGACGCTCGAAGTGCGGCTCCGGATCCCCATCCACCAGCACAAGGGCTGGCTGGAGATCGCCCAAGAGGCGGCCGCGGCATCGGTGAGCGATGGGCTGCAGCAGATCCTCGTTCACCTCGCGGTGTTCCATCCAGGACACCTCTATTGCCTACGGTGTGCCAGTGCATCTTGCGAGCATTCACTTCCCAAGAGTGGCCAGGAGGTCTTTGCGGGTTACGGCCCCAGTGGAGTGCCTCGATTCCTCGACCTGGGCCAATGGCTGTTGGAGCAGAGGGACCCCAGGGTCGATCTGCTCTACGCGACGCCGCGTCGGCTCATCGCCCACACCACGATCGGTTCCGAGCTGACGGATCAGCTATTACCGGCCTTCCGGGACGCCGACTCGGGCTATCACATTCATGGCCAGGTCACGGCTGGGTGGTATTCCTTCCCCACCGTTCAGGGTTTCGAGGAGTCGCTGGCCCTCAGCTTCCAGGTTGTTTCCTCCAGACCTCCAGGAGGGCAGCGCCGCTTCGGGCTCAACCTCATCGGCGTGGCGCCAGAAGATCAGCCACTCGAGAATCTCTTCGATCGCATCGGCGAGCTGCCGTGGATGCCGGCGGCTCGGTGGGCACAGGACGCCTTGCGCCAGATCGAGCGCGCCGCAACCAGGAGCCAAGCTATCGACGACGAGAAATTGGAAAAGAGGCTCCAAGGCCTGCTCTCCGGCCTGGCCCGTCGCCTGGAGCGACACCATCGCTCTCGCCGACGGCGGACCGGCCACGCCGAGCAGCGTCACCGCCAAGGGGACCGACCGACCTGGAAGGCCCTCTCCGACCTCGCCTCAGCCAAGGACGACGACCTTCTGTTCGACACACGCAAGAAGACACTGATCGTCTTGGGAGATCGGGGCCGAGCTCATGTGTTCAATCAAGCCGGCAAGCTGGTGACTTCGATTCGTTACTCGCCATCCACCATCCGGCGGCGACGCGAGCGACACCTTTGGCGGTCTGCTACGGACGAAGAGATCGCCTCCCTTCGTGAGGTGGCTCTCGCCAGCCTCGAAAATGAGGGGCAGGCCTCGAACGAGTAAGCGACGTGCTATCTTTTTGTGACCTCGTCTTGGAGGCGCTCAGGGGCGCAATAGCCGGTCTTCATGGCTGACGACGGAGCCCCGATCGCCCCTCTATTGATGCAGAGAATTCTCGACAGGCGACAGACCAAGCTGCTGACCGAAGAGCGTCGCCTTCTCGGCAGTCTGCAGGCCACCCTTGCTCGCTGCGGTGCAAGCCGGGAGGATCAGACGACTCTCGAACGCTCCATACGGCAGCTGGACGACCTGTTTCTGCTCGTCGTCGTCGGCGAATTCAATGCCGGCAAGAGTACCTTCATCAATGCCCTGTTGGGACGACAGGTTCTACCGGATGGCGTCACTCCGACCACCACCCGCATCCATCACCTCAAGTACGGCGAGGCCAACAGCAGAGCGGTTGGTGAAGACGGAATCGAGGAGATCACGGCCCCTGTCGAGATACTCGACGAGGTGCACATCGTCGACACGCCTGGGACCAACGCTCTCGACCGCGACCACGAAGCCATTACCTCCGATTTCGTTCCGCGAGCCGACCTCGTGCTCTTCGTCACCTCTGCCGACCGCCCGTTCACCGAGAGCGAGCGAAACTTCATGAATGGGGTTCGCCAGTGGGGCAAAAAGCTGGTCTTCGTCGTCAACAAGATCGACATCCTGCAGAGCGATGAGGACCTCCAACAGGTGGTGGACTACGTGAGCGATAACGGCGAACGGCTTCTCGGGTTCCCGTCAGAGGTCTTCCCGGTCTCTTCCCATCTGGCACTGACTGCAAAGATGAGACCCCAAGTGGATCAGGTGCTTCTCGATCACAGCCGTCTCCCACCTTTGGAGAGCTTCCTATTGGAGACCCTGGACGAGACCGAGCGCATCCGACTCAAGCTCCTCAGTCCTCTCGGGGTCGGTAGGCGTCTGGTCGACACCTACGGCGACGCTACGGAGAGTCGTCTGGAGGTCCTGGCCGAGGATTTCGCAGCCATCGATCAAGTTGAGCGCCAACTCGATCTCTATGGCCAGGACATGTCCCGGGAGTTTCGCTACCGCCTCACCGATGTCGACAACATCCTGCACGAGTTCGAGCGCCGTGGCATGGAGTACTTCGACGAGACGCTGCGGCTGGCCCGTGCTCTCGACCTGATGAACAAAGCCAAGATCAAGGCCGACTTCGAGCGCCAGGTCATCGGCATTGCACCGCAAGAGATCGAGAAGAAGGTCAACGAGATCATCGACTGGATGGTGGAAGCGGAGCTCCGACAGTGGCAGGGGGTCTCCGACAACCTGTCGAAGAGGCGCCTCGAGCATGACAGCAAACTGGTGGGTGAGATCGGCAGCTTCGAATACGACCGCCAGAAGCTGCTCGAGACCGTCGGCCGCGCTGCCCAGGAGGCCGTGGATGGCTACAGCCGAGCCGCGGAGATCGACCGAATGGCGGAGTCCGTTCGCACAGCCGTCGCCGGAACGGCCATCATCGAGGTGAGTGCGCTCGGCTTGGGAGCCATCATCACCCTGATGGCCACCACACAGCTGGCCGACGTGACTGGATTGATGGCGGCTGGGACGCTCGCCCTGCTAGGCCTTTTCGTCTTGCCGGCCCGACGCAAGCGGGCCAAGAAGGAGCTCAGCAAGAAGATCCTCCAGCTCCGCGAAAACCTCATGAGCTCTCTGACCCAGCAGTTCGAGCGGGAGATCGAGCGTAGCCGCCGCCGCATCGAAGAGGCCATCGCCCCCTACACGCGGTTCGTCAAAGCCGAACGTCAAAATCTCGAAGAGTTGACTGCCGAGCTCAAGACCTCGAAGGACTCCTTCATCGGCTTGCAGAACGAGATCGAGAAACTGTAGCTCTCGGCCTACAGATGAGCCGCGATCGGCGCCGACTCCCCGGCCCGGATCGCCACCCCCATCGCTTTGACCATCGGTAGCACCCTGAAGGCGTAGTGGGTGGCTGTCTGGATCTTGTTGTGGTAGAAGGCGGCCTCTTCATCGTTGCTGTACAGGCCCGCGAGTGCTTGCCCATCCTCGGCATCCACGCCTTTGGCCTGCAGAATCTCCTCGAGCTTGGACTTCGCAAGATTGGCCTGCTCCAAGAGAAAGTTGCCCGCCAGGGTGGTGCCGACCATATCGAGCAGGGGCACCGCGTTCAACATCAGTGACTGCATCGCGTCCGGCCTCTGAGACACCTCCTCGACGGATTCACTGAGCTGCTTCAGGGCCTTGCCCAGCCGCAGTGCCGGCCCACCGAGCAAGGGATCCCCGTTCAGGTTCTTCACCGTGCTGCCGACTCTCGAAAGGAGCTCACGAAAGGGCTTACCGTCATGAGACGGAATCTTCCTCGCCACCAGATCAAGCGCCTGAATGCCATTGGTCCCTTCGTAGATTGAGCCAATCTTGGCGTCTCTCAGATACTGCTCGGCCGGGTAGTCCTTCGTGTAGCCATAGCCGCCAAAGACCTGCAGGCACCACTCCGTGACTCGGAAGCTGTAGTCGGTACACCAGGCCTTGCAGATCGGGGTGAGGAGCTCGCTGTAGGCCTGGAAGCCGGCCGATTCCTCACCCTCGAGGGCTTTGGCCATGTCCTGATAGAGAGCCGTCTGCAGGAGCAGCGCTCTCATTCCCTGAACGTAAGCCTCGGAAAGCAGCAGTAGACGACGAACATCCGGGTGCTCCACAATGGCGACCGGCGCTGCATCGCGAGAAGCGCTCCAGTGCCGGCTCTGAATGCGCTCCCGGGCGTAGGCCAGGGCCGCTTGATGAGCCGCACCTCCCAGGCCCAAACCCTGCAGACCCACTTCCACCCGAGCGGCGTTCATCATCGTGAACATGAGCTTCATGCCTTGGTTCTCTTCGCCAACTAGGAAGCCTTCGCAGGCTCCCTTCTGGCCGAACAGCATCGAGCAGGTCGGCGAGCCGTGAATCCCCATCTTGTGCTCGATGCTGGCGCACTGAACGTCGTTCTGCTCGCCCAGGCTGCCATCCTGATTGACCCGGTACTTGGGCACGATGAACAGGGACAGGCCCTTGGTTCCTGGCGCCGCTCCGGGAAGCCGCGCCAACACCGCGTGGACTACGTTGTCCGTCAAATCGTGATCGCCGTAGGTGATGAAGATCTTCTCGCCGGAGATCAGGTAGCGGCCGTTCTCCTGGGGCTCTGCCTTGCTCGTCGAGGCCCCGACATCGGAGCCCGCCTGTGGCTCGGTGAGGCACATGGTCCCGGTCCACTCACCCGAGAAGAGCTTCTCGCAGAAGAGCTCGCGCATCTCGTCCGTGCCGAACTCCTCGACCATCTCACTGGCGCCGCGAGTCAGCATCAGAACCAGCGCCAGGGACAGATTCGCGCCGGAAAAGAACTCGTTGACCGCCGTACCGACGACCACCGGCATACCGAGGCCACCGTACTCCGGACTGCTCACGCAGCCGATCCAGCCTCCCTCCGCCACCGTCTTGTAAGGCGCCTTGAAAGACTCGGGGACCTTTACGGTGCCGTTCTCGAGAATGGCGCCTTCCGTGTCGCCGTCCTCATTGGTCGGGGCGATCTCCTCCTGCGCGATCTTCAGCGCTTCTGCCAGGACCATCTCGAGGCTCTCCCGGTCCCATTCCTCGAACAGCCCATGGCCCAACAGACGCTCCGTCGGCAGCCAATCGAAGATTTGAAACTTCACATCCCTGAAATCGACGTTGTAGTCCATGGTGACCCCCAGCGCCGAGAGCACGCCTCGCCCCCTGTGGACGATGGTTCACACTCCCGATTTCAAATCCGATTGTATCCGGTTTAGCTGCAGTGCGGCATAACGATTCTCATTGCCCACGTCTGACAACTTGCATCTTTCGACAAGTTGTGAGACAACACTTCCTCCGACGCGCCGGTAGCTCAATTGGATAGAGCACCAGACTTCGGATCTGGGGGTTCGGGGTTCGAGTCCCTGCCGGCGCGCCACGCAACTCCCTCAAACATCAGGACTTACAGCGATTCTCGGGAGCGGGCTCAGGCGCCCAAATCGGCGAATTGGTGCGCTATTGGTGCGCAGGCAGGGATCGGGGTGGGCTTGATGCGCCAGAACCAGCTGTCGGAAAACCGGCCCTCCGATCGAATTCTTCCCATCGAGATTCGAGATGTTCACGAGGCTGGCGCTCTTGGTTTCATGCCAAAAATGTTCGTGCTCGCGACCCTTCCGCAGAGCCGGCCGAAGGCAAATCACTTCGAGAGAGTGAACGGCCGCTACTCGCTGAGGCTCGAAGCCCGTCGATCGATCGGCCTTCCCTATGGCATCTACCCTCGTCTTATCCTCGCGTACCTCACGACCCAAGCCAGTCGCACAAAGAGTCGAGAGATCGAGCTTGGACGTACTC
>CAMYLC010000164.1 GCA_947259195.1 Thermoanaerobaculia bacterium | reverse complement strand
ATCGATCGCTTCAGCATCGATTCATTGATCGCCATGCTGGGAAGTGCCGGCGTGAGGGTCCGGATCACGACCACCGCCAGCCGGGTGGCCTGACGACCCGGAGAGACTCCTGCAGCACACTGACAGCGCCAGACGATCCCCGGGGTGAAATCGACACAGCATCAGGAGTGGCCTGACCATTCGACGTTGCGGTCGGGCCCGCCTCTCACCTCAGGCCGTGCCCGGCCCCGGCTCAGGCATCAGGTTCAGTTGGGACAAAAAAGCCACGTTGTCCCAGCTCACCCAGGTTTCGACGATCTTGCCGTTCTCCAGCCGCTGGATGACGATATTGACCAGCGTGAACTCCTTGCCGGTCGCCGGCAGGTCGCCCATCGGCCCTGTCTGCACCCCGCTCATCGTGGAGACGTAGGCAACCCGATCGCCGTCGGCCATCATCTGACTCAAGGTGTCGGTGTAACCCGGAACCGCGGCCACGAACTCCTCGAGAAAGGCGAAGAACTCGTCGGTTCCGTGGAGCTCCTGCAGCCCCGGCGGCATCGCCTGGCAGTGGCGGACGTAGTCCGGCCCGATCGCCGCCTTGAAGCTCTCGAAATCACCCTTCGCCAGCGCCGCGTGCGTGTTGCGGACGATGGCCTTGTTCTCTTCCTCGGTGCGGCTGGGTAGACGCATGACGGTGCCTCCTTCTCATGCTTCGGCAATCGCTCGTTCGACCTCGTGGCTCCACCCTACCAGCAACCCCTCGACCGGCTGCGCGTTGCCCTGGTCGAGTAGCGATGCCGGACGTGCCCAGCGAATCCAGCAGGTCAGCGGGCTCACGCTCCGAGTGACGGAGAGCCGGATGCTCGAGGACACTGCCGCGCATGAGGGCTACAATCTGGACCGATCTCCTCGGTCCGCTACCTCTCGCCGAGGACACGACCCACGGATGGCAGCAGGGGACCTGGAATCGCGAGATGACAAATCCCCACCACTCTGTCTACGTCATCGAGCTCGACCCGGCCGTTCGCGAGAGGGCGCGACTGCAGCGGCTCAACCCGGAGGCGGATCCAGAGAAGCCGTGTGTCTATGTGGGAATGACGGGGCTCGACCCCGAGGAACGCTTCGAGAACCACAAGGCAGGCTACAGGGCTTCCCCGGTGGTGCGAGACTTCGGCCTGCGACTCCTGCCGGAGCTCAGTGAGGGCCTGGAGAACCTGCCCTACGAGCTCGCCCTCCGGGCCGAGGCCGATCTGGCGGCCTATCTCCGCCAGAACGGCTACTTCGTGGCCGGTGGGCACTGAGATATCTCACAGGTCAGTCCGCCTTCGTAGCTGGCACCGATCCCGCTGCTCAACCGGCACGCGAGGCACCGGCGGAGGCTGGCCTCTGCTGTAACTCGGTCGGAGCCAGACTCGCCTCGAGGAGTCGGACAATGACCCGATTGAGGCTGACCTGCTCAGCTGCTGCGAGATCGTGCAGAGCCCGGTGGAGCTCAACTGTCATCCGGAGGACGAGTCGACCCGAGAACGGTTTGTCGGGGGAACGCCCCGACTCCTGGCAGAGCTCGAGATAGTCGTCGATGGAATCGCGAAAGGCCCGCTTGATCTCCCGCACCGAGTGACCCTGGAATGTCACGACATCCCGCAGTCCACTGACCTCGCCGTGAAAGATCTCTTCGTCTGGGTCGAACCTGACGGTGCCTGAATATCCCTTGTAGGAGAGCATGCTAGTCCTCCCCGGGCTCGATGCCAGCGGCAATCAAGAATCGCTCCATCGACCCCAATGATCCCTTGTCCATTTCCTTCCCAGGGTGTGGCTTGTGAAAGACCGCCCTGACTCCGTTGAGAACAATGCGAACCCGCGAGCCTCGTCCCTCGCTGACTTCTGCTCCCAGAGCGCCGAGAAGCGCCAGCACTTGCCTCCATTCGACATCTGCCCGGAGCCGTTCTTCGAAGATCTTCCTCAGCGTCCTGCGATGGCGTCGACTCAGCTTCATGAATATGATATCAGATAGTGATACTGCTTTGAAAACATCTCAGAGCCCGAGCCGCAGGGTCTCGCCGGTCCCGATC
>CAMYLC010000163.1 GCA_947259195.1 Thermoanaerobaculia bacterium | reverse complement strand
ACCGGCCTCGAAGCCGAATTCCTGAATCCGATCGACGGTGTCACCCGAGTAGTTGTCCTGCCCCGGTCCGAGATCGCTGTCCGAGTAGCCCGGATCGGCAGCCTCGAGGGCGCCAAAGTAACCACCGGCGTCGGTCAGCAGGAAGCGGGACGTGCCGCGGAACTCGTTGGTACCACGCTTGGTGACCATGTTCACGGAGACTCCGGCTGCGCCCTTGCTTACATCGGGACCGCCTGTGGCCAGCTGAATCTCGGAGAACTGGTCGAAGTCGTAGTAGGTGGGTGAGGAGCCGATGGCCTTCATGTCCGTGATCTGGACACCGTCGACGAGGAAGTCGTTCTCGTCGCCGTTGTTGGCCTGGCCACGGAAGACGGCCTGCTGGCCGCTCTCGTTACCACCGACGTTGATGCGGTCGGTCATGACACCGGGAGCCTGCTGCACGATGGCCCACGGGTCACGCGCGCTCGGAATACTCTCGAGCTCGACCTGACTGATCGTGGTACCGGCGGTGAGCCGGCGCTCATCCAACAGTGGGCTCTCGGAGGTCACCGTAATCACCTCACCAATGGCAGCACTGAGCTGCACCTGGATGGTGGTGTTACGGCCGACCCTGACGTTGACGTTCGGGTACTCAACGGTGGAGAAACCGTCCAAGGTGGCCTTCAGGCTGTAATTGCCTGGGGACAGACCTAGGAAACGGGTTTCACCCTGCGCGCTGGTAATCCCGAGTTTGGGCGCTCCGCCACCCGTCATTTCAACATTGACGCCTGGCAGAGTTTGTCCTGCGGTGTCGGTGACCTGGACGTAGATGTTCCCGGTCTCCTCCTGTGCGATTGTGGTTGCCGCTGTCGTCAGCAGTAACAGGACTGCCAGCGCTAGCGGCCTGAACCATCTGTTCGTTCTCATGGGTGATCCTCCTTGGGTAGTTGGATCGGTGTGGCTGCGTGTCGCTTGCGAGAACGGATCTCCACGTGGATCTGCGCGCTGTGAATCGCTCTCGTCAGAAGGGGCTGGAGCAATGGGAGTGCCAAGTCTCGGCGACGCGTACTATTCAATCCTGTGAACCAGGAGTGAGGCGACGGAATCACTGGCCCTTCGGATATCGATCCAATTTCGTGAAGCGGGGCCCGAGATGTACCAGAGAATTGGGAGGGCGCAGGGCCAGAGCACAATCTTGAAGAATGGCTGGGCCGAGTGGCTCCTACTGCTTCCGAGTCGAATCGGAAGAGGACCTCCTAAGTAACTGAATTGAGGTCACTTATGACACTCCGCTTGACGGATCCGGGTAGATTCAAGAATGTGCTCTGCCGCACCGCAGAAATATGAATTTCCCTGTTAAGCTGGCGCTGCTGGAGCCAGAAATGAGCTTGAAATCACAGGACCTGACGTGGAATATCCGGCCGTTGGTTCGAAGGCTGGGCAAGCCTCCGGAGCAATGGCAGCGCTCCGACTTGGTGGAGTTCTGCTTGGCTGATGGAATCAAAGTAGTGAACTTCCGCTACACCTCGTTCGATGGCAAATTGAGGGAGCTACGGCTACCTGTCAACGACCGTGAGTACCTCGAGCGAATTCTGACTGGAGGTGAGCGGGTCGACGGGTCGAGTCTCTTCCCGGGGCTCTTTCCAACCGGCGAGAGCGACCTCTACGCCGTACCGGTCTATCGCTGGGCTTTCTTGAATCCGTTCGCTGCGGACGAGCTGGACATCGTCTGTCGCTTTGTCGACCATCGGGGTCGGCCGTGCACCAGCACTCCGGACAACGTCGTGGTAACTGCCGCCGAGCGCTTGCGTAGCCAGACTGGCCTCGAGCTGGAGGCCCTGGCCGAGCTGGAGTTCTATCTGGTTCTCGAACGAACCGACGACCGGTTCACCGGCAAATCGCAACGCAACTATCACCAGAGCGCGCCCTATCTGCATGGTCACACCGTGGCCGACGAGATCCTGCGCGTGGCGTCGGCTGTTTCCGGCAAGGTCAAGTACTGCCACAGTGAGGTGGGCTACATCGATCGACTGGAGTCCGAGCAGCCCGAGCTCGACGGCCGAAGGGTAGAGCAGTATGAGTTGGAGTTCGATCTCATGCCGATCGAGGACCTGGCCTGCTGGCTGGCCGTTACGCGTTGGCTGGTCAGGGTGATCGCCGATCGCCACGGCGCGTCGGTAACCTTCGTGCCGAAGCTCGATCAGGGCATGGCTGGCAGTGGCCTGCACCTGCACCTGGCCCTGAAGCGATCTGGCCAGAGCATCATGCGCGATGCTGGTGGCGAGCTCTCGGAAGAGTCACTCCGCATGATTGGAGGCTTACTGGAAAGGGCGGCGCCGCTGACTGCCTTCGGCAACACCGTAGCGGCGAGCTATCTACGTCTGGTACCGGGGCAGGAGGCGCCGACGAGTGTCTGCTGGGGAGAGCGGAACCGCACCAGCCTCATCCGGGTCCCCTTGGATTTCGGCACCGAGGGTCGGCTGGATCAAGTGATGAACCCGGACGAATCAGGTGCCTACCCCGAGAGCATTGCTCGGACTACGGTGGAATATCGCAGCCCGGACGGCAGCGCATTTTCGCAGCTTCTCCTGGCCGCCGTGACCCTTTGTGTCGAAGAGGGGCTCTCCTCTGACGAGTCGGAGGACCTGGCCCGCCGACTCGAGGTGAGCGATGGCAGCGCCGAGATCCCAGAGGCGGCAGAATCTCTGGACCAACTGCCGGCAAGTGCCGTGGAAGCCGCCAGAACCCTGCGTGAGAGTCGGGAGTTCTTCGAAGACAGAGGATTTGCGCCTCGCCTCATCGACCTCGTGGCCGGCAAGCTCGAAGGGGAGTCCGATGAAGGGCTCAATGCTCGCTTGAAGGCCCTACCCGCCGGCGAGCGTTTGAAGGCCAGCCGGCGCCTGATGCACAAAGACGTGCACAAACACTGAGGCAGTGGGGCAATAACGCATTGAAGCGGCCGGCGCCCTTGCCGGCCGTTGGTGCATCTATCCAATCTGGTTGGTGTGTGGAGGTCCGTCCGGGACCCCCCAGGAGGCTTTCCTCCCTTCCGCTGCAAGAACCCCCTCGAGGGTTCCCGGACGGACCTCGGGAACAGCACAAGAAAATAGAGGCTTAGGGGCTTAAGGGATTAGGGGTCTGGCCGCCGTTGGCTGCCTCGGGGGCTGGCTCTGCTACCGTCGGTTCCATCTGGGACCAGTCGAGCTCGCTGCCGTGAATGCTGTGGGGGATGAGGTAGACCCCGAGCATGACGATGGATGCGAAGAGGACGGCGACTCGCTCAAGGCGAGGCCAACTCCGGCAGATGAACCACGCGACCAGCCAGGCGGCCAATGCGGCCAGAGTCTTGTTGTCGGTCCAGTCGCCACCAAAGGGCCAGCCTGTCCAGTAGGCGTCGAAGGCGAACTTCTGAACCAGGGGCCCAAGGAGGAAACCGCCAGGGATGAGGAATCCGAGCGCCCAGGGTATGAAGCGGCGCACGTTGTCCTCTCCCAACAAGGCTCCGAACGCTGCCCTGAAGACGATGGCCAGCGAAACGAACATGAAGATGATATGGGGTATGAGAAGCCAGGCTGGCACCTCGTCTCGAAACCGGATCACGGCCGTCTCTTGATGCGGCAGGATCAGCTCCTGTCCACTGTCGGTCAGCCGCACCGAATACTCGAGCTTGGCTGCGGGAATCTGATGAGGAAGGTCAGCGGCGAGCTCACCTTCACTGCGGCGCATAGGAAGCCTGCTCCAGTCATCGTTGGTGGGATAGCGCCGCCAGACCACTTCTCCCTCGGCCGTGGTGGACTCAACGGTCAGAGTGACATGGGCGTCCCCGGCCCCGCCATGGGTGCGAATCAACTCGCCGGAGATGCTCGAGCCGGCAAGCTCCTCGCTCACGGACACCGGATATGTGGGTCCTGTCTGACGCTGATAGCGCCCCATGAACACGGACGCCAGCACGGCCAGAATGCCGATGAGAATTCGAAACCACCGCTTGGAGAACATCTCCTGCATTGCTTGCCTCCCCCGGAGGACGCCTCGAACGCGGCGCCCTGAGTCGGCGCAAGTGTATTCGATTTCGCCGCTAGCGTTTGCTATCGGCTCGGGTAGTGACGGTCCAGGCGCCCGGCTCACCGCCGGGCGTTCTCTGAGGGCTTGGGGTTGAGGCAGCCGGCGTACCTTCGGCTGGTCTTTGACGACTTGGAGTCATGCAGGAGCGGCGCCTCTTGCGAGCGCCAACGGGAGGGGGCGAGGGTGCCTCTAGGACATTCGGGAGATGCCGATGGGGAATGAAATTCGATGAGCTCCTGTTTGAAGAGAGGGACGAGGGCAAGAGCTATGGACAACTACCTCTTTATCGGCATCATCGTGGGCTGGATACTGCTTCAGTACGTGATACTGCCGCGTATGGGGGTACCCACGTGAGGGGTCCCCGATCCGGCAGGTCGCCGGAAGGCATGCGGTCCGACCGAGACCGAGTCCAAGCTCGAGTCTGAGTCGACTGGCCCGACCGATCCCGCCTGAGTTGTCTGCAGCTCCGGTCTGCCCACCCGGACTTCTTCTTGCCGAGTCTCTTGCCCTTCTGGTGGGTCCACCACCAACTCTTGATTTCGAGTCCGGACGTGCAGGAGCGAAAGATGAGACTGAAGGCCTCTCCACCAGGGCTGATCGGTGTGCCGTGCCTCGGTTCTCAAAGGGGAGGTGTATCGCCGAACAGCTGGTTCAGTCCGCTTCAAATCCGCTGGCGGCGTGAGTCTCGTCGCAGAAAGGCTTCTTTTTGGAGGCCCCGCAGCGGCAGAGTGCGCCCTTGGCTCCTGAACAGCTCTGGGACCCATTGGCACTCTTGATCGTCAGCGACCCACTGACCAGCAGAGGGCCGTTCGGGGCAGCCGTGAAAGCAACCGGGGCCTCGGGGCCGACCTCTTCCGACGGTATCAGCCGACCCTCGCCGATCCCGCCTGAATCGGCAAACCCGGCTTCGACATGACTGTTGTCGCAGAAGGGTCTGTTTTTGGAGGCACCGCAGCGGCACAAGGCCACGCGGGTCTCGTTCTGCAAGCCCTCCGAGGTCGCGATCTCGATCCTGCCCACGGCGTAGAGCGGTCCATCTTGAGCAAGAACCGCAGTGTTTTGCGGCGGCAACGACTCGGCAGGCCCATCATCTTTGCGCTCGAAGGATAGGGCACCCGTTGGGCAGCGAGTTACGACCGCGGCGATCTCATCCGCCTGTCCCTGAGCTGGGTCGATCCATGGACGCCTGTCCTTTTCGAAGACACCAGGAAGGCCGTGAATGCACTCCTCGGCATGGATGCATCGTTTCGGATCATAGGTGACGATGATGGCGTCACTCTCATACTCGAGCTCTCTTCTCGTCATGATTCAGCTCCGTAAGTAGGTCTGGTCGATGTAGCACCAGCGTCAGCTCTCGCCAGGCTCGGCAGATTGCATCAGTGCATGCCCGGTCTCGAGACACTCTTCGCAGCCGTGAGTCTGGGGTGAGACGTCTCGTACCTGATCCATGTGTGCGCATTGTTCCGTCATCTTCTGCTCTTTTTCGGCTCTCCTGCTTGTCGCCGTGGTTTTGGGCTGGATTGTAGCTTCTCTTCGGTATTGGAGGGAGGAACTCTGCAGAATTGCCGGAACGGGGCAATAGTCACTTGTGATGTCCTTGGGCTTCGACCTCAGATGCAAGCCTTCGAAGTGCTAGATTCACGACGCGATGGCGTCTCATCGGCCCCACGTAGTGATTGTCGGAGGAGGTTTCGCCGGTCTCTATGCGGCGAAAGCCTTGAGCCGGGCTCCGGTCCGAGTCACGCTGATCGATCGCCGCAATCATCATCTCTTCCAGCCATTGCTCTATCAGGTCGCAACTGCCGGTCTGAGCGCCATCGACATCGGCGCGCCGATCCGCCAGATCCTGCGACGCGCTCGCAACACCACAGTCTTGATGGCCCATGTGTTGGGGGTCGACATGGCGAGTCGCCGCATCTCGTTGTCCACCGGCCGGTCGATCGACTATGACTATCTGATCATCGCCACAGGTGCTTCGCACTCTTACTTTGGCCACGGCGACTGGCAACGGGTCGCTCCGGGGCTCAAGACCATCGAGGACGCGTTGGAGATTCGCCGTCGCATCCTGGTGGCCTTCGAGCGAGCCGAGATGGAGGAGGATGCTATAGCTCGGCAGGCCTGGCTGACCTTCGTCGTCATCGGTGCCGGTCCGACCGGCGCCGAGCTGGCCGGAGCTGTTGCCGAGCTCGCTCGCCATACCCTGGTCAGGGAGTTTCGGCGCTTCGATCCCAGCCAGGCTCACATCCTGCTGCTGGAAGGCGGCAAGCGAGTTCTCCCATCGTACCCACCCGACTTGTCGAAAAGGGCCAGACGTCAGCTCGAGCGGCTTGGAGTCGAAGTCCAAACAGAGGCTCTGGTAACCGATATCGACTCCGCCGGAGTCGGGGTGGATCAGCGAAGAATAGCGGCTCGCACCGTCTTGTGGGCGGCCGGTGTCGAGGCCTCACCTCTCGGTAGCAGTCTCGGGGTGCCTCTCGATCGGGTCGGTCGAGTGAAGGTGCAAGCCGATCTGACGGTTCCAGGCCACCCGGAAGTCTTCGTGGTCGGGGATCTCGCGTATCTCGAGCAGGATGGACAGCCGATCCCGGGCATTGCCCCGGCCGCAATCCAGCAGGGCCGCCATGCCGTCCGAAACATCCGGCGGCATCTGAGTGGCAAGCCGCTCGAAACGTTCCGATACAGGGACAGAGGGTCGATGGCGACCCTCGGTCGCAGTGCAGCCGTTGCCGAGATCGGCCGCCTGCACTTGTCTGGGTTGCCAGCCTGGCTGTCGTGGCTGTGTATCCACATCTTCTTCCTGATCGGATATCGTAACCGCCTCGTCGTTCTGTTCGAGTGGGCGAAGTCCTATCTGACCTTCCAGCGCAGCGCCCGTCTGATCCTGGACGAGAGCGCCGATCCCGGAGAGCCCGAGACTTCTTGGTGCGAGTAGTCGGGCGAACTCGAAATCTGCACCGCAAGGGCCACCACTACCCCATTCTTATTGCACTCTGCCGTAGGAGGCCCCGACGCCACATCGCTGATCTCGGTCTGCTCGGGCACGAGAGGGTCGACAAGGATCCGTCCCGAGTTCGGCTCGTGGAGATCGAACGGAGATGCGAGACCTGGGGATGACCGGGTTGAACTTCTCGCTCACCGGCGGCCGATCCATCCTTTGCGCCAGAAGTAGGCCACCATTCCGATGGCGACCAAAGTCATGGCGCCCAGCAGCGTTGGGTAGGCCCAGCTCACCTCGAGCTCCGGCATGTTCGCGAAGTTCATACCGTAAATACCAGCCATGAAGGTCAACGGGACGAAGATGCTAGCGACGATCGTCAGCGTCTTCATGACCTCGTTCATCCGGTTGCTGACAACCGTCAGATAGATGTTCATCAAGCCATTGACGAGCTCCCGTGCCTGTTCCACCCCTTCCGCGAGCTGGACGATATGGTCCTGGGTATCGCGAAGATGGATGCGGACGTTTTCGCTCAGCAGCTCATGGTCGTCAAGAACCAGGGTGTTCACCGCCTCTCGTTGTGGCACGATCGCGCGTTTCAGCTTCATCAGTAGAGTCTTCATGGAGTTGAGCTCCCGGAGGGTCTCCGGCGACGCCTCACTCAGCACGCGTTCCTCGAGGATCTCGAGCCGATCTCCCACTCTCTCCACCAGTGGATAGTAGGCGTCGATAATGGTGTCTAGGATCACGTAACCCAGATAGTCCGAGGAGTGCGACCGGATGCGGGAGTTTTGGACTTTGAGGCGACGGCGAACGGGATCCAGAACATCTCCGTACGTCTCCTGGAAGGTCAGCACATAGTCTCTTCCGATCAACAGGCTCACCTGCTCCACATCCAACGGGTCTCCATGACCCTGCCTCAGCATCCGGGTAACGATGAGCAGGTTCTGCTCGTAAGGCTCGGCCTTCGGTCGGACTCGCACGTGAACCACGTCCTCCAGGGCAAGGGGATGAATGGAAAAGCTCTCCGCCAGCTGGCGCATGAGTCGCTCGTCTCCCAGACCCTGGACGTCGACCCAGAGTTTGCGCCCAACTGTTCTCAGCTCTCCAATCTCTTCGACGCCGACGGACTCGTTCTCTTCGAGGGTGTCTTCGTCATAACTGAAAACGCGCACCACCGAAGACAAGGCCTCCGGATCCATGACCAGGGTTCCCGGGGCGGCACCCACCGGCGGTTTGCGGACGCGAAGTGTCATTTCTCTCCCTCCTGTTGGAAGTGCCGTGGTGCGTGGCGAGTCGAACTCATGGCATCACCTCCCAAAGCTGTATCCATCAAGCCGCGCGGCGCAGGCCCCGCAGAGAATCCACGACCAGGACGAGTACCTGAGCCGCCCGAGCGTAGGGGCGAACGGCATCGTGATCCACGGTGCCTCGCCGTTTGAAGGCTCGCATGATGAACTTGCTCAAGAGACGCGCGAGCCACCACGTCACCAGAACCATGAGTGCGACGGTCAAGGTAGTGCCCACCGTCCTCTCCGTATCTCCTATCGTGTGCAGCGGTGTCGCTAGAAATTCACCGATTTCTCGCATCACTTCCTGGATACTCATGAAGCTCCTCCTAGAGCAGATCTAATGAGGCTGTCGCCCATTCTAGTAAGCTTCAGCCACAATGATGTCAGGCCAGTGGCTGACGGCAGTGGCAGTTGGCGCAGGGGTGATCCTCGTTCTGGAGGTCTTGTATCTCTTGCTGAGGAAGCGCCTTCCGCAGTTTCATCTCAATCTCCTCTATCACCTCTGGGCATTGAGCCTTGCCACGCTTGCTGCCTTGCAGAGCCTGGGGATCGACCTGCTCGCCTCGGCTGTCGGTGGCGTCGCGTCCACCGTAGCGCTGCTGCTCACCGCTCTGGTTCTCTATGCACTCGTCGATTCGTTGATCCTTCAGCGACCCTGGGGCAAGGATCAGGGGCCACTGGTGCCAAAGCTGGCGAGGGATGTCCTGAGACTCGGGCTACTGATCGCCGTCGGTCTCTTCGCAGCCACCGAGATCCTGAACCAGCCAGTCGGTGCAGTGCTGGTCTCTTCGACTGTGCTATCGGCTGTGATCGGCCTGGCGCTGCAGGACACGCTGAAGAACGTCTTCTCAGGCATGGCGCTCGATCTGGAAAAGCCGTTTCGGCCCGGTGACTGGCTGGTGATCGAAGGAGGTGTTCGGGCACAGGTCGTGGACATGTCCTGGCGCAGCACCCATCTGAGGACCAAAGAGGGCCTCGACGTCTACGAGCCCAACGCCAATCTCTCGGTGTCTCGGTTGATCAACTACGGATCGGGCGAGCGGCCCTTCGCCGTGGAGATTCGCATCGGCCTGCCCTACGGTGTGCCTCCAGCGGAGATCAAGGAGGTCTTGCGCAAGGCAGCGCATTCGGCCCCGGGTGCCCTCGAGCGACCAGCGGTCCGCATTCACCTCGAGAGCTTCGACGACCACGCCATCACCTACTTCATGCGAGTCTGGACGCGGCGGGCGGCCAATGTCTCGCGCTTCAGGGATGGTGTCAACTCCCGCATCTGGTACCAGCTCAAACGCCACGGCATCGAGATACCCTTTCCCATCCGCACGATTCACATGCACGAGGCTCCAGATATGGAGCAGCATCGACAGGGCAAGGCCCTGCGCAAGGCGTCTGAGCTGTTCTCTAGAGTCGACATCTTCCACGAGCTCGACGATCAGATCGTGCGGCAGCTCGCGGCTTCATCGCAGCGCAAGCTGTTCGATGCAGGCGAGATTCTGGTCAGCGAAGGAGACGAGGGCGACTCTCTCTTCGTGGTCGAAAAGGGGGCGGTGCGGGTGACCAAGTCCGATCCCGAACAGGAGGGCAAGCACGTGGACCTGGCGATCCTGGAGGAAGGGGCCTTCTTCGGCGAGATGTCGCTGCTGACCGGTGAGCCCCGCAGTGCCACGGTGATCGCCAGGGATCCCTGCGGTGTTCTCGTTCTCTCCAAGCCGGCGCTAGCTGCGACTCTGGAGGGCGACCCGCGCATCGCCGAGTCCCTGAGTCGGGCTCTTGCAGCCCGCCGCCTGGACACCTTGGAGACGCTGGAAGATCGGCGCAGCCGAGACGCTGCCGAAGTCTCTCTCGAGGACGAGCAGACATTCCTACGCCGGATCCGAACTTTCTTCTCGCTTTCCTGAAGCGGCTGGTGCCGCTACCGGCCATTGGTGCATTAATGTTAGCCCTTCGTGTAGGGGTCCGACGTGGGGCCCCCAGAGGGCTATCCTCCCTTCCGCTGCAAGAACCCTCCGGAGGTCCCCACGCCGAACCTCTGGCACCGTTGAGGCTGTAAGGCACTGAGCCTCCCCCGAACCGATCCTTTCTTCGATCTCTGAGCATTGCGATGGCGCAAGGCCGCGTCTGAGGTCTCCAGCCGGAGGCCCAGGACGACGGGGGAGAGCCTCGGGCGTGGCCTAATACAACCAGCGGCCATGGCTGGGACCTGTAGTCCTGGATGGTCTTAGGAAGTCGAAAGTGGCACGCGGAAGATCTTCACGGGTCGGGTCTTACCCTTGACGGTTACCTCGCCGAGCTCGTCGAGGGTGTAGTCGCCGGTGAGCCGGGCCTCGGTGAACTCGCTGGTGAGAATCTCGGCCTGGAACTCCTTGCACAGCGACTCGATTCGAGCACCGAGATTCACATTGTCACCGATCACGGTATAGCTCTGGATCTTCTCCGAGCCCAGGTTGCCCGCCACCATTTCGCCGCTGTTGATGCCGATGCCGCTGGCCAGCTCTGGGCGGCCGTCGATTCGCCAAGTCTTGTTGAGTTCCCGCAGGCGTTGCTGCATGGCCAGGGCGCAGCGCACGGCGTTGTCGGCGTGAGCGGCATCCTCCAGGGGAGCGCCAAAGAGAGCCATGATCATGTCGCCCACGAACTTGTCCACCGTGCCGCGATGGGCGAAGACCACCTCCACCATAGCGGCGAAGTACTCGTTGAGCTGATCGATGACCTCCTCAGGTGTGCGTCCCTCAGAGAAAGTCGTGAAGCCCCGCAGGTCGGAGAACAGCACGCTCATCTCGCGTCGAGTCCCGCCGAGCGAGGCTGCGTCGGGGTTGTCCAGCAACTCTCGGTAGACATCGGGTGAGACGTAGCGGGAGAAGATCCGCTTGACCCTGCGCTTCTCGGCTGACTCCACCCAATACTGGTAGACGAATCCCGCGCTCAATGCCAGCGCCCAGGAGAGCATCACTGGGACGACGGGTAGTTGATAGCGATGGCCGAAGTCCCACTGGACCAGCGCCAGGTAAGCCACCGGCACGACCATCGCCCCGACGATGGCAGCGATCAAGCCGGCGTAGAGGGTCAGCCAAACCGTGACAACCGCCACCAAGAGCGCCAGTCCAAGATGCTGCCAGAAGGGCGCCTGCCTCAGGAATCTCCCATGCAGGAGATCATCGATCACGTTGGCGTGAATCTCGAAGCCGTGCATCTTGCCGAGTCCTTCGCCCTGCTCGCCACGTCCACCGCTGTAGGGCGTCGTGAAGATGTCGTGTAGGCCGGCTGCCGAGAGGCCGACGATCACGATCTTGTCAACGAAGAGGTCAGGATCGAGGCCTGGTTCCTGGTTTTCACGGAGCTGGAGCTCAGAGTAGAAGAGCTGGCCGTAGGAGTACTTGGTGTAAGTGCCGGAACCACCGTTGAACCAGATCGGCAGACGCCAATCCGCGCCGAGGGGAATCTCGGTCTCCCCAACCTGGACCTCGTGGTCCACAACGTGGAGTGAGTCCAGAGCCTTACCCTCACTGGCCAATGCAGTGATCAGGGCGAGCGAGGGTAGCAGGCGGTCTTCGTGCCCGGCGAGGAGCAGATAGCGCCGCCAGGGACCATCCTGATCCAATGCCATGGCGACGTGCCCCAGAGCCGTAGCACCGCGAGCGACGGGCTCCAGAGGGAAATCCACTCCCGCGAAGGTATCGAAGCCGCCGACGGAGGGCATCGAAGCTCTGGTCAGTAAATCGGCCGGAGGTTCAACGGTTTGTTGATTCCCGAGGTGAATGGAGTGGACGACATTGCCTGCCTCCGCAGTCGCTTCAGCAAAGGCAGCATCCCCCTCGGGGTTCTGCGCATCGCGCTCGAGGAAGAGGAGGTCGAAGACAAGCAGACGGGCCCCGGCGCGCTCCAGATAGCTGATCAGGACGGTATGGGTGTCACGCGGCCACGGCCACCGACCGACAGCGGGTTCCAGGGTCTTGATGCTGGCATCGTCGATGGCGACCAATACGATGTCGGATGAGGCAACACCCTGGTCACCTAGGAGGCGAAACCGCAGATCGAGGGTCTTGAGCTCGAGCGTCTGAAGAATGCGTGTTTCGCTGAGAGCCAAGCCAATCAAGGCGCTGGCGACCGCCAGCGCTACCCAGGCTGCACGCTTGGATGGTCTCCTCACGAGGGGACCCTACTTGAGGCCGCCCTCTCTCTGGAAGGCTCCGATTTCTGAGGGGGTCAGCTGGATCTCGACGATCTCGGTGGTCTTGACGCCGCCTTCGTCTTCGCCAGCCTCTTCACCCACGGCCCGCCCTGCGCCGGCACCCGTCACCTCCGCCGACTCCTCCTCCTCGCCCATGGCGAAGGGATTGACAAGCTTGGCGAGCGAGAACCCGCCATCGTCCTCCTTGTCCTCTTCTGCCACCTCGTCCTCTGCGGGTGCATCGCCTTCGCTCGAGCCGGCCACGCCCCGCCCCCCCGCGACCCCGGGTCCGCCTGTGCTTGCTGCCGCGACTTCGTAGGTCACATAGACAGCGTAGCGCTCTGCCAGCCAAACCCCACCGTCCAGATGATTTTGCCGGATCGTCTTGTTGAGCTTCTTGATCCGCTCGTCGGTTTCGGGATGCGAGCGGAACAGAGCAGAGCTCGAGGAGGAGCCAGCAGTGAGAGCGTTCAGGGTGCCGAGGAAATTGGTCAGGCCAGCAGCCTGATATCCAACCCGGGCAGCGATCTCGACGCCCACCTGGTCAGCCTCCAGCTCCTCGGACTGGCCGAAGCCTGCAAGCACCGCTCTGGCTGCCTGATCCGCAGCCGCTTCGAAGAGTGCCGAGCCCACCGTGAACGAGGCCTGGTTCTGGGCGAGCTCCATCCCTAAGGATTTCTGTAGGGCCTTCAAGGTGTGCTTGCGGGTGATGTGTGCGGCCTCGTGGGCCAGCACTCCGGCCAACTCCGCCTCGCTCTTGATGACCGCCAGAGCGCCGCGTGTTACGTGAACATAGCCACCGGGCGCGGCGAAAGCATTGACTATGTCGGAGTCGAGAACGATCCACCGCCAGGGAATCGAGGGCCGGCCGCTCTTCTGGGCCACCGTGGCGCCCACAAGACTCATGTAGCGAGTTACGTCGACGTCCTGGGCGACGCCGTATCGGGCCCGGATCCGGTTGCTAATGGCCAGCCCCAGCTCGATCTCCTCGGCTTCCGAGAATGTGAAGTCATCCACCACCTCGGCGACCTCGGTCGCGGTGTCGACAGCCTTCTTGATCTTGTTGAGGTTGAACTGGGCGTCGGCGGGAAGCGCAGATGCCAGGAGCACGAGGATGGCTAGTGTTTGTCGGATCATGGCACGGTCCCTCGAGGGCAAGCAGGACGGCGAGGCTTCGATTGATGCGGTCTTTCAAGCATCTTACGAAATTGTCGGCCGAGGTGCTGGCGATCAGCTGCCTCCGGCAGCCAGCTCGATCTGGACCTCCCTTTCTCCTGGCACCTCGACTTTGGAAAATGTCTGCGGTGGCGAGGTCTGTACCACGACACGGTAGAAGCCCTGATCGAGCTCGATTGAGTCGCCTCCGACGACCCCTTCGCCAACGAGCGTGCCGCCGGTGTCGTAGACGGCGAATGGGGTCTGCAGAGCCCCCTTCAGTGCCTCACTCAGGCCCTCTTCGCTGCTGGCCGAGAAGTAGCGGCCTCCGCCGAGTCTGGCCCAACTCTCGAATTGCGACGCGAGGTCGACATCGTCGATGGCAAAACCGACGATGTTGAGAGAGATGTCGAAGCCCTTGTCCTGGAGCTTCTGGATGACTTTCTCAGGATCTCCCTCGCAGGTCTCTTCGCCATCGGTGACCAGCACGATGACCTTGCGACCCTTGGCAGCTTTGAGGTCCGATTCGACTTTGGCCAGCGAGTCTGCGATTGGGGTCTTGGCCAAGTTCTTGGCCTCGACACGCTGGATCACCTGGGAGGCAGCAGCCGGCAGCAGAGGGCGGAGTGATAATTCCAGATCGGTACGACAGGAGTTGGGCTCCTTGTGGCCAAACACCCGCAGGGCGACCGGCGTGCCGGCCGGGATGTGCTCGGTGACGGCCTCGGTCAACACTTCCTTGGCAATCACAATGCGTCGTTTGCCCTCCAGACGCTTGAGCATCGAGCCTGAGGCGTCGAGGATGAGCTCGACGGCGCCGGCAGCGCTTCCAGAGTCCGTGGCAATCACTTGGAGTGAACCGGGACCAGGCGTCTCTTTGAAGGTGCTGACAACCTCGAGGGTGTATCCAGCGGGTCGTCGCAGCATCGTCGCTGCGCGGTCAAAGGCGATCTCCATCTCTCCCTCACTGAGCAAGTAGGTGTAGTGCCCACCGTTGACCCGTGACCAATCCTGCATCAGATCCTGTTCGCGAGCCGGGTGACGGCCGAGCGCGCCTTGTGAGCCGACGCCGAGTCCGAAAACACGTGGCTGGACCCGCTCGAATTCGTCCCATACCAACGGGTAGCGATTGGTGGCGGCATCGGTCACCATCACGATTGCCTTGGTACCGGCACGGGGAGCCAGCGCCCTCGTGGCCGTATACAGAGTTCCCTCGGCCTCGCTCGAGCTCTCCTTGCGCGGGTAGTCGTTGAGGACCGTTTGCAGTATGTAAGGCTCGCCGTACCAGTCGCGCAGCAAGAGTTTGCCGCCAAAGGGGATGAGATTCGCGGCGTCGCGGCCGGGCACCACATCCTCGGCGTAGGCCAAAAGAGAGTTATAGATCACCGGCAGGTAGGCACCGACGCTGGCGCTGGTATCCCAGAGGAAGACCACATTGCGCGGTGGTTCTTCGACTTTCAGATAGTAGGAGCCACCGGGTTCGACTATCGCCTCGAAGGTGTGAAGGTGTGGTGTGCTCTCCTGTGTGAGCCTCCTGAGCAGTACCGGCTCGCCGCCATTGTTCTCGAGATGCACCGCTGTTCTGACCGACGGGTCGCCCCCAATAGAGATCGTGATGGAGTTTTGATCCTCCGGGACGTTGAGCCTGTACCAGTGCTCGTGCTGGCCGAGGACGACCTGTCCGTCGACGAGTCGACCGAACTCTAGGGGCGCCGCTTTGGCTTTCGATTCGTGACCGGCGGCTTTGAACGGCTTGTCGGTCCGCAGCGGGTGGAGCTCCTCGTAGATGGCTGCCTGGTTGGCGAATCCCCATTCAGCCAGGATCGAACGGTACTCCTCCGCGGTCGGTCGTTCCCAGATGCGCAGCACCGCGGGCAGGGAATGGGTCTTCTGCGCCTCCGGTCCTGCCACGGAGAACTTGACGAACCGGGCCCAAGTCGGTTGATCCAGGGTAAACGTCGGCATCGAACCCGACGAGAGATTCCACTCCCCGAGGGGTTGCCACGGTCCCACCGGTGAGTTCAGGCTGATGGCGACGGAGACGCTCTCGATTCTGGTGCCGGGCGGCAGCTTTGGTGAGTCGGCCCACTCGAGACGGGTGATCTGGGCGGCACGATCGTGGTGAAACCCGACAACCCAATCGAGCGCCTGTCCAGCCTTGACCCGCCGCTGGTTGTACTTCTCGTCCTCGCGCAGCATGTCCCCATCCCAGTTGGATGCGGAAATCGCTGGCCGCGACCAGACGACATGGCCGCCTAGGGCGGGAGCGGCCACGTTGAATCCCTTGCCGCCGGAAATGTCGATTCCTGGCTTGGCGATCACCTTGAGCTCACCGAAGCCCAGACTGGGTCCAGCGGTACCGTCGAAGGCCCGTCTTAGCTGTAGCCGGGCATATCGCGCCAGGGTCGGTCGATCGAGAACAAAGGCCTGCTCAGCCTTGATAGGCATGAGTTCGTCTTCGACCACGGGTATGAACTGCTTGCCGTCCAGCGAGACCGCGAAGTCGAGATTGTGCAGGAATCGCAGGGCGTCTGTGCCCGCAAGCTCTGAGAGCATCAGCCCGGCCACTTCGATGGGTTCTTCTCCGGCCAGCTCGACGACTACATCGTCTTCATGGAGCTCGGTGCCACCACGCATCTGAAGCCCCAAGTTCTCGACCATCATGCCGTCGAAGAGATAGGGAAAGCCTGTTCCGATGACGGTGTCTTTCTCACCGGTCCAGCGGCCGCCGAGAGCCTCCCAGGCGACATTGAAGCCGCCCCGCAGCTCATCTGGAACCGTCCAGCCATAGACGGCGTTCACCGGGGGTGTCTCCCTCCCGGCGCTGATCTCGAAGAACGTCTCGCGCCTGGCTCCTTCATTCGTTGTGGCCTGCACGCTGAGGCGCACCGGCCAGTCGGCCCAGGCGTCTGCTGGGACAAGCAGCGTCAGCGGCACGACTTGTTTGCCGCCTGCAGGTATTGTCTTCTCGGTCTCCATGAGCTCCACCTGCCAGCGAAAGTCGCTGGTGACTGCCTGCAGCGAGACGCTGGCCGATGCGGAGCCTTTGTTGGTCAGGAGGAGTCTTCCTTCGACCTGTTGACCGTAGTGGCGGTAGGCGCCGACTTCGGCGGCTTCGAGCTCGAGAGACAGCTCGAGAGACAGCTCGGCGGGTTCAGTCCGGACGGCCGGACCCTTCGGGAAGCGGACCTCGAGCCGGTAGGGTGAATTAGGACTACCCTTCACCTGCAAGTAGTGCTGGGAGCCGGCCGGGACCGTGCCACGCCAGAGCTCGGCCTCGTGATCCCAGGCAACGACACTTCGTGCGGCATAGGCGCGTGTAACGACCTGGACTTCGTGCCTGGGTTCTGAACTGAGTATGATCTCAGCCGGCTCATCGAACAACGGCAATCGATACCAGTCACTGTCTCGCCATTCGTGGACCCGCCCTTCGACGATGTGCTCGGCCGGCAGTGGGTTGGCAAAGTCGAGATTGTCGTTGGGCTCGCAGTCGGTCGGACAGCCGAAGCGCTCGAGGCGTTCGAGGCTGAGTCTGTACTCGGCCTCACTGGTCGTCTTGGCGCTCAGTGCCAGCCGATAGTCGCCCGGCGGGAAGAGCCCTTCGAGGATGACCTTCTGGCCTGGTTGCGGCCGGTTGAATTGCTTGAAGCTCGATTTGTCCCAGTAGAGATGGGCCATGATCTCGCCATCGGGCGGCGGTGCGATCGTCAGCCGGATGCGATCCCAAGCCCCAAGATAGAAACGGTAGTTGTCGGAGTCTTGCCCGTCCTCGAGCAGGCCGGTGCGGGTCTGCCCGAAGCGCAGCGGCTGCATGCGGCTGGTGTCGTCGTTGGGCTCGAACTCGCCGTTCGGATCCGGTGGCCCGATGGCTCGGGCGAGCAGAGTATAGGTGCCGCCATCGCGACCGCTCACTCTCACGTGGTGAATGCCGGGCATCAGAAAGACGTTGTCGAGCCTCACGCGCCGTTGACCGGCTGGCGCCCGATAGACCTGGTTCTGAATGCCAGCGCCGTCGTTGTAGGCGAGCTCGTGGATCTCGTCACCGATCACCTGGAAGCGCCAGAGCTGCGGCTCGTCGGTGACGAGCACCTTGTAGAAGTCGGTGTCGGTGCCGGAGAAGCGTCCCTTGATGCGGTTGTTTGAAGGGACCCCGGAAGCGAACTCGACCCTGTCGTTGGGCTCTGCTTCGCGGCCGGCCTCGATGGATCCTTGCTGTGACAGTGTGACGGTGTATTCGGCGCCTTCGGGACCGCGTTCGGCGACAAAGCCCCATTCCCCAGGCGTCAAGACGAGATCGGGCAACCCGACAGTGCCCTTTGCCGAGCGGCATTGGAGTCTCTGACCCCGGCTGTCGAGCAGGCAAAGCTGAATCTGTTGTTCGCCGCCTGTCTCGAGCTTCAACTCCAGGACGTGATCGGCCGTGGCGTCGTCAAGAGAAAAAAGGAAGTAGTCGGCTTCGTTTCCTTTTGCCATGCGCCCGGTCACGGGCTGAGAGAGACTCGCCCGGTTGGCGAGCTTCCATGAGTCGTTGGGCTCGGCCTCGGCACCCTCGATGCGCTGGCCGACCGAAGTAGCGATCAGAGTGCGGATGTAGCCGGAATCCTGGCTGGCGAGCTCGACGGTATAGGAGCCGACTTCCAGACCGAGGTCGCGAAACGAGAGTCTTCCCTTGCCATCCGAGGAGGTCTTGGCAAGCTGAGTGCCATCACTCGCGTAGAGAAATGAGTTCACCTGGCGGCCCACCGGAACTTGGCCGTTGAGATCCCAGCTCTGACTGGCATCCTTGTCGGAGATGTCGAACCTGTACCAGGTGTCAGGGGTCTCGAGATAGGCGGCGTTCTCCGAGCCAAGACGAAGCTTGTAGGCGGATTCGACAGTCGCGCGGTCTTGCGGCTTCTGTTCGAGATGAAGACTGCTGCCTTCTCGGATCGTCAGGCGGTAACCACCGGGCTCCGAGGTGTCAGCCGATTTGGTGACGCCCTGATCCCCGAAACTGACGCTGTCGACTGGCGGGCGGTAAGCGCTGCCGCCACCCCCACCGCCGTGTGCTACTCCAAGGATGTACTCCCCCGGCTCGAACAACAGATCTTCGTGAATCGAGGGCTTCGAGCCGTCCCGAGTGCCCATCTTGAAGAGTCGGTCTGTCCCGACAACGTCGATGCCGTTGTCGGCGTACTCGACCTGAATCACCTCGACCAGGGTCAACCTGCCTGGAATCCCCTGGAGCTCGAGAGTCCAGCGCTTCTGCGCGTCGACATCGGAGACCGTCCATCGATAGGCATCCTGGTCTCCGCCCTCCATCGCTCCGATCACCAGGACCTCGCCCGAGATCTCGGTGGCCTCGGCCGGAGTGTTGTTGGGCTCGACCTCGTAGAGGGAGGGCTGAGAATAGGCGCCTGTCGCCGCAATGAGCAGCAGAAGGGCCGTCGAGGAGAGGTTGCGAGCTAGAGTTGTGGCTGGTGCACTCATACACAAGAGATCCTCATTCGGAGAAGTGACCCCTACCTACCGAAACGGATTCGTGGCAGAAAACAGCCACTGAGGCTGGCCTTTCGCCTGGAATTCTCGCCTTGGGTGTTAACTGCGGAGTTTAGCATTCGTAGTGATGGTCACTCGCGCCAGCGCGAAAGTCTGCGAGTCCGTACAATTCGGCCTAGACCACCCTGGGCTACTCGAAGGAGGTCAATATGGACCGTCGTCTCATCCGTCCGCTCGTCGGAATCCTGGCCGCGATCGCCATCACCACCACGATGGATGCCAATGATCTGTCTGTGTTCAGTGCCCTACCCTTGCTGCCACTTGGCCTCCTGCTCTGGTACTGGGAGGGGTTTTCCCGTCAGGAGATGGGCCTTGCCTGGGGGCGGTCGAAGGACTACGGCTTGGCGCTGCTGTATCCGTTCGTGGTGATCGGCGCCGCTACTGTGGTCGCCCTGCTGGCAGGTGCCGTCGATCTTTCGGGCACCGACTGGAAGCGCTTCTGGATCGAGCTCATGGTGGGAAGCACCGTTGGGGTTTTCATGGTGCTCTTGACCGAAGAAGGCTTCTTCAGGGGCTGGCTATGGGCCTCCCTCGGAAAGGCGGGGCGGACCCAGAACCAGGTCCTGATCTGGAGCAGCATCGCCTTCTGTGCCTGGCACGTTTCGGCGGTCTCTCTGGAGACCGGGTTCAACCTGCCCTTGGCGCAGATCTTCGTCTACCTGCCCAACGCGCTTCTTCTCGGCTTGGTTTGGGGAATGCTGCGGCTGATCTCGGGCTCAGCGGTGGTCGCGAGCGTCAGCCACGCGGTCTGGAACGCCCTGGCCTACGGGCTCTTTGCCTACGGGGCGAAAGTCGGCGCACTCGGTGTCCAGGAGACGTCCATCTACGGCCCCGAGGTCGGGTACGTCGGGCTGGCGCTGAACGCTGCATTCGCAGCCTGGTTGTGGCGCAGGGTGAAGAGCCAAGAGTCAGGCCCCCCAGCCTTGGCTGCTAGTTCCGGAAAGTGAAGACACGCTAGTCGAACCTTGTCCGCAAGCTCACCTGGTCTCAATCAGCACGTCACTTGTCTCTACCGCGTGGATCCGCGCAACCAACTCGTCCGGGCAGGTCAATCTGAGGTCCGGCGCCCATGAAATCGTCAGCTACATGTTGGTTTGCTGACTGCTTTGCAGGAGGTTCGCGTTTCGACTCCAACCAGTGATCGGGCTTCCCTTCGGCGGTCAGAGCGGTATGGAACCGCTCGGGTTCGAGATGGCGGATTCCAGTGCCAAATCATGTAACATAGCAACAGGGACCCAATAGGCCAGACAACCCGAAGATCGGAGGCCGGGCATGTGGATTCGTAGGCGTGTACTAGTTGTAGCTCTGTTTGCTGTAGGAATCCACTTCGCCCATACGTCCGTCAGCCAGGAGGTGGCGCTCACGGAAGCAGAGCTCGAAGAAGCCATCGAGTCGACCAAGAATCTCTATGCCGAGGCGAACGAGCTCCTGAAGGTGCTGCCGCAGGGTCGCTTCGACGGAGCCTTGGTGGTGGAGGGGGCCGACTTCAAGGCCGAGAAAGTCGTCGATTGGGTGGAGCAACACACCCGTTGGGTGCCGTACCAGGGCGTTCTCCGCGGCGCCGAGGGTGTCTTGCTCGATCGTCAGGGTAACAGTCTCGATCGCAGTCTGCTCCTCTCTGCGTTGCTAGAGGATGCCGGCCACGAGACTCGTTTGGCCAATGGCCAGCTGTCGAAGTCGGCGGTGGAGAGAGTCCTCCAAGAGTATGACGCCGAGGCCTTCGAGCCAGTTTCTCCCGAGAGCTTCTCATCGGAAGAGGCGAAGGCGGCAGTCGGTCGCGCCGCCGAGCAGGCAGCGGCACTGGCTCAGCTGGTCCAGCTGCCAGACAGTCCTTGGAGCGCAGGACTCGAGCCCGCTGTCGCGGATCATTGGTGGGTCGAATTGAAAGGCGAGTCTGGCTGGCGGAGTCTTGATCCGCTCCTCACCGGCCCACTCGAGAACGAGCGCCCCAAGGCCGATCAGCGATTCGATCCGCAAGAGCTTCCCGAGGAGCTATTCCACCAGGTCACGGTACGAGTGGTGATCGAGCGATGGGATCAGGGAAAGGTCAGGGAGGAGATTCCCCTGACTCATTCGTTGAAGGCCGCGGCGGGACCGGCGCAAGACTTCGAATTGCGTTTCGTACCTTTTGGCTTTGCGGTCACTCCCGAAGTCCCCGACGCAAAGGCGGAGGTCTTGTCGGTTGCAGACACCACCCAGGACTGGCTACCTCTGTTTCGAATTGGCAAGACCCGGATATTTCAACAGGGCTTCGGGCGAGATGGAAGGCTCGAACGGAACCCGGCGAAACCGGCCGTGCTTCGTCAGATGGAGAAAGCGACCAGTGCATTGGGCGGTCTCGGCCGGGCCGAGGAGCTTCCAGAGTCTGTGCTCAGCGCCTGCTGGATCGAATACGAGATCGAAGTGCCAGGTCGCGAGGCACAGATTGTGCGGCGAGAGCTAGTCGATCTGATCGGCCCGGCTCGCCGCCTCGACGGCACTTTCGCCGAGTTTTCTCTCGATGCCGACGCTATCCGCGAGCGCGGAATGGCACTTCAAGGCATCAGCCGAATCCTCGTCACCAGCAGTCATCTTCAGCCGATTGCCTTTCAGAAGGCGTCTCTGGAACTGTGGGCGCGGCAGGGGCCACAATTGGCGGCTCTCGCGAGGCTTCTGCACGATCCCGAAGCTGAAGAACCGCTGCAGCGGCTCCTGAGGGAGCCCTTGATCCCGCTCGATCTTCTAGCGCTCTCGATGACGCGAGGCGAGCTCTCGAGGTTCGGATCGGCGACCTATCTGGGCAGCCCGAATATCCTAACGAGGCACTACCTACTCGACGCTGGCGGCCAACTTGAAGCGCTCGATGCGGTCGATATTGTCGCCAACGAAGTCGGAGTCATTGGGAGCGGGTCGATTCCTGCGTCGAGAGTCAGACTCGAGGCAGGTGTTCTCGACACCGTCCTGGAGGCTTCCCTATCTGCCCGGGACGGTCCTTCTCACAACACGGCCGAGCTATTTGCTCGTCGAGGGGAGTCGACGGGAAGGTGGATGTCCTACCCAGATCTACCGCAGAACCACAGGCTACCGGCCGAGGTTCAGGCTCGAATGAAGACTGCTGACGCGGCAGGGCGCGTCGTTGTGGCACCGGAGTGGGTCAGCGGGGATGCCGAGCCCGCCTGGTGGGAGATTGACCCTACGGATGGCACCACTCTCGGAATTGGGTCGAAGGGTTGGGGGGTGGAATTGACAGAGAAGACCGTGCAGGAAGGAGTGGGTGCGGAGGGTACACGGCGAGGCGCCACAAAAGTGGGTATCAAGGTGTCTTGCGCGGTGGTCATGGCCTATCTCATGCAAATGGAGATGTTGATTCCGGTGCCCGGCGGGATAATCTGGACGCCTGAAGCTTACGCATTTGCGGTTAAGCGCGGCTGCGCTTAGAACCTTACATTCAAGTATTCCGAGATTTCCCGCTGCCGGTGAGGAGATTGCCGAGTATGCATGGTGAGAGATCGGCTCGAGTGTCGGCACGATGCACTACTTCTCCTTCCGGAAGGTGATCACGCGCTCCTGTTTTGGCGCCAAGGGCAGCTTGAAGAGCTCGGTGTGGTTGATGTACTGCTTGACGAAGACCGAGCCCTCGATGAGGTCGAGGCTCGCCCGGGCCACTAGGACCTCAGCCTGAAAGACCTCGATAGCGGGAACCTCGCCGTCCCCTTCGTTGTACCAGATGATGAGGCTGTTGTTGGAGCCATGTCCCGGGCCGATGTTGTAGAGGCCGCGCGGAAAGGAGACCATCTCCAGATCCTTGCTTCCAGGGGCAATCTCGAGCGTCACCATCGCCCGAGCTGTCTTGGTTCCCTCGTCCTCGAGACCGATAGACCCCGTTGCTTCGAAGGTGAAGAGCCAGGGACCCTGCCCGTTTCGTTTGCCGATACTCCCTTTGACGTTCTGAGTGTAGCTTCTGTTCTCTTGGCCACCCTCGAAAGAGAAGATCCCGTTGCCGTTGCCCCGCACTCTCAGACCGCCGACGCACTCGCGGTAGTCGATCTCATCGATGAAGCCGACGGACTGCACGAAGCCGACTTTGGTGAAGATCGCCGCGAGCTCATCGGGAATTCCAGGCCCGGACTCGGCCTGCATCTTCTGACAGCCGAGGTCCTGACTGAGCTCGCTGACGCCTTCGTTCGCGAAGGCGGTCGTCGAGAGAACGGCGGAGGTCATCTCGGCGATGTCCTCGCTGACTTCGTCACCACCATAGGCGGACATCACCCCCATGCGGAGGATCTCGGTATCTTCCATCTCGGGATCACCCCGACCGTGGTAGGCCTGGGCCAGGCCTGTCTCAACAAAGGACTGATGAACCCGGGTCCACTCCAGCTCGAAGCCTCCCTTCAGGCGATTGCTCTTGACGATGTCCTGAGCCATGGAGATGGCCTCGTCGGTCCAGCGGGAGTCTCCGGAGAGCAAATCGGTGAGGCTGAACTCCTTCTCGAGACCGTTGTTGGCCTCGAGGAGAAATGTCGCGGCATGGGCTGCCTCGTGAATGACCGCGTGGATAGTGCCGGCGCGATACATCGGAGCGTAGTCGCGATTCGGCCCCTGAAGATCGAGCATGTTCTCTCTTCCCTGACCGGTCGCGCTGAGGTTGACGAGGTCCGGCTTGGCTGGATTGGTCCAACCGACACCTGCATCTGCGCTGTCTTTGTCCAGATACACAAGTCGAGTTACGGCCTGGCAGAGGAAGGGAGTCAGTCGTTCTTCTGCCTCTCGGACCATCTGGCGCTGATTCGCCTTTGGATCGATGACTGCCAGGGTGTCGGTTAGAAGGACCTCGTTCGCCGCACTCACCGTGTTTTTCAGAATCCGAATCGGGTTGCAGGCGGCGTTCGCCGCCGGCGAGCCTGAGAGGATCAATAGGCTCAGGCCAATGCCAGAGCGGAGGACAGTTCTCGGAGCTTCAAAGGGTCTCATAGTGGGCGCACTCATGACGTGAGTTAGGGGCAAACGGGTGGCACCTCTGTGGGCAGATCTCAGACCAAAGGAGTTCGGATCATGGTGTCGGATTCCTGTTCCGGGAGGTTCGCTAGCCTAGAGATTCGAGACCAGCTTGGCGGTCAGGTCGATCAGGCCGACTTTCAACTCCTCCTGGGAGATCGGGAGCGGTTCGGCGACGGCCATGATCTGAGCGCCGACGAGATAAGCATCACTCTCGTTCATGAGCACGCAGACCTGGGCGTTGTTCAGAACGAAAGCTTCCTGGCCCAGGCCCTCGAGGTACTCGAAGGCGACATTTCTCTGATCCTCGTAACCTCTGAAGGCGTCATAGTTGCCGCGAGAGATCTGTCCGTAAGCCAGGGCGTTGCCGTCGACACCGAAGTGGATCGGAACGTTGCAGCCGGTCTCCGTGCCTTCCGGCGTGCCTAGTTCCATCATGCCGCCGAAAGCCGCATGGATGTCATCGGAGCTGAGATGGGCGCAGAAGTTCTTCTCTGGCTCTGTCTGAGTCTGCTCCATGGGTTGTTGAGCTCGTGGGACCGCGGATTGCTGAGGCGCGGGCTGGTCTCCCTCGCTCGGTGCCCCAGCCTCGTTTCCTCCGCCGCAGGCCACCCATACAACGGCGGCAATCGGGAGGAGTAGAGCAAGCAAGATTCTGGCGCGACTTTCCATTGTCTATGGTCCTCTCCGATCAACCACCCGGCTTGAAGAGGCCCTTAAGGCCCTTCTTCTTGCCGTCCTCTTCTGCGTCTTCACCCTGTTGGTCAGTGCCTTGAGGCATCTCGGGGATGATCTCGACCTCGGTGTAGGTGTCGGGCCAGGTGAACGTCGAGCCCGGGACGGATTCCTCGCGCAGGATGGTCACCTCGGTCGTCGAAGTCATCTGCGTGGACTTGCCCTTCTTGCTTGTCATGGTCGAGATGTTGACCGTCTTCAGCGGGAATCCTCGGACCGTCGTGGCCTGGGAACTGATGAGCTTGTCCAACTCCTCATTGCCGGTTCTCATCGATCGGTCGGGCCGCAGCCAGACACCAAAGCCCTTGGCATCGAGGCTATCGGTGCTCCAGATGTCCTGGATCGAATCGGTCCTGGTCTCCTGTTTGAATCCCATCATCTTCATTCGCATGGTGTAGCCGGTCTTCCAGCGGTAGTGGGTCGTGTCGTGGCCGAGCACACTGCCCCCCGCTTCCTCGGAAAGCATCTCGCTGGAGACGTCGGCGAACTCCATCTTCATCATGCCACCGGTCTGGCTCATCATGTCCATGACCTGGCCCATGGTGGCCATCATCGCTTCCATGTCGAAGGAGCCATAGGTCTCTTCCTTCGGGTTGACGAGATAGACGGTTTCGCCGCCGTTCGTAGTGACGAGGTAAGAGCCCGCAGCGAAGAAGCCGTTCTTCTCGCCGGTGAGGAACTCCACCTTGGCATTGGAGTCTTCCACCCAGGCACGCACCTGCATCACGTCCTGCTTCTTCTTCTGGCCGGTGTCGCTGGTGGTCACGGCTTCGTAGTAGTGACCGGCAGTCGCCAGGCTGGGGAACACGAGAGCGCCCATCAAGGCCAAAGTCGACAGAGCTATCAGCTTGCGTGGGTTGTTCATGTCGAGAGTTCTCCTTCGAGGGTCTGGAAACTGATTTGGTCTATTCATCTCAAACGCAAACAAGAGAGAAACCCGCCACCGGTCAGCGCTGCCGACCCTCGAGAAGGTGCTCCGACCAATCGGGGCGGGATCGGGCTCGGTCCTACGTCAAGAGTTGCGGAAGTCTACAGGGAACCGGTATTCAGGACCAAACTCTGGAAATGATCCTGGGCTTGGGTCCTGGCCAGATGACCGCGATCTTGCTGGGGTTCGACCTGGGGCCCCCAGGGGGCTATCCTCCCTTCCGCTGCCAGAACCCCCTGGAGGTCCCCACGCCGAACCTCTGGCACCAGAGAAGGCAATAGGTCCCTATGCCTGCACTGCCTCAAGCCCTCGAGGATCGGCCGGCCATGGGCCAGGCCCCATCAACCCCAGTTCGTGATTCGCTGGCGGATTCGGTCGAAGCCGAGCTTGCCGAAGAGCGCCTCGACGCAGTCGCGATCTGCCCCACGGTAGCTCAGATCATCGAGGCTCGCCTGCAGGGGGATCTGGCAGTGGATGGTGGCGAGCTCTTGCGACAGGAAGGCCATCTCACGACCGCTCTCGAGCTTGGCCCTCACCGATGGGGCGCCGCGGATGGGAAGCTCCTCGACTTCGTCCAGTCGCTGGTACAGGGTCCCGAGGTCTCCGAATGTCCGGAGCAGGGCAACCGCGGTCTTGTTCCCGATGCCTCGGACACCTGGGATGTTGTCGACGGCGTCACCGGCCAGGGCCAGGAGGTCGACCATCTGCTCGGGCCGCACTCCGAACTTCTCTTCCACTTCTGCGACCGAGTAGCGGGTCTCCCGAGCGAAGTCCAGAAGAGTGACACTCTCGGAGACGAGCTGTGCCAGATCCTTGTCGGAGGTAACGATGACCGACTTCTGCCCGGCGCCCGATGCGAGAGTCGAGAGGGTGCCAATGAGATCGTCGGCCTCGTAGGAATCATCGATGAAGGTCGCCATCCCGAGGCACTCTGCTACGCGCCGGCAGTTTTCCACCTGGCTCACGAGCTCCTCCGGCGGTGTCTCCCTTTTGGCCTTGTACTCCGGGAAGATCTCATTACGGAAGCTGGTGGTCAAGCTGCCGTCGAAGGCCACTGCCAGATGAGTAGGCTCCTCCTCAGCGAGTAGCTTGAGCAGAAAGGAGGCAAATCCGTAGGTGGCTCCGGCCGGCCTACCTTCGGGGTCCACGAGGGACGAAGGCATGGAGAAGTGAGCCCGGAAGATGTACGGGCTGGCATCGATGAGATAGGTTGTCATGCTCGAAAGTTCGTCAAGGGAGTTAATCAGACTCGCGACCTCGGGTCGAGCCCATGACTCGCCGACTGTCGGGCTAGAAT
Source organism: Thermoanaerobaculia bacterium (assembly GCA_947259195.1). GTDB lineage: Bacteria > Acidobacteriota > Thermoanaerobaculia > Multivoradales > JAHEKO01 > JAUVRX01. The sequence goes on along the minus strand of CAMYLC010000163.1, from coordinate 14,166 downwards.
GACTGGCTGGCGCGCCCGTTCTCGACCCATGAGTACCTCAAGACAAGCCCAACAAGAGGCCCTCCCTGCCTGGGTCAAAGCCTTGGCTGACGGTAAGGAGCCCATCTGGACACCGATGGTCTGTGGGGTCCTGGCTCTGCTGGGATGGCTCGGTCCGGACCTTCTGGGATTGCCCAAGTGGGCCGCGATGCTGGCCTACGCAGGCGCCTACGTCGCAGGCGGCGCCTTCAGCTTGGGCCGGTCGATCCAGAGCCTCAAGGACCGGCGGCTCGATATCGATCTGCTGATGCTGCTCTCCGCCCTGGGCGCGGCGAGCATCGGCGAGTACGCGGAAGGCGCGGCACTGCTCTTTCTGTTCTCGCTCTCCAATGCCCTCGAGACGCGAGCGTTGCGGCGCACGACGCGGGCGATCGAGTCGCTCATGGAGCTGCGGCCTGATGAGGCCATGCTATTAATGCCGGACGGTAGCGAGAGAAAGGTGGCGGCAGAAGAGTTGGTGCCTGGACAGATCGTCAGAATCCGGCCCGGCGAGCGCATTCCGGTCGATGGCCAGGTCGTCTCAGGCCACACGGCGGCGGATCAGGCCGCCATCACAGGTGAGTCCACGCCGGAGCCCAAGGGACCAGGAGATCGGGTCTTTGCCGGCTCCATCAACGTGGGAGGTACCGTCGAGGTCTCGGTCGAGCGGCGAGCCTCGGAGTCGACGCTGGCGCGCATCATCGAGCTGGTGGAGGAAGCCCGGGAGGCCAAGGCACCCACCCAGAGATTCATCGATCGCTTCGAGCAGGGCTATGCGGCAACGGTAATCTTCGCGGCCGCGGTGGCTGTGGTCCTTCCGGTTGCCTTTGGGGAGGCCTTCCGGCCGGCGTTCTATCGGGCGATGACGCTGCTGGTAGTGGCCTCTCCGTGCGCGGTAGTCATCTCGACGCCCGCCACTATTCTGGCCGCGCTGGGACATGCCGCTCGCAAGGGGTTGCTCTTCAAAGGGGGTGCGCCGCTGGAGGAGCTCGCCACGATCGACAGTTTCGCCTTCGACAAGACGGGCACGCTCACCGGAGGTCGGCCCGTCGTGACCTCGGTGGTGCCATTCGGGGAGTCCACTGCCGACGAAGTGTTAGAGATGGCGGCGGCGGTGGAACGCCTCTCAGAGCATCATCTGGGGCGCGCGATCGTCGAGTCAGCAGAAGCGAAGAGCCTGATGGTTCCCTCAGCTCACGGCCTCGTGAATCACCGGGGTCGTGGTGCGGTGGCTCAGGTCTCGGGTCGACAAGTGGCCGTGGGACGTCGTGACTTCGTAGCCGAGCTGGGTGCTCGGGCTCCCAATGCCCAGGAGAGAGAGAAGATCGAGCTTCTCGAACAAGAGGCTCGAACGGTTGTGTTTCTGTCGGGCAACGGGGTTTCGGGTGCCTTGGCGATCGAAGACCAGGTCCGGCCGGAGGCGAGAACTGCCATCGAGCAGCTGCAGGATCTGGGTACGACTCGCACGGTGATGATGACCGGTGACAACCCGACAGTAGCGAGGAAGGTTGCCGAAGCCGTGGGAGTAGACGAGTGGCACGCCGAAGTGATGCCCGAGGACAAGGTAGCGATTCTCCGCGAGATGATGTTGGGGGGCGAGCGGGTGGCGATGGTTGGCGACGGGGTCAACGATGCTCCGGCCCTGGCCACGGCAACGGTGGGTGTGGCCATGGGCGTGTCGGGCACCGATGCAGCCCTGGAAACGGCCGACCTGGTGCTGGTACGCGATGAACTGATGCTGCTTCCCTATGCCGTGCGGTTGTCCCGCAAGGCACAGAGAATCGTGCGCCAGAACCTGGCGTTTGCTTGTGCTGTCATCGCTATCCTCGTAGTGGTGAATCTGCTGCATGGCCTGGCACTGCCCATTGGTGTGATAGGCCACGAAGGCAGCACGATCCTGGTGGTGCTGAATGGCCTCAGGCTTTTGAGGCCCCTCGACAACGAGTAGCGCTGCTGGTCCTCGCGCTTGGGTTCTGGGTCAATGAGACGGATCTGGTGGGGTTCGACGTGGGGCCCCCAGGGGGCTATCCTCCCTGCCGCTGCAAGAACCCCCATGGAGGTCCCCACGCCGAACCCTCGACACGCGTCCCCAGTCAAAGCCGCCGGTGGAATTGGGCCACGCCCGAGGCTCTCCGCCGTTGTCCAGAGAAGGGCCTAGGGCAGTAAGGGCCTGGGGGTCCCGGCCTTGATCCGTCATCTGGACTCAGACAAACTGGGTGCATCAAGACTCCGGCCAGGGAGTCGCCCCCTACGCCCCTAGTCCCCTATTGCCAACACGGGTGCCAGAGGTTCGTTCGGGTGGTCCGACAGGGGGTGCCACGTCGAGCGCAGCGCAAGGACCATCGAAGAGCACGGTAGATCCGGCGCGAAGACGTGACAAGGTGGCGGCCCGTCCGTTGCAGTCTGAGTAGCCGACTCCGTCCCCCTTCGGGCCACCCGGACGGGCCTCCATTCTGTACTGCTCGGCGAGGCGCTTCGGACTGTCTATTTCGTGGCGGTGGCCCAGGCTTTGAGGATGAGGAGCAGCCAGGGAATTCCGTGGAACACCAGATCCAGCCAGTCAACGGGGCGGACCAGCGTGCCACGAAAGAGCATGCGTAGCTTCTCCACGATATGGGGAGGCGCGAAGGGCGCCAACCCGAGGGTGAGGCAGGCGATGATGAGAAGTGACCACGGGATCTCGAGCAGCCAGGTCTTCATGATGCCGATCAGTGTATCTTGAGTCTCTCGATTGAGCGGGCTGAGACTCGTAGTTAGTAGAATCGGCGTTTCGATTCGAACGGAGGGTCGCCCCCATGAAGCATCTCGCCTACCTTGCCTGCTGTGTCTCAGTGGTCGCCTGCTCTTCAGGCGGGTCCGTCCCACCGCAGCCAACACAATCCTCCAGCGCTGCCGGCTCGGATCTGCGGCGATCCGTGCACTGGATGCGAAACTCCGCCGAATTCGAGGCAATCGTCCTTCAGACCTACTCCCTTGCTGGGCAAGAGCTCAGGAAGAGCGTCGAGGGTAAGGCGCCAGGGACCTGGGCTGTGGCGCTGGACGCTGACGAAACGCTCATCAGCAATATGGATTACGAGAAGGAGTTGGTTCGGCTCGGTCAGGATTCGACGGATGAGCTTTGGATGGCCTGGGTGGCCAGAAGAGAGGCGTCGCCCTTGCCAGGGGCACTCCAATTTCTCGATCTGGTTCAGGAGTTGGGCGGGCGCATCGCCGTCGTGACCAACAGGAGGGATCGCGATTGCCCTGACACTCGAGCCAATCTGGAGACCATCCGAGTGCCCTTCGACGTGCTGCTTTGCCGCGCAGACGACCGTGAAAAGGAGCCCCGCTGGGAGAGCATCCAAAAGGGCACCGCAGCCCCCGACTTGTCGCCGGTCGAGATCGTCATGTGGCTTGGTGACAACATCAACGACTTCCCCGACATGGGCCAGGAATCGCGATTCTCGTCTCCAGAGGCTTTTGGCGACTTCGGCTCCCGCTTCTTCATCTTCCCGAACCCGAGCTACGGCTCCTGGGAAGCAAATCCGTTCGACTAGTCTCCCGCCACCCGCCCATCCTGGGGTTGAGGGCCCCGGTCGTACCTCCCTGCCGATCCTTGGGGCAGTGGAAGGTGAAGTGGCCGGGCATTGGTTCCGGCCAGTCTTTGAGGGCTTGGGGGTTGAGGAGCCCGTCGTACCTCCGGCCTATCTTTGAGGCAGTGGCGCAGCAAGGGCCCCTACTGCCTCTTTCAGGTCGTCTCGCCTGAAGCTGCGGCGATCTCTGCCAGGGCCTGCTCGAAGGCCCGGGCGAGACGACGTGGATCGGCGGCCGATCCTCCGTCGACCGTGACTCCAAGACGAATCTGGTCGGAGGTCGCTGCAAGACCGAGGCACAGCCGCTGCGGACCCGCTTGGGCTGGCCAGTAGAGCCAGTCCTCGAGCTTGTGTCCGCAGAAGTAGAGTGGCTCCGTCGGTTGGGGTGCCAAGGAGAGCAGGAGGGTGGTCTTCTTGACGAGCTGTCGAGTGATCTGATCTTCCACTTCCGACATCCGGAAGCCGGGATCCTCGGGAGCCTGGAAGACGGCGAGCGAGCCGGGGGTTGATCCGAGATCATCGAGCTCCTGGCCGAGCTTCCGGAGACGCGACCGGACTGTGGTTCTGCCAACCGGCAGTGGAAGCACCGCAAGGGCGAATCGGCTTCCGAAGGGGTCTTGCTGCGGGCTCCGAAGATTGCATGGCACTACCGCCCGCAAGAGAACCGATTCAGGCAGCAGATCGAGTCGAATGAGCTCCTGCCGAAGGGCTGCCGTGACCGCGGCGAGGAGAAGCTCGGTTTCGCTGGCCTCCAGGCGGGTGGCGAAGCTGCGGAGGCGGATTAACGGAAAGCTCTGCGACCAGGCCACCTCTCTCGGGTGCGTCGGCTTGCCCATCAACGACGAATCGGTGTCCGAGCGCTGAGCGATCAGACTGCACAGAGAGCGGACCGTGGATCCCGGTTGGCTGGCGGTCTCGACCACTTCCTCGGTTCGGAGGTGGGCCTCGAGTCCCTTGTAGTCGATCTCTGCAGGGTGCTGGCCCGACTCCGTGCTGGCCAATCCCAGAACGATCCTGGAGGCCGAAGTACCATCCGCCACACTCTGGTGGATCTTTACTACCAGCACCGAGCCACCATCGACTTCTTCGATCAAGTGGAGCTGCCAGAGTGGCTGATCGGTTGCCATCGGCTCGACCAGAAGCCGGCTGATCAATGACTCCAGATCCCTTGCCGTACCCTTAGGCGACAGAGTGGCGCGGAACAGATGATTGTCGAGAGCGAAGTCGTCTCCTTCGTGCCATCGGGGTCGGCCGAGCGGTAGCCTGGAGGGCAGAATACGCTGGCGAAAGCGCTCGAAAGACATCAAGCGATCCTCGACAAGCGATTTCAGGCTGTCGATCGGTAGGACCTGGGCGAAGAACAGGACCGCCAGCGAGGCCATCGGGTTGGCTGCCTCCTGCAGGCGAACCCAGGTATGGTCAGCGGCTGTCAGCGTGGGTTCTTTCACCGGCTCCTCGTTTGCCGCCTCGAATGCCAGGGTGATCGATGCGGCTGCTCTTGTCGGCCCTCAAGGTCTGCGAGTAGCGTCGAACTCCATGTTCTTGATTTCGGTGCCGTTCGGCGTGACGATGTAGGACTCGTACCGATACGAATCGTTGCTGATGATGGTGGTCACGCTCTTGATAGTGAGCTCGGTCTTGGAGACCGGATCGGTGAACTCCGCTGTCATGGTTCGGATCGCGCAAGTGGCGTCACACTTGCCGGTGAAGACCAGTGTGTAGGTACCGCGGCTGTCGCGCCAGGTGCTGACGAACCGGTCGGCAGCGACATCGTAGCCTTCGATCCTCAGTGCTTCGAAGGCGGTATCCAACACCTCACCCTCGAGCCGGGTCTCGACGAAGTGGTCACCCAGAATCCAGCGAGCGGAGGCGGACCCTCGAGTCTCAGCCGGCTCGCCGTTGGGATTGGTCCATACGCGAATAGCCATCTCCCACTCTCCAACCGTGGCTGCCAGGTGAGTCTGCGGATCACCAGGCCCCGCGACTTCGGCCGCCTCACCCTTCTCCGGCTCGTCTTGCGTGGTGGGGAGCGCCAGGCCGAATCTAGGCACCCAGAGAGTGAGTAGCACGATCGGCAGGGTCTTTCCGAGGCGGCTGCGTGTCATGAGTGGCTCCTGCAGGGTCGAGCGACCACGACCGGCTCGACTCCGGCGCTGAATCGGTGTCGTGTATCTTCTCGGGTGGAAGCGGATCGAGTCGACAAGGGCAACGAGATGATATCGCAGAGCTCTTCTGAGATAAGGTCTCCAATCAGGGGATGCCCACTCGAGAGGATTGCCTGTCTCGAGAATCGGCTGACGTCGGCCAAGGAGGTCTTTGAAATGTACTGTCCTGACTGCAGAGCAGAGTATCGAGAAGGCATCGAGACATGCCCGGACTGTGAAGTCCGGTTGGTTGTCGAGTTGCCACCGGTAGATCCGGACGCGGATCTGGTACCTGTCTTTGAGACGGCCGACGTCTCTCTGTTGCCGGTTGTCGAATCGGTTCTGGATTCTGCTCGGATCCCCTATCTCGTTCAGGGAGAGGAAGCGCTCAGTGTGCTGCCGGTAGGGCGCTGGGGTGCTGGGATCAGTCAGTCGGGTCGTGGTCTGGCAGCGACCATCCGGGTAGAGAAGGGGCGCGCAGAAGAAGCCGAAGAGCTGCTGCGACCCCTTGCAGAGGGAGAGTCTCCACCAGAGCCGGAAGAGGGTTGAAGAGTTCCTGCTGATGGTTGGTACTGCACGTGATCTGGTTCTGCTCGAGGGGACCTTTGCCGTCTGTCGCCTTGCTGCCGACGAGGCCGTGCCCGACTGGGCCCGGCAGCGCTCCGTCTCTTCGGTCACCCGCACAACTCGAGAGCTGTCCATTGTCTGCGAGCAGGACGTCGTCCCTCCTGACGTGCAGTCCGATACCGGCTGGCGCTGTCTCATGGTCGAGGGCCCCCTGGCGTTTACCGAGGTTGGAATTGTGGCCTCATTGACGGCGCCGTTGGCCGCTTCGGGAATCAGCGTATTTGTGATCTCGACCTATGACACGGACTTCCTGCTCGTTAAGGAGGCGAGCTTGGAGCGGGCTCTTTCGAGCCTCAGAAACGAGGACTTCCTGATTCGGTAGAAATGATGACTTCGGTTGGTCTCGGGCTTGGTCAGTCGAGGTCGAAGGGCCGGGGCGGAGGATCGTCGTCAGGCTCTTCTTTGGCTCGCTCCATGGCCTGCTTGAACTTCTCTTCGAGGAGCCGGTCCCGATCCTTCATAGCGGCGACTTCGCGGGCAAAGACTTCCTCGGCCTCGTGCTTGTCGCGATCGAGGTCTTCCAGGAGGGTCTCGAAGTCCTTGCCCCCGGCCAGTGGCTGCTTGACGGCGCGGTGGGCGAGAATCTCACCAGTGGCGGCATCGATAACCAGATGCGCCTCACAATCAGGACAGCGGATGGTGAGAGATCGTGTCTTGGTCATGGTTGCGTCTTATTCTAGCGCTTCTGTCTCTGTGTTGGCTCGACTAGCGGTTCGAGGTCGATCTGTGGCAACCTGTCTAGATGAGGTTGCGATGGCTTGACAGTGTTTAGGCCGTGGGTTAGAAAGGTTGTTGGTTCAATCAACGGAAAGCCGGTGAATCGACCATGAAGAAAAAATGCATTCTCCTGCTCGCTTTGCTCTCGACAGTGCTCGCTTGCCAGAAGGACAAGCCGGTCAAGTTCGGCGCCGTTTTGCCCCTGACGGGGGAAGCAGCCGTATACGGAGTGCCGATTCGCAAGGGCGTGGAGCTGGCCATCGAGCAGCTCGGGATGCTCGATGACTACCCCTATGAGCTAGAGCTGATCGTGGTCGATTCGGAGAGCGATCCCGAGAAGGGAAAGCAGCTTTTGGAGGATCTCTACTCCCAGGACGCACTGGCAGTGATTGGCGGAGTCACCACGGCCGAGGCGCTGGCGATGGTGGCGGTGGCTGACGAAAGCGATCGAGTGCTGATGTCGCCCTCGGCATCGACACCCGAGCTGACTGGAATCTCGAAGAACTTCTATCGGGTCTTTCCCTCGGACGCCCGCGAAGGCGCCACCATGGGCAACTTCGCGACTCAGAAGATGAATGCTGAGAGGGTTGTGGTCCTGGCCAAGGAAAGTGAATACGCCAAAGGTATCCAGGAGATCTTCCGGAGGGAATTCGAGCGGCACGGCGGAGAGGTGGTCGAGACAATCGAGTTCCCATCCCTGTCTTCGGACCTGTCGGGTGTCATCGAGAGGGTGATGACCTTGCAGCCCGACGCGGTCTATCTGGCGGCCTACGCGGAGGACCTGGCCCAGATGATCGCCCACCTGAGGGATCAGGGATACACGGAGACGATCTTCACGACATCGGCCTTCGCGGCGCCCGAGATCATCGCCCAGGTGGGGCGGCCCGCAGAGGGTGTGTTCCTGACCCAGGCCGCCTTCGATCTCGACTCCGAGGAGCCCGAGACGCGAGCCTTCGTCCAGGGCTACCGCGCCAAGTTCGGAAGCGACCCCAATCTCTACGCTGTGCACGGCTACGATGCCATGATGGCGCTGGCCGAGGCCCTGCGTCGATCAGGTGCTCTGCCGAGCGACTTCTGGAGCGCCGTACGGTCGCTTCGCGACTTCACGGGTGCCGCTGGCGCGATCCAGTTCGACGAGCGGGGCGACGTTCAGAAGTACCCGCGGGTCTATGTCGTCAACAATGGCGAGCTGATCGACTACGAGGCGGAGGTGGAGCGTCGCCGAAAGGAGTTGCTCGATCGCCTGCGACGGCTGGAGGAAGACCAGCGGCGAACTCGCGCCGAAACGGGTGGTTGATCCCGGTCACAGAACGACTAGTCAAGCGCCAAACCTTCGAGCAGCCCTGAAAGGAGTGCTCGTGTCTGCCCTGCTGAGCCAGCCACAGGCGGTGCTCGGTTGCTGTACTCTTTGCGTTGACGTGGCGCAGACCCCTGGCAGGCAGGAGATTCGGGCCAACCAGCCCAGGTCGGTGAGAGTCGGATACTGAGCATGACAAAAGTGGCGGACAGCCTGTTCCGATTCCGCGGTCTCCTGGCCACCCTGGTGTCCCGGGAGCTCAAGGCGCGCTATCGGGGCTCCGTGCTCGGGTTTTTCTGGTCACTTGTCACCCCTCTGTTGCTGCTCGGCGTCTATACCTTCGTCTTCAGCGTGGTGTTCAAGCCTCGCTTCGAGGGCACGAACCCCTACGTTCTCTTCCTGATGACCGGCCTGTTCCCGTGGACCTGGGTTGCCACTTCCCTGATGGAGGGCACCCAATCGCTGACGGGTAATGCCGGGTTGATACGGAAGGCCGTTTTTCCGGCCGAAGTCTTGCCCATGGCCTCGGTGCTCTCGAACCTGGTTCACCTTCTCTTCGCGGTACCGATTCTCGTGGCCGGGTTGATTGTCGGCCGCGTTCTCGGTTTCCCCATTGGTGGATGGGCGGTGGTGCTCTTCCCCGTCGTCGTGGCGCTGCAGCTACCGGCCCTGGGTGGATTGAGCCTGGGCCTCGCGGCGCTCAACGTTCACTTCAAAGACGTCAAGGACATAGTCGCAAATCTGCTGGCGCTCTTGTTCTACTTGACGCCGATCATCTACCCTCTCGATTACGAGAGCCTAAAGAAATATCCCGCCCTGATATGGGCGATCGAGTGGCTCAATCCCTTTACTCCGTATGCCCGGGCCTATCAGGCCGTCCTCTTCCAGGGCGTGCTGCCGTCAGTACAGATCTGGATCCAGATGGTCGGTTGGGGAGTTGTACTGTGGCTCGCTGGCAGCTGGCTCTATGGCCGACTCAGCGACAGCCTGGTGGAGGCGGTATGAGCGTCGCCATCCGCGTCGACGGGTTGGACAAGTCCTACCTGAGAATGGCGCCTGGCTTTCGATTGAGAACGCTCAAGAGCGCGTTGCTGCAGCGCAGTCTGGTCGGGGGGCATAGTGCGGAGGACACGATCCTGGCATTGGAGGATGTCTCCTTCACGGTGAAGAAGGGGACCGCCTTCGGTGTGATCGGCAGCAACGGCTCCGGCAAATCTACTCTCCTCAAGATCCTCGCCGGCATGCTGCAGCCAACCGAGGGAAGCGTCGATGTGTCGGGCAGGGTCGCGGCCCTGATCGAGCTGGGCGCAGGTTTCCATCCCGAGATATCCGGCCGCGAGAACGTCTATATCAACGGTGCGGTTCTGGGCTTGAGCCGCAAGGAGATCGATCGCCGATACGATGACATCGTCGAGTTCTCGGGGCTGGCTGACTTCATCGAAGAGCCGGTCAAGAACTACTCCTCGGGCATGTACGTGCGGCTCGGTTTTTCGGTAGCGATCCATACCGATCCAGAGATCCTGCTGGTGGACGAGGTGCTGGCGGTGGGAGACGAAGCCTTCCAGCATCGTTGCCTGAGACGCATCGAAGAGTTTCTCGCCAAAGGAAACACGCTCTTGTTGGTCAGCCATTCGCTGGATACCATCGAACGGTTCTCGGACGAGGTGTTGTGGCTCGAGAAGGGGCGCAACCGACTGCTCGGCTCGCCTCGACGGGTGGCGGATGCCTACCGCTTGGCAGTGGCCGAGCGAGAGGGCCAGGCTCATCTGGCTGCCAAGGAGGCGCGTCAGAGGGAGCTGCGGGAGGGGCCAGCTGCGGAACCGGGCGAAGTCGCTGAAGACGACAGTCAATCAGCCGATCAAGCACTCGACGATTCCGGCGGTGGGGACTCGGAGGAACCCCGCCGATGGGGCTCAGGAGAGGCCGAGATCCTGGGTGTCAGGTTGCTCGACGCCAACAATCAAGAGAAGTACCACCTCGAAAGCGGCGAGGAAGTGTGCTTCGAGATCGATGTCGAGGCTCATCAGGAGTTGAGCGACTTCGTCTTCGGGATCGGCGTCTTCACTCCCCGGGATGTAGAAGTCTGGGGAGTCAATAGCGGCCTGTCCGGTTATGCCTCGGAGAGGCTGAAGGGCAGAACTCGGGTGCGACTTGTATGTCCGGCGCTTCGGCTGGGCCCCGGCGAGTACCTGATTGACGTGGCTGTCCACGCCCGTGACGGCTATCCCTATGACTATCACCGACGTTTCTTGAGCTTCTCGATGACCTCCCCGCGGCGTGGAGTCGGTGTCTATTTCCCGCGCCATCGATGGGAGTTCGACGAAGCCGTGCACTGGAAGCTGCCTTCACACGAGGACACCCAGGACTAGCGCAGGGTCCTCGGTATAGGTCAGATGATGCGGAACCTGGCTTTCGCCTTGACCGTGACGATGAGCTTGGGCGTCTGCTGGCCGGCGGCCAGGGCCATTGCCGCGGGTCCCGAGGATCTGACCGACTGGGCAGAGGGTCCGATTCGTTGGCTCCTACTGTCGAGCGAGCGAAGGGAGATTCGTCAGGTTCAGGATCCGGAGGATGCTTCCCTATTTATCGAGGAGTTCTGGTCTCGGCGAGATCCTCGACCGGAGGACCCTGGCAATCCCTACCGGGAGGCCTACGAGCAGCGCGTCGCGGCAGCGGATGTTCTGTATGCCGAAGAGGGAATCCGAGGCAGCCTGACGGCTCGCGGCAGGGCCCTGATACTTCTGGGCTCGCCGACGCATATGAGTATCGCCACCCGCTCCGCTCTGGCCTGGGAAACGCAGAATCCGGACGATCAACGAGTCACCACGGAGCGCATGAGCGTAGAGATCTGGGGCTATCGGCGCGAGGATCTGCCGGCCTCGGTGCTCAGAGCCTGGTTGGCGAAGGCTAAAGGTGGCGACGAGCCGCTGGCCTTGACACTCACCTTTCGAACGGATCGACAGCGATCACAGATCATGGAGGGTGAAAACCTCCTCGACTTGGCTAGCCGCTCAGCTGTAGTGAAGGAATGAGGTCGAGCCCTGGAATAGGGCTGCAACCGACGAGTCCGTTGCTCGGCTCTCAGCGAATGCGGCGCATCCAACCGACGATCAGCTTGGCGTCGTGAGCGTCCCCAAAGGACACGCCGAGCTCTAGAAACAGATCACCGCCACCACTCAAAGGCCATTCGATTCCCACTACCCCGACAGGCTCGATGAACCAATCGCTGTCGCCGCTGCCTTTGGGCTTGTCATAGTCGATGTAGCCGAGCAGAATGCCGCCACCGGCGTAGGGCGTGAAATCCGGGCTGCTGCCGAATCGGTAGTGGACCGGAATCGTCAAGGTTCCAAGCGTGCTGTTGTCTCCGAAGCCGAGCTCGAAGTTGGGTTGTAGGCGGACTCTTCGGGAGAAGTTGCCAAGGTTCCATTGGACTCCGATGATCCCCTGGTCGGGATCGACGCCGACGCCTCCGCGGAGACCCCACGTCTGGTAGCCGAGCTCCGCCATCGATGGAGAGGATGAAGCGAGAAGCAGGAGGCCCGTGAGAATTACGTACCATCTGAGTTTGGTCATTGCCTTTCTCCTCGGTTGGGTGGGATCTCGTTCGAGCGAGCCCATTTCCGCATACGGGGCGGATTGTAGCTCAGCCCAAGGTGGCGTCGTGATGGCGTTGTCCACTTGCCCGGCCCTTGCCGCGGAAGCCCAACCGACATAGCCTTTGGAGTGGAGAAGATCGACGACCCGAGCTGGTCCGAGTCGGGTTCTCTGCCGCGGAGACAACAGACCTGAAAAGGGGGACGATTCATGAGGCTATTCAGTGGCATTCTGATGGTTGCGATCCTCGGGGGGTGTGCCCCGGCCGTCGAGAAGGAGGCCGCAACTTCGACGGGCAGCTTGGAGGTGGCACCCGATGTCGCCGAGAGACTTGCTCAATTCGAACCGACCGACCTGGTAGCCGACGTTTCGAGTTTGTCTGAAGGAGAGCTGCGTGTTCTGGAGATGCTGGTACAGGCGGCCCGCTCCATGGACGAGATCTTCTTGCGCCAGGTATGGCAGGGCAACCCAGAGCTGCAGGCCGAGCTGCAGGGGGTCGCAGGTCCCGAGATGGATGCGGCTCGCGAATACTTCACCGTCAACTTCGGCCCGTGGGATCGCTTGGAAGAGATGGCGCCGTTCATCGGGACGAAGGCACATCCACCCGGGGCCGGCTACTACCCGGAGGGCATGACTCAGAGCGAGTTCGAGAACTGGCTCGCCGAGCACCCGGAGGATGAAGAGGCTTTCACCTCGGAGTTCACGGTAATCCGTCGCCAGGATGGTGGCCTGGCCGCAGTGCCCTATGCCCAGGAGTACGCCCAATGGTTGGAACCGGCGATAGCCAAACTGCGTGAGGCAGCCGCAGCCACCGATAACGCTTCGCTCGAGAGCTTTCTTTCCTTGCGGGCCGATGCCTTCGAGACCGATGACTACTACGACAGTGACGTGGCGTGGATGGATCTGGACTCCCCCGTCGAGGTTACCATCGGTCCCTATGAGACCTACGAAGACAGTCTCTTCGGCTACAAGGCGGCCTACGAGGCCTTTGTCACGGTGGCGTTGCCGGCAGAGTCCGCGGCCCTGGAAGGCTTCAAGCAGGAGCTGCCTTGGCTGGAGATGAACCTGCCCATTGCGGATGAGCACAAGAATCTGGATCGTGGTACGGAGAGCCCGATCCGTGTGGTCGATGTGCTGTTCGCTGGCGGCGACACCAAAGCCGGTGTCCAGACCCTGGCCTTCAACCTCCCCAACGACGAGCGAGTACGCGAGGCCAAGGGATCGAAGAAGGTGATGCTGCGCAATGTCCTGCGGGCCAAGTTCGACAAGATCCTGGTCCCAATCGCCGAGCGCGTGCTGGCGCCAGAGGATCTGTCACGCGTCTCCTTCGATGCCTTCTTCAGCGAGAGTCTGCATCACGAGTTGAGCCATGGGCTGGGGCCAGGCACCATCGAGATCGATGGACGCCAGACCGAGGTCAGACTGGAGCTCAAGGAGCTCTACTCCACCATGGAGGAGGCCAAGGCCGACGTCATGGGGATCTACAACATCCTCGCCTTGATCGAGAAGGGAGTCATGCCCGAGGAGTTGCGCGAGACCCTGGAGGCGACCTATGTGGCGGGATTGTTCCGCGCAGCGCGCTTCGGTGTGCATGAGGCGCACGGGCAGGGTGTGGTCTCACAATTCAACTACCTGTTGGAGAAGGGGGCGCTAGAGGTCGACGACGAAGGGCGTTTCCACGCGGTGTCGGAGGAGTTTCCAGCGGCGATCGAGACCTTGCTGAACGAGATGCTGATGCTGCAGGCCAACGGAGATTACGAAGGCACGGCCAGGTTCCTCGAGACCTATGGCCAGGCGTCGGGGCCGCTGCTGAGCGCGATCGGTCGCCTGGACGACGTCCCTGTGGATATCCGCCCGAGCTATCCCCAGGCGTAAAGGGTTGAGGCGCCCGGTCGTGCCTCCCGGCCGATCTTTGGGGCAGTGGGGGGTGAAGTGGCCGGGCGTTCCTTCCGGCCGATCTTTGGGGCAGTGGGGGGTGAAGTGGCCGGGCGTTCCTTCCGGCCAGTCTTTGAGGGCCTGGGGTCCTGGACCCTGAACAGAAGACTATAGTCGTGCTGAGGCTCGTTTGGGTGGTTCGCAGGGGGACAGTGGCGGCGCTGTAGGGGAGCCCCTTGCGTGTACGTTCTCACGACAGAGGTAACACCCGTGTATCAGGACATCGGTAACACCTGAGACAAGCTAGTGCCTTCTGGAGAAG
>CAMYLC010000162.1 GCA_947259195.1 Thermoanaerobaculia bacterium | reverse complement strand
TCCAAGGCCTTGCCAGCGGCCTCCAGCGACTCTTCGAACTGCCCCGAGTCCATGTACAGCACCGCAAGATTGTTGGCCGGCGTCCAGTCGCGAGGATAGGTGCGCTGCCACAACTCGTAGGTCTCCACGGTCTTGTCGAGGTCCCCGACGACGCCGTTGTAGTAGTGCGCTGTGATGTAGAGCCGCTCCAACTCGCTGACCCGGTCTCGGAGCTCGAAGGCCTTCTCACGATGCTCGACAGCATCATGGCTTCTGCCGATGTTGTCGTAGGAGCTGCCAAGCCTCGCATGGGCCACGGCGAAGTCGGGATCGAGCTCGACGGCGCGCTCGAAAAAAGGGATCGCCGCCGCGTCGCCCGCCTTCGCTCGCTCCCGATCGCCAAGGCTGTAGGCCTGTAGCGCCTCAAGCGACGAGGTCGTGGCCTGGTCGATCGGGGCGTCGTAGCGCTCCAGCGAAGCCAGCGATTCCCCCAGGCCACGCCGCATCTGGGTGGTTGTGTCTCCCAGCGCCGCCAGGACCTCTTCCTTGCTTCCCGCTTCCGCTTGCTTGCGCGCCAGAGAGTCGCCGCTTTGGCAGTCAATGGCGTTCAGGGTGACGACATACTGGCTACCCAGCGAGGCGATCTCGCCGGTCATCATCGCCTTGATTCCCCGTCGCTGGCAGATCTCACGCCCAATGCTGCGGGTCACCCTCTCATCGGGCGAATGCTCCATGAGCTCGAGGGTCTCGCGGATCTTCTCCTCGGGGTAGACGTTGATAAAAGGCGACTCCTCCAGCTTGACCGCGAGCGCTTCTTTGAGCGTGTCGTCGAAGACCGGGTCACCGGTGGTGTTGACGAAATCGGTCAGGAGCAGATCGTCCTTCTCCGTCAGAGCAGGGCTGCGGCGAAAATACAGGGTCCCCAAGACGGCTCCGAGACCCAGGAGGAGAACCAGCCCGGCGATCAACTTCCAGTGCCGGGCGCCAGCCTGGTTGATGCTCTGAATGGCGGAGGAGCTGCTCCCCGAGGCGTCACCGACCGCGGCAGGGGGTGGGGTTGGCACTGGAGTATCCGGGACCTCGGGTGGTGGCGGGGCTGCCGCCGCAGGCTGTGCCGCCGCCACTGCCACGGAATGCCCCGATGTAGTGTCGCGTTTGAGCCTTCTCAGGTCGGCTTCCAGGTCGCTCGCCGTCTGGAACCGGAGCTTGCGATCCTTCTCCAGCGCTTTGTTGATGATCTGCTCCAGCTCCATCGGTAGCAGAGGGTTGAGCCTCACCGGCGCCGCCGGCGCCTTGTGCAAGATGCTGTCGAAGATCGCCACCGAGGTGCTACCGGTGAAAGCCTGGCTTCCGGTGACCATCTCGTAAAGCACTGCGCCGAGGGAGAAGAGATCGGTGCGAACATCCACCTCTTTACCCAGAGCCTGCTCAGGCGACATGTAGGCGACTGTGCCGACAGCGGAGCCGGGCCTGGTGAGATCGGCCTCCTGAGTCGGGTCGCTGCTGTCCGCCGAGATCCTCTCACCCGTCCTGGCCTGCGAGGCCAGCTTGGCCAAGCCGAAATCGAGGATCTTGGCGTGACGACCCCGGGTGATGAAGAGATTGGCCGGCTTGATATCGCGATGAACGATACCTTTGGAGTGAGCTTCTGCCAGGGCGTCGGCGATTTGGATTCCGAGCTCGACGACTGTCTCGATGTCCATCGGCTGTCCGGCGATGGTGTGCTTGAGGGTCTGGCCCTCCAGCAGCTCCATGGCGATGAACGGCACGCCCTCGTGCTCGGCGATCTCATAGATCGTGCATATGTGTGGGTGGTTCAGGGCCGCGGCGGCCCGGGCCTCGCGCAGGAATCGCTCCACCACCTGGCGATCCTCAGACACCTCCTCGGGCAAGAACTTCAGAGCCACCTGGCGACCGAGCTTGGAGTCTTCGGCCCGATAGACAACGCCCATGCCACCGCCGCCGAGCTGCTCGACGATGGTGTAGTGAGAGATAGTTTGGCCGATCATGGCAGTGCCACCCGGGTGTTCCTTCGGTCCCTGCAGAGAGACGGTTCATTGTGGCAGATCCAGACCGGGGGACTCAACTGTCTCTGCTC
>CAMYLC010000161.1 GCA_947259195.1 Thermoanaerobaculia bacterium | reverse complement strand
CTCCTGCAATGCCGGGTGGCATGCCGGGCGGTGGCATGGGCGACATGTACTAATCGCGTCTTTGACGCTTTGTATAGTGGCCGGTCCCGCAAGGGGCCGCCCTGTTTCTGCGTGCCGAGCATGTTCAACGACTTGGGGGTGGGAGTCCCCTACACAACCTGATGGGGGTGAAGTGTTAGCGAAGCACAAGGGCAGCATCGTGAGGTTCTGTCTGAAGGCAGTGTGGAGCAAAACCGCGACTCGACGAACAGGAATCGGATACGAGGCAGTGCAGGTGGGACGAGTGGGCAGAAGGCCACAAAGTCCATACCCATCAAGCGCCTGGGCTGTAAATCCGGCGGGTGCGCGGCGAAGGTCGTTGGGCTTACCTCGGGAGATCTGCGAGGTGTCCCGTTCGAGGGACTGGGATCACCGTGAGGTGTTCCGAGCGCCTCGCAGAAGTCAGCCGAGGGCATAGTAGGTCCTTTAGGACCGAAGGCCTGAACGGTGAGTCAGGATCAGTAGGCTTCGATTCTCATGGACACCAAGCGGCAGAAGAACCAGCTGGAGCTGGCCTTTGGGGACGAGGGACGGGGTGAAGCCCCGAAAGCGTCTTCGGGAGGGACCGAAGTGTCGATGGCGAGTCGAGGAGACGAACGTCCGGCGAGTGGCGAATTTCTGATGAAGGAGGTGGTTTCCAGCGAGAACGTGAAGAAGGCGCTTCAACGAGTGCGGAGCAACCGCGGGAGCCCGGGAGTCGACGGGATGACCGTCAAAGAGCTCCCGGATCACTTGCGGGACCGCTGGCCAGCGATCCGAGAGCAGCTGTTATCGGGCGAGTATCGTCCGCAACCGGTTCGTCGGGTGGAGATCCCGAAGCCGGGTGGCGGAGTGAGAAAGCTCGGGGTACCGACCGTGCTGGATCGTCTGATTCAACAGTCGATTCTGCAGGTCTTGCAGCCGCGCTGGGATCCGACGTTTTCCGAGCATAGCTATGGCTTTCGCCCGGGCCGCTCAGCCCATCAGGCCGTGGCCCAAGCGCAGCAATATATCGCTGAGGGCTACGACTGGGTCGTGGATCTCGATTTGGAGAGGTTTTTCGATCGGGTAAACCACGATCAGCTGATGGCGCGGGTGGCGCAACGGGTGGAAGACAAGCGCGTGCTCAAGCTCCTGCGTGCTTACCTGAACGCCGGGGTGATGGAAAACGGATTGGTCGGTCCGACGACGGAGGGGACGCCACAAGGCGGTCCTCTATCGCCTCTTTTGTCGAACCTCGTGCTGGACGCCCTGGACCGGGAGCTGGAGCGACGGGGGCATCGTTTCGTGCGCTACGCGGATGACTGCAACGTCTACGTCAAGAGCGAACGAGCAGGCCACCGGGTGATGGAGAGCGTAACTCGCTTTCTCCAGAAGAAGCTCAAGCTGAAGGTCAATCGGACGAAGAGCGCGGTGTCACGGCCGTCGAAGCGATCGCTTCTCGGCTTCAGTTTCACGGGCGGAGACCGACCCAGACGGCGCATCTCGCCGTCGGCTCGATCCCGCTTCAAGAAACGAGTCCGGGAGCTGACGCGTCGCAGCCGGAGTGCAAGTCTCGAACAAAGGATCGCGGTACTGAGTCGCTACCTGAGAGGATGGAGCCAGTACTACGGTTTCTGTGAGACGACTTCGGTCTTAGGTCATCTCGACTCGTGGATGCGGCGGCGCTTGCGCAGCTGCGTCTGGAAGCAATGGAAACACGGCCGTCGCCGGTTTGCTGAGCTGCGTCGCTTGGACGTGGAGCATGACCTCGCCGCAAAGACGGCGGGCAGCCCTCACGGTCCCTGGCGCATCAGCCGCAGTCCGGCTTTGAGTATTGCGTTTCCTAACGCCCTCTTCGACTCGCTGGAACTGCCCCGACTCGATCCTCGCCCCCGAGCCCAAGCTCACCGAACCGCCGTGTACGGACCCGTACGCACGGTGGTGTGACAGGGAAAGCCCGCGAGGGCCTACCTATGTCGATTTCAGGCCAGCGCTACCGCTGGGCCTTTGAGCGGTTCCGCTGGCCCTTTGGGCAGTGGAGCAGTGGCGCAGTGCGGCTTGAAGCGGCCGGACCCGGGT
>CAMYLC010000160.1 GCA_947259195.1 Thermoanaerobaculia bacterium | reverse complement strand
CGTGATCGCCGCCGTCAACGTCGTCTTCCCATGGTCCACGTGACCAATCGTCCCCACATTCACGTGCGGCTTCGTGCGCTCAAACTTCTCCTTGGCCATGGCTGTTCCGTTCTCCTCCTGAAAGGCTAGGGTCCCTGCAGGTAGTTGCAGCGGTTCAATTTCAGATCCCAGTGTCTCGGTGCGCCTGGAGCCCACGACCGGATTTGAACCGGTGACCTCTTCCTTACCAAGGAAGTGCTCTACCCCTGAGCTACGTAGGCGTCGGCTAGACCGCAAAGCCCCCGACCGCTCGGCATCCTTCGAGCGGCTGGCGGAATTTGTGAGTATAGCCCTTCTTATTACGCCTGTAAAGCCCTGATTTCCTTGACCATCCCGACTGCCTTTGCGGCCGCTCGGAGGGGGCTTCGCACTACCCAACAGGGAGTCTCTCAGATTCTCTTCTGCACAGCAACCCCTGGGGCCAGGAGCCCGAGTCCGACGGCTCGCCTACAATGTCGAGAAGGCTAGGCCCTACGGGGGATCCACATGGAGCGGGAGACGGGAATCGAACCCGCGACCAACGGCTTGGAAGGCCGAGACTCTACCACTGAGTTACTCCCGCTAGTAGAAAATATGGTGGAGGTGGATGGATTCGAACCACCGTAGGGCTTTGCCCGGCAGATTTACAGTCTGCTGCCTTTGACCGCTCGGCTACACCTCCGTGCCAGTCGCGAATAGTAGCAAACTCGCTCCTGGTCAACCAGTCCAGGCTACCGATCTCCGAGAACTGGGCTCCCCACCCGAACCAAGACGGGAGAACCCGCATGCACTGACAAGCGGCGACCGCTCACCGTTTACATCTCCGCCGCCCCGGCCGCTCCAAACAGGTGCACGTCGCGCTGCGGAAAGGGAATCGAGCAGCCAGCGGCTTCAAGCTCTTCCTTGAATCGGCGCGTGAGGTCGAACTTCACCCCGAAGTAGTCTCCGGCCTTGCACCACGGCCTGACAACGAAGTTGACCGACGAATCGCCGAGCTCGGCAACCGCGATTTGCGGCTCGGGATCGGCCAGGACTCGATCGTCCTCCTGGATCACTCGGCGCATGGTCTCCATGGCGACGCCCAGGTCGTCATCATACGAGACCCCCAGGACCATATCCACACGACGGTTCTCATAGCCATTCATATTCTTGATCGTGTTGCCATAGACCTGGGAATTGGGGACTGTGATCTTGACGTTGTCGAAGCTTCGTAGGGTTGTCGAGAAGAGGCCGATGGCCTCGACCTCGCCGGTTGTACCACTGACCTCCACCCGGTCACCGACGACAAATGGACGGAAGATCAGCAACATGATTCCAGAAGCGAATTGCGACAGGGTTCCCTGGAGGGCCAGGCCGACTGCCAATCCGGCGGCGCCGAGAAGAGCTATCAGGGACGTCGTCTGAATGCCGAAAAGGCCGAGGACAGCGATCAGGACGACCGCCAGGGCCAGGTAGTAGACCATGCTGCTCGAGAACGGAACCAGAGTCGCGTCGACACCGGCCTTCGTCATCGCCCTGCGCGTGAGTTTGCGCAACAGCCCGGCGACGACCCGACCGACGATCAAGAGCGCAATAGCGCCTAGGACCTTGAGGCCCCACTGAGTCAGCAGCTCTGCGGATGTAGCCGTGATTTCTTCGATATTCATGTCACCCTCCTGTTGTCATTGTTTCGCCGTTTGATAATAGAACGGTCATACAATCGGAGAATCCCATCGCTCTCTCCTGTTATTCGCTGTAATCGAACGGAGAGTGTGCGACACCCCCACTGCAGAGCCCTGAACACGAACCGGGCGAACCCAGTTCCTCGCATTGGTGTCAACTTCCGGCCGTTCTAGGACCCGGCGGCGCCAGGCTGAAATCCTCCTCCTCCAACTCCGCCGCAGCGTCTTGCAGGGCCCCCAGATCCCGCTTCACTCGACGCAATTGGCTTGCCTTTCTGAGAGAGGACGGTAGCCCGGCGAGATAGCCGATCAGGATACCGATTCCGAGGGTCAGGATCAGTATCAGTGCCAGCGAAGCATCCGTTTCCCAGCCCAGAAACGAGACCGTGATGACGCCCGAATTCTGGATGGCAAAAAGAGCGGTCACGGCGGCAAGAACGACGGCAAGGATCAGCAGAAAGGGCATTTGACCTCCTAATGGGTTCAGCCATATCGAACCGGTTCGTTCCCTCTTCAGCGAGCCCTGGTCCTCGCGACTTCAGCGTCTTTGCGCGCCCTCCGCGGCTGAGTGCCACATACTACAACGGGATCCAAAGAGAGGCGACGACCGACCCGTCAACTCTCCTGCAACACTCCTACCGTGACCTGCTCAGTGCGGTTGCGATCCCCACTTTTACGGACTCGGTCCCTACTCGGGATCAACCGCCGGCCAGACCGTCCGACTCGAGCCACTGCCGAAGCTGCGGCATCGAGGCATCGTAGCCGATCTTCGCCACCTTCTCGACCGCGGCGAACTCCAACAGGCCGACACCGGAGGCCTTGATATTGAGATAGAGATCGGCCAGACCCTGGCTCAACATCTGCGTCCGTGCACCCTCCGAGCCGACGAACATCGACCGCATGATCGTGTTCCCCAGACTTGGCACACGGATCGGCCGCTTGCCCGGTGTGATCTTGCTGAGAGCCAGGCGCCAGCCCGAGACGCTGAGACCAAAATCGGCCTTGGCCCGGAGTCCGCGAAGCGGTAGGACATCGACCGCGATGACCGGACCACTGACGTTGAGCTGACGCATGACATCGATCGGCAGATTGTTCAGGACACCCCCGTCAACCAGGAGGTCTTCCCCTTCCGGCACGGGCGGCAGGACTCCTGGAATCGCGACACTGGCTCTAACGGCCCTCAGCAGGCTCCCTCGCCTGTGCACGACCGTGCGCCCGGTCGTGATGTTCGTCGATACGCAGAAGTAGGGTAACCACAGGTCCTCTATGTCCCAGGCGCCCGCGCCCTTCTCGATCGAGGAGCTAATGCGCCGACCGGCCAGCAGCGCCGCCAACGGCAAGGTGTAATCGAGCAGTGACTGGAAATGATGAGCGACGGAGTTCAGCGCTTCCTCGGCGGACTTCCCTTGAGCCGTGGGGACAGCCACCGGTGCTCCGATACTGCTGCCGCCGATCATGTCAACCGGGATGCCAAGCTCCTCCAGTGCGCGCAGCACTCCGAGGTGGGCAAAACCCCTGGCACCACCTCCTCCGAATACGACGCCGACGGCCCGATCACCGACGATGCGCGCCAGACGGGCCAGATCCCCTGGATGTTCCCGGCGGACATGGTAAACGCACTCGATCTGGCGCGCTTTTAGCCACCCGGCCGTGCCCTTCGGGCGTGCCGTTCCCGTCGCGTGCAGAAGCACCAGGCTGCGCTGCGGAGCGCGAGTACCCTGCCAGCGTGCCTCGAGGCGCGATTCGATGTCACCCTGTTCGGGCCTTTCATCGGCGTCGGCCATATAGAGGCAGCGATCCGACTGCCTGGCACATCGCTCGGTCCAGGGAGACCATATCGGATCGGCCAGGTAGAGGACGAACCGGTAGTTCTCCTCTCTCTCGTGGAGCCAACGGGAGAGTCGGAGGTAGCTGGGGTCGCGGTCCGAGGACTGGGCAATGCCTGGGACACCGAGAGCCCGGTCGACCTCTGCACTGGTGAGCAGTGCCACCGAGCCGTGAGCCTCGAGGTGCGTTATCAGATCTCGAATGAACGGCTCTGGATTCAGAGATGGGCCCAAGGGCACGAGTCCTGTGCACGAGCCCCGTCGGTGTTCTGGCACGTGAATGTGACTGTGGCGTCGAAGGCGATCAGCGATGATATGAGACAGGGCGCGAAGGGACTCTGGCCTGCTCTCGATCAAGCCGTGAAACCCCTTCCTCGAGAGACGCGCCAGGTCGGTGTCACGAACTGCATAGACCGTCGCCGAGCGATGTTCACCCGTGAGAAGAGCCATCTCACCCAACACCTCTCCCCGTCCGAGCTCATTGAGAGTCCGTTCGTCCGCACCGGGAGTCTCGAGCACCACCCGAAGGCGACCGCTCAACACGATGTACGCGGCATCGGCCGGATCTTCTTGTCGAAAGAGCGTCTCACCTCCCTCGAGCGTCAGCAGCTCCACTTCGGCTTCGAGATCCCGCAGCACATCCAGCTCATCGACCGCGAACGGTCCAAAGAGCTCGTTGAGGTACGTGGCGAGTTGCGACTCCTGCATCCACCCCAGGATGAGCTCGGAAATCTTGGTCCAGGTCTCCGTGTCTCTCTCGAGCAGCTTGTCGAATCCCTGGCGGCTCAAGGCCGCCAGGCGGCACTCCTCAGCGGCCCGCACCACCGCGGAGTGGGTACCACCAGCGAGAAGGGCCCCTACTCCGAGAAGGTCGCCGGGAGCGAGCTGGCGAACGACTTTCTCCGACTCGTCGTCGCTCGTGGTGCTGGCTATCAGGATTCCCTGCAGCAGAATGAAGACGCGGTCGACTGTCTCGCCGAATCGGATCAGTGTCTCGCCCTTCGCGCAGCTCACTTGCTCGAGGTCACCGACGAACTGACGCACCTCTGCTTCACTCAGACGAGCGAGATGGCCACCCTGTCGCCGAAGCTCGAGGACTTCATCCACCAGGGTCTCGTGCCAGGGACGATCAATCATTCAGTCCAACCCACGCAATCCACACCCCGGATCGCTGACTCCGCTGCGGAGTAGAGGACGCACATCATAGACCATTCCCACAGTCCTTCCTGAACCGGAGCCGTCCAATGCAATCAGGGCAGAGTTGGATGTTGTCGCCGATGCCCTGTGCCGGTCAACCGAGACGGGAAGACGCCCGGCACGGACAGGATCGTCTGTCACGTGCGGCTCGGCATCCAGGATAGAAATGAGGTCGAAAGTGGAGCCGGCACCCGGATTCGAACCGAGGACCTGCTGTTTACAAGACAGCTGCTCTACCCCTGAGCTATGCCGGCGAAACTAAGTCAAACCCTCCATCGCCGCCAGGGCCAATGGGCCCAGAACACTCCAGTTCCTTCGCGCCCTGGTCGGGATCCAGAAGTCTAGCCGCAGCCCGACGCGTGAGCAAGAACTCAGCCTGGAGAAGCCTCGTCGGGAACTCGAGGCCCATCTTTCTTGGCGCTGGTGCGTTGTCTCACCGCCTCGAAGAGAGTGGCTGCGGCAGCAGCGGAGACGTTCAGCGATTCGATTTTGCCCCGCATAGGCAGGGCCACCAGCTCGTCACAAAGCTCTCGCGTTCGGGATCGCAGGCCATTAGCCTCACCTCCGAAGCAGAGTACGACCTTGCCGGTCAGATCGATCTCCCAGGTCGGGCGCCCCTCGGGATCAGCCCCGTAGACCCAGTAGCCCGCCTTCTGAAAGCGCTCGATTTCGGCCGCCGAGTTGGTGATGCGCTCCATATCCAGCCATTCGCTGGCCCCGGCCGAGGCCTTGACGACGGTCGGTGACAAGGGCGCAGAGCCCCGGTCCCGGACCAGGACCCTGCCGACTCCTGCGCCCTCGCAAACGCGAAGAATGGCGCCCAGATTGCGCGGGTCCTGAACGTCCTCGAGGAGCACCACGAGGTCGCCATCGCGAGTCGATTCGAGCTCGTCGATGGTGACTCCGGAGAGCTCGGCAGCGAAGCCGTTGTGAACACCTGGCACCCTTCGGGACAGCTCTCCCTCCGTCACCTGCTCTACCGGCACCGAGTACCTTCGGCAGAGCTCTTCCAGGTCCCGACGACGGCGGTTCGATGGCCCTTTGCACACCAGGATCTTCTGAACCCGATGGGGGTTGTGCCGCAGGGCCTCCCTAACCGGGTGAAATCCGAAGATCAGGCTCGGCGATTCAGTCACTGCGCGACTTCCTTTTCAATAGGACGACGGCAATGGCTGCCATCCCCTCGCCACGGCCAATCCAGCCCAGCTTCTCGTTGGTTGTCGCCTTGAGTCCGACAGCGCCGACTTCGGTCTCCAGGAGGTCAGCCAAGCGACGTCGGATCGAGCTCGAATAGGCAGCGAGTTTGGGAGCTTCGGCAATCAAGGTCAGGTCGCAGTTGACGAATCGGTAGCCGGCGTCCCCCACCAGAAACAGAATCTCACGCAAAAGATCGCAGCTGTCTGCGTTCTTCCATTTGGCATCGCCGGGCGGAAACTGGCTGCCGAGATCACCAAGGCCGGCAGCACCAAGCAAAGCGTCTCCGAGAGCGTGGAGCAGAACGTCGGCGTCGCTGAAACCCTCGAGACCACGATCGAAGGGAATCGCTTCGCCTCCGAGGACCAAAGGCCGACCCTCGATCAGCCGATGAACGTCGTAGCCCTGGCCGATGCGAAAACTCATCCGGTCCTCCCCTCGTCTACCGATCCGGTTCGCCAGTCGCCGACATCGCCCCCGAAGTCGGATAACGGGTCAAGAGTGTCTCTATCAGCAGCAGATCTGCAGCCACGGTGAGCTTCGGATTGGGGGCACTGGCTTGCAGGGCTCTCACTGTCACGCCTGGCAACCTCTCCACCACCGAGGCCTCGTCCGGGCCGACGAATCCATCATGACGACATCGTTCCAAGGCCTGTGCCAGGAGGGCGCGGCGAAACACCTGGGGAGTCTCGGCTCGAAACAAGCGGGATCGCTGAAGGGTGCGCACGATCGCACCTTCTTCGATCTCCTTCAAGGTGTCACTGACCATACGCCCCAGCACCGCACCATCGGCCTGCGCCGCGGCTTCCACTACCCTCCGAAGATCCTCCGTTGCCAAAGCGGGGCGCGCTCCATCATGGACGATCACGAGATCGTCGTCGCCTCCGGGAGTCGCGACCAGGCAGGCCTCCACCGACGCCTGGCGTGACCCTCCTCCGGCGACCCATCGCACATGCGGATCGTCGAGGATCCTGATTGGAGCCTCTGCTAGCAGATTCTGTGGCACAGCCACGGTGATGGAGGTCAGCCCAGCTTCCAGGAACCGCCGCAATGTCCAGCGTAGAAGAGGTTGGCCACAGACTGGTGTGAGTTGTTTTGGCAGTGGACCACCGAAGCGCTCACCCCGGCCAGCAGCGGGGATCAAGACACTCGCGGAAACCCTTGGTGCGCTCAGGGGCAAAAGATACTGCGGGTCACCTCTGCGGTCGGTCAGACCGTAAGGAGGTCCTCCTCCTTGTGCTCGAGAGCCGTGTTGATCTCACCGATGTAGTGATCGTGGAGCTTCTGGTGCTCATCCATGCCGCGATGCTCTTCGTCCTGACCGATCTCTTTTTCCTTCTCCATCTCTTTGAGGCGTTCGTTGCCCTCCCGACGGGCGTGCCGCACGGAATTGCGGGCGGTCTCGGCCAGGTCATGGGCTCGCTTGACGATCTCCTTGCGGCGCTCCTCGGTCAGTGGCGGGACGGGAATCCTCACGACCTTGCCGTCGCTGGAAGGATTCAACCCGAGATTGGCTTGCATGACGGCCTTCTCGATGAGGGGGATGAGCGAAGAATCGTAGGGTTGCGCCATGATCAGGGTCGCCTCGGGCACGGACAGCTTGGCCACCTGATTCATAGGAGTCGGCGCCCCATAGTAGTCCACCGAAACTCCGTCGAGCATGGCCAGCGAGGCGCGTCCGGTTCTGAGATGCTTCAACTCTTCGTGAAAATGGTCCAGGGCTTCCTTCATCTTGAGCTCGACCTCAATGAACAGCTCTTTCATATCGCCTCCTCGAGTACCGATCTGGACTTCTTTCCGACCCGACTTGCTCCGCTTCCTATTGTGCCAGGATCTTGTCCTTCACTGAAAGTCTCGGCCTCACCGAACTACCGACCCTACCGATTCACCACACACCACTCTTCGCAGGTTCCCTGGTTCCATGAGTCTGAAGACGACAATCGGAATGTCATTGTCACGGCACAAGCTGATAGCCGCCGTATCCATGACCCGAAGGTTCTTCTCCAGCACCTGCTGGTAGCTGATCTCGCGCAGCAATTCGGCGCTGCTGTCTTTGGCAGGATCGGCGGTGTAGACGCCATCCACGTTCGTGCCCTTCAGCAGGACCTCGGCATGGATTTCATTGGCGCGCAAACCCGCGGCGCTATCGGTCGTGAAGTAGGGGTTTCCAGTGCCACCGGCGAAGATGACGACGCGCCCCTTTTCCAGGTGGCGGATGGCCCGTCGACGGATGAAGGGCTCGGCAACGTCCTGGATCTCGATGGCTGTTTGAACGCGGGTCGAGACCTCACGTTTCTCCAGAGCATCCTGCAATGCTAGGGCATTGATGACGGTGGCTAGCATGCCCATATTGTCGCCCGTGACCCGATCGAGGCCGCGATCGCTGGCTGCCACACCGCGAATGATGTTGCCGCCGCCGACGACCACGGCAAGCTCGACGCCCAAATCGTAGATCTCCCGGATCTCATCAGCGACCCGAGCGACGATCTGCTCGTCGATCCCGGAGCTCTGGCTGCCCATGAGGGCCTCGCCGGAGAGCTTCAAGAGAACCCGCTTGAATGCTGGTTTCTGCACCATCGCCTGCCAATCGTCTCAACCTGCGACCTGAGCCCGAACCTCCTCCGAGAAATCGACGGCCGCCTTCTCGACACCTTCGCCGACCTTGAATCGGGCGAATCTGCGAACCTGGATATTCTCGCCCAACTTGGCGATCACTTCGTTGACCAGTTCCTGCACGGTCACCTCCGGGTTCTTGATAAAGGGCTGCTCCATGAGCACCGACTCGGAGTAGAATTTCTCGATCTTACCCTCGACGATGCGATCCAAGACGTTCTCGGGCTTGCCCGATTCCACCGCCTGGTCGCGGTAGATGGCGCGCTCCCGCTCGAGAATCGCGTCAGTCACTTCGTCGCGACTGACGACTCGAGGATCCGAGGCAGCGATGTGCATTCCGAGGTCCTTGACGAGGTTCTGGAAATCGTCGGTTCGGGCGACGAAGTCCGTCTCGCAATTGACCTCGAGAAGCACACCTATCCTGCCACCGGCGTGGATGTAGGAGCTGACCACGCCTTCCGCCGCGACTCGGCCAGCCTTCTTGGCCGCCGTCGCCATTCCCCGCTTGCGAAGCAGCTCGATCGCTTTCTCGACATCACCCTCCGAGTCGACCAGCGCTCGCTTGCAATCCATCATTCCCGCACCTGTACGCTCGCGCAGTTCCTTGACCAGCTGTGGCGTTACTTGCATCGTCACGTTCCTCTTTCTGACATCTGGGCAACCCTGCCCAAGACAGGGTCTGGATGATAGTCGTGAGCTCCACTCATGAGCCGACGGCGTTCCACCTCGCGGCACGACCTCTCGTGGCCTCCTGTGCGCTGAAAGGCCCCGGAATCGACGTCGGTACCGGGGTCTCTGTCACTCGTTGTCGATTTGCTCGATTTGCTGCCGCGTTGGGGCGCCGCGAACCTCCGCAGATCCGCCTACTGAGCCGGTGCGGCGATCTCGGCAGAGGCGTCCTCCTCTGCGGAAGCCACCGCCTCCTTGGCCGCTGCCTGCTCGGCCTGCTCTGCGTCCTTCGCTTCGATCTCGATCTGCTGCTCGAGCGCCGAGGCGCCTTCCTGGTAGGCGTCGGCGATCTTCGACGCGAACAGTCGGATCGATCGGATCGCGTCGTCGTTACCGGGAATCGTGTAGTCGACTTCCTCAGGATCACAGTTGGTATCGACGATGGCGATAACCGGGATGCCGAGCTTGTTGGCTTCGGCGACGGCGATGTGCTCCTTCTTGGGATCGACGATGAAGACCGCATCCGGTAGCGAAGTCATGTCGCGAATGCCTTCCAGGTTGCGGGTCATCTTCTCGCGATCACGGTTGAGGCGCAGCTTCTCCTTCTTGGTGAGTGGACTGCTCTCGTCGCCCAATCGCGACTCGATGTCCTTCAGTCGCTCCACTGAAGCGCGAATCGTGACGAAGTTGGTCAGGGTGCCGCCCAGCCAGCGGTGCGTCATGTAGAACTGACCGCAGCGCCGCGATTCTTCCTCGATCACATCTTGCGCCTGCCGCTTGGTGCCCACGAAGAGCAGCCGCCGCCCCTGTCGCCCCAAGCCACCCGCGAACTCGGCGGCCTGCCGAAACAGCACCAGAGTCCGCTGGAGATCGATGATGTAGATCCCGTTGCGCTTGCCGAAGATGTATCGCTTCATCTTCGGATTCCATCGCCGAGTCTGATGCCCGAAGTGGACTCCAGCCTCCAGCAGATCCCTCATCTTGATGTCTACCAACAGACTCCTCCTTCAAATTCCCTATCTCTTACTGAACTGGAAGCGAGCTCGGGCGCCCTTCTGCCCGTACTTCTTGCGCTCTTTCTTTCGTGGATCACGGGTCAGCAGGCCTGCAGCTTTGAGGCGCTCGCGCAGCTCACCGTTGTATTGCAGCAGAGCTCTGGAGATACCGTGCCGCACCGCGCCGGCCTGGCCCGTAGCGCCACCGCCGATCACCGTTGCGTAGATATCGAACTTCTCATCCGTCTCGGTAGCCAACAAAGGCTGCCTGACCACCATCCGCAGAACCTTGTTGGGGAAATAGTGGTCCAACTCGCGCCCATTCACAACCCACTTGCCAGCCCCTGGCCGCAGGAAGATGCGGGCGGTAGCCGTCTTTCGTCGGCCCGTTCCGTAGTACTGAAGATCGCTCAAACTTCTATCCTCCCAGACTTCAAGGCTATTGGCCAAGTGAAATTACTTCAGGCTTCTGAGCCTGATGTGGATGCTCCGTCCCGGCATAGACCTTGAGCTTGCGAAGCTGGTGGCGACCCAATCGATTCTTGGGCAGCATTCCCTTCACCGCGTACTCGATCAGCCTGGTTGGCCGCTGGCTGCGCATCTGGGCCGCCGTCTTGGACTTCAAGCCTCCCGGATACGTGCTATGCCGGTAGTAGATCTTCTGGTCTTCCTTGCGTCCGGAGAAGACTGCCTTCTCGGCGTTGATCACTATGACGAAGTCGCCGGTATCGATGTGCGGTGCGTACTGCGGCTTGTGCTTGCCGGTGAGCAAGCGGGCCACCTCGGTTGAGAGTCGGCCGACGGTCTGATCAGAAGCATCCACAACATACCAATGGCGGTCGACTTCACCCTTCTTTGGGCTGTACGTTTTCATGTTGTCGCTCGACCGTTCTGGTTCTTGACGAAAAATGCCCGACCCTTGCCGGGCAAAGGACCTTCGATATTAAGTATCGTCCTCGGGAATGTCAAGAGCCTCGGTGCGACCGAGATCAAGAATACACCTCTTCCGGTGGCGCCGAACTCGTGGGCCCGACTTCTCCCGCCTGGCGCTTGAATATAGACTCAGCCGATGCAGTCCGAGAGGCATCCGGTTGACAAAAGCGGCCCGGCCATCGAGCGGATGTTCAGCGCCGTCGCACCCCGATACGACCTGCTCAATCGCTTGCTGTCCGCCAATCTGGACCAGCGCTGGCGACGACAGGCAGCGGCCGCCTTGAAGCTGCCCATCGGCGCCCCGGTCCTCGATGTCTGCGCCGGAACCGGAGACCAGGCTCTCGCGCTCCGCAAGAGAACCTCGACTGTCCTTGCCGCGGACTTCTCCGTCTCGATGCTCGAGATTGCCAGCAAGAAGTTCAGGCGGACACAGGCCCCACCGCCAGCAGGGTTGGCCAGCGATACCCTGCACCTACCCTTGGCCTCGAGGACACTCGGGGCAGTGACGGTGTCCTTCGGACTGCGCAATGTGGTTGATCTGGATGCGGCCCTGCACGAGATGTACCGAGTCCTGCGGCACAACGGCGAGACGGCGATTCTGGAGTTCGCACTGCCCCGTAGCACTCTGCTCCGAAAACCATACCTGTTCTACTTCCGCAGTATGCTGCCTCGGATTGGTGGCTGGCTCTCCCCCAGGGGATCCGCCTACACCTATCTACCCGAATCGGTGATGCAATTCCCTCAGCGGGAGGACTTCATCCGACGGATGGAGGATGCCGGATTCCGTGACGCCACCTGGCAAGATCTGACCGGTGGCATTGTGTGTCTCTACACAGGAAGGCGAGATTCATGACGAAGATCCTGGATGGAAACGCCCTCGCAAAACAGATTCGAGGCGAAGTGGCGGCTAGTGTGAGCGAGCTCCTCGCAGGTGGGGGACGCTCGCCTGGTCTGGCAGCTCTGCTGATCGGCGAGAACCCAGCTTCAGAGGTGTATGTTCGCTCGAAGGCCCGAGACTGCGAGAAAGTGGGAATTCTCAGCCGGACCATCCGGCGCCCCCCGGACTGCCCCCAAGGGGAGCTGTTGTCCCTGATCGACGAGCTGAATGACGACCCCGACATCGACGGCATCCTGGTACAACTGCCTCTGCCATCGGAGCTCGACGAGAAACTGACTTTGGCCCGGGTCTCACCAGCCAAGGACGTGGATGGCTTCCATCCCGAGAGCGTCGGCCACCTTTGGCTCGACGAGGAGGGCTTCGTACCGGCGACTCCGAGTGGGATCATGGAAATGCTGCGTCGCAGCGATGTCGCGCTGGAGGGTCAGCAAGCGGTGATCGTAGGCCGCAGCACCATCGTCGGCAAGCCGATGGGCGCGCTTCTTCTACGAGAGAACTGCACCGTCACCTTCTGCCACTCGCGCACCCGCGATCTACCAGCCGTTTGTCGAACGGCAGACCTCTTGATCGGCGCCATCGGTAGGCCTGCCTTCTTCGGGCCAGAGCACATCAAAGAGGGTGCGGTGGTCGTCGACGTCGGGATCAATCGGATCACGGAAGCGGACGAGGTAGAGCGTCTCTTTCCGGGCGACGAGGCACGCCGGCAGCGCTTCGAAGACAAGGGCTCCGTGCTGGTCGGAGACGTGGACTTCACCCGAGTCGCACCTATGACGTCGGCCATCACCCCGGTACCCGGAGGGGTGGGCCCACTGACCCGCGCCATGCTGCTGGTCAACACGTTGCGAGCTTGCAGGCTACGACAAGGCATCACGGCGGCTTCGCCTTAGAGCTTCCATGGGGCAATTGCGCATCGGGTTGACAGGCGGACTGGCGGCTGGCAAGTCCACCGTCGGCCGCTGGCTCGAGGAAGCCGGCTTTCCGGTGATGGACGCCGATGAGGTTGTGGCCGAGCTCTACACATCGGGAGCTGCCGGAGCCGTTCTGGTGCAGAACCTCTTCGGCGACTCCTTCATCCTCGAGGACGGCAGCGTAGATCGTTCACGGCTCGCCGCGTTGGTCTTCTCCGATAGCGCGGCTCGGCTGCGGTTGGAAGCGGCCATCCACCCTCTGGTACGCGATCGATTCGCCACCTATGCTGCGAACCAGTCCGCCGCCGTGATGGAGGCCACGTTGCTCGTCGAGTCGGGGCTCGACGCCGAGTGCGACCTGGTCATAACCGTGGAGGCTGATCCCGCGCTCCGCCTACAGCGGGCGGTGGATCGCGGCATGGATGAGGAGGAGGCCAAACGCAGGCTCGAGGCACAGAGTAGCGGAGCGGCTCGCCGTGCCGCCGCGCATTGGATTCTCTGGAACAACGGATCACGCGAGGAGCTCCGGCGTCGGGTCGACGAGCTTCTTGCCCAACTGAACAACGGTGACGAACAGCAATGACCGCCAGCGAAAGAGCCGACGCGCGCCAGGTCCCGTCGCCAGCCGCGATCGAGTCACTGCAAGGAGTTGTTCTGGTGACCGGCAACCGAGGGAAGCTGGCGGAGGCTCGACGCCTGTGCGGCGCCGATCTCGAAGCCGTCGAAGTCGACCTACCCGAGATCCAGTCCCTGGACCTGCTCACAGTTCTCAGAGCGAAGGGTGAAGAGGCCCTAGGGCGTCTCCGGAGGCCGCTGATCGTAGAAGAGACCGGGTTGGACCTGACTGCCATGGCAGGGTTCCCGGGGCCCCTGGTCAAGTGGATGCTCGCCGCGGTCGGAGCCGAGGGAATCGCTCGAGCCGCCATCGCCATGGGAGACGATCGGGTCACGGCAAGATGTGCCTTGCTCTTACTCAAACCGGAGCGAGAGGTCGTCGCCGTGGGCGTAACACGAGGTCGAGTGGTGCTGCCTCCACGCGGCGATCACGGGTTCGGATGGGACCCGATCTTCGTGCCGGAGGGAGAAGAACTGACCTACGCCCAGCTCCATCCCGAGGCCAAAGACCTCCTGAGTCACCGTGGCCGAGCTTGGAGAGCCCTTCTGGAGAAGCTGGCGCGACCCGACCTCTAGAGACTCTCCCCAGCCATCAACCAGAGGAGTAGCGCCTTCTGGGCGTGAAGACGATTCTCCGCCTCGTCAAAGATCCGACTCTGCGGACCGTCCGCCACCTCGGCCGAAACCTCCTCTCCGCGGTGACAGGGCAGACAGTGGAGGAAGACGGCTTCGGGCAGCGCCTGCGACATCATCGCCGCATCGACCTCGTATCCATCAAAGAGCTTCAATCGTTGCTCGGCTTCCTCTTCCTGCCCCATGGAAGCCCAGACATCCGTATAGACCGCAGAGGCGCCGGCCACTGCCACAGTGGGATCGTTCGTGATCTCGATCTGGGTACCCGCCTCGGTGGCCCCAGCTCGAGCCTTCTCCAGGTAGACGCCGTCGGGGTCGTAGCCCTGGGGCGTCGCCACAGCGATGTCCATGCCCACCATTGGCGCGGTGAGCATCAGCGAGTGAGCCACGTTGTTGCCATCTCCGACATAGGCGAGCTTGCGTCCCATGAGGTCGCCAAAGACCTCCTTCAGGGTGAAAAAATCGGCCAGAGCCTGACAGGGGTGGAGATCGTCGGAAAGGCCGTTGATCACGGGAATCGTCGCGTACTTCGCCAGATCCACGATCGTCTGGTGCGCAAAGGTCCGAGCCATGATTCCGTCGAGGTAGCGAGACAGGACCTGGGCGGTATCCGAGATCGCCTCGCCTCTTCCCAACTGCAGGTCACGGCTCGACAAGAATAGTCCCAGTCCCCCCAACTGGAACATCCCGACCTCGAAGCTCACCCGCGTGCGGGTCGATGACTTCTCGAATATGAGGCCAAGACTCTTGCCACTCAAGCGAGAACGATAGCGATCCGGCTCGCTTTTGACGCGAGCGGTCAGTGCGAAGAGTCCTCGCAGCTCGTCAGGTGTCAGATCGGCGACGGAAATGAAGCTTCTGGCTTTCACGGTGAGTTCCCTCCTCGGATCGACCGCGCCGATGCTAGCAGACCTGCCAAGCCCGTTCGAAGCCTTGACCCTCTGTTAGAATTCACGCCTGATCATGGCCAATCGACCGCCTCAAAATCCGCTTTTCGAACGCTACGCGTCCCAAGAGATGGCCGATATCTTCTCGGCTTCCCATCGGTACTTGTGCTGGCGGCGACTGTGGATCGCCTTGGCCGAAAGCCAGCGGGAGCTGGGCCTCTCCATCACCCAACAGCAGCTCGATGATCTCCAGCAGGTAGCAGGCGATCTCGACCTGGATAGGGTAGCTGAGATCGAGCGCCAGACGCGTCACGACGTCGTCGCCCATCTTCGGCATTTCGCCGAGCAGGCTGGAGACGCGGGCAGCATCCTTCACCTCGGTGCCACCAGTGCCTTCGTGACTGACAACACCGACGCGCTGTTGAATCGAGAGGCTCTGGAGCTCATCTTGAGCCGCCTGGCAACTGTCATCCGCGAGCTGGCCTCATTCGCCCGGGGCACCCGCTCGATCCCAACGCTGGCCTTCACCCATTTGCAGCCGGCCCAGCTCACCACGGTGGGCAAGCGGGCCTGTATCTGGTTGCAGGACTTCCTCATGGACCTGGAGGCCGTAAAGGCCATGTTGGCGGGATTCCGGTGTCGAGGGGTCAAGGGAACGACGGGCACACAGGCCAGCTATCTGACCCTCTTCGACGGCAATCACTCCAAGGTTCGCGAGCTCGACAGGCTGTTCGCCGAAAAGCTGGGGTTCGCAGCCAGTTTTCCGATCACGGGTCAAGCCTATCCCCGAAAACTGGACTC
Organism: Thermoanaerobaculia bacterium; assembly: GCA_947259195.1. Lineage (GTDB taxonomy): Bacteria > Acidobacteriota > Thermoanaerobaculia > Multivoradales > JAHEKO01 > JAUVRX01. The sequence goes on along the minus strand of CAMYLC010000160.1, from coordinate 37,232 downwards.
GCAAGTCCTGGCGGCCTTGACGGGGGTCGGAGAGTCCTGCCACAAGCTGGGCACGGATCTTCGCCTGCTCCAGGGCATGGGCGAGCTGTCCGAGCCCTTCGACGCGACGCAAGTCGGCTCCTCCGCCATGGCCTACAAAAGAAACCCGATTCGGGCCGAGCGCATGTGTGCTCTGGCGAGAAGGCTCATGATCGATGGTCTGAACGGACCCATCAACTCGGCCACTCAGTGGTTGGAGCGCAGTCTGGACGACTCCGCCAACCGCCGGTTGGTGATACCCGATGCCTTCCTGTTGAGCGACGCCATCCTCACCCTGGCTGCCGGCATGGTGGGACGATTGAACGTTCGAGAGGACCGCATCAAGTTCCATGTAAGACGCGAGCTGCCCTTCATGGCCACCGAGAGCCTGCTCATGATCGCCTCCATGCGGGGCGGCGATCGCCAGCAACTCCACGAGCTGCTGCGCAAGCACAGCATGGCGGCACACGAAGCGGTCTCCCGGGGTGAGGACAACCCGTTGATCGAGCTCGTGCTGGCCGACACGGCCTTCGATTTGGACCGAGAAAAGGTCCAAGCCAGTCTCGATCCGATGCGCTTCGTGGGCCGCTCAGCCGAACAGGTAACGGAGTTTCTCGACCAGTTCGTCGAGCCGGCCCTGGCCGACGTCGAAGCAGCCGCGGTCGAGGAGCCCAGGATCTAGCCCGCCTTCCCACCAGCGTTCTACTGCAAGCTCCAATATGCCCGAATCAACTGCGTTCTCCGCCCTCATCCCTCCTCGACGTACTGCAACTACGCTCGCAGGGGCTTCGGTGGTCAGGCCTTGTGTCTCAACACATCTTCGTCCTTTCGCTACGAAGCCGGTGAGATGGTCGGGCTAGCGGTGGTTCTTACCAAGCAGCGGCAAACCCACCAGCTTCTGCTGACTCTCGTCGTTCTCTCTCTTCTCTACAGCCTGTCCTGCGCCACGGGTAGGCGGGCCCGAGAAGGACAGGTCGGTTTCACCGAGCGAGGCCTGGCGTCGTGGTACGGCCCTGGCTTCCACGGTCGAGCCACAGCCAGTGGCGAGACCTATGACATGTACGACCACACAGCGGCGCACAAGACGCTACCCCTTGGCACTGTCGTGGAAGTGCGCAATCGCGACAACGGTAAGCAGACCAAGGTGCGGATCAATGACCGGGGTCCCTTTGTCCGAGGCAGGGTCATCGACCTATCGTACTCGGCGGCCAGAGATCTGGGCATGCTGGGGCCGGGCACGGCACCCATCGAGCTCAGAGTTCTCCAGACTGCAGAGTTGGCCAGACAGCCCGGTGGCTTCTGGCTTCAGGTAGCAGCCTTCCAGGAGAAGTCCCACGCCCAGGACCTGCGCCGGAAACTTCGATCCAGTCAACCCAAGGTTCAGGTGCAATCGCACGGTGGCTGGCACCGCGTTCTGGTGGGGCCCTTCAAGAACAGGAAGCAAGTGGAAGAGGCCGAGCGGCGGCTACGCCGGCTCGGTTACTACCCGGTCTTGAAGACCGGCGCCTGACGGCGCCGATCTCCTGGGTGTAGGGGCGTAGGGCAGTAGGGGCGTAGGGGTCCTGGGCAGCAGTCTGATCGACGCTCGTGGTACTCGGCCACGCACGAGGCTCTCCCCCGTCGCCCTGGCCCCCCTCCCCACCCCTGCCGGCACAGGTCTCGCCGCTTCAAGGCCTTTTGCACGCGGCCTTACATCGTTCTTTGGCTCTGAGATCGACAAAGAGGTGACACGGCGCCTGGCGGTGAGTCACCCCCTAAGCCCCTAAGCCCCTAAGCCCCTCAGCCCCTAAGCCCCTAAGCCCCTAAGCCCCTATTGCCCTCACTGCCTCAACCCCCCAACTGCGCTAGCCAGTCCTTGATGCCCTCGTCGAGGGAGCGACGGCGGCGGTGCGCGCTGATGGCGATCTCGACCAGGCGGTCGACGAGATCAGGCAGGGGCAGACCCGCCTCTTCCCAGAGCTTGGGGTACATCGAGATGCTGGTGAAGCCCGGCAAGGTATTGATCTCGTTGATATAGAGACCGGCGTCACCTTCCAACAGGAAGTCCACTCGGGCCATGCCGTGTCCGCCGACCGCGGCGAACGATTCCACCGCCAAGGAACGAATCCGCTCGGTGACGCTCGCCGGCAGGTCAGCCGGAATCTCGAGCTCGGCCGCATCCAGAAGGTACTTGTCCTCGTAGTCGTAGAACGGGTTGCCGGGCAGGATCTCGCCGACGGCCGAGGCCTGCAGCTGCAGGTCTCCCAGAACCGAGCACTCCAATTCACGACCGGGGACTCCGCGCTCTATCAACGCGGTGGTGTCGAAACGCAGAGCAAAGGCGATGGCCGATTGGAGCTCCTCCGCCGCCTCGATCTTGCGAACACCGACGCTGGAACCACCGACACTGGGTTTCACGAAGAGGGGAAACGGGAGCTCGGGCAAATCCTTCAACGCCCGTTCCGGATCGGCCTGGAAGCTCGACCTGCTGATCGACCCGTACTCCACAACTGGCAGACCGCAGCTTTCGAGCTGCCGTTTGCAGAGCACCTTGTCCATAGCCAGGGCACTGGCTCCGACACTGGCTCCGACGTACGGGAGATCCAACATCTCGCACAAACCCTGCAAGGTACCGTCTTCACCCCAGGTGCCATGGACAACCGGGAAGAGCACCTCGATCGAGGAGTCCAGCAGGTGCCTGAGCGTCGGAGACAGCGGCTCGCCCAACGCCTCCAGACTGTCGAGGTCGCCGTCTACGGCACGCTGCGAGACGCCTGGCTCGAGCCAGCAGCCATCCTGCGCGATTCCCAGGGGAACAACTTCATGACCGAACTCTTCGAGGGCTCCGATGACCGTCCTCGCCGAGCGGATCGAAACCTGATGCTCGACGCTTCGGCCGCCAAACGCCACTCCAACTCTTGCCATGATCCTGTCTCCCTGTTGCTAAATCGACTCCAGTTCGACCACCCGTACCTGACTGATCTCGGGGAGTGCCTCGAGCGCAGCGATCGTCGACTCCGGTGGTGCCTGATCGAGACGCAGCACCGCCAGCGCCTCTCCACCCCCCTCTTTGCGGGCCAAGTGGATTTCAGCGATGTTGATTCCGGCTTCACCCAACAGGGTGCCCAGCGTACCGACGACGCCCGGGACATCGCTATTGCGCAGCAGCAGGAGACGCCCCTTGGCTCGAAACTCGAGGCGATAGCCCTCCAACCGAACGACCCGGGGATCGGCCTCTCCGAACACCGTACCGGCGACTTCGGCGATGCCATTTTCACCGCTGAGTGTCACTCCCACGAGCTCGGGGTACTCACCCGAAGAGTGATAGACCGAACGAACTACCTCGATGCCCCTGCCTTCGGCTACCATCTCGGCGTTGACGAAATTGACCGCTTCTCCCAGGAACGGCGACAGCGCTCCCTTCAAAGCCGCAATCGTCAGAGGTACCCGGATGTCCTCATCCATACCCCAGAGCTCGACCTTGACCTCGAGGACACTACTGCCCAGCAGCGAGCTGCATAGAGAACCCAGCTGCTCTGCCAGAGCTACGAAGTGCTGCGCCCGCCCGCCCGTGGGCGAGAACGGCAGATTGACCGCAGTCAGCTCCAGGGATCCGGCGAGCGCTCCGAGCACCATGCGTGCCGTTTCTGTGGCCACCCTCTCCTGCGCCTCTCGGGTCTGGGCCCCGATATGCGGTGTCACCACGGCCCTGGGGTGAGCCACCAGCTTGGAGTCCGTGGGTGGCTCGTGTTCGAACACGTCCAGGGCCACGCCTCCAAGATGCCCCGACTCCAAAGCCTCCAGCACCGCCTTCTCGTCCACGACACCGCCTCGGGCGCAGTTCACCACCAGCGCTCCGGCCTTCATACCGGAAATCGCCGCGCCATCCAGCAAGCCCCGGGTCTGATCCGTGAGTGGCGTGTGCACGGACACCACGTCCGAGCGCTTCAGGAGGGCGGCGAGCTCTGACAGCTCGACATCCAGGCGGCGGGCGGCCGACGCATCCAGGAAGGGATCGAAGGCCAGCACTTTCATCCCGAAGGCTTTGGCTCGATAGGCGACGTTCTGTCCGATCCGACCGAGTCCGATGAGCCCAAGGGTCTTGCCGTTGAGCTCGGTCCCGATGAACCGCTTTCGGTTCCACTCACCTGCCAGCATCGACTGATGGGCTGCGGGAACGTTCCGCGCCAGCGCCAGTAGCAACGCGAAAGTATGTTCCGTCGCCGAGACCAGATTCGCGGTAGGGGCGTTGACCACCAGAATCCCCAGCTCTGTGGCGGTCGCCACGTCAACGTTGTCGACGCCGATGCCGGCCCGGCCCACCACCTTGAGGCTCTTGCCCTGGCGCAGGAGAGCGCCGTCTACCTGCGTCATGCTCCTGACGATCAGGGCGTCGAACCCGTCGATCATCTCCGCCAGCTCCGGTCGCTCCTCGGCGGCCAGCAAATGAATCTCCGAACCGCTCTGCCGCAGGATCTCCAGGCCAGCGGCATGCAACGGGTCGGCAACCAGGATGCGATTCATCGCTCGTCTGCCTCCAACACCTCGTCGAGAGCCGCGAAGAGGCCGTCCAGGTCCCCAGTGCGCACTTCGCCCATGTGGCCGATCCGAAAAGTGTTCGGCTTCCACTTGCCGTAACCTCCGCCCACGGTGAAGCCGAGCCCGGCGAGCTCTTCAACGATTCTCGGGGCCGACGCCCCGGCGGGAGCCTGCAGGCAGCTGATGGTCGGCGACCGACGACCGGACTCGCTGGCCCAGTTCATGGCTCGCATTTCGACCCAACGCGCCGTCTGCTCCCGAAGCTCTTCATGACGCCGCCAGCGCGCTTCCATCCCCTCGTCGACGATGTTGTCCAGCTGCCGATCGAGGGCATAGAAGACAGAGACGGCTGGAGTAGTTATCGTGCCACCCGATCTGTGCTTGTCTCGATAGCGCAGGAAGTCGGTGTAGAAGCCACGAGTCTCCACTCGACTGGCACGCTCGGCGGCCCTCTCCGAGAGACTGAACACCGTGAGTCCCGGAGGCGCGGCCATGGCCTTCTGGATACTGGCGAGAACGACATCCAGGCCCCATTCGTCCGTTTCGATTGGCGCGCCCGCCATCGAAGAGACGGTATCGACCAGCAGCAGTGCGTCGCTTTCTTCCCGGACCACCCGAGCCACGGTCTCCAGGGGATTGATCACCCCGGTAGAAGTCTCGTTGTGTACCACCGTCACCGCCTCGTACCGCTGCCGACTCAAGGCCTCTCTCACAAGATCCGGGTCTATGGCTCGGCCCCACGGTACCGACACCCGATCGGCCTGCTTGCCCAGTGCGAGGCAAATCTGGTGCCAGCGCTCGGAAAAGGCGCCGCAGACCAGATTGAGGACACGTGACTCTACGGTCGAGATGATGGCGCTCTCCATGACCAGCGTCGCGCTACCAGTGGCGACCAACACGTCTCCGCAGGTGCGAAAAACCGCTTGCAGTCGAGGTGTCATGGACTCGTACAGCAAATTGAAGCTAGGGGATCGGTGGCCCACCACATCCACCAGCATGGCCTCCCTCACCTCTGGAGTAACGTAGGTTGGACCGGGCAGAAAGAATCGGATGTTCGACTGTGTCATGGTCGGGGTCACCTTGAGGATTAGTCTTCGAAGACTCGATGTCGAGCGGCGGCATTGTGGCACCGCCTCTCTTCAGGGGTCAACCGTGTGGGGGGCAGGACGCACTTGCCGACCGAATCGACAAGCCCCTCTGGGCTCAGGGTCCGAAGGGTCTCGGCTTCCTGAGGGTCGCTACCAGGCTTGCCGTGTCCAGGGCTCTCGCAGCCGCTCCTGGGACTTCCAACAGCCAACCCCCCTCCGCTGCAGAGAGACGGGGAAGAGGTTCGCCGCCCCGGACGAGCACCACCGAACAACCCACGAAGTACTCCCGCAACAGGTCTTTCATGACGGCACCGCCCTGGCGAGGCTTGACGGCGACCGTGACTCCCTCGTCGACGCCAACGGCCCTGAGCACACCCGCCCCGGAAGCAGCCGTTAGCGCGGCTGGCACCTGTGTACCGCTGAGGTCGAGCCACCCCACCCGTTTGCCGTCGGCGCGGAGCGCCTCGATCAGCTCGAGGAACGCATCGGCTCGGGCTTCGACCGACAGAAGGTGGATACGCTTCATGATCCTACCGCTCGCGGGTACAGGAGCCAGGGCTCACATTCGCGTCTGAACCGGTCTTCCTGGCTGGCCCACGAATCGCACCAGGCGGTGGGATCCTCTCCTGACTCGAGGATCTCACGCAGCTCACTGGAGCCAGCGAGCAGGTCGATCGCCGGACGATCGCTGACGAACTCGTATGCTCGCTCACGCCAGGCGAAGGCCGCGGGAGCGACCCGGCGAAATCCGAAGAGGACCTCGACTCCACAGCGACAGGGTTCGAACGACCCCGGATCCGTCACCTTGATCTCTACTCCACCACAGACTTCTCCCTCGTGTTTGTGGAACACGGGTCGGAAGAAGGTGGGGACGAATCGCACGCCTGAGAGACCACGATTATTGAGCTCGTTAGCCAAGCGCATTCCGTCGACTCCAGGTGCGCCGACCAACTCGAAGGGCCGCGTCGTGCCACGCCCCTCGGAGAGCTCGGTGCCTTCCAAGAGGCAGAGTCCCGGGTAGACGAGGGCGGTCTGCGGGGTCGGGATATTGGGTGAGGGAGGCATCCACTGTCGATCGGTCTCGTCCCAGAGCATCGATCGATGCCAACCGTGCATGGTCCAGACGCGGAGGCCATCCGACCAGTTCCGACGTGCCCCCTCGAGACGCATCAACTCGCCCAGTGTCAGGCCGTGACGAACAGGTGTCTCGAAGGCCCCGACGAAGGACTCGAAGCCCTCCTGCCGCAGGTTGCCTTCGACCGCTAGACCACCGATGGGGTTCGGTCGATCGAGAACCCACACCTCACAGCCTTCGAGGAGTGCGACTTCGGCCGCCCAGACTGCTGTGGCCGCGTAGGTGTAATAGCGAGCGCCTACGTCCTGGAGATCGATGACAAGCAGGTCGAGATCTCGGAAATGGCTGCTGTCGGCGCGCAGGGACGACTCGGTATCGCCGTAGAGGGACGCGACCCGTACCCCGGTCCACGGATCCAGCTGGTCGGCCGAAGGCACCATGTCCTGCTCGATGCCATAGAGACCGTGCTCCGGTCCGAACAGCAAAGCAGGAGACTCGGCTCCGGCGGCCGTCAATGCGAAGTGTGCAGGGACCAGGCCGGCGCTCACCGATGCACCATGAACCAGGAGGCCGTAGCGTCTACCGACCAGGGCCCTGTCTTCGGCTAGCAGCCGATCCAGACCGGTGAGAATCATTGTCGTCGCCTGAACTCCCCGGTCCGGCCCCCGCTCTTGGCGTCCAGACGGAGGTCGCTGATGACGGCATCCCGCTCGACTGCTTTCACCATGTCGTAGAGCGCCAGCGCCGCCGTCGAGCAGGAGACCATGGCCTCGAGCTCGGCTCCGGTGCGAGCGGTGACAATGACTCGGGCTTGGATCCGCACACCCTCGGCATCGGGCACGATCTCCACCTCGACCTGATCGAGACCCAATGGGTGGGCCAGGGGTATGAGCTCACCGGTTCGCTTGGCCCCCTGGATGCCTGCCAACCGGGCAACTGCGAAGGCGTCCCCTTTGGGCATGTCGCTCAGCTTCGAAACCGTCTTCGGAGACATCCGGACATGGCACGAGGCCTCGGCGACCCTACGAGTGACCGGTTTCTCGGAGACGTCGACCATGCGAGCCTGACCGCGGTCATCCAGGTGGCTGAAGGGGTTCGGAGGGCTCATGCGGAGGAGGCCCTATGCTAGCATTCTGGCACCTTGGCGACCATCACAGTCGCAGCCATCATCCCCACTCTCAACGAAGAGTCGACACTCCGACGCAGACTGCCCGAGGTCCTCTCGGTAGCCGACGAGGTCGTCGTCAGCGATGGAGGAAGTCGGGACAACACCCTTCGACTGGCGGAGGAGCTGGGTGCCCAGATCGTCTCTGGAGCCCCCGGTCGGGGACCGCAGCTGAACCGCGGAGCCGCCGCCACCGGGAGTGATGCACTGTTGTTCCTCCACGCTGACACCAGACTGCCGGACGGAGCGGTGCCAGCGGTTCGCGAGGCAATCTACAGCGGCAAAGTCGGCGGTGGGTTCCAGGTCCGCTTCGATACCGACCGTTGGGTGATGGCCCTAGGCAGCCGACTGGTCCAGCTGCGAACCCAACTCACCCAAGCGCCGCTGGGCGATCAGGCTCAATTTGTCAGCCGCGCGATCTTCAAGCAGCTGGGAGGTTTTCGAGAGTGGCCCGTCCTGGAGGATCTCGATCTCATCCGGCGGATGAAACGAAAGGGTGAGGTCGTGGTCCTGCCGCTCCAGGCCACGACTTCGGCTCGGCGATACCTGGAGGATGGTATCGGCCGTACTGTAGCCCTCAACTGGTTGATCTGGACCCTCTACTTTGCCGGCGTTCCTGCCCAGCGACTGGCGCGGCTGTATCGGCCTCGGCAGGCGCCGACCGATCAGGCAGCACCTGGCGAATGACAGAACACCTGAACCGTAAACCCGTCGTGGTCACCGCTGGTGAGAATCCTCCACAGTCCGCGACCCTGCACGAACTCGTCGAGGGGAGACTCCAGCCGTTCTTCGAGACCCAGGCGGCTGAAGTTGCGGTGCCGCTCCAAGAACCGTTCTGCCACGGCTTCGTTCTCGGTGTCCTGCAATGAACAGGTGATGGCGGACAAGATCCCGCCAGGCTCGACGAGCCGAGCTACACCATCCAGCAGGGTCAGTCCGGCCGCGGAGAGTCGCTCGAGCTCGCTTCGGCTCACCCGCCATTTCAACTCCGGGTGCTTGCGGAGGGTACCGGTGCCCGAGCAGGGCAGATCGACGATCACCCGCTGAAAGGTCCCGCTGATCGCCCGCTCTCGTGCGTCCATGACGACGACCGGAATTTCGCGCTCCAGTCGCCGCAGGTTACCGATCAGGGGCTCGAGTCGAGACAACCCCAAATCAGCACACACCACTCTGACGTCCCTGCCGGTCGCCAGGAGACAGAGACTCTTGCCACCTGGCGAGGCGGCGGCGTCGAAGACGGTTTCGCCGTCGCGGGGCGGAGGCACGAGGGCCGCCGCCTGGCTCGCTTCATCCTGGATGTAGCAAACACCCCTCCGAAAGGCCTCCGTGTCGAGCGGGTTCCCGCCTCTTACGACCAGTCCCAAAGGAGAGAGCGAGGAGGCCTCGGTGACCAGACCTTCCTCAGCCAGCTCCGCTGCCAGAGCCGGACGTCCGCCTCGATCCGCGAAGCTGAGTAGATGAAAGGGCTTGGCTCGGTTGTTGGCCACTGCCAGCAGCTCTGTCTGGCGTTCTCCGTACTGTCGGATCCACTCCGCGATGAGAAAGTCCGGGTGACTCGTCTCGATGCCGATGCGTTGAACCGGATCCTCGGCCACCACTGGCCAGGCTGCGAGTGACGGAGAGGCTGCCACTCGGCGGAGAACGGCGTTTACAAACCCTGCTCCACCGCGATGAGTCCGCTGCCGCGCAAGATCTACGGATTCGCTGACCGCCGCGTGTGCCGGGATCCGATCTAGGAAGACGAGCTGGTAGACGCCGATCCTCAAAGGGCAGTGAAGCGCCCGATCGATCTCCTCCATGCGCCGTGACGAAGCCTCGACGATAATGGCGTCGAGCCTCCGCAACCAGCGCAACGCCCCGAATACCAACTGGTGGAGCAGCCGACGATCGCGCTCTTCGAGGTCGCGGTCGAATGAACTCAGAACAGGATCGACCGACGCCAGAGAGGACAGCGTGTTCTCGAGCACCATACAAGCCACCGCGCGGACGTTCTTGCGCGGCTCGCTCACCCGAATCGCTCTCCTCTCTCGATCGGCTCACCGTTGACGAACTGAGAGGCCTCGAGGGGCTTCCTGCCGGGGCGCTGGACGCGCTCCAAGCCGAGGGCGGTGCCTTCCCCACAACACACCGCCATCCGAGCGTCGATCAGGCCAAGATAGGTGCCGGGTTCGCAGGTCGATAGCGGTGATGCGCCCTCGACGACGCTGCCCCAAAGAACTTTCAGGGGCCGATTTCGCAACTGCGTAACGGCTCCCGGCCAGGGCGTGACGCCCCGGATTCGATTGAACAGCCTCGGGGCCGACTGACGCCAGTCCAGCAAACCATCGGCCTTTCGCAGGCGCGGAGCCATCGTGGCGTCCGCGTCTACCTGTCGTCGCATTTCGATGTCACCCGACTCCAGACGCTCGAGGGTCCGAACCACCAGTTCGGCCCCGACATCGGCGAGGCGCTCGGACAGTTCCCCCGCCGTTTCTCTCGATCCAATCGCCAATTCCTGCTGCAGGAGGATGGGACCGCTGTCCAAGCCTTCCTCCATTCGCATCGTGGTGACGCCGGTACTGGTCTCCCCGGCGATGATGGCGGCCTGGATCGGAGCGGCTCCGCGGTACAGCGGCAGCATCGATGCGTGCAGATTGATGCAGCCTCGAGTCGGAATCGCCAACAGAGCTTGCGGGAAGATCTGGCCGAACGCCACCACTACCGCTACCGACGGCTCCAAAGCGGCCATCCGCTCCAGGAACTCCGGTGCGCGCACATCTCTCGGCTGGGCCACCTGCAGCCCTCTGCTCAGCGCCCACTCCACCACCGGCGGATTCTGCAGATGCCGTCCCCGACCGGCTGGTCGCGACGGCTGCGATATCACCTCGACCGGCAGCTGGCCGACGTCGCACAGCGCCCGAAGAGTCGGTAGAGCGAAATCGGGAGTTCCAAAGAAAACCAGGCGGCCCAGGGGTTCAACCTGCATTGCTCATGACCCCTCGGGCTAGACCTCTTCTCTCGTCTCGTCGATTTCAGCGAAGTAGTCCGGTTTGACGAGCACCTCACGTGGCTTGCTACCCTGGGGCGGACCCAGGAGCCCGTCCTGCTCCATCATGTCGATCAGTCGGGCGGCTCTCGAGAAGCCGACCCGCATTCGGCGTTGCAGGAAGCTCGCCGACCCCTGCCGCTCGGCCACCACGAGACGTGCGGCTTCATCGAACAGGGGATCATCGCCACCGCCAGCGCCGCCACTCGCTCGATCTTCCTCGGGCGGCGGAGCCAGCACCGAGGGGTCGAAGTCCGGCTTGCCCCGCTTCTTCATCCAACGCACCAGGGCTGCCGTCTCCTGCTCCGTGACATAGGCGCCATGCAGGCGTAGAACCCTCGATGTCCCTGGAGGCATGAAGAGCGCATCACCCCGACCGAGGAGCTTCTCGGCCCCGACCTGGTCCAGGATCGTACGAGAATCGATCTTCGACACGGTAGCGTAGGCCAGTCGACAGGGGAAGTTGGCCTTGATGGTTCCCGTCAGAACATCCACCGACGGCCTTTGAGTGGCGACGATGAGGTGGATGCCGACCGCGCGGGCCATCTGCGCGAGGCGAGCGATAGAGGCCTCGACCTCGGCACCTACCACCATCATGAGATCAGCCAGCTCGTCGATGACGATGACGTAGTAGGGCAAAGGTTTGAGATCAGAATCCAGAACTTCGAAATCCCCCTCGGACAAAGCGAGACGCTTGCGAACCTCGGGGTTCCGAATGGCTCGATTGTAAAAATCGAGGGAACGCACATGAGCCTCGGCTAGAAGACGGTAGCGACGCTCCATCTCGCTGACGGCCCAGCGCAGGGCATTGGCGGCTTTCTTCGGCTCCACCACGACCTCGGCCTTCAGATGCGGGATGTTGGCGTAGACGCCGAGCTCGATCCGCTTGGGGTCGATAAAGATGAACTGCACCTCGTCTCTCGTCGCCTTGTAGAGAATCGAGGTGATCATGCTCTGCAGGCCAACGCTTTTGCCCGACCCCGTGGCCCCGGCCACCAACAGATGCGGCATCCCGGCCAGGTCCGAGAAATAGGGTTCGCCGTGGAGTGTGGTACCGAGCGCGACCGTGAGGGGTGATGGGGACTTGCGGAACTCGCCTTGCGACAGCAGGTGACCCAGGTGGATCAGGGCTTTCTTCTTGTTGGGTACCTCGATGCCGAGAGTCGATCGCCCCGGTAGTCGCTCAATCCGAATTGCTTCGGCCTTCAAGGCCAGGGCGAGATCGTCCTGAAGATTGACGATCTGACTGACCTTGACACCTGGCGCCGGTTGAAACTCAAAAATGGTGACCACGGGGCCGGGGCTGATAGCCACGACGTTGCCCTCGACACCGAACTCGGCGCAACGAGCTCGGATCAACTCTCCCAATCGAACGAGCTCGTTCTCGTCGACGCTGGTCTCGACGGCGTCCAACTGAAGCAGATTCAAAGGGGGTAGCGCAGCTTCGATCGGCGGTACCTCGTCCTCGAAGGCTATCCGTTTCTGCTTCGAGCGCGGTGCCTCACGCCTCTCCTTCTTGGGCTGCTCGACCTTCACCTTGCGGACGGAAAACCCACCTTGTCCCTCTTTCTCCTCGACTCGCAGAGGGAGATCTACCTTGGGGTCGCTCGCCGAGGACAGCTTCTTGACCTTAGTGGCGGTCACCTCTCGACTCTTCTTCTCAGCTGCCCGCTCCAGGTGCTTCGCCATCACCCGACGTCTGGATTGCTCCTTTGTGCGTCGCTCTCGATGCCTGGCCCACGCCAACGAAAGTCGATCCCACCATGAAATCAGCCGTTGGCGCCAGGCGATCAGAAAACCGCCCAGCGTCGACTGGATGAGCATTGTAAAGCCGATCAGGACTCCACCACCGAGCAGCACCAGGGTGCCGGCGGGATTCAGGAAGCGCTCCAACGAATCGCCGACCAGGCTCCCGACCAACCCGCCTGCGGACATCTCCACGCCACGCCAGCTGACGACTCCGAGAAGCGCCTGTAGGAGGGCCGGTAGAGTCACCATCACGACCACGGCTCCGACGCCTCGGCCGACAACCCGTTGCCCTTCTCGATTCCAGAACCTCCTCCAACCGGTCAGCAGAAGCAGTACTGGAAGGAGCAAGGCTGTAAGACCGAAGACCTCGAAGAAGAACGCGGCCACCTCAGCACCGACCCGGCCCGCCAGGTTCTGCACCGGACCCTGCTGCAGGGTCTGATGAAAGAAGCTCGGGTCCGTGGGTTGGTAGGTGCCGAGACTGACTCCGAGCAGGATAGCCACCACCATCCATGAAATGCCGAACAGCTCGGACCTCTTCTCAGGCGTCAGTCGCCCGCCCGATTCCGCCTTCATCTTCTTGGATTTGGTCAGCCGGATCCCCTCCAGAAGGTTGCAAGTCTAGCACTGTGAGGTCTTTAGCCTCCACCGGGGATGAGATCCCCGGATCCTCTCCGCAGGGCTTCGTGCAGGGCCAGGAAATCTCCCAGGTAAAGCTCCTCGGCACGGGATCTGGAGTCCAGACCGACGCTCTCGATGGCCCGCGAGGCCGCCGTGCGCCCCCATCTCGCGGCCAGGCTGTTGCGGAGCATCTTCCGCCGTTGGGCGAAGGCCAGGCGAACCGTATCGGTGAAGGCCCCCATCTCGGCCTCTGGCAGGGGCGGTTTCCCAAGGGTCAGCCCAACGAAGGCGCCGTCGACCTTGGGTGGGGGATGGAACGCTGCGCGAGCCACCCGCGACAGCACCGCAACCTCCGCTCGCGCTGCTGTCAAGATGCTCAGCGCGCCGTAGTCTCCATCACCGGGGGTGGCCCGGAGGCGGTCTGCCACCTCCCATTGCACCAGGAAGCAGGCTTTGGGAATAACCTGCCAGTGAGGCAGCAGCCGGGCGATCAGAGCGGTACTGATCTGGTAAGGAAGATTTCCAGCTGCCAGGGTTCCTGGAGGCAAGAGCTGCCAGGGAATAGCCAGGGCGTCACCGACGACCACGGCTGCAGCCTGGAGTGCAGGATTTTGCCGAATGGAAAAAGCCCATTCGTAGTCGACCTCCCAGGCGACGACTGTGGCTTGTGCCTCGAGCAATTCGGCGGTCAGGACCCCGCCGCCGAGACCGATCTCTACCACCTTCGAGCCGGCTGGCTCGAGGAAGTCGACGAGAGGCTGGCACAGAGAGCCCTGTCGGAGATGATGCTGTCCGAGTCGTTTCTTGAGCTGTGGTCGCGACATCGGGACCTCTCTCAGACCCCTAACCAAAGGAGTTGTCTCCATCTTGCCACAGGACTGTAACCCTGGATCGTCGCGGCTCCAGCCCCGATGTCGATACCCGGATAGCTGTCTGGCACTGTGGAGTTCTCGATTCTCGGGCTGCCGGCCTTCTGTTATGGTTTCGAGGTCTTGGCGTATGAGGACGGGTGAATGACTGAGTTCCACTGTCTCGAGCTACCGAGATTGGAGCGCTTCCTGGAGCGTCGGCGGGCGAGTCCGATCTTTCTCGAGATGAACCTCTCCGAGGTCTTGGTGGCGATCCTGCGCAAAGCAAACGAGTTCGTCCCCTCGGAAGCCGGGTCCATCCTGCTCGATAACCCGAAGAAGAAGCTGCCAGAAAGGCGTCGGAACAGCCTTACCTTCATCGCCACCTTCGGTGAGAAGGCCGACAGGCTGGTCGGGCAGACTGTCGCTGCCGACCAGGGAGTCGGAGGCCACGTCTACATCACCGGCCAGTCGTATCGCGCCGTAGAGCTGCAAGAGGATGAGTTCTTCAATCGAGACTTCGCCGATGCGAATGACTATCGCCCGGAATCGCTGGTGGCCATCCCCATCCGCATCGAGCAGGAGGTTTGCGGCGTTCTCGAGCTCATCAACCGCCGCGAGGCCGGGGACTACAGTCAGCAGGACGTCAACCTGCTGGAGATCTTTGCGGGCTACATCTCGGTCTCCATCCAGAACGTTCTCGACGGCCGGCTGGCGCAGGAGATCGCCAAGCGAGACAATCTCACCGGCCTCTACAACGACCGCTATCTCCACATCGCTCTCAGCAGGGCGATCGAAGACTGCCGGCAAAAGGAAATCGACCTGACACTTCTCTTCATCGACCTGGACTACTTCAAACGCGTCAACGACAGTCATGGCCATCTGGCCGGCAGTCAGGTCCTGCGTGAGGTGGGTCAACTGTTGCAAGGGATGAGCCAGCGAGTCGGCGCTCTCGCGGCACGCTATGGCGGCGACGAATTCGTCATCGCTGCGCCCGGTCTCGATCTCGAACAGGCGATCGACCTGGCCGAGGAGATTCGTCAAGCGGTGGTCGGTACGACGTTTTGTGAAAAGCCCGGTGAAGTACAGCCGGATGTCCTGCGCTTGACCGGTCAGACCTGCTCCATCGGTGTCGCCTCATTGAATCGGCATGCCTACTCGGAAGAGTCTACCGACCGATGCAAGAGCACGCTTCTGCGTCTGTCCGACGCCGCGATGTACGTTGCCAAGGAGACCGGGCGTAACCGAACAGCGGTCTCGGCCGAGCTCGTGCAGCGCTCTCAGCAAAACCCCAGTCGCTTCGATTGACCCCCTCGCGAACGGGTGCTACATTCTCCAGCCGAGGGGTATTGGAGCGACCTGAGGACCGTCCGTCCCAGCATTGCCTGACCGCCCGGCTGAAAATCGAGATACGACACGCCTGCTCTTTGGTTTGACACTGCCAGGGATTGTCCGACTTCCAGCGAGCAGGCGGCGGCGAAAACAGGGCAAAGTTCGTAAGCTGCGGAAAATCAAGGAGATACGGCACTCCAGCCCATCGCAAGCGATCCTCCGTGATTCGTAACTATCAGATAACAAAGAGTTTACATAAACTGCACAAGGAACTGTGCAAAACGGTTCAAAGTACTGTACCTACACAACCTAAGGCTCGGGCAGTGGTTCTTTTCCGCAGAAATTTCCACACCTCTTGTGGAGAAATCACGCCCTCGAGCCAGGGAGAATGACGATGACCACAGCGTCCGGAACTTCAGTTTCAGAGCTCCTGAAAAGCCTGGGTATCGACGAGGACAACTCCGGTGCCTTTTGTGGTCGGTGGTTGGACACGCAAGGCTCACCCCTGGAGTCCGTCAACCCGACCACCGGCGAGGTCCTGGCGACCATCCGGTCGGCCACCGCCGATGACTATGAGACGGTTGCCGCAGCCTCGGCAGAAGCCTTTCAACAATGGCGAACGTGGCCCGCACCCAAGCGCGGAGAGGTGGTTCGTCAACTCGGCGACGCCCTGCGACAGAACAAGGACGCCCTCGGTCGCCTGGTCACGCTGGAGATGGGGAAGATCCTGAGTGAAGGTCTGGGCGAGGTCCAGGAGATGATCGACATGGTCGATCTGGCGGTGGGCATGTCCCGTCAACTCTATGGACTCTCCATGCACTCCGAACGCGACGAGCATCGGATGTACGAACAGTGGCACCCCCTGGGGCCGGTCGGGATCGTCACGGCTTTCAATTTCCCAGTCGCTGTCTGGGCCTGGAACGCAACCGTCGCCGCGGTCTGCGGAGACTCCATGATCTGGAAGCCCTCTTCCAAAACCCCTCTTTGCGGACTGGCGGTCAGCAAGATCGCGCAGGCGGTGCTCGAGGCCAACGATGCACCGCCCATCTTCAATCTGGTGATCGGTGACCGCAAGCAGGTCGGTCAGCACCTGGTGGCCGACTCTCGGATACCCCTGATCTCTGCGACTGGTTCGGTGAGCATGGGACGAGGCGTGGGACAGGTCGTAGCACAGCGCCTTGGCCGCAGCCTCCTCGAGTTGGGCGGCAACAACGGCATCATTGTCACGGACGATGCCGATCTGGACATGGCGCTGAGGGCCGTGCTGTTCGCGGCTGTCGGAACTGCTGGCCAGCGCTGCACCACCAACCGGCGACTCTTCCTGCAAAAGGGGATTGCTGAAGAGATGAAACAGCGCCTGGTGCAGGCCTTCAAGTCGATATCCATCGGAGATCCGATGGACCCCGGCACCCTGATGGGCCCTCTGGTCGACAAGCAAGCGGTCGATGACATGGTAGTGGCTCTGGAGACCGCAAAGCAGCAGGGCGCCAAGGTTCTCTGCGGCGGCGGTGTGCTGGAAGGTCCGGGGTTCTTCGCCGAGCCGACCCTCGTCGAGGCGACCGGCGGCATGCCGATCACCTGCGAGGAGACCTTTGCACCCATCTTGTACCTCTTCGAGTTCGAGGACCTGGACGAGGCCATCGCCACCCACAACAGTGTTCCGCAGGGACTGTCTTCGGCTATCTTTACGACGAATCTGCTCTCGGCAGAGCAGTTCCTGTCGCCGGTCGGCAGCGATTGCGGCATCGCCAACGTCAACATCGGGACTTCGGGAGCGGAGATCGGTGGAGCTTTCGGTGGCGAGAAGGACACGGGCGGCGGCCGCGAGGCCGGCTCCGACTCCTGGAAGACCTATATGCGGCGCCAGACCTGCACGATCAACTACGGGCGCGAGCTGCCCCTGGCGCAGGGAGTGGAATTCGACGTCGAGTAGCTCTCGACTTGGTCAACCCGGACGTCCGACAACGCGAAGAGCCCCGGGCCAGATCTCGACGGTGACGCCCTGCTGGTCGACCTCCAGCATGGGCTCGCCGTCGCTGAACATGCGCATCGGTCGATTCACCGAGATCTGCACCTTCCTGGTGCGCACGATCTCGACTGCACGGTGGCCCACATGCTGGCCCTTGTAAACCTTGGGGAAGAGTCGTAGGAGCTCCAGCCGCGAGATGTCGTCCACGGCCACGAGATCCAGCAGACCGTCGCTCAGGCTGGCGTCCGGGGCGATGATCATGCCGCCTCCGAAGCGCCGGCAGTTGACGATCGAAACGAACAGCCGCGTGCCCTCGATGACGCCGGTGTCATGCTCGACTCGGACCTTGGGACTTCGATAGAAGAGGACATTGCGTACCACACCGACAGGATAGGCCAGAGGCCCTTTGAACAGTCGACTACCAGAATGGACATAGCCAGCCACCTCACTGTCGAATCCGACCCCGCAGTACCCGGCGAAACAATAGGAATCCACGCGCCCGAGATCGATGTTGTGGAGCGGACCGTGCAGAGCAAACTCGACAGCCTCCTCGATGGTCTCGGGCACCCCGAGCGTTCGGGCCAGATCGTTGCCGCGGCCGAGCGGGACAAGTCCCATAGCGCACTGCGACCCGGCCAGCCCCTGCTCCGCGTGATGGAACGTGCCGTCTCCACCCGCGACTACGAGTCGATCCACTCCTTCCTCCACCGCTTGCCTGGCCAGACGCGTCAGGTCCTCCACATCCTTGCTCAGCCTCACCTCGCTACCCGCGGCAGCGGCCAGCTCTCGAATCCGTGACAGCGACCGTGCGCCCTTGCCGCCACCAGAAGATGGGTTGACGAGAAAGCGAATCATCATCGATCTGGTTCTGGAGCTTGAGTCCACGGTGAACTCTACAGAACCAGCAACCCAGCGTCCACAGCGACCACTCTCAGGACTCCACGATCTGGCGGACCGCTTCGGGTAGCTCTTCCGCTCTGTCCCTTCCCAACCAGGTCACCAGGCTCAGGGCGGCGAACGAGGCGGCCAGAGCCACGGCCGACGGGATGGCGAATCCGCTCACGACACGCGCCATGGCCTCTGGCAAGGCGGCAACTCGAGGCAGGATCTCCAGGCCCAGGTTGACGATCAGTCCGGTCGCGATCGAGGCCGAGGCGGCCGCTGGGGTGACCCGGGACCAGCTCATTCCCACGGCCAGGGTTGGAGCCAGAGCAGCGGCCAGGGTGCCGAAGGCGAAGGTTCCCAGCAGGGCGATCAGATCGCCATAGGCGAGAGCGAGCCAGGCTGCGACCAGGGCCAGGAACACCGTCGCCATACGAGCCGCAGCCAGCTGGCGGTGAACAGGCCTGCCGAAGACACGTGGCAGGTCCCGTACCAGCACGGCCGCACCGATGTTCAGGAAGGAGTCGGCTGTCGACATGATGGCCGCCAGGGCAGCGGCGATCACCACACCCGCCAGTGCATCAGGAACGAACTCCAGGAGGAACTGCAGGGTTGCGCCGTCGGGGTTGTCGAGGGGAGCCAACCGGCCCTCGGCAACCAAGGCCGGCACTGCCAGCCCGATCCCGACCCAGATGAGAAGGCAGATGACCTGGGATCCACCGAGGACTAGCGGCAGCCAGCGCAACTGTTCGACTCGCTTGAGCATGAGGAACTTGTGGATCATCTGTGGTTGACCCAACACGCCGACGCCGAAGACGAAGAAGAAGCCGAGCGCGACCGAGAAGGAGACGCGGCCGAAAGGCGCGAAAAAACTCGCCATCCCATCACTGGCCAGGATCGAGCCTGTCATGCCCCGGATACCGCCACCGACGTTCAAGGTCTGCCCAAAAACCAACAAAGATCCCACCAGCATCACGGCACCTTGAACCAGGTCCGTGTAGACGCCCGCCACCATGCCGCCAATCACACTGTAGAAAAGCAGGGTGCCGAGGCCGACGGACATCGCCACCAGGAGACTCTGCTCACCGAAAAAGTGGCGGGTGCCGAGGATTGCCTCGATGAGAATTCCGAGAGCCAAGAGCTGGGCACCGAGGTATCCGATGGTGCCGGCCAGGATAGCCACGCTGCCGAGAGCCGTTGTCAACTGGCTCTTGAATCGGCTGTGCAGGGCGTCGGGGATGGTGAAGACCTCCTCCACCTCGGCCAGCAGCCTCAATCGCTTGGCGAGGACCCAGCAAAGTAGACCCGAGGTGAAGCCGACCGGCACAACGATGAACAGCGAGGCGACCCCGATTCTGTAGGTGAGACCCGGCCCACCCAGGAAGACGAACCCGCTGAAGGCAGCCGTCATGGTTGCCATGGCTATGACCCAGAGCCCGACGCTGCGGCCCGCCACGAAGAAGTCCTTCGCTGTCCGAGTTCGGCCGCCGCTCCACAGTCCGATCGCGAGGACCGCAACGAGCGATAAAGCCGAGGCCACCGTCAACCAGGGTTGCTCGACGATGGGCACCATCACCGGCTCCCGCTGGCGGCAAGATCTACGGATTCGGCCCTTCGATCTGGCCTCTCGGAGGCAGTCCCATTCGGCACGAAAGTGGCAGCATAAGCCCACGTCACCACTCCCAGTGGCAAGAGGCCCAGGCCGAAGATGAGGATCCAAAGGACCAGCGGAATCCCTGCCAGGGTTAGAGCTCCCTGTCCATCGAGCCAAATCAGCGCTGCCCAACTACCGCCGAGAAGCGACCACAGGGCCGCCATGGCAACCAGCAAAAGGCGGGAAAGCGATGACGAGCAGGCGAGAAGAATCAACAGCACCGGCATCGCAGTCACCAGCAGTGCCTGCACCAGCCTGCCAATAAAGCCTGACCAAAGGAATCCAACCAAGATCAGCACCGACGCTCCGCTCAGAAGGGCGGCCAGCACTCCTCGCGGCTTCAGCCCTCCGGAATCTGCGGGTCGAGCGTTCGGACACATATCGCCTACTCGGCTTGACTCGCCCCGCCGTCGGCCGTCAACCGACGATGGGAAGTGGAGAGGCCAGGTCCTGGTTCTGGGGTGTCAGGGCGCACCGATAGCGCTCCGCCAGCTCGAGCGTCTCTTCGCGGGTAACCAAACGCTCGTAGAGGTTCGTGCGCTGCCGCGGTGAGAGCCCGGCGGCGGCAATCAAGTGCTCCATCTCGTCTTGACTCATCCGGTAGGAGGTTCCGGCAGCCGACACGACGTTCTCTTCGATCATGATCGAACCCATGTCGTCGGCGCCGAACATCAGACCGAGCTGCCCGATCTTCTTGCCTTGAGTCACCCAACTGGTTTGGAGGTGCTGGATGTTGTCAAGAAACAGACGCGACACCGCCAGCGTCTTGAGGTACTCGTGAGCATAGGTCTCCGGCACGTCTTCCATGTCGGTGTGGTCATGCTGAAAGGTCCAAGAGATGAAGGCAGTGAAGCCACCGGTCTCATCCTGCAGCTCCCGAACGCGCTGCAGGTGCTCGATCCGCGCTGTCAGCGGTTCACCCATGCCGTACATCATCGTAGCCGAGGTCCGAAGCCCGTTGGCATGAGCCTGTCGCATGACCTCGATCCACTCGTCCGCCGAGACCTTGGTGTAGGCCAGAACCTCCTTCCGCACCCCGTCCGAGAGGAGCTCCGCGCCGCCTCCGGGAATGGACTGGAGGCCCGCCTTCTTGAGTCGGGCGATCACCTCGAAGAAGCTCATGCGCTCCTTCTTGGCGACGAACCTCACCTCGGGTGGTGAGAAGGCGTGCAAATGAACCGCCGGGTAGTTCTCCCTGATGTAGCCCAGCAGGTCTTCATAGAAGCTCAGCGGCAGATCGGGATGAACACCTCCCTGCAGCAGGATTCCCGTACCGTTGAGCGCCAGAGTCTCCTCGATCTTGCGGCCGATCTCCTCGAAGGGCAGCACATAGCCCTCGGGGTCGCCTGGCTGCCGGTAGAAGGCACAAAACCGGCACTTGTACACGCAGACATTCGTGTAGTTGATGTTGCGATCGATGTTGTAGGTAGCCACCGCAGGGTCGTTGAGCCGGTCTCGCACCTGGTGGGCAGCCAGACCCAGTTCCAGGAGATCGCCTGCCTCGAGGAGGGTATGGGCATCTCCTGCGGAAATCCTCTCTCCCTGCCGCACGTCTTCCAGGATCTCCGCCACAGGGCGGCCAGATGGCTGCAAGTGCATAGTGAGCGCTACTCTACGGAATCACCCTGATATGGGCAAGAGTCCAGGAACTGCAGCGGTCGCGCTTCGGCGATGAGCTCCATTTCGGCTGCCAGAGAATAGAACTCTCGCAGACCGGCCAACTCCCCGGCTCCGAGGTGGAAGGACAGGTTGACGGTCAGGTACTCGCGCAACTCTTCCGCATCCATCTCGAACTGCCCTTCAGCCACCGCGATCAGCCCGTCCAGATTCTCCAAACCCTGCTGCAGACTGCGGTTGAAGAAAGGCGCCAGGCCGTCAGCCGCAACTCCCGCGCGCACAGCCCAAACGGCAAAGACGAAGGGTAGACCGGTAAGTCGTCGCCACTCCTCCGCCAGGTCGAGAACCAGATAGTCGGAGATGGTCGCCCGCAGGGCCGGGTCTCCAATGACCAGCGCCGCATCGGCCTGCAGCATCATCTTTTCCAACTCCGGTGGCAGAAAGACACACTCGGGTGCGACCCCATAGCGCCGACTCAGGACGATCTTGGCCAGCGCCACCGAGGTTCGGCTGTTCTCATCGAGGGCCAGGCAGCGGATCTGTTGCGGCGGCACCTTGCTCACCAGGAGCACGCTGCGAACTTCATGGGTTGCTGCGATGCAGAGCCCCGGCAGCAAACGCAGCCCACGAATGCGCTGCACCTCGATGGATGGGATCAGACCAATGTCGAGACCGCCGCTCGCAAGCTGGCGAGCAACTTCGGCCGGTGGCAGGTAAGAAGGTACGAAAGGACCGGTCTCGGCACCCTCCCGAAACGCCCACGCCAAAGGTCTGCTGTTGAGGTAGTCGACGATACCGACGCGTACGGGCACGCCCTTGGGCTACTTCGACATCGCGTTGAGGAAGTCCTGGTTGGCCTTGGTCTTCTTCAGCTTGTCGAGCAGGAGCTCCATGCTCTCCACAGTCGAAAGAGGATTCAGGACCTTTCTCAGCACCCATACCCGACGCAGCTCGTCCTCTCCCAGGAGTAGCTCTTCCTTGCGAGTGCCCGACTTGTTGATATCGATGGCGGGAAAGACGCGCTTGTCCACCAGCTTGCGATCGAGGTGGATCTCGCTGTTGCCAGTGCCCTTGAACTCCTCGAAGATGACGTCGTCCATCCGGCTTCCTGTGTCGACCAGGGCGGTGGCGATGATGGTCAGCGAGCCACCCTCTTCGACATTCCTGGCGGCACCAAAAAAGCGCTTCGGGCGATGCAGGGCATTGGCATCGATACCACCCGAGAGCACCTTGCCCGAAGGTGGCTGGACGGTGTTGTAAGCGCGGGCGAGTCGGGTAATCGAGTCCAGCAGGATGACGACGTCCTTCTTGTGCTCGACCAGACGCTTGGCCTTCTCGATGACCATCTCCGCGACCTGTACGTGACGAGTGGCCGGCTCGTCGAAGGTGGAAGAAACGACTTCGCCTTGTACGGAGCGCTCCATGTCCGTGACCTCTTCAGGACGCTCATCGATGAGCAGGACGATGAGGACGCACTCCGGGTGGTTCTGAGCCACCGAGTGAGCCAGAGCCTGGAGTAGCATGGTCTTACCCGTGCGGGGAGGCGCTACGATCAAGGCCCTCTGCCCCTTACCCATGGGAGTTACCAAGTCGAGAACCCTGGAAGACATTTCCCCCAGGTTTTCGAGCTGGATCCGATCCAGCGGGTACAGCGGCGTCAGATTGTCGAAGAAGATCTTGTTCCGAGCCACCTCGGGGTGCTCGAAGTTGACCGCCTCGACTTTGATGAGAGCAAAGTAGCGCTCGCCTTCCTTGGGCTGACGCACCTGGCCGGAGACCGTGTCGCCCGTCCGCAAATCGAACCGTCGAATCTGGCTAGGTGAGACATAAATGTCATCGGGACCCGGCAGGTAGTTGTACTCGGGTGCCCTGAGGAAGCCGAAACCATCAGGTAGGCACTCCAGCACACCCTCGGCGAAGATGAGGCCACTCTTCTCGGTCTGGACTTGGAGAATCTTGAAGATGAGCTCCTGCTTGCGCAGCGTGGAAGCCCCTTCGACACCCAGTTCCTTCGCCACCTGAACCATGTCGGAGATGCTCATCTCCTTGAGGGTCCGGATGTCCAAGGTGTCTTTCTTGTCCTTGCGCTTGTCCCGATTCGGCCGGTTCCTGGATCTTTGCCGGCCTGCCGGCTTCGCCTGTCTCGCAGACGTCTCCCGGGATCCCCGCTCTGACGCTGTCGATTCCTCAGATTGGTCAGCCGCTTGCTGCTCTGCGGACTGACTGGCAGCCTTCGACTCCTCCGGCTGGTCTGCCGATTTCGATTCCTCAGTCTGGTCCGCCGCCTTTGACTCTTCCGACTGATCTACCGCCTTCGGCTGCTCAGGCTGATTCTCGGGGATTGCTGGGTCTTCGTTTGACTTGGCCATGTTCGTCCTCACTCAGTTCGCCTCGCCTCCAAGCTCCAGGAAGAGGGTAATCTCTCTCCAGAGCTCCTTGACGCCTTCACCGGTTTGGGCGGAGAAGGCGATCAGCGGCTCATCTTGCAGTGCCAATTGATCGCGGATTCCCGCCAATCGACGAGCTCTCTGGTTGGCGCGAACGCGGTCCATCTTCGTGGCTACCACCGTTCGCCCGCAACCCAGGCTCGACAGATATTCGCTGGCTTGAACATCCAACTCGGTGGCGCCTACTTTTCCGTCCACCAGCTGAATGACGTGTACTCGATTCTGCACGTGCTGGAAATACTGCTCCATCAATTTTGCCCAACTCTGGCGCTCGCTTCTGGCAACTTTGGCATAGCCATAACCTGGTAGATCGACAAAGTAGAAACGCGACTCGATCAGGAAATAGTTGATGGCGCGTGTCTTTCCCGGACTCGAGCTGATTCTCGCCAACTTCTTGCGGCCGAGAAGTCGATTCAGAAGACTCGACTTGCCGACGTTGGACCGGCCGACGAACGCCACTTCGGCTCGACCGTCATCCAGGAACTCCTTTCGCGTCGGCGCCGATCGTACAAAGCGAGCCTGCCGGTTTCTCACGCCCCCCTCGTTTCCTCCCTCGATCACCCTTCGGTCTGGGGAAGACCACCGACTCGGTGCCTCGGCGGTCGAACTTGGTCTCCTAACTGCTCAGTGCGTCGAGCGCGAGACCGGCGGAGGATCTCGCCGATCTGGCGCACTCGCTCAATGGGCGACCGATCCGGGCTGCACAGGCGGTTCCGGTGGCGCTTCTTCGAACCCGGTCTCCCCTTTCGACACCGCAGCCGAGTCTCCATCGAGCGCCAGGCTCAACACCTCGTCCATGGACTCGACCAGGTGGAGCTCGAGTCGCTCACGCACCTCCGAAGGAATCTCGTCGAGGTCCTTTTCGTTCGGCCTCGGCAAGATCAACTCGGTGATGTCTGCCCGATAGGCGGCCAGCAGCTTGTGCTTGATACCACCCACCGGCAACACTTTGCCCCGTAGGGTGATCTCGCCGGTCATCGCCAGATCCTTGCGCACGGGCACACCAGTCGCAGCCGAGACCAGCGCTGTAGCCATGGTGATCCCGGCCGAAGGGCCGTCCTTTGGAATCGCCCCTTCGGGAACATGAATATGCAGATCGTGCTTGTCGTTGAAGTCCGGCTCGACACCCAGGAGATCGGCCCGACTCCTCAGATAGGACACAGCCGCCCGCGCGGACTCCTGCATCACCTCGCCCAGCTTGCCGGTGAGAATCAGTTTTCCCTTGCCGGGCATCAGCCCGACCTCGGTCTCGAGTAGCTCCCCACCCGCTTCGGTCCAGGCCAGCCCGGTGGCCACACCGACCTCCGACTCTTCGTTCTTGCGCCGGGGGTGGAACTTGATCTTGCCCAGATAGTCGGAGACGGTATCCGGAGTGAGTCGCAGCGCCTCTCGCTCCTTCTTCTTCTTGCCCTCTTGTACGATCTTCCGAGCCACTTTGCGGCAGACCTTGGCGATCTCTCTCTCCAGATTCCGCACTCCGGCTTCACGGGTGTAGCTCTCGATCAGGGCCTGGACACCCTGCTCCTCGAATACCGTCAACTTCTCATCCAGACCGTGGGCTTCGAGCTGTTTCGGGACCAGGAAGCTCTTGGCGATCTCCAGCTTTTCGTTGAGCGTGTAGCCGGTCAGATGGATCACCTCCATCCTGTCCAACAGCGCGGGAGGGATGGTGTGGCTGATGTTGGCGGTGGCGATGAACATCACGTTCGAGAGGTCGTACTCCGTGTCCAGGTAGTGATCCAGGAACGAATCGTTCTGCTCTGGATCCAAGACCTCGAGAAGTGCCGCCGACGGATCGCCGCGGAAGTCCATCGACATCTTTTCGATCTCGTCGAGCAGAAAGACGGGATTCACGGTTTCCGCCTTCTTCATCATCTGGATGATCTGCCCCGGAAAGGCGCCGATATAGGTCCGCCGGTGACCTCGAATCTCGGCTTCGTCTCGCACTCCACCCAGGGAGAGGCGAACGAACTTCCGCCCCGTGGCGCGGGCGATGGACTTGGCCAGGGAGGATTTGCCGACACCGGGAGGTCCGACGAAACAGATAATCGAGCTCTGCATCTGCCGAGTCAGCTGGCGGACGGCGAGGAACTCGAGGATCCGCTCCTTGATCTTCTCCAGGCCATAGTGATCCTCATCGAGGATCTGCTGTGCCCGATCCAGATCCTTGATCTCACGGCTGCGCTTCTTCCACGGCACACTGACGAGCCAGTCGATGTAGTTCCTCGACACAGTCGCTTCGGCAGAGACGGGTGGCATGGCCTCTAGACGCTTGAGCTCCTGGTCGGCCTTCTCGCGCGCATCCTTGGGTAGACCCGCCTCCTCGATGCGCTCCTTGTAGTACTCCTTCTGGGCCTTCTCCATCTGCTTCTTGACGCTGACGTTGATCCGCTTGTCGATGTTGAACTTCTCGAGCTCTACATCCAGCAGATCGTTCATGCGCTGCAGGCGCTCATAGGGATTCAAGATCTCGAGCAGCGACTGTTTCTCAGCCGTCGACACCATGAGATGGGCGGCCAGTTGATCGGTGAATTGGTCGGCGTTGTCGAGCTTGATGGTCGAAACCAGCCCCTCGAAGGCCAGGTGATGCGACACCTTGGCGTACTGCTCGAAGACTCCGAGGACTTTGTTGATGTAGGCCTCCACCTTCTCGTCGGTGGGAAACTCGATGTCGTAGGCCTCGACCTCGGCGAACAGAGTTCCGGCCTCCTCTTCGAGGTCGAGAAACCTGCCCCGCTGGACGCCTTCCACCATGACCTTTACATTGCCGTTGGGCAGCTTGAGATTCTGCACGACCTTGGCGACCACTCCGATGTCGTACATATCCGAGTGTTCCGGCTCATCCACCTTGGGATCGAGCTGGGCCACCAGGAAGATCGACTTGTCGGCCTCCAGCAGACTGTGCTCGAGGGCCTTGACCGAGTGTTCCCGACCGATGATGAAAGGCGCCATCATATGGGGAAAGACCACCATGTCCCGCAGTGGGACGACTGGCAGCCGCGTCTTACTTGTGGTGATAAAAGTTGAGCTCATGCTCGCCTACTACAATCTGCGTCGATTTATGGGGAGCCGATCGAGTCGGAGGTCTTCCGCTCTTGAGCCTATCAGGCTCGCCGGCCTTTTTAAACGGCTTTCTTGAGAGGAGTCGGTTGCTTCCGGTTCAACACCGTCTCCTCATCGATTACACAGTCTTTGACATCCCGCTGCGACGGGATGTTGTACATCAGATCGAGCATCAACTCTTCGAGGATGATTCTCAAGCCACGAGCACCTACATTGCGCTTCGTCGCTTCCGCTGCTACCTGTTGCAGAGCACCATCGGTGAACTCGAGTCCTACGTCTTCCAACTCGAACATGGTCTGATACTGACGTACCAGGCTGTTCTTGGGCTCTTTGAGGATCCTCACCAGAGCGTCCTCATCCAGATCTCCGAGCGTCGCGATAACCGGCAGACGGCCGACGAACTCGGGGATCAGCCCGTATTTGATCAGATCCTCCGGAGTTACGTGCTGCAGCAGCTCGCTCGATCGTCGCTCCTTGTGGTTCTTGATCTCGGCGCCGAAGCCCAGAGTCTTCTCGTTCAGCCGGTGCTCGATCATCTCTTCCAGGCCGACGAATGCCCCACCGCAAATAAACAAGATGTTGGTGGTGTCGATTTGCAGGAACTCCTGGTGCGGATGCTTGCGTCCGCCCTGCGGCGGTACGTTGCACAGAGTCCCCTCGAGAATCTTGAGAAGCGCCTGTTGCACCCCTTCTCCGGAGACGTCTCGAGTGATCGAGGGGTTGTCGCTCTTGCGGGCAATCTTGTCGATCTCGTCGATATAGACGATCCCGCGCTGGGTCTTTTCCTTGTCGTTGCCCGAGGCCTGGTAGAGCTTGAGAATGATGTTCTCGACATCCTCGCCGACGTATCCCGCCTCGGTCAGGGTCGTGGCGTCGGCGATGGTGAAAGGCACCGATAGCAGCTTCGCGAGCGTTTGTGCCAGCAGAGTCTTGCCGGTGCCGGTCGGCCCGATCAACAGGATATTGGACTTCTGGAGCTCGATTTCGCTCCGCGCTTTCTCGACGAAATCGATTCGCTTGTAGTGGTTGTAGACGGCCACGGAGAGCTTCTTCTTGGCCATGTCCTGATCGATGACATATTCAT
Organism: Thermoanaerobaculia bacterium; assembly: GCA_947259195.1. Taxonomy (GTDB): domain Bacteria; phylum Acidobacteriota; class Thermoanaerobaculia; order Multivoradales; family JAHEKO01; genus JAUVRX01. The sequence goes on along the minus strand of CAMYLC010000160.1, from coordinate 9,077 downwards.
CCAGGAAGTCGTCGATCTCTCTCGGCTTTGGCAGGGCGGTTTCCTGCTGCTGCTCCAGAAGGCGATCCTCGGCAATGATGTCCAGACAGATGTCGACACACTCGTCACAGATGAAGACCGTCGGGCCGGCGATCAGCTTCTTCACCTCGCGTTGACTCTTGTTACAGAATGAGCACCGCAGTGTGTCTTCGCTGTTGTCCTTCTTAGGCATCTATCCTCCAGGATCCGGCCTTATCTGGTGTCGCGCGCTGTGGCAGCTGTCGGCTCCACCTCGCTGCAACCCTCGCTACCCACAACAATCCGGGCTCGACTCCCTATTCCGAGCCACTGGCCCCAGTAGATACGCTCGCAGAGCGCCACGACAGATGGGCTTGCCGCCGTGCTTCTTCTGCCTGAATGATAGCAGATCGGCCCCGAATCTCCTTATGCATCAGAAGGCATTTCACTATGTATCAGAAGGCTGGTCGACGACCCATGACCTGATCGGCGAGCCCGTACTCCACGGCCTCGGGCGCCGCCAGGATCTTATCGCGCTCGGTGTCGAGGTGAATCTCCTCGATCGTCTTGCCGGTGTGCTGGGCCAAGATCTCGTCGATCTTTTCGCGCATGCGCAGCAGATCCTTGGCGTGAATGTCGATGTCGGTCTGCTGTCCCTGAAGACCGTACAGCAGCGGCTGATGAATCAGGACTCGGCTGTTGGGCAGCACCGACCTCTTGCCCTGGGTACCTGCGGCGAGAAGAACCGCTGCCATGGAGGCCGCCTGCCCCACGCAGAGCGTCGCGACGTCGGGCTTGAGGTACTGCATCGTGTCGTAGATCGCCAACCCTGCGGTGATCGAGCCCCCGGGAGAGTTGACATAAAGAGCGATGTCCTTCTCCGGGTTCTCAGCCTCGAGAAAGAGCATCTGGGCGATAATCAGGTTCGACACATCGTCGTCGATCGGACGACCCAGAAAGATGATGTTGTCTTTCAGCAAACGCGAGTAGATATCGTAAGCGCGTTCGCCCCGATTGGTCTGTTCTACGACCATGGGAATCAGCATGATTCTCGACTCCGTTCAATTCAACGATCGTTCTCGGATTCGGTGTCTGCTTCTTGGTTCTCGGCCGCCTGCTCCTCGGCTGCCTCGCCGAGGAGGCGCTTGATGGCCTTCTCTCTGCCCAGCTGGGCCCTGAAACCGGCCAGATTTCCAGATCTGTCGAGGGCCTGCCGGACGCTGACAGGACTGCGCCTCTGGGACCGGCCGATTGCGGCCAGAGCGGCCTCGAAGTCCTCTTCGCCTACCTCGATTGCCTCTAGCGAGGTCACGGCATCGAGCACCAATCGGGCGTGAACCCGTCGTTCGGCCTGAGGGCGGATCTGCTCGGCCATGCCCGGCCAATCGAGATCGGCCTTCTCCAGATCGACTCCCTGGCCGGCCAGGCTCTGCGCGTACTCCTTGAGCATGCCCTCGATTTCGCTGTCGACAACACCCTGCGGAAGCGCCAGGGGGTTGCGCGCGAGCAGCTGATCCAACATCGCCCGTTCTCGCTGCTGGCGCCGCTCCGACTCCTTGCCGCGCCTGAGCTCTCCCCGCACACCCTGGCGCAGGGCAGCCATGTCGGGGTATTCGCCAAAGCGGGCGGCCAGCGCATCGTCCAGTTCGGGCAGATCCCGCTCGCGGACTGCTTCGACCAGCAGCCGAAAGCTGCGCGACACCGTGTCGTCCCCCTCGCCCTCCTGGTGGACGAATTCGGCCTCTTGACCGGCCTGCTTGCCGGTGACCTCCAGCGTCAGCTCTTCCCAGACCTGGGGATCCCCGACCTCGAAGCTGAACGGCTTCTCGACCCCGGGATCTCCGGTCTCTGGATCGAGCTGAGTGAGCTTGCCGGCCACCAGATCCCCGCTCGCCGCTGGCCGGTCGGCTGTCACCCACTCGGCGACCGCTCGGCGCATGTCCTCGACTGCCTGCTCGATCTCCTCTTCGGTGGGCTCGGTCTCGAGCTCTGGGAGCTCGAAGTCCTCGAGACTGCCGAGCTCTATCTCAGGTCGAATTTCGACCGAGGCGACGAAGGTCAGGGCCTCACCCGGTTGAAAGTCGACTTCATCGACGCTCGGAGGCAACAGTGGATCCAGCTCGCTCTCGGCTTCGGCCTGCTTCCAGTAGCGAGGCAAGAGCCGCTCGACGACATCCTGCTCGATCTCCTTTTGGAACTTCTTCTTGACCAGCTCCGTCGGCACCTTTCCCTGGCGGAAGCCCGGCAGCTTGGCGTGCTTCCGATACTCCTCCACAACACGCCTCGACTCGGCTTCGACCGCCGGCGCCGGCACTTCGACCTTGAGCTGTTTCCGGCAGGGCCCGACGTCCTCGATAGATAGCACTACACTCACGGGAGCAGAATGTCCTTTCTTACCATGGCTTCAGCGGATCTGACGTTCGACGATATGGTGCGAAAGGGGGGACTCGAACCCCCACCCCTTTTCGGGACTAGATCCTAAGTCTAGCGCGTCTACCAATTCCGCCACTTTCGCATCGAGCTCTTCCGGATTGGCGCTGCTGATGCACCGGGGAGAATTGAAAAGGTTGGTGAGCCGCCAGGGACTCGAACCCCGAACCCGCAGATTAAGAGTCTGCTGCTCTGCCAGTTGAGCTAGCGGCCCTCGAACGGGGGATTATACACGCTCCCGAGTCAAGTGCGAGGGGGTCTGTTCCGCACTCCTCCACCTACAGCAGTTGCTTGATCTCGGCGGTACCGATGGCGCTCGAGGCAGTGACGATCAGGGCACTGCTGCCGCGCCGTAGGGCGGGAATGTCGACCGACAAGCGCAAGTCGCCGTCGGCGTTGGTTTCACCCTGCGCCAGGGTCGCCGGTTCGACGACGGTCGAGATCATCTTGACCGAGATGCGCGTACCCGGTACGACCTGCCCGCTGAGGCTCCCCTTGGTGCGGAAGTGCAATTCCACGGTTTCGCCGAGAGCAAACTCATGTTCAGCGTCCATCATCAGAATCAGAGCCTCTTGCTCCGACTCCGAGTTGAGGTAGTCCATGATGATCTGGTCGAGCGTCGGACTTTCGCCGTCCGGAGCATCGTTCCGACGACTCGGATCGGGGGGCGAAAGATGCTCCACCTCCACCTCGCGAGCTGTCGGCTGCTCCAGAAACTCCTCTTGGTCCATCGAAGATTGGGCGGACCTGGCACCCGGGACCTGCTTGTCGTACTTGCCGCTCTGGATCTCGGCGATTGTCAGTCGATGCTGCCGGTCCATCAACTCGACGATTTGCTTCTTGCTATCGCCTGTCTCGAGGGCGCTCTTGTAGCTGGTTCTCTTCTTGGCCAGAATCTGACCGCCGACGTAGACCAGGCTTTCGATGAAAGCGCTGGCGATCCCCTTGTCCTCGGTCTGTACGTGAAAGACCACGCCGGAGTGGGGGACGTCGGTGTTGTAGCCCGTGATCATCCGAGTGGCCGTAAGCGAGAGTTCGAGAATGAAGATTCTAAAGACTCCGACGGCTCCAGAGCAACCTAGGTCCGCCGCCGATCTGCGAGGTGTTTGTTGCTAGCCCCCGAGGCTACGTGTAAGAATAGCCGACCGAGGCGGAACTTCAGCGGGGCGACCCACTTGCAGTCCGCCACCCCAATTGCAACTGGAGGGCGACTATGGCTCAGCCTGAAGCCGAAGGAAACACTAGCAACCGAACGCTCGTCAGCTACGAGGTGCGAGATGGCGTCGCCTACCTGACGCTCACCGACCCACCGGCCAACACCTATACCCACGAGATGATGTGTCAGCTGGATGACGCCATTCTCAAGGCCCGATTCGACAGCGAGGTCCACGTCCTTGTCCTTACCGGCCTCGGTGAGAAGTTCTTCTGCGCCGGCGCCAATATCAACATGTTGAAGCAGTCGGATCCCTACTTCAAGTACAACTTCTGTCTGCACGCCAACGAGACCCTGAATCGGCTGGAGCACACCCCCAAGCTGGTGGTGGCGGCCCTCAACGGTCACACGGTAGGAGGCGGCCTCGAGATCGCCATGGCGGCCGACCTCAGAATCGCCAGGAAGGACGGCGGCAAGATCGGATTGCCGGAGATCAATCTCGGAGTCCTGCCGGGCACGGGCGGCACTCAGCGGCTGGCTCGCCTCGTGGGCAAGAGTCGGGCGATCGACCTAATGGTGACCGGCCGCCTCGTCTCCTTCGAAGAAGGTCAGGACCTGGGCCTGGTGAACAACATTCTGGACGGCGACGACTTCATGGACCAGATCCACGATTTTGCCAAGCAGTTCTGCCCACCCAACATGGCCTCCAAGGCTGTCGGGCGTATCAAGCGTGCCGTACAGTCGGGAGCCGAGGTGCCATTCGAGAGCGGCCTGGCGATCGAGCGCGAGCTACAGCAGCAACTGTTCCAAAGTGACGATGCCCAAGAGGGTCTGAGCGCCTACATCGAGAAGCGCAAAGCGGACTTCAAGGGCGTCTGAGCCCTGCACTGAGAGTGCCCTTCCACTGCCCTCCAGAGGCGCAGGTCCCGTGACCGGAAAGGCCCGAAGGGAGGGCCTGTTCCAGTCCGAGGTCGTCTCAATCGAGGTCGAGAAGCGAGGGGTGACCGACCTGATCGAGATGCATTCGTCATGACCCACAACCTGATCGTCGAGCGGCAGGGGCGGATCGTCACGATCACCCTGAACCGCCCACCTCTGAACATCCTCGATCTCGACACGCTGGCGGAGCTGCGTAACCGGCTCGAGACTCTGGACCGGGATGAAGAACTGGCCGCGGTGATTCTCCGGGGGGCCGGCGACAGGGCTTTTTCGGCCGGCGTTGCGGTAGAGGATCACACTCGCGAGCTGGTGCCGACCATGCTGGAGGACTTTCACGGTGCGATCCGGTGCCTTCGACAGCTGAAGGCGGTGAGCATTGCCGTCGTCCGTGGGCACTGCCTGGGTGGCGGCATGGAGTTGGCGGCTGGATGCGACATCGTCATGGCCAGCGACGACAGTCGCTTTGCCCAGCCCGAGATCGAGCTGGGCTGCATTCCACCGCTGGCGACAGCCCTCTATCCGCGGCGGCTCGGCCCGGCCAAGACCTTCGACCTGCTGGTCACCGGGCGTACCGTCGACTGTGACGAAGCCGAGCGGATGGGCTTTGTGAGCCGCCAAATTCCGGCTCGTGAGCTCGACAAGGAGCTCGAGCGACTCACGGCTCAGATCTCTCAGAAGAGCCTGCAGGTTCTCAGATTGCTCAAACAAGCGATCCTGGCCGGCCGGGATCGGTCCTTCGACGAGGCTCTGGCGGAATGCGAACGACTGTACCTGGAAGAGCTGATCGACACCCAAGACATGCAAGAGGGACTGGCCGCCTTTCTCGAGAAGCGGGCGCCCAACTGGAAACACCAATAACTCAATCCCCACTGGTGGAGGAAGATCGATATGCCCGAGACCCTTCTCAAGGAACAAATTGGTCGAGTAGTGATTCTCACCATCAACCGGCCCGACAAGATGAACGCTCTCAATCAACAGGTCCGCGACGAGATGCTGGAGCTGCTCGATGAGATAGCCATCGATGACAGCGTCGGCGTAGTCGTACTCACGGGCGCCGGGGAGAAGGCCTTCATCGCCGGTGCGGATATCGGTGAGTTCAAGGGGAGAAGCCCGTTCGACCAGCGGCAAGCCATGCGCTCACCCCGGATCTTCGATGTCATGTCGAGCTTTCCCAAACCGGTCATCGCCATGATCAACGGCTTCTGCCTGGGTGGAGGCTGCGAGCTTGCCATCTCCTGTGATCTGCGAGTCGCTTCCGACAAGGCTCGATTCGGGCAGCCTGAGATCAATCTGGGTCTGATCCCTGGCGGCGGCGGCACCCAACGCCTGCCCCGTCTCGTCGGACCAGGTCACGCCATGCGAATGATCCTCACAGGCGACATGATCGGCGCCGCGGAAGCCAAGGAGATCGGTCTCGTGGAGATGGTGGTGCCGGCTGACGAGCTGCGTGACCAGACCCTGGAGCTGGCCGCCAAGATCGCTGCCAAGAGCCCGTTGACCCTGAAGGTGGCCAAGCAGGCCGTTCGCGCCAGCCAGCGGCTGGCGATCGAGGAGGGCATCCTGTACGAGCGCGATCTCTTCTGTCTCTGCTTCTCCACCGAAGACAAGCAGGAAGGAGTCGCTGCCTTCCTCGAGAAGCGTCCGGCCGAATGGAAAGGACGATAAGGGGTTGAGCCGCTCGGCGACTTCGCCGAGCGACCTTTAAGGCAGTGCGGCCCCTCCCATCCCCCTACGCCCCCAGCCCTCAAGCCTCTCGTGCCTTGATCGGTGCTAGAGCGATTCCCGCCTCCGGCACCAAGGTGAGTTGTTCAAGAATCGAGACTTATGCCGCGAGCTGCGTCTGAAGAGCTGATCATTCGCGGTGGTTCCATCCGCACTTCATCCGCCGCGAGAAGACGAGAATTGTAGACGCGCTTTGCCGGTCAGGGCCCTCAGCACGCGGGTTCAATTCCCGTTGGGGACACTATTATTGAGCTGTAGATTACTGAAGAAGGCACCTATGGCGATTCAAGTGCTCAAATTGGGAGTACCCAAACGGGATTCGTTTGAAACTAAGTTTAAGGACAAGAGAGGAAATCCTGATAGTGGGTTGAGGTCGGAGAGCGCTCGCCACTTGGTATTCATGAGATGATTAATCCCCTCTCGCTGCCAGGACCTGGACGGCCGGTTCCGCGCCGAGAGACGATAGTGCCTCCTTGCCGCGGGCCGTCAGATCGCTGGTGAATTGGAACTGTTGTCTGACGTCCACGGGGTAGGCCTTGAGCCTGTAGTGGGTTCCCCACGGCTTCTCGCTCAAGACGACGGTGACAGGGAGGTCCAGATCCAGGTAGCAGCTCGTCAGGGCCACGGTCCGCAGCTTGTGCCGGACGCGCTGGGCGTCGTGTCTCGGATCGAGGTAGAAGTCGGCCACGCATAGCTGCGTCCGCTGTCCCGAGTTGGAGTTGAACAGGTTGGAGTTCCACATCTTGGAATGTGGGACGGTGACCTCTGTATCGTCCGGGGTCACCATGGTCATTGCGCGAAGCCCGATGGACTTGACTTCCCCGTAGGCGTCGTCCACCTGGACCCAGTCGCCAGGACGGTAGGGTCGTTCGTAGATCGTCACGATGCCGCCGATCAGACTGCTGGCGTACTCTTTTAGCGCGAAGCCCATCGCCAGCCCCAGGGCACCGAAGACGGCTATGAGGTTCTCGGGCGTCGGCGTGACGATCTGCGGCAGGATCTGGCCGAAGGCTATGGCCAGAATGGCCAGGCGCAGCACCGGCACCAACCGCAGAAGGTGGAGGCGCATGCGAGCAGGTACTCTCTCGGCCAGCCAAGGCAGCACCCTTTGGCAGGCGACGATCAGCAGCCACGCGCCAACCACGATAGCCGCGATGACCAGAAAGTTGATCTCGTCCAGGCTCTTGATGACGTCAGTCGCTGCGGTCTGCCCTTCGTTCACGACATCCTCCTTGTCAGATCATGCCCACGAGATAGCCGGCCTCAAGCAGGCACTCCCGCACTGCGGGATAGCCCAGCCTGGTGACTCGCCAGCCATGAGGTCCGCTTTCGGCCAGCCTCGACTTCCGAAGTACGTGCAAGCTGTTTGTAACGTCGGCCAGTGAGTAGGGCAAGAGATTCGCAAGAAGCTCTGCAGTCGTGGATCCCTGCAGCATCAGCTCGTGGAGCACGGCGTGGTCGCACGGTCCCATCGCTCCGGGTGGGCCGGGGAAGTCCAGCTCCGACCACGCGGGCACCCATAGCGTCGCCTCTCTCGTGGTTTCGCCGGTAGGACTGTCACTTTCCAGACGGAGACTGTCGCGCCATCCCTGCCAGGCGATGAGAGGAATACCCCGGCTGAAGGCCGCGAGCTGCCTCAGGAAGTTGGAGTCTTCGCCGGGGCTGTCGTCGCGGCCAGGGCTCTCGGGCCGGCGCTTCCCGACGACGACAGCCGACCCGTTCTCCCCGGACTGGCAGAAGTCGAAGCGGCCTGCGGCGAGCTGGCCGAACCAGTCCCGTAGCAGGCGATGGTCCAGGGCCTGGATCGCAAGCGGCTGACCCAGGGCGACATCTATCTTCAGGGTACGAGTCAGATAAGCCCAGCTCCAGCTACCGCAGCCCACCAGGAATTGTCCTCGAGTCGTAAGCAGGCGTTCGATTAGTCGCTCGACGAGCTCCAGCCCGTCGTGGTGGCGCAGGTAGAACTGGTCGAGTCGCGTCAGCACCCGCGGCGTCTCGTCCTGCGTCATCCCAGCCAGCCAGTCCTCACCGCCCGCCAGGATCTGCTCGGTCCGTGGGGGCTCAACGCTGCCCCACTGTCGGGAGTTGGCCCAGGCGCCAACGATCTCGTCGGCAGCTGCGCCCGACGGGCCGACGACGACACGCACCTGGTCGTCGGGTGCGCCGCCACCCTCCGCCCATTGCCCCAAAGCCACATCGAGGCCTTGTGCAGCCTCCCTCCAACTCGGCGAGGGCACGGCCTCGTCGCGCAGAGCAAGGGAGGGCGGCGCTGGCTTGACCCGGTCGTCATCATCGTCGGCTGCGCCGGACCCGCGGAGCCGGTCCCAGAGTCGGCCGAATCCACTGCGCACTCGCTCAGCCGCTGGAGCGGCCGGTGCCGAGTATTCTGCCAAGGAAACGAAGCTCCACAGCGGCGTGGTCTCGTCCTGGCTCACGGCTGGACCCTTGATTCTGTGCCGCCCTTGAGCCTGACGTCGAGAACCGATGTCTCCACGATTTGGAACGTCGCCGACGCCAGGGCAACGCCACCGTCGGAAGCGGCAATCTCGTCGAGGATACGGCTGAAGAGCTCGTCTTTGGTAGCGCGCCGCCTCTTGAAATCCACCACGTAGCGCAGCGTGAACTCCATCCAGTTGTCGTTGGCGACCATCGTGACCAGGGGATCTACCTTGGCGTCCTCGATCAGATAGCGCTGAACGAGCTGTTGCCATGCCCCTTTCGCTGATGCGGCGTTCGGACCGACTACTTCGCCGGCCACTCGAAGCAGGAGTTCCCTGGCAAGGTGGTGGTCGCAGCCGTACTTCACCGGGACGGTGATCTCGTCCCACAGAAAAGG
>CAMYLC010000159.1 GCA_947259195.1 Thermoanaerobaculia bacterium | reverse complement strand
GCCCATTTGCGCGCCATGGAGGGCAGCGGTTTCAAAGTGGTTCTCGCGCAGCAGTCGATCCGCGAACTCGAACGCACCGAACGGACCCCCGACGAGGTCATGGATGCCGCGACCTGGTCGGTACTCGAGGAAGGCTGGCAGGAAGCCTGGGGGGCGGATGCCGACCACCTCAAGACAGCGGCCGACGTCGAGTTGATGGCAGCGGCCGGTTTCACGATGTTCACGATCGACCCCGGCGACCATGTGGTCGATGCCGCCGATACGATGTCATTGACGGAGCTCCGAGAAGCTGCCGCCGACCTGCCCTGGTCCGATCTCGAAGACACTCTCGGGGCGGCCCTCCGCCGCTATTCAGGTGACGTGATATTCAATGGTGGCGGCCTCGACCTGAAGCCTTCCAACGAAGACATTCTGCGAGCGTGGGTCAAATACGGCGCTTCGCTGGCGCACACGGCGAAGATGTATCGCCACATCGCGAAGACGATGGGAAATAGACCGTTCGAAGTCGAGGTTTCGGTCGACGAAACCGCTTCGGTGACAACTCCTTTCGAGCACTGGCTGGTGGCGTCGGAGCTGCGTCGGCTCGGGGTCGAGTGGATCGGTTTGGCTCCCCGGTTTATCGGCGATTTCGAAAAGGGCATCGACTACCGCGGCGATCTCGAGGTTTTCCGGGGTGAGTACCTGAAACACCTGGCGGTCGCGGAGGCCCTCGGTCCCTACAAGATCAGCATCCACTCGGGGAGCGACAAGTTTGGCGTTTATCGAGTGATCGGCGAGATCGGCCAAGGCGGGGTCCACGTCAAGACCGCCGGTACGAGCTATCTCGAGGCGTTACGCACCGTCGCGGCCTGTGAGCCGAAGCTCTTTCGAGAGATCCTCGAGTTCTCGCGCTCACTCTACGAGCACGAACGGCGCACCTATCACGTCTCAGCAGAACTCGAGCGAGTGCCGCCTTCGGCCGACTTGAAGGCCCGCGATCTGCCGACTCTCTTCGAGGACGACGACGCCCGCCAGGTGCTGCACGTGACCTTCGGGCGGGTACTGACCGAGAAGGATTCAGACGGGAACTACGTGTTCAAGGAGCGATTGCTCGGCGCCCTCGGTAAACACGAAACCGCGCATTACGAAAATCTGGTGGCGCACTTCCGGCGCCACACTGCGCCGTTCGGCGCGGGTGGGGAAAAAGAATGAGTTATCTGGAAAATCTCTTTTCACTCGATGGCAAGGTCGCGGTGGCGATTGGAGCCGGCGGCGTGCTCGCCGGTGCGATGGCGGATGCTCTGGGTGGAGCAGGGGCCAGGGTCGCGGTCCTCGATCTCAACGGCGAGGCGGCGGACGAGCGTGCTGCTGCGAACCGCGAGGCGACCGGTGGCGAGAGTCTCGGGATGGCTGTCGACGCCACCAGCGAGAAAGACCTTCGCAAGGCCCTCGGCCAGGTCCTGAGCCTGTGGGGGCGGGTCGACATCTTGCTCAACGCTCCCGGCATTAATTCGGGAACGCCGTTCTTCGAGATCACCGAGGAGGAGTGGGACCGCATCATGACGGTCAACCTCAAGAGTATGTTTCTGGCCTGCCAGATCTTCGGGCAGGAGATGGTGGACCGGGGCGAAGGCGGTTCGGTTATCAATATTTCGTCGGCTTCTTCGGGCCCGCCACTGTCGAAGGTCTTCACCTATTCGATCACAAAGGCTGGGGTCAACAATCTGACCCAGTTCCTGGCCCGGGAGTGGGCGCCACACTCGGTAAGGGTCAACGCGGTTGCTCCAGGTTTCTTTCCGGCCGAGCAAAACCGCAAACTCCTTACCGAGGAACGCACCGCTTCGATCATGGGTCATACGCCGATGGGTCGATTCGGCGAGGCCGACGAGCTTGCTGGTGCGGTGGTGTGGTTGGCGTCAACTCAAGCGTCGAGCTTTGTGACCGGCACCGTCATCCGAGTCGATGGCGGATTCACCGCCATGACGATCTGAAGGGCGGAAGCGTGGTCGACAGAATCATCAATTCAGAGCGCGGTCTCAGCGACACGGAGCTCCATGAAGTAATGGCCAAGGGCCTCGGTCGTCTCGACCTCGAGGGCCGCCGGGTGCTGGTCGTGATCCCGGACGGGACCCGGACGGCCCCGATAGGCCTCTTCTTC
>CAMYLC010000158.1 GCA_947259195.1 Thermoanaerobaculia bacterium | reverse complement strand
TACTCGCTGGGGGATCTCTCCCTCGAGGTGGGTCAGTCCGATGTCAATGGCAAGGCGTCACTGGATCTGACGGGCGCACGACCCCGCATCGCCGCCGACCTCCTTTCGCGACGCATTCACCTCGCCGAGCTCATCGCCGGCGCATCGATTTCCGAAGAGGTCGAGGGAGACTCCACCGAAGGCTCGGTGGAGTCCGCCGGCAAACCCGACGAGGAGGACAGGAGGAACTGGCTGGAGAAGCTCGAATCGAGCCGGCTCGCGAAGATGGATCTCGACCTGAATTTGCAGTCAGAGGACATCTACTGGGGAGGAGAGCACGGTGGAGGTGGTCAGATCCGAGCCGAGCTGAAGGAGGGCCGGTTCTCCGTTGGGCCCTTCAATCTCGCGCTGGCTGACGGGAGCGTCGAGGGGCAGGTCTCCCTTCTTTCCCAGGACGGTCTCGTCGACGCCGAAATCGGACTCGAAGTCGACACTGTGGAGTATGGTCCCGTCCTGAAGTACTTCGATCCCGAGGCCACGGGTCACGGAAGAATCGATCTGCAAACTCAACTGCGGACGTCCAGCGTGCCGGTCGAACAGGTACTCACGGGAGCGAAAGGAGACTTTCGATTCGCGGTATTTCCCCGTGACATCGACACGACTTTGCTCAATCTATGGGGTGCCGGCCTGATCAGGTCCATGATCAGCGTGGTGGACCCGACCGATGAATCGGTGCTCAACTGCATAGTCGGCAGCTTCTCCATCGCCGAAGGGCAAATGACGGCCAACGACTTATGGTTAGACACCTCGAGGATTCGCGCCCGGGGCAAGGGTTCGATCGATCTGGAGACCATGACCGTCGACATGACCCTGCGCCCGCGGCCCAAGAAGAGGACCTTCCTGACTCTGGCAACCCCCGCGAAGATCACCGGGCCTATCGAGGATCCATCGATCTCTCTAGCCAGGGGCGGTCTTGTGGGTACGGCCTTCAGGATCTACATGTGGCTGTTGACGCTTTACACGCAGGTCCTGAAGAGGCCTCTCCCCACCGACGGGTCGGATGCCTGCTTCCTTCCTCCCCCTCCCGAGACCGCCGAGCAGCCCTCGAGCGAGTCGACCGCGCCCACGAACAACTAGGCCGACCCGCTCGAGGGCTGCTCGGCCAGTTGAGCCATTCCAGGTGTGACAACCGCCAGGCACAGGAGCGCTATCGACCCGGCTGCCATGAGGCGCGGACACAGGAAACGACTAATTCTGAGGAGTTGCATTCACCCTCCTCGCCAGGGTGCCAGCCGAATATTGGAACCTCGGGCCGATGCCCACAATCGGCTGGCACCTCTCAGGGCAGTACCCTGTCTCTACTGAACAGGCGATGTCAACCGTGCCAGGCGGGTCCCGAGCTTGAACCAGAAGGACTTCTTGTCGAGGTCTCCTGGCTGCATCTCCACCGATTTGTCCATGTCGGCGAGGAGCATCGGCTCGACCTCGGCGTTGAAGGCGCGATCGGCCACCACGGCCATGATCTCGAAATTCAGCCGGAACGAACGGTTGTCGAAGTTCGCTGTGCCGACGGCACTGATGTCATCGTCGATCAGCACCACTTTCTGGTGCAGGAAGCCATCCATGTAGCGGAAGAACCGGATGCCGGTCTCCGAGGCCTCCTCGAAGTACGAGTAGGCGGCCAGCCATACCAGTGTGTGATCCGCCTTGTCCGGGATGATGATGCGCACATCGGCTCCCCGCAGGGCGGCCAGGTGGAGGGCGTTCATCAGCGATTCATCGGGCACGAAGTAGGGGCTCGCGATCCAGACTCTCTCGCGGGCAGCGTTGATGCCCGTAAGGAACATGAGAGTCGCACTCTCCAGCCTGTCAGCTGGACCGGTCGGGTACACCAGCACATCCTTGCCGTCTCCACCCGGGAGATGAGGCACCCAGCCGAACTCCGGTGCCTTGCCGGTGGCCCAGTACCAATCCTCGAGGAAGCTCAGCTGGACCGCCAGCGCAGCGGGCCCCCATGTACTCATCGCCCACGTTGTGACCGCCCACCCAGGCGGTGTGGCCGTCCACCACCACGATCTTGCGGTGATTGCGGAAGTTGATCTGAAAGCGGTTTCCAGGGCCCTTGCGAGTGTGGAAGTCGAGGATCTCAGCTCCGGCTTCCCGTAATTCGTTGATGTAGGTCTTGGTCAGAGTGTTGCTGCCGATCTCGTCGTAGAGGAAGTAGACGCGGACTCCCTCTTTGGCTTTGGCCAGAAGTCTCTTGACGTGCGGGTGCTCATCACGGCGCTGATCGACGACAAGAAGCCGGCGATATGAGCAAAGACAATCAAAGCAATCACGATCCACATCTTTTTGGTCTTTCGTTTCATGAGCGGTTCCTACGATTCGGTGGGGTCACGTTGCCGTTGCCGGCTGTTCGGCGACGATTCGCGCCACGGTCTCACCGTCGATCACCTCGTCCTCCTGGAGAACACGAGCGATCTCGTTGAGTGCAGCTTCGTGGCTTCCGATCAACTCGAGAGCGGTTGCCTCGGCATCATCGAGTAGCCGCCGCATCTCGACGTCGATC
>CAMYLC010000157.1 GCA_947259195.1 Thermoanaerobaculia bacterium | reverse complement strand
CGGCTAGCCCCAATGCCGCTCACTTAGCGTCTCCGTCCTGTGAGGATCGGCGTTTACGGGGGTAGCTGCTCATCTTGATCTTCACGGCACGTGGGTATCTCCGTTTCGATCGTCTTTTCGGTAGGATGAACCGTTTGATGGTGGCCCGTAGCTTCTTGAGGTGACGAGGAATCGTCCCTGGCGCGGCGCCCGCAGACCACATCCATTCGTCACAAATGAAACGTTGGGCAGCCACGAAGCTGATCCTCGTCGGCTTGACTCCTGCCTCGTCAGCGATTCTTTCCATCTCTAGCCGGACGAGATTGAACGCCAAGAGGATTCCCCACAACTCCTGTCGAATTCCCACAGGGCTTTTGCTGCGGATCGTCTCCCCTCGATCCAGCATGTCGGTCTTGATCTCGTCGTAGCCCATCTCGATCTCCCAGCGTTCGTGGTAGATCTCGACAATCTCGCGGGCTGGATAGGCCTGTGGATCGAGCAGCGACGTCAAGAGCCACTGAGGCTTGGAGCCTCGAATCTGGTATCGGATCGCCCGAGCTTTCCAGGTCTGGGGTAGAGAAGGGTCCTTGCTTCGTGCCTGTGGAGACACCTTCATCTCGACAAGGTAGTCATCCTCCCCGAGGCACTCGAGTTCCTCCCACTTCGAGGTTGTCTTGGCCCGGGTGAGCCAATGACTGTCATGGCCCTTTTGCACCAACGACAGGAGCAGCGCAGCCGAAAGGAAATTCCTGTCGAGGATGCAGAGGGAACTGTCGGGGACAGCCGACCACAAATCCGCTGCGTAGGCGTTCTCTCCGGTGGAGTAAGGGCCGAAGGAGGCTGCCGCGATCAGATGTGATCTCAGAGCTGCCAAGCAAACGAGTCGTAGCTGGGGGTAGGCGGCCGAGCCCCGTGGACCTCCGCTGGGGAGCCCGAAGTGTTCGCGGTTTTTGTCCGAGTCGGGGAGACGAAGCGTCGTGCCGTCGACCCCGTAGATGGCGAGTCCCCTCCAGCGGTGTCGGTCGGCACTCTTGTGCGCCCATTCATCAGAACATGTTCGGAATAACCACTCCATGGGCTCAGCGCCGAGTCGGGATCGTGCTTGAGTGACCGCACTGGATGAAGCGGTGGGTCCGCTTGAGCCGGGCAGAGCCAGATCAAGGCTGTCGGCCACGTGAACGATGGATCGATCACGGTACAAGGCGATCCCGAGGACCAACCAGATCACCTGTTCAGCCGGCAAACGCCGGCGGCGCATCGATGCCGTCCCAGTGCTCTCGAGCGCCGCTTGGATCCATGACGGATCGATATGGCTGCGAAAGTTGTCAAAGGTCTCAAGCCCTGGTGCTTCAGCGACAAACTCCAACGCGTGTCCTATCGGCATCGCAGTCCTCCCGTCGCAACCTGCGAAGGGCGGACTGCATAGGAAGTTGTCCAAGGCAGTGAGCCCTGCGCGGGTGGTCAGATTCATCAAGATCTGTCAGTATATATACTGTTAGATAACGAATCGAGACCCAGCGAACTGATATGCCAAGAACCGGAAGCTGCGACGCCGAGCGCTACGAGGTCCTCAAGCGCGAAGTGGCCGCAGTCGGCCTCATCCGACGCGGCAGCTTGGTGCGACGACTAGTCGTGTGCGGCAAACCCAACTGCTGCTGCCAGGCCGATCCTCCGCGGCTGCACGTGCCCTACTACCAGTGGACTCGGAAGCTCCACGGCAAAACGCTGACGGTCCGCGTCAACAAGGTTGAAGCGAAACTCCTGGCAAAATGGATTGCCAACGGTCGTCGTCTGACCAAGATCGTGGCTCAGTTGGAGCGGATCTCGCTCCGCCTCACGGAGCGACAACTTCGTGAGCTATCGAAACCGTGACCTTGAGACAAGGCGAATTCGTACCGGATCGAGCCTGGACCCGGGTTTCGTAGAGGAAGATCGCCTAAGTGAGCGGCATTGCGGCTAGCCCTGAGCGGAGGCCCCGTTCGGCGGGGCCGGAGTCGAAGCCCGGAGGGCGCATTGTTCACGCTTCGTGAACGGTGCGGGCTAGAGCGGTGCGGGTGATGGGACACGGCGTGGGAGTCACCTGGGCGATCGCGTTGATCGTGGGCCTCGCTCTGGCTCCCCCGGCAGCGGCGCAGGAGACCGAGCCGCCCCAGGCGCCCGCCGCGGCG
>CAMYLC010000156.1 GCA_947259195.1 Thermoanaerobaculia bacterium | reverse complement strand
ATAACCAACAGGTGACGAGGACATGGCTGACCGAGCTCTAGCTGGGTTTGTGGCTCTTCGGTAGCAACGATGAGTTCCTGGGGACCACGCGCGAGCAGAACCCGATTGTTTCGGGGGACTTCCACCTGGTGAAGAGAGTGAAGCCCGGATTCTGGTTCTCCCTGGACTTGAACTACTAATACGGTGGTCGAAACACTGTCGACGGTGAGCAGAGTGCTGATCTCAAGCGCAACTCTAGAGCCGGGTTCACCCTGACGTTCCCCTGGAAACGAAGACACGCGATCCGGGCGAGTCTCAGTGCCGGCACCGTCACCTCCTCCGGCGGTGATTTCGACATGTTCGCCTTGGTCTACGCCTACGCCTGGAACTAACGGCCCTCGAGAAACCGCACCACCCTCACCATCGCCTCGGTGTCCAGGCGGCAGTACTCCAGGAGACGGACTCGGAGTTGCTCCTGCCTCTCGGCAGAGGTTTCGGGGCTGATGGCTTCGAGGTAGGCGTTGGAGGCCGCAGTGCCTTCCTGGATCTCTTCGAGGGACGAGTAGTCGATGTCCGGTGCGATCGTAGGCAGGACGGCCTTCAGCGACCAGGAGCCGAGCATGTTCGGGTGGTAGTAATTGGCCTTGACCACCGGATGGAGATCGACGAGCCGATCGAGGATCGCCTCCAGCTCTGGTGCCAGCTCGGGGAGCCGCTCCGCCAGGCTCCGGATAACCCTGGCCTCGTAGTCTGTGTACATCAAGATTGGCCCCGCGCTGCCTAGCACTTCGATCAGACTCTCGGCCAGCGGTTGCATCGGTGGGTCGCCGGAGAGGTTCAGGAACTCCTCGTGACTGAGGCTGCCATCGGAATCCTCGATGTGGCACGACCACTGGAAGGCGTGCGTTTCGTAGGGATGCGTCCCGGGCCAGATCGGAATCGCCGGCATGATGGTCTCGAAGTCCAGGTAGTACCTGGGAAATGGAAGCTCCTGGACGAAGGTTCTAGCGCCTTCGAGCAGCTCGGCTACTCCGGCCACGGTTACCCGGTGGATGCGTGAGCGCGTCTCGTCTCCGTCCAGCGCGGTGGCCGGCACGTCCCGGATATCTTTGTAGCCGGCCGTCACGAGTTGCCCCAGTTTCTCCTTCGAGCCACCCAGCCCCTGAACCGGGTACGATGTTTCCGTCGGCCAGCACTGGGCGAAGAAGGGACAGTGATAGGGAGTCGTGCAGTGTTGCCCGACGTGAACCTCGGGCAGTTCGCCTATTGCGGCCTCCTTGGCCAGCTCGATCCAGGCGGGCACCGAGTCCTGCAGGTCAGCGATCTCGGCTGTCAGATCCTCCTCAACCAGCAGGCCGCCGAAGTCTTCGCCACCCGGATACTCGTAGGACTTGTCGACATGGGCCAGGGCAATCTCGCCCAGGTCATACCCCAGGCCCTGAAAGACCCAGGCCTGAATCGCACAGTCCGCGACGTGCTCGTCTTTGACTTTGGTGGAGGCCTTGACCTCGACAATCCTCCATGCCGGACTCTGTGGGTTCGGGCCCTCCGGTATCAACACGTCCAGCCGCACGAGCACGCCGCCATGGGAGAAGGTCGCCTCGAAGATCGGCTCGTCGACGCCGGCATTCATCAAACTTTCAGTGTCCCGCAAGGCCTTGGCGAGGCCCGGGCCGTATTCGATCAGGATCCCCCGGCCCTGACCGTAGATCTGCTGGGCGACATCGCCTACCCGGCGCCCCGTGTCGAAGGCCGCCTGGGTTGCTGCCGAGATCTCCCTGAGCTCCGGGTGGTGCACCTCGAAGTACAGCCGCTTGCGGCACTGCAGCGCCGACATGATCCTGGATTTCGACAGTTGCATGAATCCGTCCCCCTGCCCGGAGTCTACAGAGACGAACCGGTGCGCAGTTGCGAATGCACTACGCGATCCCCGCGCTACGTGGTAAAACATTGGGAGCACCATTTGTTCCACAAACAGAAGGAGGTCGAGATGAAGCCATTTCTTGCAGCAGGGTTGGGTGTTGCGGCGTGTTTGCTGGTCGTCGCCACGCCAGCGTCGGCGGAAAAGCCCGTTTTGGGGGTCGCCGAGTTCACCAACTCGGTGGGGGGTGCCGCGCAATGGTGGTACGGCACCAGCAACGTCGGCTGGGATCTGGCCGACATGGTGGCAAACGAGCTTGCGGCAACCGGCTCTTTCCGGGTGGTGGAGCGCGCCAAGCTCGAGTATGTGCTCGCCGAGCAGGACCTAAATGACTTCGGGCGCGTTGCCGAGGGGACCGGAGCCGAGATCGGTGAGCTGACCGGCGCGGAGTATCTGGTGCTCGGCAGCCTCAGTGCCTACGAAGAGAACGTCAAGGGTACCGGCGGTGGCATCGGCTACAAGGGAATCCGCGTCGGCGGCAAAAGAGGCAAGGCTTACATGGCAGTCGACCTGAGGGTGGTCAACACCACCACCGGTGAGCTCGAGTTCGTGCGCACGGTGGAGGGGCGCTCCACCGCCAAGGGCGTCAACGTCGGGGTCTGGCGGTCCGGTTGGCATGGGGACCTGGCAGCCTACGAGAAGACTCCTACCGGGAAGGCGATTCGGGCTTGCCTGATCGAGATCGTCGACTACCTCGACTGCGCCATGGTCCAGCAGGACGGATGCATGGCCGAGTACGACGCCAAAGAGAAGGCTCGACGCGAGAAGACCAAGGACTCGATCAAGCTCGACTGACCAGAATAGAGGAGTAGCACTATCAGTTCAGTTGGTTGCGGGTGCCAGGTCACTTAAGAAGTGCCTGGCACCTTTTCGTGCCACCCTTCGGTGGCCCGGCGGCCTTGTCTGGGGTCAGGCGAAGAGCCGTGGCTTGGTGCGCTCAGCCTTTCGGCTGGCTTACCCTTGTCGAGGTGAGTCCACTCTTCTCACGGGCCGTACGCCCTCTCGAGCTCCTAGCTGCGGGCGAGTCCCGTCCAGATCCCGTTTCGCAGGTTCCTGAGGATGGATCCGATGGTGTCGCGCTTCCTGGCGGTGGCCGGAAGTCTGGACAGGGTTTCGCTCTTGTATCTCACCGCTGACGGATAGCCGGCGGTGTGCATCAGAGCCTTCCACTCGGGCCCGTGGGGCCGAATCGAGCTGCCGTGGAGGTGGTGGGCAGCGATGTGCGCGGCCTCGTGGCACAGCACCTCCTGGACCAGGGCGTCCGATTCCTCCAGCACCCACCGCGCTATTCGAATCAACTTGCGATCGGGGTAGCAGCTGCCCAGCGACCGAGTCATACGGGAGCTGAACTCGACGGTGATCTCAGGAGCCAGGTCATCGACACCCCAGAGGTAGCACCAACCCCGCAGAGCCCGATCGATGTCGACCAACAACTGCTTCTTGATGGGAGTCCTGGCGGTCATGAGTACGGGTCAGATTCTGGCGCTCGATTCCAAGTGGAGGGCGAGGATAGCAAAAAAGCATTGACCTGTGATCGGCAAGAGTACCGGCAAATAGGTGCCTGGCACCTTTCAGGCAGGGCCCAGGGGCGTGGTTTTTCTTGATACCTAGTGAAACAAAGTATATAGTGTGAACGTATACATAGTTGAACTACAGAAAAGTGCGAGAAAATGCCATGGAATCCCTGGAAAGAGAACTGAGACGCGGAACCCTGGAGCTGCTCTTGCTTCGCATCCTGGCCGACGAGCCGACCTACGGTTACGAGCTCCTCAGCCGGTTGGGCAAGCGCAGCAGCGGGCGCTTTCATATCAAGGAAGGCACTCTCTATCCGGTGCTCTACCGCCTGGAGGACGCAGGGCTGGTTGTGCCGGAGTGGAATCAACCGGCCCGAGGAGCAGCCCGCAAGGTCTACCGATTGACAGCGGCGGGGGAGGAGCGGCTGGTGGAGTTGACAACTGAATGGCGGGGCTTCTCTGCCGCCATCGATACCATTCTCTCTGGGCAAGAGCCCGAGGAGGAAGAACGATGACTACCGCGAATCGCTACATCGACGAAGTCATGCGCAACGTGTTCGCCGCCGCAGAGGACCGGGACCGGCTGCAGGCCGACCTACGCTCCCACTTCGCCGAAGCGGAGGCCGAGGGGAGAGCTCCACGCGAGGTCATCGAGGGCCTGGGCACGCCCGAGGAAGTCGCTGCCGCCTTCAACGCCGAGCGCGAGTTCCGCTACGCGAGCTTCTGGCAGCGCCTCGTCGCCTTCGTCGGCGACGCTGGGCTGCTCATGTGCGTTGTCCTGCCAGTTCTGACGCTGGGTTTCCTGGCCGGTGTCGTGGGAGAGGAGCCCAGTAACGTATCCATCGTCTGGCTCGTCCCCTTCGGACTGCTGTTTCTGGCGATTCTCGGCCTCGGCATCTTCTACTTTCCGCTCCTCGAGGCGCATTTCGGTAAGACCTTCGGCAAGTACCTGATGCGACTTCGGGTGGTGCGCGAAGACGGTTCACCCATCGGTCTTGGGGCTTCCTTCGTGCGGCGACTGAGCTTCTACTTCGACATGTTGTGGGTCGACGCTCTCTTCGTCCTGTTCACCGACAAGCGCCAGCGGGCCCTCGACATCGTCGCCAAGACCATTGTGGTCCGCGAGCCAGGCGAGGACACCCCCAGGTGGGCCTGGATTGTCTGTCTGCTCCTGCCCGCCGCGGCGATCTGCTGCCTTCTATGTCTGTTCGCGCTCTTCGGCCCGGCCTAAAGCCAGTCGATCGGCGCACCTCGGTGTAGGGGAGGGGCTTGCCCCCTCCCACGGGCGGCCGCAAGGGCCGCCTCTACATCTGGCTAGGTCAAGATGCCGGCTACGGTGTCGTGCTCGACCAGGAGGTGGTGTCACCCGATTCGAAGCCGTCGGTGAAGAATGTCGACACGTTATAGCGACCGATCCAGATGTTGAAATCTTCTATCGGGTCGCTGACGATGGCTGAGACGTAGAGATCGTGTTTGTGGCCCATGGCCACTCCGATGCCAGTGTCGTAGCCATTCGCCGGACCATCCACCGAGACCCAGGCCTCGAGCTTCATGGTGGGGTCGAAACGGGCCAGCCAGATGTTCGTTCCTCCGACGGCTTCGGTGTAGGTCCCGGTGTGGTAGAGACGACCGAGCTCATCTCTGGTCATCAGGTAGGCCACGTCCTCCCCATCCACGGGGCCGTTGATCGTGTACTCGTCGTGGATGGTCAGATCCGTGTCGAGCTTCGCCATCCAGATGTTGTAGCTCTCGTTGGTCTCGATCATGGTACCGGTGACGAAGATCGTGCCCGGGCCGCCGAACACGATGCCGTAGCCCTTGTCTTCTTCGGTTGTCGGCCCGGCCACCGTGAGGTCGTCGACAAAGGTCAAGTCAGCCTGGAACTTGCCGATCCAGATGTCGTAGTCACGATTCAGGTCCTCAGTCATGGAACCGCTCACGAAAAGGTGCCGCGTGTCGTCGAAGGCCATGAACCGGGCCTTATCGGTGTCGTGGACGGGACCGTCAATTGTGATGGCGTCGACCAGATCGAGATCGGTGTCGTAGATCGCGAGCCAGATGTTCGCGCCTTCTCCGGTCTCCCGCACGGTTCCAGCGAGGTAGAGGTTGCCGCTGACGCTATCGAAGAGGATTCCGTAGCCGTCGTCGTCTTCATCGGCGTCCGAGCCCTTGACCGTGATCGAGTCGAGCAGCGCCAGATCCGAGTCGAACTTGCCGAGCCAGATGTTGTGGCCTTCGCCAGCCTCGGTCATGTACCCCACGAGGTACAGATGGCCGCTTCCGTCGAAGACGATCGTGTAGCCCTCGTCGTCTCCGTCGGCCAGGCCGTTGACCGTGATGCTGTCTTGATAGGCGAGTTTCTCGTCGTACTTCGCGAGCCAGATGTTCCGGCCTTGACCCGTAACGCTGACGTAGCCCGCGACATATACGGTGCCGTCGTCGGCCACCGAGATACCACGCACCTGGTCGTCACCGTTTTCTCCACCGTCGACGGTCACGGACTGCAGGAGATGAAAGACACCTCCCTCGTCAGGCAGGGGGATGGCTTCAGATGGGGGATCAGCGGCTGCCGCTCGAACTACCAACAACTGGATGGCGAGGATCGAAACAACCACGACTTTCGGCCACATGAGAGGCCTCCCGTAGGGCACGGTCCAATATCCTGGTGGTCATCATTATAAATCTTGCGTCGTCACCTGATTAGATATTGACCTGTTTGACCTTTAAGGTCATAATTTGGGAATGAAGACTCGCAACACGGTAACTCGCAGCCTTGGGCACACCAAGGCCCACTTTGCCGAGTACGTGCGCGCTGCCGAGAATGGGCAGGCGGTCGTGCTCACACGGCACGGTCGGCCGGTCGCCCGGCTTGTGCCGTTCGAAGAGCCGGACGGCAACGTCGACTGGGCGCCAGGCGCTCAGGGGCGGAAGGAAGCTGGTGAGGTGCGGGAACGGCTGGCCGAATACGAGGAGCGAGTCAGCTCGACATTCAGCCCAGTGGAGGCGCGGCGGACGGTTATCGAGCGCCTTCTCGAAAACGAGATCTGGCCGCAGCTCCCACGCGAGCTGATCGGCAACGGGCCGTCGAAGCACGAGCGCGAGGAAATCCTCGGGATCGGTGAGGACGGAACATGATCGTCGACAGCTCGGCCTTGATCGCCCTGATCTTTCGCGAGCCGGAAGCGGATCGGATCGTCGCGTCGCTGGCCGAGGCCGAGCTCGTCGCGATCGGGGCTCCGACGCTGGCTGAGACGGCAATCGTCCTGGCCGCCAAGCTGGGCGAGGCCTCACGGGCCATCCTCTCGCGCCTGGTCGAGGATCTCGATCTCGTTGTCCTGCCTTTCACCGCGGCGCACGGTCGGGAAGCCCGAGAGGCCTTTCTGCTCTTCGGCCGGGGCCGACATCCCGCCGCTCTGAACTACGGCGACTGCCTCACCTACGCTGTTGCCAAGCTTGCCGGACAGCCGCTCCTCTTCGTCGGCGAAGACTTCGGCCTGACGGACCTGGATAGCTCGCTAGAAAGCTGAAGCCCGCATGCTCCGGGCAGGCGCCCGTTGTAGCATGGGTGCCTGAGGCGATCCGAATAGAACTTCCTCGAGGAGAGAAGATCCGTGGCGGCATCTCCCCTGGAGTGGCTGTTGGCTGGCGACCCGGCTATCCGCTGGCAGGTGCAGCGGGATCTGTTGGGTGCTTCGGCTGGCACTGTCGCCCGCGAGCAGAGCAGGGTGGCGACCGAGGGGTGGGGTAGCCGGCTACTCGAGCTGCAAGATCCAGAAGGAAGCTGGGCGGGTCGTATGTACTCGCCCAAGTGGATCTCCACCACCTACACCATGCTCCTGCTGCGGGATCTGGGGCTGCAGCCGCGGAACGCTCAGGTCGAGAAAGCGTGTGCCTTGCTGCTGGAGCATGGGTTCTTCCGCGACGGCGGTATCAGCTTTGGATGGGCGCAGTCAGAGACCTGCGTGACCGGGATGGTCCTGTCCATTCTCAGCTGGTTTCATTTCGACGACAGGCGCCTCGATACGATCGCCGACCATCTGCTGGAGCAGCAGATGACCGACGGTGGTTGGAACTGTCTTCGCCCCAGGGGTGCGACCCATTCGTCGATGAATACGACGATTCTCGCTCTCGAGGGCCTGCTTCACTACGAGCAACACCGGGCGAGGACTGCGAGGAAGCTGAGGAATGTGCGAGCGGCCCAGAGACGGGGGCGTGAGTTCCTGCTGGCACATCGTCTGTTCCGTTCGCACCGGACAGGCGCGCTGATCAAACGCGACTTCCTGCGCTTGGCTTTCCCTCCGCAGTGGCACTACGACATCTTGCGGGCGCTGGACTACTTTCGTGCGGCTGGCTTCCCCAGGGACGGACGCATGGCAGAGGCGATCGAAGTGTTGAAGGGCAAGATCCGCCCAGACGGGCGCTGGATTCTGGAACACCGATTCCCAGGGCGCTATTGGTTTCAGATGGAAACGATCCGCAGACCTTCGAGATGGAACACCTTGAGAGCTCTGAGGGTGTTGAAGTGGTGGGACTGCTGACTCTCTGCCTCTGGCGCGGGTAACATGGATCGAAAATGCAAGGCCCGACCGACCCTCCGGACGGGGTGGCGGACATTTTCAGAGAAAGGTCGACCGCATGAGCGCATGGATCCTTCGCTTTTCCGACACCAGGGTTACGATCGGAATCCCAAAGCCAGTAACGGTTCTTCGCGTCACGACTGACGGGAAAGAGACCGAGTTGGAAGTGCTCGAACTAGGTGGCGAGGCCTATCCAGGACTTCGGGATCTCGTGCGGAGCCAGATTGAAAAGGGGCGTCCACACTTGATCCTGGATCTGAGCTCCGTGGAACGGATTGATTCGAATGGAGTCGGAGAGATTGTCGCGGTCTGGCAGCACGCCAAGAACAGGGGTGGCGAGCTCGTACTGGCCGGTCTCAAGCCCAGAATTCGGGACATCTTCGAGATCCTCTACCTCGACAAGGTGATTCCGATCTTCGATACCGTGATCGAAGCTGCCATTTATCTTGCTCGCTCTGGTGACGAACCGCGCGGAAGCACTGACAGCGGCTAGCGAATACCATAGGGGTGGGGTTTACCCCCGCCCGCAGCACAGCTTCGACACCGTCTGCCGGAGCCCCACTGGGTCAGCGCGTCTCGAGGCCGACGAGCACGGCATTGCAGCGCCGGCTGGTCTTGACCACCGCCAGCTGGTCCTCGCCCAACTGACTCTCGATCTCGTGGCCCTCACCCTCGGCCACGAAGTACTGGGCGACCTGCGGGAAGTCGACCGAGGCCTGGCCGTCCGCTCTGCGCGCCCGGCCGATAAGGCAGGTCTGTCCATCCTGCAGGTCAGGACGTTCGAGGCCGACCTTTACAAAGCGGGCTGGTCGATCGGTGGTGATTGTGACGTAGAGGGGCTTGCCCCTCTCATCAGCCTGTCGTGCGTCCTCTGCTCCCAGTATGCCAACGCCAACGGCGTAGCTCAGGATCACGTAGTCGCCGCGGAACAGCGCTCGAGGGTCGACCGGCCGCGTCTCCAGGTAGGTCGTCGTGCCTGTGGCTCTGATCAGCAGGGGAGAGACCAGTCCCGCCAACATCAGCACCACCTGCACCGCGACTGCGATCCGAACTCTGGTGCTCATGGTTCCTCGCCTTTCACCGGCGTCATCTTCTTGAGAAGAGCGCGGCGCTTCTTCTCGAGCAGCACGGTAAGGCCCAGCAGAACGAGCCCGCCGAGAATGAAGGCCAACGATCGGTCGAGCATCGCGAAGGACCAGCTGTAGTACTGGATGAAGATCAAGACCGCGCTACTGAACATGCCAACGTTGAGCAGTCGCCGATTGCTGGCCCGGACTCCCGTCCAGATCGTCACCAATGCCAGGACGAACACCACCAGGACATAGGCAGCGAATGGCAGGTGCAGGTCGCCGACTGTCGCGGCGACCCAAGGTTTTCCCGCAACCGGCACCAGCATCAGTGCCAGGAACGTGGCCGTGGCACCGAGGACGGGTCGCGAGATTCGCGAACGGAACTCGCCATAGACGAGAGCAGCAGCCAGCAAAAGGGCGACCGCGGCGAGGATCGTGATCTGCTTGACCGTGCCATCGATGCCGTAGAACCACTCGGCCACTGAGTCCCCGGCGGTCGAGATGACCACTGGGACGGCGATCAGCAGCAGACCCCAACGGAAGCAACTGTCCTGAACGAATGCCCAGTTCTCGCTACGGGCCGATAACAGGGACAGCGAGATTAGACCGACGCCGATGAGCGGCAATATGGGCCGCAGGCCTCCAGCAGAAAAGAGAAACTCCATCTGCTGGTCGAAGAGCCAGCTGCTGTTGCCCATCCAGCCGAGTGTCAATAGCCCCAGCGGAATCGCGACCGCCGCCTGCAACCTGCTCTTGAGCGCCCATCCGAGCACCAGCGCCCCGAGCATCCAGCGAAGTGTCCCCTGCCAATAGGTGAGTGTCTGGTGGAAGATCTGCGCGATCAGGAAGATGTTGGCACCGAAGACGAGCGTGGCCAGCAACCACAGGGCCTCGGCAACCCTCGGTTGATCACGTCGCCCGGCAGCAACGGCGCCGACCACGACCACCGCAAACCCTGCTAGCAGCACGGAGATCCGCGAAGCCGGCCCCATCCCTGCCCAATTGCTCGAGACGAACAGGATGACGCCGAGACCGACCAGCACCGCGCCAATGACGGCGAAGATGCGAATGCCTCCGGCGCGCTCCAGGCTCGCGCGCAGCTCCGTGACCTTCTCCTCGGTCAGGAGGCCCTCTTGTTGCCAGCGTTTCAGCTGGCGCTCGGTTGTCCAGCGCATCGCCTGCTCCGTGTGTCTACATGTTACAGAGGACGACTAGGAAGAATCCAAGCCAGCTATCGAGAGGTCCGGACCCACCCCTGGGCCCCAGCAACTGCCACCGAGGGTATCTGAACAGTCCAATGTACTGCCTGGCTCGCCTCCGTCAGCAAGGCGTAACTGGCCAAGCTGTCAGTTTCGGCGCAGGAGACGAGACCAACTCGGTGCACAACCTCAGCCCGACCTCGATGGGCTTGCCACCTTCACGGATGCCTTCGGATCTTGACCCTACTCCTCCTCGAGCAAGCACAAGCCGACCGAGTCTGTCTTGTGGTGGCCTGGGAAGTGGTTATTAAGGATCGTGCGATCGCGCACCCGCACCTTGACGATGTAGCCGCACGGCGTCGTGCTGCTGGTCGTCTGGACCTCGAAGGGCTCGTCGGTGACGCCCGGTGCCGCGAGTAGCGGATAGGTCTTGTGCGGCGGGCTGGGCAGCGTGATGACCGGCGGTGTCGCCACCGTCGGCTCGACCCACAGGCTGTACCTCCAGATGTGGGCATCGGTGGCCGTGAACTTCCCCTCGACCTTGTCGCCCACAGTGAACTTGTGGCAAGCGCCAACGTCGAGCGAGATCTCGGCACTCGGCCCTGTGTTGTCGAGCATGAGCTTGATGGTGTCGCTCGCAATGTGATCGGCGGGGACTCCCGGCTGGA
>CAMYLC010000155.1:197274-203522 GCA_947259195.1 Thermoanaerobaculia bacterium | reverse complement strand
CCGGCATGTTTGCCTTCGCGGTCTACGACCAGAAGACAGGCGAGCTGCTGTTGGCGCGAGATCGACTTGGCAAAAAACCTCTCTTCTACGCTCGATTCGGCGACACGCTCCACTTTGCCAGTGAAATCAAGGCTCTCAAAGAGAGTCCTCTCTGGGCCGGCGACTGGAACCGAGAAGCCCTGGAGGAGTACCTCTCTCTCGGCTACATCATGGCTCCACGCACCATCTACCGGCAGGTAAACAAGCTCGAAGAAGCTTCGTACCTAATCTCTCGCAATGGCGAAATTCAGGTCGAGCGCTACTGGGACATCGATCAGTTCGACTCCGACGGACGATTGGAGCCAGAGCTTCTCGATGAGCTCCAGAGCCTGCTCGGCGCGGCGGTCGCCTGTCGGCTGGAGAGCGAGGTGCCTCTCGGCGCCTTTCTCTCTGGCGGCATCGACTCGGGCCTCGTCGTCTCGTACATGTCGGAGATGGGCGACCGAGCTCCCACCACTTGCTCGGTGGGGTTCGCTGACACGGCTCACAATGAGCTGGAGGCCGCGGCGAGGGCGGCAGCGAAGTACCGCACGACCCACCACAGCCACGTTTTGACGGAGGACCTGAGCGAGGCCATGGAGAGCGTGGTCACCGCCTTCGACGAGCCGTTTGCCGACTCTTCGGCCTTCCCGACGTACTTTTTGTGCAAGATTGCTCGGCAGCACGTCACAGTCTGTCTGAGCGGCGATGGGGGGGACGAGACCTTTGGCGGCTACGACTTCCGCTATACCCCGCACGCTCTCGAAAGCCGGGCCAGGCGGCTGGTCCCCGGAAGTCTCGGTCGGCAAGCACTGCGTTGGCTCGGGGGCCAATGGCCGCGCTCGCGGCGCCTACCTCGCTACTTGAGGTTGGCAACGTATCTGACCAACCTAGGTTGGGACGAC
Source organism: Thermoanaerobaculia bacterium (assembly GCA_947259195.1). Classification (GTDB taxonomy): domain Bacteria; phylum Acidobacteriota; class Thermoanaerobaculia; order Multivoradales; family JAHEKO01; genus JAUVRX01. The sequence continues at coordinate 202,599 of CAMYLC010000155.1, read as the reverse complement.
GCCACTGCCTACTACCTGGACCTCTGCTTCCTCAAGCCTCCAGACGTGGCTGCTCTACTAGGCCTTGGCGATCGAACCGATCCCAGGAGCAGCCCGGTGCACGCAGCAGTAACGGAGCAGTACCTGCGGTGTCCCTCAAGGAGCCCGTTGCAAAAAGCGCAGTACGCCGATCTCAAGGTCTATCTTCCGAACGATGTGCTGGTGAAGGTGGATCGCATGAGCATGCAGCACAGCTTGGAGGTTCGAGCGCCCTTGCTCGATCACCGGATCACAGAGTACGCCTTCCGTATTCCGACAGCCTCGAAGCTTCCACAACTCGATCCAAAGCACCTCCTGCGCGAAGTCGGGCGGCGACGCTTGCCACCAGAGAACTTGAATCTGCCGAAGCACGGCTTCACGGCACCTGTTGGAGCGTGGTTCCAGGGCTTTCTGGGGGATCGCTTTCGCGACGAAGCCCTGGGATCAAACTCCCAATTGAGAAGTCTGGTCGATCTCGACCGCGCTCGACTCTGGCTAGACGAACATCAGCAAGGGCGAGCCGACCGCTCATACGCCCTTTGGGCTCTTTGGTGCCTTGAAATGTGGGCTCAGCACCAGCAACAGCCAACCTAGTCGGATCAGTCCTCCGGCACGACTACGTGCCCGATCGACAGGTCTTGAGCCGCTTCGATGTAGCGCTGCAGGTTGTTAGACGCAACGGCGTTCAGCTCGGCCTTGTAGCGCGCCAGTTCAGTATCGAGATCTCGAGCCACTTCGAGCATCCCCTGGGTCGGGGGCCGTTGTACTCGCGCGCTCCCTCCAGGCAGTGCGCTGCCAAGCATAGTGAAGGGAGGATGTGAAGAAAATCCCGACCGGCCAATCGGGCCTATCCCGGCCTAATCGATGATCTCGACGCCCGACTCTTCGATGAGCTTGCCGATGGATTGATAGTGCAACGCCAGAGCCCGCCTGTAGGCGGCCACGGCATCCACGTATTGACTCCGAGCTTGAGTCAGATCTTCCTGGATCTGGAGCACCTGGAAACTCGTGGACATGCCGTTGTCGTATCGCTTCTGCTCGGCTTCGTAGTTCTTCTCCTGGAGGCGACGCGAAACTTCAGCCGAGTCCACGGCTTCGAGCGAGGCCCCCAGCGCCCGTGCCACTCGCCGCACCTCGGTGATGACGCCGAGCTCAACGTCTTTCTGCACGGCCAGCGCCCGATCGAAGTTCACATCTGCAATGGCGCTATTGGCCTTGGCAGTGCGATTCTGAATCGGGAAGGCGAAATTCAGAGCGACCCGCCAACCGTCGAAGTCGGCGTTGAGAATCTGGTCCATGGCGTCCAGATAGTCCCCGTCCGAAGGCATTTCCGGATCCACGATGTCACCACCGACGCCGTTGAGACCATAGGTCCCGGCAAAATCCAAACGCGCCTTCCGTTGATTGCGGAAATAGTCCACATCTACCTGTCGATTCTGCAGGGCGAGTTCCTGCTGCCGCAGCTCCGGCCGGTTCTCGAGAGCGGTTTCGATGGCCTCGTCGAGCTCGAGAGTCTCTGGCTGCTCGAACGGGTCCGAGGTCGGGACAATGGGCAGATCCCACAGGTCGCCGAGGCGCTCCAGGTTCATCAGCTGCCTCAACACGTCGGACCGATCTCCGATTGCGGCCCTCGCGCGGATGATCTCCACTTCGCGACTGGCCACGCCGGCCTCACTCTGAACCAGCTCCAGCGGCGCGAGGGTTCCCACTTCGACGCGGATCATGTTCTGCTCATGCAGTTGCTTTGCCAAGTCCAGGCTTTCCTCTGCAACTTCGAGTTGGGCAATCGACTCCGCCAGGTTCCAATAGGCGGCTTCTACATCCAAAATGACATTTGTGACCTGCAGCTCGAAAGTCTCCCGGCTGATGCCCCGATTGGTCTGCGCAATCAGGAGATTTCTCTCTGTCGCCAGCTTGCCGCGGTTCTTGAAGTGTGGCGAACAAGGAGTTCGTCTTCTGCTCGCTGTTGTCCCAATCGAGCCGGACCCGACCTCCCGTGGAGACCAATTGCTCGAGGCCCAGATCGAGTCTCATCAGCTCGAACTCCTGCACCAGGGCACCGTCCAGAGCGGTGGCCGCAGGTGTGGTATCCGAAAGTTTCTGGAAATCTGCCGTTGAGAAGAGATCGTAGATGCCCTTGTTCTGCCGAATTGCGAGCTCGGCTTCCTCCTGGGCGAAGCGCTCGACCACGAGGCTCAGATTGCGCTCGAGGGCAATGGCAATAGCATCCTCGAGGCTGAGCTGGAGAGTCCCCTCCTCGATACTCAGAGACGGTGGCACCGAGAGATCCGGTTGTTGAGGACTGACCAGGATCGGTTCGGCGGGAAGCCGTGCAGCCGCCAGACCGAGACACAGCAGACAGGCTGTGGACCTGAGAGCCAATTGGGCGATCCGCCGCCCAACTCCAGCCGAAGTCGTTGCTCTGCGTGCAGAATAATCGTTCATGAACCCGCTCCTCGCCATTAGTCAGATGATTGATCTTCAGACCAATGGATAGCCATAGCGACCACCATTGTTCAGTCCTACGTCTGAGAATTGAGAAAGTTCCATTTCACCAGCTGCTTGTCCTGTTCAACTCCAGCTCACCCGGATGATGGCAGGCTACCTCATGTCCGGCCTCGACCTCCAGCAGCCTGGGCCTATCGGTCCTGCATAGCTCCGTGGCAGCGGGACATCGCGGGTGAAAAGCACACCCCGCAGGAGGGCTGAGCGGGTTGGCCCGATCTCCAGACAGCAACACGGACCGACGCTCGATCGGTGGCTGCAGCACTGGCACTGCAGCCAAGAGACTCACGGTGTACGGGTGCTGAGGAGCAGCGAGAAGCACGGCAGTCGGTGCCAGCTCCACCACCCTGCCGAAATAGAGGATGGCCACCCTATCTGCCATCTGCCCGACGACAGCCAGGTCATGGGCGATGAGGAGGAGCGTGAGCTTCAATCGCTCCTGGAGACGGGACAGGATGTTCAGGATCTGGGCTCTCACTGAGACATCCAGAGCCGCCACCGGCTCGTCAGCGACCAGAAATATGGGTTCGGGAGCCAAAGCCCTGGCGATCGCGATTCGCTGTCGCTGACCACCCGAGAACTCGTGAGGAAAGCGAGTTGCAGCCTCTCTGGGCAGCCCAACCAGCTCCAAGAGCTCCCCGACTCTCCCGGCGCGAGCCTCAGGCGCCACGACATCGTGAACGATCAACGGCTCTTCGAGCGTCTTGCCGACCCTCATCCGAGGGTCCAGCGAACCGGATGGATCCTGAAACACCATTTGAAAGCTGCGACGTGCGCGCCGCAATCGAGCGGCAGACATGGCGAGAAGATCCTCTCCAGCGAAGAAGACATCTCCCTCGCTGGCGTCGAGTAGCCTCAGGATGCAGCGGGCGAGGGTCGTCTTGCCACTCCCGGATTCTCCAACCAGCGCCAGGGTCTCTCCCTCCAGGATGGCCAGATCGACGCCGTCCACAGCACGGAGCTCGGCAACCTCGGTTTGCAGAAGTCCCCGGCGAAATCGAAAGACCTTGCTGAGACCCGTTACTTCGACGAGACAGCCCTTCAAGAGTCCTCCCTGCCGATTTCGGCTTTCTCGACGGTCGAGGAATCCATCAAGAAGCAGCGTGCCTCGCCTCCCGATACTCTCCGAGCCATCTCCGGTTCATCGACCCTGCACTGCTCCATGACCTCCCGACATCGAGGGTGAAACGAGCAGCCCGTCGGCAGATCGCCCAACGCGGGAGCCTGCCCAGGAATCGTGGGCAACTGGCCTCGGACCTCGGGTCTGCCGAGCCTTGGGATCGAAGCCAGGAGACCACGCGTGTACGGATGGGCCGGTGCATCAAACAGGTCCCGGGTCGCAGCCGTCTCGACGATCTGCCCTGCATACATGACCGAAACGCGGCTGCAGGTCTCCGCCACAACCGCCAGGTCGTGGGTGATCAGAAGCACAGCGAGACCCAGCCGACTGCGCAGCTCGCCGAGGAGCTCCAGGATCTCCGCCTGGACCGTGACATCCAGTGCAGATGTGGGTTCGTCAGCTATCAAGAGCTCCGGCTCGGCCGCGAGTGCTATCGCGAGCACGACGCGTTGGAGCTGTCCGCCCGAGAACTGATGCGGATAGTCGTCGAGGCGCTCCCCAGCCGGGGTGATGGCGACCAGATCGAGCAACCGCTCGGCCTCGGCTCTTGCCTGGCCGGACCCCATGGGACGATGGGCTCTCACCGCCTCGGCAACCTGGAAGCCGATCGAGAAGACTGGATTGAGGGATGTCATCGGCTCCTGAAAGACAATTCCGACGCGACCCCCCCGGATCGTGCGCATCTGGGTTTCGGGAAGCTCGAGCAAGTCCCGTCCCTTGAACCTGATGCGACCTTCGATGACTCTCGCCGCCCGGGGCAGCAGTCGAAGGACCGACAAGGCCATGACGCTCTTTCCGGAGCCGGACTCCCCGACCAGCCCGACGGAGTCGCCTTCATCGATCTGCAAAGAGACCCTTCGTAGAACGGGAACCCAGCGCCCTCCGACCTCGAAGGCAACAGAGAGATTCTCGATAGAGAGAAGATCTCTCATCCCGCGTCGGCGCTAGAACCGGTGTGTGCGGCTGAGAAGCCAGTCAACGGCGAGAGGAACTCCAAACCCGGTGGCGCCGGATTTCCCCGACTCGCGTGAAGCCTCGTACGCCGTCCCGGCAATGTCGATATGGGCCCACCTGCGAGCCCGGCCGACGAAGTTGGAAAGAAAGGCGGCTGCATTGTTGGCTCCACCCCATCGACCTCCCAAGTTCCTCAGATCGGCTTGAACGCCCTTCATCTCATCGCGGAACTCTTCCCAGAGCGGCATCCGCCACAAGCGATCGCCAGATCTTTCCGAGGCCTCCAGCAGCTCCCCGGCCAGGTCGGTGTCCGGCGAGTAGAGTGCAGCACCATAATGCCCGAGGGCAACTACCGCCGCGCCGGTCAGCGTCGAGAACTCGATCATGCTGTCAGGCCTATCCTCCGCCGCCCAGGCCAATGCATCGGCCAGGATCAGTCGACCCTCGGCGTCGGTATCCAGCACTTCGACGCTCTTGCCGTTGTAACAGCGAATGATGTCTCCCGGCCGGTACGAGCGGCCATCCGGCATGTTCTCGACCAGAGGCAGATATGCCTGGAAGCGAATCGGGAGGTTCAGGTCGGCAACTGCTCGCGCTATCCCCAATACCGCACAGGCTCCGCACTTGTCGTACTTCATTTCCTCCATGCCGCGGGACGGCTTGATCGAGATTCCACCCGAATCGAAGGTGACGCCTTTTCCTATCAGGGCCACTTTCTCTCCCTTTTC
>CAMYLC010000155.1:140563-197212 GCA_947259195.1 Thermoanaerobaculia bacterium | reverse complement strand
GGAGGATTCCTCGACCCACCACCAACAGCCAGAATCCCTCCCATTCCCTTGGCGGCGAGCTCGTCCGGGCCCAGGACCTCGACCGCCATCCCGAACCTCTCCGCCAGACCCGTCGCCTGCTCGGCCATCCAGGCGGGATTGGCCACGTTGGGGGGCGTATTTCCCAGGTCTCTCGTCCAAGCGACAGCCGCCGCGAGCTTCTTGCCCAGCGGCAGCGCCTGCTTATAGACCGACTGCTCGCCAGGAGGGGGCAAGAGGCGAATCTCTTGGAGTCTCTTGGCGGGTGGAGTCTTGCGGTAGAGGTCGAACCGATAACCCGTCAGTAGGACTTCAGTGATCAACGACAGAGCCCTTTGACCTTTCGCGGCAGGGTGATCCGGAGCCAACAAGACGACTCTCTTCCAGCCTTCTTCTGCGGCAGCCCGGGTAACGCCTGTTACCCATTTTCGGAGCTTGCGCTCATCGAACGCAGATCTCCTGCCGAGCCCGTGAACCTCGACCAGCTCTCTTGGAGTGCCAGTGGTCTCGGCCCGCCGGATTTGTCCCGGGAGAGCCTTGAAACCGGGGCTTTCGCAACACCGGAGGGCGGCATTCGCGATTCGTGTTGGCAGACCCTCCGTGGTCAGAGTGGTGCGCTCGAAAGCGCCAACGATGACGAGGTCGGGGCTACGATCCTGATCCAGGGTCAACTTCAGCGAGGGCAGTCGCACGTCTTTCCTCCTTAGCCTGATTTCCGGCAGTCCGGCCGGAGCGCTATTCTAGCAACTGAGAGGTCCCGCTGATCGCCGTGACTCATCTCTATCTGGGGATTCGGCGGGCGGCTGACTCCTGCTACCATTGGTTCCCGCACGACTCGCCGGATATGCTCGACAAGAACTCCTTTCACCGCCTGTTTCCGGGTCCCTTCAACTTCTTTCGGGCCAGTGCGTTCGAATTGCAGCAGATCATTCCGAATCCGGAGACCTTGCTGCCGATTCCTCAAAGGATCTTCCTGGAGCAGGAAGAGGCGACTCCCCTGCACGGCTTTCCGGTTCTGATCAGCCCGCTGACGGAAGGACTGGAGCAAGCCTTGGCTTTCTACGTCAGGGTCGAGGAGGCTCGCCAGATCGCCACCCTTTCGCGGCGCCCAGGCAACAAGAAAGCGGTCGACGAGGCTTGGAATCGGTACGGCACACTTCTCGAGACCGCGACGGAAAACGCAGTCCGGTCGAGCTTCGGTCGAAAGCTGCCCAGTATCTTCTGGCTCTATCACTCCGCCGCGGTTGCGCGTTGCTTCAAGGACTCGCCCCGCAGAGCCATGCGCCACGATCTGACGGTCGGCAAGGCGCACGGAGATCTAATCAAATACCGAACGTTCGAGCGCTACCTGGATCGGGTCCTGACCCTGACCTTCGATGTGGTGCATCGTGTCGCCGAGGAGGCCGAGGAGGACGAGCGAGGACTCTTCCCAGATCTACTGGTCCGCATGCGCGACAACGTCTTGAGCCTGACCGAGAATCGCGTTGCTCGTGATCTCTCCGGGCTCGATAGCTATTTTCGCGGCCATTTGCGCATCGACGGGAAGGACTTCCGACACCGACTGTCCCTGCTCGAGAGTTGGTCCGAGGAGAGGCTCCACAGGGATGAAAGCCTGGGAACGGCCGCACGCAATCTTGTCGGGCAAGGTCCGGACCTGTCCGCACAGGCGTTGATCGGCGAATCGGGCTGGGTTCGGTTTCTCTCGCAGCACCCTGCCTACAACAGTCGCGCTCTTCTGAGCCACCAACAGGTGGAGATCTGGGAGAGCCTCCTCTACAAGCTCAAGGAGTTCGAGATCCTGGCGGCTCTGCGTCGTCTGGTGATTCCGGTCAACGCCGTCGGCGCTCGCTTGTCTTGCGAAGCCCCGAAGCCGAGCTCCGGGGCACATCTCGGTCGTCCTCTGATGCTGTCGGACAGCACCCGTCCTCTCGACTTCTCCACTTCGTGGGTTATCAACCCGCTGGTCCGTCGCTTCGGCTTGATCTATGACATCACCGATTTCTCCTCGATCGTGTCCGTGCTCGGTCGATCAGGATCCGAGGACCAGGACCAGTCGTATCGGAGCATCTTCCGCTTTCAGCGGCGGGTCAACCAGATGGCCCGAGAGCATCGCCTCCAGTTGGAGAAGTACCTCGGCGATGGAGCTCTCTACTCCGGCAGACATCCTCACATTCTTCTGTTCATGGCGATTCAGGTGCAGCGCTACTACAAACGTGCCCTCAACGAGGGCTTCCCATTCGACCGTGGAATGCGTATCGGCCTGAACCACGGCGAGTATCGACTGTTGCCGATCGAGGAGGGCGGCCGAGGAAAGACCCACCGCTACGAGTTCTTCGGTCACGGAATCGTGGAGCTGTCGAGGCTCGCAACTGGTAAGGCTACGCGAGAGATCGACGACATCAAGACGCTGTTGCTGGGACTCGGATACCCGCAGGGGGAGGTGGAGCGATTCTTCGCTCCCCTGGAGAGGCAGAACGTCGACCTGGTCGACAAGAAGGAGGAGGCTCGTCAGTTCTACTGCTACATCGACAAGCACGGTGCTCTCGTCAACGAGGGCATCGCTGCTACCCGGCAATTCATCTCGGAGCTGTCCAGCTCGGGGATGGTCCATCCCCTCTACCGCCTTCGCGAGGACCGGCGAGAGTACCTCGTGTTCAGGCTGGAGCTCGGCAACCAGGAGCTCCTGGTCGGCATACGGGAGCTCGGAAACGCGAACCTCAAAGGCCTGGAAAAAGCTCTGCTCTATGAAGTTGTCGACGGTGAACCCTGGAAGGACCTGCCGCGCCAAGAAGAACGGACGGCCGGCAGCCTTCTGGACAGCCTGGAAGGGGGTTTCGGGGCTCCGCTGAGACCCTCGAAGGTCACCTGAAGATCCTGAATCCACTCAACAGAGACCCCAAAGGAGCCAACTCACGATGTCAGAACCCGTCTGGAAGACCGAGATCCCGGATCTGCCGCCGCCACGACGTGGCAAGGTCCGCGATGTCTACGACCTCGGCGATCGACTACTGATCGTGGCTTGCGATCGGATCTCCGCCTACGACCACATCCTGCAACCCGCCATTCCCGGCAAAGGCAAGATCCTCACTCAATTGAGTAACTTCTGGTTCGAGCGTTTCGAGAAAGTCGTTCCAAACCACCTTGTCGCAGTCGATGTGCAGGACTTTCCCGATCAGCTCGCTGCCCACTCCGACATGCTGGAGGGCAGGTCGGTCCTCGTGACCAAGGCCGAGGTTGTTCCCTTCGAGTGCGTCGCGCGGGGTTACCTGGCAGGTAGTGGATTTCGCGAGTACACGGAGAGCCGTTCGGTCTGCGGGATCGCACTTCCGGAGGGCCTGGAGCGCGCCGACCGACTTCCGGACCCGATCTTCACGCCCGCCACCAAAGCCGAGTCCGGTCACGATGAGAACGTGTCCTACGAGGTCTTGGTGAACGGTGTCGGTGACGACCTGGCCAGGCAGTTGCGGGACATCACGCTCTCCGTATACAGCTTGGGAGCCGAGCATTCCGCATCCTGTGGGCTGATTCTGGCCGACACCAAGTTCGAGTTTGGCCACTCCGCAGGGCAGCTCACCCTGATCGACGAGGTTCTCACACCCGACTCGTCACGGTTTTGGGAAGCAGAGTCCTGGACGCCCGGCGTCGAACCCATCTCGTTCGACAAGCAATACGTGAGGAACTGGCTGGACGATTCTGGTTGGGACCGCGATTCACCACCGCCCGACCTACCGCCGGAAGTCGTCCAGGGGACTCTCGAGCGGTATTTGGAGGCCTTCCGGAAGCTGACAGGCAGGGAACCGGCACTCTGACAGGAGAGCCTCCTCGAGAGGCTGTCGGCTCCGCAGCTCTCGGCCGCCGCGCCCGGAAGCGCCCGTCAGAAGGGCGGCGGGGAGCCACCCTGCTGAGCCAGGTTGCAGAACTTCGTGGTCTCGCTCAAGAAGACCATCTTGACTGTTCCCGTCTGGCCGTTTCGATGCTTGGCGAGGATCAGCTCGGCGATTCCCTTCTCCGGGGAATCGTGGTCGTAGACCTCATCCCGATAGATGAACATCACCAGGTCGGCATCCTGCTCGATGGAACCCGACTCTCTCAGATCGGCCAGCTGGGGCCGATGGTCACCAGCGCGACGTTCCGGCTGTCTCGAGAGCTGGGAGAGCGCCACCACGGGAACTCTGATCTCCTTGGCCAACTGTTTCAGTCCGCGGGTAATCGCCGCGATCTCCAGCGTTCGGCTCTCGTATCGCCCGCCGGCCTGCATCAGCTGCAGATAGTCCAGAATCACCAGCTCCAGTCCATGTTCGGCCTTCAATCTGCGGGCCTTGGAGGCGATCTCCAGCAATGTGGGGTTGGCCGAGTCATCGATGAAGAGCGGTGCAGTGGAGACTGTCTTTACCGCCTGAATCACCTTGCTCCATTGTTTCTGGGAGAGATGACCCGACCGCAGCGGCCCGAAGGGTACGTCCACTTCGGAGGAGAGGATCCGAAGGGCCAGCTCTTCCTGGCTCATCTCCAGTGAGAAGACCCCCACAGGACGCTGTTCCCGAATGGCTGCATGCTCGGCTATGTTGAGTGCCAGGCTGGTCTTTCCCATGCCTGGCCTGCCGGCGATGATGACGAGATTGCCAGGGTTGAGCCCCCGAGTCATGTCGTCCAGGTCGGTGAAGCCGGTGGGCACTCCGACGAAGCCTCTCGCCGGCCGTTCTTCCATGTCGGCGAGTGTCTCGTGGAAAACCTGCGACAGCCGAATGAACCCCTTTTGTACGGCTTCCTCTCCCAGCCCCAGAATCGCCTGCTCGGCCCGGCCCAGAGCCTCCTGTGCTTGAAAACCTCCGTCCAGGCAATTCCGGGTGATCTCTCCGCAAGCCTCGATCAGGCGGCGGCGGATCGACCTCTCCTTGACGATCTCGACGTAGGAGTCCAAGCGGCTCAGATCCGGCAGGTCCAGATCGAGGCTGGCCAGGTAGGCGACTCCTCCGATGGCGGTCAATCGATCCTGCTGCTCGAGGCTGGCCTGCAGTGTTCTGAGGTCGATCTCGACATCGGCCTCCTGCAGATCCAGCATCGTGCGGAAGAGAGTTCGATGCCGATCGGAGTAGAAATCGTCTGGCAGAAGCCGACCCGACACGGTTGGCAGAAGGGCCGGATCCAGCAGAGCCCCGGCGAGAACGGCTCGTTCGGACTCATCGCTGTGAGGCAGGGATTTCTGTTGCTGCAGGGTATCGAGCATCGAGAGTCTCGCCGTGTCGGGACCCGCCATTCTACGCCATGCCGCGCGGCTTGACGAGTCGAGCACTCACCTCGACGCCTCGGCAATCGGTTCCTTCCGAACGATGCAGTGTTCGCCGGTGTAGACTAGGCCGCGAGAAGCTCGAGATCATTCCACGACCGAATCATGACCGTTGTCCCCATAGCGTCGACAGACCGCCACAGTTCTCGAGAGCGGCGCCAGCACCCCAGGATCCCGGCGCCCCATATCTCTGCGTCTCCCTTCCACGGCGATCTGGACATCGTCAACCTGAGTCGGAGAGGTATGTTGGTCCTCAGCCACAATCCATTGAGTATCGGAGGCACCTACCTGTTCGAGCTCTGGCAGGAAGGCAACTCGCTGGTCGTCGAAGGCGTAGTGCGGTGGAGCCGACCGCAGGGTGTTGCCAACGAAGAGGAGGCACCGAAGGAGTCTCGCTACCGGGCCGGGGTCGCTTTCGAGCGGGTACGGAGTCGCGAACGCCGGGATCCATGGCCTACGGAGGTCGTGCAGTCGCCGACCCGAGGTCGACCGGTGGATCGTCTGGCAGTAGCGCGCCAGACCCTCGCGGAGGCAGATTCCATCCATGTGGCAGCGGAGGGTCTGCTGGATGTTTTGGAGCCCATGTTCGAGAGACTGGTGTTGTTCAGGTGCCATGCCAGCGCTCTGCGCGCCTGGATGGGAAGAGGTCGCACCCTCAGACCGCTGAGACTGCAAAGCCTCGAGATCAGTCTCGATCAGCCGTCGATGTTCCTGCATCTGCGGGAGGGAGGCAGCTTCTTTCGAGGCAGGCTTCCCGCCATGCCTGTCCACCAGGATCTCGTCGAAACCTGGAACGGAGATCTCGAGACAGAGTCCGTCCTGGTGCCGATCCGCATCGGACACCGCATGGTCACGGTTCTCTACGCGGACACAGGCGACGAAGCGCCTTCGAGTGAGGATCTGGACCTTCTGCGTCGGGCTGGACGCCTTCTGGAAGAGTCGATGACGAGATTGATCTTGCGCCAGAAAGCCGAGTCCAGAGAACTCGGTGATTCCCCGGTGCGTACCTGAGTCCCTACCGCCTCAGAGTTGCAGGGAGTGCAGGCGCCGATAGACGTCCTGCGAGAGCTTCAGCTCCTCTTCTGCCGGCATCGAGAGAGAAGCCGCAAAGAGCGCGAACGAGGTCAGCTCGTACAAGGTGTCGCGGATCGTCTTGACGAGTTGTTGATCGTTGCCGACCTGGGTCATCAGGTCCTTCGGGTCCAGCACGATGGAGCCATCCTCGTTGATGCCATAGGGCAGCAAGTCGAATCTGCCGCCGCGATCCAGCCAACGGTTGATCTCCTCCCGAGTCTGAACGACACTGCCGTGCTGCTCGACGACAGCGAAGATGTACCGCAGAAGCTCGTCGAAGGAACCGATGAGCCGCCGGGCTTCCTCCTGAGTCGATGGAGTCCTCGGCTTGAGACGGACGTGCCCTTTTCGCACCAGCTCCTTCGTGATCTTCATGGTTTCGAACTTGCCCAACCAGGTCTCGCTGGCGATCTCTCGCAGGGAGCGTTGCCCGTTGCTCAGTGCCAGGACGAGACGAGTCTTCGGGTCGAGTTGAGTGCCTTCGACGCCGGCCTGTAGCTCGGGACAGAGCTCGATGTCCGGCACCAGGCTCTCGAACTGCTTGAGGCTGTCCAAGCGCTCGGCCCCCCTCAGCAAGAGCTCCTGCACGGGAATGTGAGCGATCGTGCTCGGATTTATCTGACTGCCGTTGCCGACGATGAAGAGATAGCTACCCTTGGTTTCGAGAATCGCCGAGAAGAAGATCTCCTCGGTCTGTTTGTTCAACAGGTCGAAGAGCTGCTGCCGGCTGATGTAACCGCGCTCGACGAGCAGCTTGCCGAGACGCATGGGTGGCTCGAGATCGCGCATCACCGACTCCACCTGCGAAGCCGTGAGGATCCCCATGCGAACCAGCACCTTGTTCAATCGGTCATCTGGATAGTCGCTCGAGGCGTGCTGAAGAGCTCCCTTGTCGAACGACAGGACCCGATGAGAATCGCGACCATAGATGTGGAGGTTACCGGCCCAACGCGAAGCCGAGATCACGTTGATGATATCGAGCACGGTCGTGTGGCCGACGATCTCGCCTGCCATCAGGACGTGTCCTTGAGACTGACAAACGGAATCTTCGCTCGCCCTCTGCAGGATGAGAATCTCGGGCGAGCTGACGACGATTCGATAGGCCCCAGCCAGCGGGACATCACCGTCGCGCTCCTTGCCGACGACGCGAATCACCCTGCCCTGATCGTCCTTCATCAGAAGGTCTTTCGTTTCCATTGTCGTGACCTCGAGGCTTGGAACCTCTCTATTCATCCTCGTCTCCCGTGCGAGGGAACCTGGCTACGGAGCCTTGCCTGACTGAAGTGCAGCATGATTCGTGCCATCGGAATCGACGCTTTCAGCCCGGATTTCACCATCCAGGCGCCTCTTTTCTGCTCTATTGTGGCAAAAATGCGGCGTGGAAGTCGTCGGAATCTTCCACAGTGGCGAAAACCGGGCGATCTCCTGGTCCGCCCGATTCAACCCGAGGTCAGCCTTCAGAGAGATGCTCTAAGCAGGCTCACAGCCACATCTGCATCCACGATGACCAACATGAAGCCGGCCGTTCCGAGCTCGCCGTAGGCCTCACTCCGACAAATCGTCTCTCTGTCGACACGGGCTCTGAGAGCGACATCACTGACTCCCCCCGGTACGAGCACCCTGACCAGAACTTCCTCTCCGATCTCCGAGGCAATCGGACCCTGGACGAAGATGAGGCCATGCTGAATGTCCCGGCGGAAGGCCTCACGGAAACGTTCGACATCCGAGAGGTCGACCTCGAGATCTGGGGAGCTGGCCGGCGCCTCGGTCGATCTCTCGTCCCGGTCCTGCGTCTCGACCGTCGTCGCCATGTCTCCCTCTCGAGGCCCGGAGACCGGATCTCCCGCGTCTACCTGATCCAGAAAGCGAACCCCCATACCCGAAGTTTGGACACTGGCCAACAGGGGTGACACGCGGGCCGCATGAACGACTGCAGCGGCGCGACGACGGATTTTTCCCCCTTCCTTGATCTCGACGATGATCTCGGTTCGCGGAGGTAGGGGTCGAATCGTGCCTATGAACAATCCATCGGGAGAGATGTTCTTGGTGTAGCCAACGGCGAATTCCTCATTCCCCGCTTTCTTCTTGAAGCGCACATTTACCCGGCGCGGAGTCCTCTCGTATTTGCGCTTTGCCGCCATCTGGGAGGTCCTACCGATTCTGTCGTGTCAGCCGAAAATATGCCCTAGTCTACCCCTTTTCGCACGCTCGAGACCTGCTCCGTTCTCAACCCGCCCAAGCTCGTTCTGCGGTCCTTCGCTATTCCGATGGCGCGAAGTAGACGTCTGTGGGCTTGAATTTGCTATTGCGCAGGAAGCGAGCCTTGACCGGCATTCCAATCCAGTCGAGAGAGGCTTCATCGGGATCGACTCCCACCAGCCTCGAAAGCAGCAAGGTGTCGGCACCCTCGAGCTCCACGAGTATCAATACAAAGGGGGTTTGGGGCAGAAACTCCTCTGACCCGAAGTGGCAGACGGTAAAGGCGTGAATGCGACCCTGCTCGGGTAGCTGTACCCAATCCGTCGGCTCACCCGTGTACATATCGTGGGACCGCGGATTGGCGTAGGTGTAGCCCGTCTCGAGGTCTCGGCAACCAAGCAGTGTGCCGCCGGCAAGACCGGCGAAGAACGGAGAGTCCTGACCGTACGAGTGGATGTAGTCGATGGCGTAGGGTTGCTTGATGATGATCGGACGCATTCCCTTCAAAGCCTGTAAAGCCTCCGGGCTCAGCTCCTCGGGGAAAGGCACACTGAACAGGATCTGTCCATCATCGCTCTCTTCGATCTTGCCTGGGAGCTTCTTGGAATCGGTCATGATCTAGTCCTCGGCTTCCAAAATGGTGACGGTGACGTAGGTCCCGGTCCCAGCGTGGCTGTGGATAGCCCCCCGGCGGGGCTCGTCCAACTGCAGGGTGGCGTCTCCGAAATGCCGGTCGATGGTGCCCTGTAGCTGCCAGATGGCGAAGACGGCCTGCATGAGTCCGGTGGCTCCTACCGGATGGCCGCAGGCGATGAGCCCACCGGACGGATTGACCGGACACACCGGACTCTCGATCAGGTCCAACCCGTAGTCGATTCCGGGCATGAAGGTTGTGCCGGAGGTGGCGAATGGGCCGCCCTCCCCGTAACGGCAGAGCCCCATGTCTTCGTAGGTCTGGATCTCCGAAGAGGTATAGGCGTCGTGCAGCTCGACGAAGTCGAGCTCCGCGATCGGGTCGATGAGACCGCAGTGATCGTAGGCTCTCTTCGAGGCCATGCGGCCCGCACGGAAGGAGTGGATTCCCGGATAGCGGAAACCCCCCTGCCAAAGCTCTGCATAGTAGTCGCAGGTCTCCTGGCTGTTGGTTTCGTGAGGTAGTGCGTTTTGTCTGAGGAAATCCTTCAGCGTCTGATGTGGCCGATCCGCCATTCTCATCGCGTCCGTACCGCGTCCGATACCCGTAACCCGGACACGGGGCAGCCGCCGGCCACTTGCTGTCTCGAGCTTCTCGAGACCCTCTTCAGAACAGAGGATGACGGCGGCCGCACCATCGCTCATGACGCAGATGTCGAGACGGGTCAACGGCCATGCCACCATCGGGGCCTGTCGCACATCCTCGATGGTGTACCGGTTCCGCTTCTGGGCGTAAGGGTTGTGATACGCATTGATGTGGTTCTTGACGGAGACGGTAGCCAGCTGCTCAACGGTAGTACCGAACTCCTTCATGTGCCGCGTCACCATCATTGCGTAGTAACCGGAGTAGAAGCCCCCAACCGGATAGTCGAGACTGACATCCGAAGCCAGGGCGATGAACTCGTTGCCCTTCCAGGTGTTGACATGGCTCATGGTCTCGAAGCCATAGGCAACGCAGATGTCCATCAGACCACTGGCAACGTTCTTCCATCCCTCCTGGAAACAGATGCCTCCCGTGGCACCCCCACCTTCGACCCGATGCCCCGGTTTGGGACAGAGTCCAAGGTAGTCCTGAGCCATGATCCCCGCCATCAGCTGGCGGGTGAAGTGGTCCGAGAAATAGCTGGCGACCGAACCGTCCACCAACTCGGTGAACTGCCGAAACTCCAGTCCCAGATCCTCGATCGCGTAGTCGTAGGCTTCCTTGACGATGGCTTGGAACGTCTTGTCCGGCCGGGCTTTGGCGAACTTGCTCACCCCCCCGGAAACAGCGTATACGGGCCGCATGGCTCCCCTCGCTCTCTTCGAATCGATAAGCCTTCAATAGGACCGGGCTGCCGGCTCCAACGTCTGGGCCGAGGCTGCCCAATCGACCGTCTTCACCTGAATCGAGAATATCATGAGGTGCCGGAGCCAGAGAAGCTCACCCGCACAACTCGGGCCAGCTCGCTGTCGACAGGGTAGAATGGGCAACGAATTCGATTGAACGAGGAGGGCTATGACCCATACATACGAAGAGCTCCACGCGATGACCGTGGCCCAGCTGCGCGAAGTCGCCAAGGACATGGACAGCGAAGAGCTGCGAGGCTACTCCAGCATGCACAAAGAGGATCTACTGAAGGTCCTCTGCCAGGTTCTCGGAATCGAAGCTCATGTCACCCATCAGGTCGTCGGCCTCGACAAGACTAAGGTCAAGGGCGAGATTCGTCAGCTCAAGCAGCAGCGGCAGGCAGCTATCGATGCCGGTGATCACAAGGAGCTGAAGAGGATTCGCCGGCAGATCCATCGGCTGAAGCGGCAGATTCGGAGAGCTACAATCTAGGACCGCCGGCTGCTGATCGTGGAGCTTTGGTGCTACGGACAGCACCGGAGTGGCAGGACCGAGGACGGTCGACAGTTCGACCGTCGGTCTGCTATCGGCTTTGGACTCGTGGGCGGGAAGCCGGCGCTTGAAGCAGCTCTAGCCGTTCATCGACATGAGGCTGGCTCCGTTGATCTCACGATCGAGCCACTCCTCTACCGCTTCTCGAACCAGCTCTGACAAACCGGTATCGATCTCTCCCAGGGAGCGGCGCTGGAAGCTGGCAACCTTCAGGGCAGCAACCATATCGGGTGACATGTTCACCGTCACCTTGACCTTCCTTCGTTCCACCATCGGCTGCTGGGTCATCCTTGGGCTCCTCTTATCCGACTCTCCCTATTGTCGTCACTGGCGCCAAGATGTCAAATAGACATATCCGCATGGTCGCTCGAGCTTGCGGGTGCCGATGCTCCGGAACCCTGCCAAGCGAAGAGAGAATACCCTGTAGTCAGCAGGTTGAGACCGACAACGGTACTGACGGCCGAAGCACCCGTCAGGGGAAACTGATACCAAATCGATGCCGCCAGCAACACCGCAACCGAACCTCCGAGAAGCAGCCGGGGCCAGCCGTGTACAGGTCGGAGATCGAGTGCGAAACCGAGCATCAGAATGCCGCTCAAGGTCGAGTAGGTCGCCAACAGCGCTGTCAGGCTGACGGCGGTCATCGCTGGCCAGATCAGAAGGCAAGCCCCAGTTACCGATCCCACCAGCCCGAGGAGCAAAGGGGCCATTCCCTTACCGCCGGACTGGGCTTCGAGGGCCAGGATGATGAAAGTGATCCCGGCACCGATGAGGATCATGCCGATCAGAATGGTCGTCGAGACTACAGCGACCCAGGGTGCGATCAACGCCAGCGACCCGCCGATGATGAAACGGACCCCGAGTCTCGTCAGCCTTCGAGCGACCATCGTGACGAGGCTCTCGCTCCGTTCAAGGTACGAGGGGGATCTCTGACGCCAGCTCGAAGTCGATCACGCTATCGAGCTTGTTCTCCAATTGAAAGAACCGAGCGACCTTGTTGGCGGGCAGGATCTTCTGGAATCGCTTGAGGTACTTGCGCGTAACGTCGAGCTCCGCCTGTCGGATGGACATGAACTCCTTGAGCATTGTCTGAGCGATCTCGTCCGTCATCGTGTCGAAGCTCTCGGCGTAGCCGTTGATCAGAGCCACCGATCGATCATCGACTTTCCTCATGGCCTCGCGATACTCGTGATAGAGCGGCCAGAACGTCTGGCTCTCCTCCCCGGTGAGCTGCATCGCTGCGGTGACAATGGCCTGACGCTGGGTTTGGATGATGGATCGGGTCAGCTCGATCTCATCGTTGATCTCCTGCCCCGGCGAGACCGTCGCCATCATGGTCAGCGCCAAACAGAGAATCCACACAGCTTGCATCACGTTCAATTCCCCCTGTACCAGTCCTCGTGTGACATGAGCTCGTCTGTCAATTGCAGCGGGCCATCTTGGCACATCCTCACCGGCCGCGCCATCCTTCGATGCCGAGGGGCCCAACCCGGAAGCGACATGAGGACAATGAGTGTGGAAAAGCGAATAGCGCCAACCATTTCAGGGTCCTATGATCGAAGCGAGGTGAAAGTGACTCCGGCTAGATCCGACGAGGGATTCCACCCTCTGATCGAAGGCACTGCGGCGGCCCTTTTCGTCTTCGACGCCGTCAAGGTGCTGTATATCAACCCAGCCTGTCGGCAGCTCACGGGAAAGAGCGCAAGAGAGCTCCTCGGGCAGCCCTTCATCGAGCTCATTCATCCCAGGTCTCGGCGGTCCATCCAGAACAACCTGCAAAAGGGGGCCGCCTTTCACCACCAGGTCGAGCTCCTCCAGTCGTCCGGCGAGACGGCCTGGGTCGATCTGCGAGTTCAACCTGTCTTCTTCCGCGGTGCCATGTCCATGTTGGCTACCGCCCTCGATATCTCCGCCTTCAAGAAGGCTGACAACTACCGACGGGATCGAGAAGTCCAGTTGAAGCTCGTGCAGAGAGCTGGCAGGACGGTGAGCTGGGAATGGAGAGTCCAGGACGACGTCCTGATGATCTCGGGTTTGCCGAAGGAGATCCTCGACTCGGCCGCACCCATACTCACAACAAGCAGCCGCACGCTCTTCGAAGCGGTCCATCCGGAAGACCTCGTGCCCTTCAAGCAGGAGATTCGCAACTCGCTCAACCATGGTGAACCCCTCTTCGTCGAGGCCCGCATGCGAGATCTGGGGGGTGACATCCACTGGTTGGTTGTGCGCGGTCGGCCCATCTCGAGCGTGGCGGGCCAAGGCCCGCATCTGGTTGGCGTGGCAACCGACATCTCGGAACGTCGTCGAGCCGAAGAGGCCCTGTACCAGGAGCAGGAAGAGACTCTGGCAGTTCTTGCCTCCATCGCCGACGGAGTGATCCGTACCGACGTTGAGGGAATCGTGAAAGATCTGTCCACCGCCGCCCAAGAGCTTCTCGGCTCCAGTCAGGGCGAAGCGCTGGGCAAGCCCCTCGGGGACCTCCTCCATCTGCTCGATCAGAAGACGCGAGAGCCGATCCCGGATTTGGTCTCAGTCGGAGAGAGAAGCTCGAAAACGAGCAGCCAACCCAGCGATGTGCTGCTGATCCACCCTGGCGGCAGGGAGGTTCCTGTAAGGCTGCGTGGAGCCGTGCTGCACGACCCCGATGGCAATCCGACCGGTCGCGTGTTCGTTCTGAAGGATTTGCTCGCCTTGGAAAAGACAGATCGGAGCGTCGTTCACCTGGCAACGCACGACCACCTGACGGATCTGGTCAACCGGGCCGAGTTCGAACGTCAGCTCGCTCAGATCCTGGCCACATCTGGCGATCAGATTCAAGAGCACACATTGCTCTATCTGGACCTGGACGACTTCAAGCTGTTCAACGAGACCTTCGGGCACCGCGCAGGCGACAAGATGCTGAAGCAATTCGCCTCCTTCCTCAAGACTCGCTTTCGCGAGACGGACACTCTCGGCCGACTCGAAGGGGACAAGTTCGGTGTCCTTCTCGACGACTGCCTCGCGGCACGAGCGCGCGAGCTCACCGAAAGGCTATTCAAGGACCTCGGCAACTTCCGGCTTTCTTGCAACGAAAGTTCGGTGCCGGCCAGTGTCAGCATCGGCATAGTGGCGCTCGATGCAGACAGCCCCGAAGTCCCCGAGATCCTCAGTGCAGCCGAAACGGCCTGCTACATGGCGAAGCAGGCCGGAGGCAACCGCTACCACGAGTTCGAGGCAGCTGAGATGGGGCCTCGCGAGCGCCAGTCTCAGCTCCAGACCCTCCAGAACGTGCAAGAGGCCCTGAGGGAGGACGGATTCGAGCTGTATGCCCAGCTTGTTCAACCGGTTCTGGCCATCGACTCGGCACCGTGGATGTACGAGATTCTCCTTCGGATGCAGGACGGCAGTGGAGGCCTGGTCCTGCCTAGCGAATTCATCCCCCTCGCCGAGCGGCATCGCCTGGCATCCCCCATCGACCAGTGGGTCGTTCGTAAGACCCTGACGATCCTCAGCGATCGGATCCACGACGTCGGGAATGAAAACAACCTGATCGCGATCAATATCTCAGGCCAGTCGGTCAGTGACGAGCGCTTTCTGGAGTTCGTCTTGCAGGAGCTGAACTACCGGTCGACCCCGACTGAGAGGCTCTGTTTCGAGATCACCGAGACGGCCGCTGTGTCGAACTTCGACAGAGCGCAACGTTTCATTTCCGTTCTCAAAGGCAGAGGCTGCCGTTTCGTGCTCGATGGCTTCGGCAGCGGCCTGAGCTCCTTCTCCTACCTGCGGAACTTCCCCGTGGAGTTCATCAAGATCGACGGCCAGTTCGTCCGCGGTATGGCCAAGGATCCGATTCAACGCGCCCTCGTCGAGTCCATCAACCATGTCGGTCATGTCATGCAGATGAAGACGATCGCGGCATGGGTCGAAGACGACGAGATCCTCGCGTTGACCCGGCTGATGAACGTCGACTACGTCCAGGGCTCCGGTATTGCTCGGCCACAGCCCCTGTCGCAGGTCCTGGACAGCCAAAATGTTCCCCGCGAGGCTTGAGCACTTCCCCACCGAACATTCATCCCACCCGACTCCAGCCAACGCCCGGCTCGTGTGGCACCAGGTTTGCCGAGGCCTCTCGAGAGCACCCTTCACTCAGTAGGAACTGTTGTAGCATCCCGCCTCGAGACACACTGTCTCGCCCTCGAGGAGGACCCAATTCATGTCTCACCTACGGTTCGAGCCTTTGCCACCGTCACAGCCCGGGAAATCGCTGGCGGTCACCTTCTCGCTTCTCGCTCTGGTTGTCGTTGTGGTCCTACAAGCCTGTGGTCCCAAGAGTCCGCAGAGCGCAGAGACCCAGGAATCCGAGGGCAGCCACGAAGCCATCACCTGGTTCGAGGGGGATGTGGCAGATGCCTTCGAGCTCGCCGAAGCTCGGGGTAAGCCGGTCTTCCTGTACTGGGGCGCCGAGTGGTGTCCGCCCTGTCACTATCTGAAGGACAAGCTCTTCACACGACCCGAGTTCATCGACAGGATGGCCGACTTCGTGCCCGTCTACCTGGATGGAGACACGGAGCGCGCCCAGATATGGGGAGAGAAATTGGCCGTCAAGGGATATCCGACGGTCATCGTCTTCAACGCGGCCGGCGAAGAGGTCATGCGAATGCCGAGCACCTTGCCGGTCGATCAGTACCAGGAGGTTCTGGACTCGGCCATGGATTCCACTCGACCCGTCCAGGCTGTGCTCGACGATGTGATGGCGCGTGGGCCTGCCACCGCCGACGCCACCGACCTTGCGATTCTGGCCTTCTATTCGTGGAGCCAGGACAGCTCGGTCGGCCTCGAGGCTGCAGAGAGAATGGCGACTTTCCGCCGCCTCTACGACGAATCTCCGGTCCAGCTCGAGGTCGAGAGATCGCGCTTCCTCACGCAGTACCTGGTATCCGCGGCCGAGGTGCGACGACAGACCTCGGGTGCCGACGAAGCTGGTCGGATTCCAGACGATGAGCTCGCCACGCTGAATCTGGAGGCGGTGAGAATTCTCTCCAACCAAGCCTTGCGTTCGGCGAATCTCGGCTGGGTCCTCTACTACAGCACCGACACTGTCGAGCTCCTGGCTCCAGACCCCGGCGAGAGGCAATCGGATCTCATCACCGCCTGGCAGACCGCTGCCGTTGAGATCGAGAACGATACGACGCTGCCGATCAATGACCGCCTGAACGCCCTGATGCCTCAGATCGCGCTAGCCCGATTCGCAGCAGAGCCAGAGTCCGCCAAGGAAGATGGCGACTCGTGGGTGGCCTCTGAGGCGCTCAAACAGCATGTTCGCGAAAGGGTCTCCTGGGCGGCGGACGAAGTCAGCGAGGAAGGTGAGCTCCAAACGACGATGAATACCATGGCCCATCTGCTGTCTTCAGTCGGCCTGGAAGGTGAGGCGGAAAGCCTGTTGGCGGCCCGAATGAACGATACGGTGGCCCCTTACTACTTCATGTCCTGGATGGGCAGCATCAAAGAAGATGCAGGCAAGACCGAAGAGGCGCTGGCCTGGTATCGCAAGGCGTACGAGAGCTCAACGGGGCGCTACAGTCGATTTCGCTGGGGTTCGATGTACCTACGCCACCTCCTCGAGCTGGCGCCGGAGGACACGCAGACGATCGAGGACCACTCCAAGGAGGTACTCGCGGAGCTCCTAGCCCTGGAGGACGCCTTTTCCGGGGGAAACCACTCACGCCTGCAGGGCCTGGAGCGAAGCTACCGGGACTGGAACGCGTCGGGAGATCGTGCGGCCACAATCGGCAGCTTGCGAGACTTCGTACTGAGTACCTGCAACGGGTTTCCCTCCGATGGCGAGGACTCGCAGCGCGATCGCTGCTCTTCCTTTCTAGCAGAAGAAGGGGCCATGAGTACGGACCCAGTCTAGCGTCGAGCCACCGTGCGGAATCTTCAGTTGTCGTAACTGCTGGGGCTGATCGAATCGCTTCCATCGACCAGCAAACTGGAGATCTTTCTCGGTTCCACGGGAGGGCTGAAGTAGAATCCCTGAATCTCGTTGCAGCCCTCGGCCGCCAGCAGATCGAGCTGTGAGCTCCTCTCCACACCCTCGGCCAGAACCCTCAGCCCGAGACGGTTTCCCAGCACCGATATGGCGCTGACTATCGCCGCGTCGTTGTCATCCTGCTCGAGATTCCTGACGAAAGACCGGTCGATCTTGATCCTCTCCAGCGGCAACTGTCGGAGATACTCGAGCGACGAGTAGCCCTTGCCGAAGTCGTCGAGCGCGAAGCGCACACCCAGTTCGCGCAATCTCTCGAGGCTGTTCCTCACGATCGGAGTGCCTTCGATGAGAATGCGCTCCGTCAGCTCCAACTCCAGCAGCTCCGGAGCAAGGCCTGAATCCTGCAAAGCTTGCACCACGGTGTCGGCGAAAAAGGGATTCTTGAATTGGACGGCCGACAGGTTCACCGCCACCGGCAGGTCCAACGCCAAGGAGTCCTGCCACCGCTTGGCTTGTTCGCAAGCCGTCCTCAGAACCCAGTCGCCTATCGGAATGATGACGCCGCTGGCTTCGGCTGCGGGCACGAACTGATCCGGAGGAACGAGCCCCGACGTCGGGTGCTGCCATCTCAGCAGCGCTTCCAACCCGATTACCCGCCGACTCGGCAGCTCTATCTGCGGCTGATAGACGAGAAACAACTCGTTGCGCTCGAGCGCGCCGTGCAGCTCCTGTCCCAGGATCATTCTCTCCTGCACCTGCCTGTCCATGTCGGCAGCGTGGAACTTGAAGATACTGCGTCCTTCCAGCTTGGCCTGTTCGAGAGCCCGCTCCGCCTGACTCAATAGCTGTTTCGCCGCCACGTGACCTGCCGGTGCCAGAGCGATGCCGACGCTCGCGCCGACATGTATCCTGTGACCTTCGACGTGGAACGGGGGCTCCATCGCGGCCAGGAGTCGACGAGCCAGACCCGCGGCGTTGCCGACATCGGTCAGATCCATTTGCAGGATGCCGAACTCGTCGCCACCGAGACGCCCGACGGTAGCTCCCTCTCGTAGCGTCTCTTTGACTCTCTCCGTCACGGCTACCAGGAGCGCATCACCAACGACCAGGCCATAGGTGTCGTTGACGTCCTTGAGATGATCGATATCCAGAGCCAGAAGCGCGGTCATGTGGTCGTCGCGAGAGGCCCTGTCGAGCTCGAGCTCCAAGCGCTCCATGAAGGTCGATCGGTTTGGCAGTCGCGTCAGCGAGTCGCGTTTGCGCCGGCTGATGTCACTGTAGATGCCGTAGATGCCGAGATTCTCATCGCCCAACCGAACGGGATGGGCGAGGATGCGGACATCCAGCGCCGTCCCGTCTCTGCACAGCCGTACTCCTTCGGTATCTACCACTTCTCCCAAGAGCACCTTGCGGGATATGGATCTGGCGTCGTCGAAGTCCTCGGGACGAACCAGCAATTTGCTGATCAACTTACCCCGGGCGACCTCACGTGGGTAGCCAAAGAGCCTCTCGAAGCCTTCGTTACATTCCTGGACGCAGTCATCGTTATCGAGCACGACGATGGCCAGGGGAGATTTTTCGAAGAGCTCCCTGAAATAGACAGTTTGGACTTCGAGAGCCTTCTCGGCCCGCTTCCTATCGGTGATGTCGGCCAGGAAGAGCGTGCATTGGTCTCGCTTCGGGAAGATTGCCGCAAACTCGAGGTAGCGACCAAGGCCCTCCACGAACTGCTCGAACCGATAGGGTTCCTGATCTCCAGCTTCCAACCAGGCCATGGCGTCCCTCAGGTGGCGGAGATCGATGCCCGGCATGGTTTCTGTGATGCGGCGACCTACGACTTGCGAGGCCGGCAGTTCCGTTATGGCCTCGAAGGCGCGGTTAACCTCCAGGAGAATCAGATCGCGGAGGTCCCCATCGTCGTCGAAGAGCACCTCGTGCAAAGCGCAGCCACTCAGCGAATGCTCGAAGATCTCCCGGTAGTCCTCAACCTCGAAGTCGGATCCCGATTGGCTTCCAGCCCCAGCATCACCCCGTCGTGGATTCGGTTCCTGGACCTGTCCTCGGAAGCTCGAGAGCTCCTCTTCCGGCGACGCTGGATGGACTCGTCCGCTCGTCTTGGGCGTCTTGCCTTTGGCTTCGAGGTCTCTCGTCATGGGCGGTCAACTCCTCATGTCTACTAAGAGAGTTACCGCTGAGCACCGATTTCTGACAGCATGTCGAAGATCCGATTATGCGCAACTATCAATAGGCCGCCAATGAAGAGTCGGCGCCCCATCAGCAGTCGATGAACTGCTACGGTCGAGCCCGGTCGGCAGCTCGATTCGAATCGGGTCTCAGTTGTCGGGAACGGATGCTTCTCGATCGGTCTGAGAGCTCTTCGGGGAGGTCTCGATCCCCATCAAAATCGCGACGCGACGAGTTCGCTCATGGCTCTCGAGAGCCATGACCAGAGTCATGGTGAGGGGCACGGAAAGCAGCATGCCCATGGGGCCGAGAACCCATCCCCAAAAGACAAGGGACAGGAAGACCACCAGTGTCGAGAGGCCCAGCCCCCGACCCAGGACTCGAGGCTCGACGAGGTTGCCGATCAAGACATTGATCACCAGATAGCCCACCGCTACGACGAGAGCCCTGCCGATGCCCCACTGAACCAGTGCCAGCAGCACAGCCGGGATAGCCGCGATGATCGAGCCGATGTTGGGTACGTAGTTGAAGAGAAATGCGACAAGTCCCCAGAGTAGAGGAAAATCGAGGCCCAGGATCGTCACCCAGATCGTCACGGCAACGCCGGTCACCAACCCGATGGCGGTCTTGAGTCCGATATACCGATTGAGGCTCTTGTTGAATCGGGTGAAAGCCCTCAGGGTCTCTTCAGAGTTGGAAAAGGCCGCTCCGAGCTTGTCGGGGATGTTCGCCACCTCCGCCAACATGAAGACGACCGAGAACAGGATCAAGAAGGTGTAGTTGAAGATGCCGCTGACGCTGTTCAGCAGGCCACCCACCATGTCAATGGCGGCGCCGGGGTCTACCGTGGCCAGAAGCTCCCGCGTCGAGCCGAACCTGTCGTCCAGCCCCAGGCGATCGAGCAGCGTGGTGATCTGCTGATCCAGTCGTTCCTGGTAGTACGGGATGCGACTCGTGAAGTCGGCCACCGACGTGCCGATGAGGCTCACCATCAGCACTACTACCAGAACCATGCCAATCACGACGATCCCTACCCCGAGAGAATTGGGTACGCCCTTGCGTCGCAACCAGGCAAGAGGCGGCACTCCCACAACGGTAAGGAAGACGCTGAGAAGAAACGGCACGACGATTGTCTGCGCCGCCTTCAATCCGTAGATCAAGACGACTCCAGAGGCCAGTGAGATCAGCCAACCCCTGATGTCGGTTCTTGATTCCGGTTTTGTCATCTTGCTCTCGATTCAACGTTCAGTATACGAGTGTGGCTGTCGGAAGGGAAAGAGCCCTGACAGCGACTCCGCTGAACCGCGCTGCCCCGAGCCACCCATCGAGGCGGTACCTAACTACCCCCGGGGGTATTGGCCGAACGGTAAGCTCGATCTAGTGTCAGCCTGATACGGACTCTTCCCGACTCCGACCTTCGTCCGTGTAGAAATGCGAAGAATGGGAAGACAACGAAGACTCCTCATCGGCGCACTCGCGCCTCTGCTGCTGGCGACATCCACCGCTGGCCTCGAACATCCTGACCAGCTTGTCCTGAAGATCGTCGATATCCGCGAAGAAGCACCCGTCCAAGGCTTGATCCTGAGAGATTTTCCAGGCCAGTCCACCGAGTCACCCACCGATGACAATGGTCTCACCTCAATTCGCCTCGGAAGCGAAGCGAGGTCGCCTGGCTGGGTGAGGATCCAGCTGACCCCATCGGATCCATCGAGTCCCGAGATCGTAGTCATTGAGCCATGGAATGGCCTCGTTCCGCTCGACGAGCATCGAGATCTGAAGAGCGAGCCTCTCCGCATTGTTGTAGCGCAGGTTCCGATCGAAACGGAATCGATCGATGCAAGGATCACTCTGTCCGTCGCAGCTGGGATACTCGCACAGGAGGCACTTCACGGTGGATCCGCAAGGACAGAGAAGGGCGAGCGCCTGAATCTCATCGCCGACAGCGCTTCGTCGCTCGGACTGACCTCGGAATCGATGACCGAGGCCTTGAACTCCCTTTCGACAAACACCGAATCCGATTTCGGAGCGGGTATCGGCTCTCTATGGAAGGGTGATCTGCCGGCGGCCTCGGATCGCCTTCTCGAGGCCTGGAAGCAGGCCGAGAGCTCGACGACTTTCGATGCTGCACTCGCCGTGGATTCGTCCCAGTTCCTTGCAATCACTTTTCTTCAACTAGGTGAGTACGGCCGGGCGGCCTTCCTTCTGTCCAAAGCCAGCGACCTTCGGCCGGGCGACCTAGATCTCCTCACCCTACTCGGCAAGGCTCTCCATGGAGCGGGGAGCTTCACTGAAGCCGAGTCCGCCTTGCAGCGTGTTCTCGAGGGTCGCGAGGCCGAAGGCGGCGACGCTGACCCCAGCCTTTCTCCGGTACTCAACAATCTGGCGATCTTGTATTTCGAGCAGGGCCGCTACGCTGAAGCTCGCAGGCTCTACGAGCGGGCACTCGCCATCGAGGAAGCTGCCACCTCACTCAACCACCCCTTGGTCGTCGCTCTACTCACCAATTTGGCCGCAATCCACACTGCCCAGGGTGAGCCCTCTGCCGCCGAGCCTCTCCTTCGCCGGGCTCTCGAGATCGAGGAGCAGGAACATGGCGAAGGTAGCGAGGAATCGGCCGGCACCCTGAACAACCTGGCACTGGTGTTTTTCGAGACGGGCAGGTTGCTCGAAGCGAAGCAGCTCTACACGCGTGCTCTGGCGATCGACCGCACTTTCCGAGGGCCCGATAGCACCGAGGTCGCATCTGACGTCAGCAATCTGGCCTTGATCAGCGACCAACTGAACTCCGTGCTCGAGGCAGAAAGGTTGTATCGCCAGGCCCTCGACCTGAGGGAAAGACTGCTCGAGCCCAACCATCGCGATCTCGCCAGGAGCTACGCCAATCTGGCCTGGTTCTACCACCGTCAGCGGCGTTTCGAAGAAGCCGAGACCCATTACTTGGCCGCACTCGAGGTACTCGAAGGTGGGCAAGGTGGGGATCCGCTGTATCTGGCCTGGACTCTCAAGTGCCTCGGGATGCTGTATCAAAAGCTGGAGCGCTACGGCGAATCCGAGCCACTCTATCGGCGAGCCCTCGCAATCTTCGAGAGTTTCGAAGACGCATCTCGCCCCGATCTGATATCCCTCTTATGGACCTATTCCGCTCTGCTGGAAGAGCTCGGTCGGGAGACAGAAGCTACAGAACTCGAGGAGAGAGCCAGGGCTATGGCTCAGTCCGAGCAGCTCTGAGCACGGAACCTCTCCGCCGAACCTCAGGACCCTGTGTCGTTCGCAGGTATCTGGCAAATCACGATCCGGTGGTTGTCCAGATCGGCAACCCATACGACGCCGCCATGTACCAGAACCGCCGCCGGACGATTCAGCTCTCCGGGACCCGAACCCGCCTTGCCGGTGCCGCAAACGGTCGTAACTTCACCGTCTGGATTCACCGCCAGGATTCGGTGCCTCGCCATCTCTGCCAAGTAGAGGACTTCATCAGGCCCAACAGCGATGCCGTGGGGGGTGTCGATGCCGCTCGTCAGATCCAAGGTCGAGACAGATCCCGTCGGATCGAGCGATCGCACGCTGTGTGAACCGGCATCGGCGATCCAGAGCGTCCCGTCGGCCGCCAGGGCTATGTCCATCGGGTAGTGAAATGAGGCCTCCACACCCTCGCCGTCTTGCCGACCGACCTCTCCACTACCCGCTACAGTCTGGACCAGGGCAGAGCGCAGGCGTCGAATCCTCGCATTACCGATGTCGGCTACCAAGAGGTCCCCATCTGGAGTCCAGGCAACAGCATGGGGCGATTGAAACAGGGCCTCAGCCGCCGGGCCGTCCTTCATTCCTCCACTACCTGGCACCCCGGCGAGCGTGGATATGACGTAGCCTTCTGGACCCTGGTTGTCCGCACCGAGGACCGGAGTCAGTAGACGAATCGTGTGATTTTCGGCTTCTGCCACCGCGATCAGACCCTCTCGGGAGATCGCCACTCCGTGCGGCGAAGCGAACCGCGCCACCTCGGCTGTGCCATCCGCGAATCCCTTTCGATCCGGGCCACCGGCGATCGTCGTGACTGTCCCGTCGACGTTCACCACGCGAATGGCATGATTGAAGATGTCGGCGACCAGCACGGCTCCTTCACCATAGGGAGCCAGGCGAATCGGCTTGTTGAAGGCGCCGGGCGAGCCATCCTCGAAACCTGCCTCGCCAGTACCCGCGATGACTCTCATCTTGCCGCTGTCCGCCTCAGCGGCCACGAGCAGGATCGACGAGAGGCATCCCAGTACGAGCGTGAGAAACAATCGACTTGTCCAACTCATGATGCAAACCTCGTTGTTCAGAATCAGTGCAGAAGATCGAAAAGGTGACTGTACTTGAGCGTCAGGCTGCGTCCGGGTATCCCGGTGCCGGCACCCTGGATGTCTCGGATCTCATTGTAGACGAGGTACAGACCGGCGCTGGCTCGCGTCAGCCACCCAAACCTGAGATTGGTGACCGAGATATCTGCGCGATCGTTGTACTGCAGTAGCCCCTGAACGAAGATCTTCTGGGTGAAGGAGTACGAGACGCGGAGCAAGCCGAGGTTGGTTTCGAAGGCGCCTGTATCGAGATCGATGTCGTTGTACTGCCAGCCGATCTCGGTGTTGAAGGTGTCGCCAATGCGGAATCGAAACGTCGGCGAAAGCGCCAAGCGGTCACCGTTGAAGAAACCTCCAGCCACGACCCGAGCCGTAAAGGCCACCGGCGCTCCCTGATTCGTGTAGAAGACGATCTGCGCCTCGGTGTTGTCATACGTTCCTGGCGGAACTGTCACGTCGTCGGCAATCTCGAACGGCTCCAGCAGTCCTTCTCGGGTGAAGTTGATTCCGGTATGGACCTCGTAACCGTTGCGCCACTCCCAGTGGTTGTCGATATGGAGAAAGCCCGTTTCCTGAAACCCGTCGTAGTTCCAATAGCCCCGATACGAGACATGAGGTCGTAGCTCGAGCAAGCCCCACAGGTCTGTCGGACGTATGGTGCGCATCAGGAACCCATCGGGCTTTCTATACCCGGTCCGAGTCAGGTAGCCCACTTCGGGATTGAAGTTGTCGGCGACCTCGGTGTATCCAGCCGTGAGGCTCCATCTCTCTGAATCGTAGGAGCCCCCCAACCTGAATGAGTAATCGTCGCCGTCCAGCCCAGGCGTGTCTGTCTGCGCCACGAAGCCGTCGATCAGGCCGTTTTGTCCGATTCCCCAGCGTCCGTCCACACCGTACGTCCAATTGTAGTCTTCGTCCGCCAGGCTGCCACTGCCCCGTCGACTGACGAGGGTACCGCCAATTCCCGAGCGATTCGGCAGATCCCGATTGAGACGAACCACACCGAACTGGTTCTCGGGCGTCACATCCGTCACTTCGTCGGTCTGCATGTACAGTAAGCCGATGTTGTAGTGATCCCGCGCCTTGCCTGACATGCGCAGGCCCCAGTCGATAGGCACGATCTCACCGTCGGGTCCGAGTCCGATGCGGCGGCTGTAGAAGAGCTCGACCTCCTGCGGCACCCCAACGGTGAAGTAACCCGCGTTCTCGAGGAAGAAGGGCCTCTTTTCGGGAAAGAACAGATTGAAGCGGTCCAGGTTGATCTGCAGCTCGTCCACCTCGACCTGGGCAAAATCGGTGTTGATGGTTCCATCGAGTGTCAGGCTCGGAGTCAAGCTGTACTTGATGTCCAAACCGACATTGCCGTCATTCTCGGTCGGCGCATTCTCCAAACCCTCCTGGGTTCCGGTTCCAAGAACATAGGGCAAGATCTTCAGGTTGTTCTGCCGCGGCACCTCGAAGTTCTCCAGAGAACCTGCCATGGAGAGTCGATAAAGGTCGTATTGCCGCGGCAGCGATGACCAGTAAGCCTGCTCGTTGCGGCGGCGGATATTTCGCTGGAAGTTGACACCCCAGGTTTGAGAGATGTTTCTCGGATAGCGCAGGGTCCGGAACGGAATTGCCAACTCCGCACTCCAACCGATATCCGAGATCTCTGCCTGGACATCCCAATCACCGTCCCAATTGATGTTGAAGCCACCAGAAGTCCCAAGACCGCCGCCTTCTCCTTCCTGCGCCACCTGGCCGTCGTACTGAATCCCCACCGGGTTGGTGCCAAAGACGAAACCGGTCTTCTCGTCCCGATAGGTATCCAGGATCAACTGGAAGCTGTCAGTCTCTTCGAGCGAGGAGTCCCTACGGCTACTGGCCACGATGATGTTCTCCGGGGTGCGGTCGTAGCACACCACTGCGAAGTAGAGAGTATCCGCGGTGAAGACGACGTACACCTCGGTCTTCTCGGTCGCGGGCTGCCCTTCGTAAGGCCTGGTCTGCCAGAAGTCCACTGCCGGCTCAGCGCCCTCCCAGGCCGGGTCGCCCAACACATCGCCGTCCAGAGTTGGAGCCGTATCCACAGGAATCGGCACCAAGGTAGGCCGTTCGCTGGGCTCGATCCACTGCGCCAGGAGACCGGGCGACGATGCGATCGCCATTCCAGTCATCACCATGCCAATGAAGTACCTCGATCTCGAAGAACAGCGATTCAAACGGTTTTCCAGTTCTTGGAACGGCCTCGATACGCAGGGGGTGATCAGCGGGGAGTATTTCGGACCTCGAGTTCGACGAAAGCCTCGAATCGACTCTGCTCGGACCGGGAATCGCCGCGGCAGTGCCACGGAAATACTACTGGGGCAGGCCTTCGGATTCCCCCACTCCGATTGACCGCTCCTGCCCCACCCCTTGGGGTAGTGGTGCCCGACGACGATACCGGCGCTCAAGGCGAGCGTTCGAAGCGGACTTCCCCACCGACGATGGTCAGGTCGACCTGAACCTCCGGAATCCTCGACTCGTCGATGGTCAGGATGTCCTCAGACAGCACGGTGATATCGGCCAGCTTGCCGACCTGGAGCGAGCCCTTGAGATCCTCTTCGAACGCAGCATAGGCGTTGTTCAGGGTGTAGGTGCGCAGCGCCTCCTCGCGGGTCATTCTCTGATCGGGATAGAAGACGCCGCCGTCCCTCATGACTCGAGACACGGAGGAATAGTAGCTGGCGATTGGATCGATGGCTTCGACTGGCACATCCGTTCCGTTGCCGAGAATGGCCCCGCTGTCGATCAACGTACGCCAGACGTAGGCCCCCTCCTCGGCCCTTTTCGAGCCGAGGCGCTTCGCGACCCAGGGACCATCGGAGGTGCAATGCACACCCTGTATCGCTGCAATGATTCCCAACCCGGCGAAGCGACCTATATCGTCCGGGTGCAGGTGCTGGGCATGCTCGATTCGCCATCGCAGGTCGGCGGGCATTCCGTTGGCCTCGAGCACCTCCTCGTAGATGTCCAGAACGCGTCGATTCGCCCGATCGCCGATCGCATGCGTGTTGACCTGAAAACCGTGTCGAATCGCGACCCGAGCAGTTTCCAGAATCTCCTCTTCGGGTTCGAGAACGAGGCCTATGCTCTCCGGAAGATCTTCATAGGGCTCCAGGAGCCAGGCACCGTGCGAACCCAAGGCACCGTCGATTTGCCGCTTGATCGATCGCACCGTCAGGAAATCGTTGCCATCAGCCACCATCCGATACTCCGGCAGCCGCGCCGCCATTTCCTCATTGCTCTGGTACCGCACCATGGCGTAGAGGCGCACGGGCAGCGCTGCCTCGTCTTCCAGCCTCTTGTAGAAGTCGATTGTTTCGAAGGAGACACCTGCGTCGTGGAAGCTGGTGACGCCCTTCGACAAAGCCTCCTCGCCAGCCAGCTCTACCATCCTGCGGCGATTCGCTTCCAACTCTTCGGAATCGCGCTGCGACATCGAAGCAGAGAGTGCCTCGGACACCGCTCGTTGGGCCGTTTCGCGCAGCAGGCCTGTCAGATTTCCATCGGCATCACGTACCAGCTCGCCGCCAGGAGGATTCTGGGATTCACGACTCAACCCCGCCAGCTCCATGGCCTTCGCATTGGCGAAGGCGGCATGGCCGCTGGCATGACCCAGAATGACAGGATTCTCAGGACTGACGGCGCTCAGCGAGTCGTGCACCGGAGAGCCTTCGACGCTGGGCGTCGGTACCTGGTCCCACTTCTCCTGGTGCCATCCGCGGCCTCGAATCCAGGCCCCAGGCTCAGCCTCCTCCACAGCGCCCGCCACCATCGAAACGATCTCATTCCAACTCGTGGCGACCGTCAGGTCGAGGATCATCTTCGCATCCCCCAGACCCAAGAAATGGCCGTGCCCCTCGATGAAGCCAGGGATGGCAAGCCGCCCGTCGAGCTCCACGACGCGAGTCTCGGGACCGATATGGGAAGCAACTTCTTCGTCGCTCCCCACCGCTCCGATGAAGCCGTCGACAACCGCCACTGCTGTTGCTTCTGAGGGTTGATCGCCAACCGTCACGACTCGGCCGCCACGAAGCACCAGCTCGGCGGCCTGCTGATCCGAGGAGCCTGCTCCACATGCGACCAGAGGCATCAGGGCAGCGATGGTCAAAGCACAACGAATCCAGTTCATGATGCTTCCTTTCGGGTATCCGGGACTTCGAGATTGCGTATCTCGATTCCGACGCTCGTCCCTGGCGCCAGTCTATCCCCAATAGGTCGGGCGCAAGAATCGGAATCTCCAGATCATGCGACGCGAAGATCGCTGTGCTGCTACGATTCCACGCCGAGCCCAAATCCGTTGATTCAGGCCTTTGACTCAGGAGATCGCGATGCTCAGAACCGGCATGATGAACCTGCTCGCCGCAACCTTGCTTCTCGCGCTCGTCGTTCTGTGTCCGCTGTCGGCAGAGGAGACGGTCAAGGAGCACGATGCGGATGCGACGGGTGCGCCTATTGAACCCGAGGAGAGCAGTGCCATCACTCATCACTCCATCGTTCTGGATGGCGAGAGGATCGATTTCAAGGCAACGGCTGGCACTCTGGTGCTCGCCAACGAAGAGGGAGAGCCTCAGGCGTCCGTCTTCTATGTCGCCTATGAGCGGGAAGGTGTCCCGAGTCCTGCGCAAAGACCGGTGACCTTCAGTTTCAATGGTGGACCGGGCTCGGCGGCGGTATGGGTCCACCTCGGCGCGTTCGGTCCGAAGAAGGTATTTGCCGACCCGGAGGGGATGCCCAAGCCTCCGCCTGGCCAGCTGGTCACCAACTCCTACTCGATTCTCGATGTCACCGACCTGGTATTCATCGACCCGGTCGGCACAGGCTACAGCCGACCCGCTCCCGGCATCGATCCGACGAAATTCTATAGTTTGCGAGGCGACATCGAGTCGGTGGGCGATTTCATTCGCCTCTGGACCACGCGCAACGAGCGCTGGGCCTCGCCGAAGTTCATCGCCGGTGAGAGCTATGGAACGACCCGCAGTGCGGGCCTCGCCCTCCATCTGCAGCAACGCCACGGGATGTATCTCAACGGTCTCGTGATGATCTCCAGCATTCTCAACTGGCAGAATCAGGAGATTCACCCAGGAAACGACACCGCCTTTATCACCCACCTTCCCACCTACGCCGCCACCGCCTGGTTCCACCAACGCCTGGGCGACGACCAGTCACGGGACTTGCGATCCTTCCTCGACGAGGTCGAGGCCTTTGCGATCGGCGACTATGCCGCAGCCCTGATCCAGGGTGACTGGCTCTCCGAGAGCGAGAGGCAGTCGATCGGCGAGAGGCTGGCCCGTTACACGGGCCTGTCCTCGGAATACGTTGAGAGCACCAATTTGAGAATCGCCAACTGGAGATTCGTCAAGGAGCTCCTGCGCGCAGACGGCAAGACCGTCGGGCGTCTAGATACCCGTTTTACCGGCTTCGATCGAGATTCCGCCGGTGAGCGCTTCGAATACGACCCCGCCAGTGAGGCGGTCGGCGTTGGCTACGTCACCCTACTGAACGACTATCTGCGCCGGGACCTCGGATACGAGACCGACCTCGAGTTTCGAGCTTCGGCTCGGCTGTGGCGAGACTGGACCTGGGACGAGAACACCAACAGGTACGTCAACGTATCTGAAGACCTCCGCCAGGCCGTAACCCGCAATCCCGCCCTCAAGGTCCTCTTCACCTCGGGCTACTACGATCTGGCGACCCCCTACTTCGACACACCCTTCTCCGTTGCCCATCTCGGCCTGCCGGAACAGCTGCGGGAGAACATCTCCATCGCCTACTACGCAGCCGGACATATGATGTACATACGCGAAGCAGACCACGCAAAATTCAAGCAGGACGTAGCTGAGTTCATCCGAGCCGCTACGCCCCCACAGTGAGATCGGAGGACTGATGACAGAGACCAAGAATCCCGAGATCGGTTCGGTCGGCTGGATCGATCTGACGGTAGAGGACGCGCCTGGGATCAGAGACTTCTACGCCTCGGTGACCGGTTGGCAGCACAGCCCCGTCTCCATGGGTGACTACGACGATTTCAATATGTCAGCGCCGGAAAGTGGAGAGCCCAAGGCTGGCATCTGTCATGCCAAGGGAGGCAACGCTGGTTTGCCGGCCCAATGGATGATCTACATCACGGTTGAAGATGCAGATGTGGGTGCCGCGAAATGCGAGGAGCTCGGCGGTAGCGTCTTGGCCGGCCCCAAGGACATGGGAGAGATGGGGCGCTACTGCGTGATTCAGGACCCAGCCGGCGCGGTCGCGGCTCTGTTCGCGTTCAGTTGAGGGCCTGGCGCGTGCGGCCAGGCCGCGCAGATAGGCCACAACCACTCGATTCAGGATCGAGCAATCTCACCAGCGGGTTCAGTGAACCCGATGGGGGCTGTCTCCCCTCTCGACATCGAAGCCATGGGACATGACAAAGAAGCAGACCAGAGGGGTCGCGGATTCTTCGGCAGCAAGGGCTTCGAAGAGGACCTCGCCTTCCTGCTCTCCAGCCAGAGTTTGAACATAGGCGACGCTGTCCGAATAGACGACGAACTCGCCTACCAGGCGTTTGCCTCGGATGACCTGGACCAGGAAGATCTCGGGACCGTCCTGGGCAAGGTGCCAGTGGTAGTCCTCGTCATCGTAGATCACCGAGTTCTGAATGCCCGCTCGAAGGATGCAGTCGGGGTGCGCCATCACCCATTCCCAGAAATCCCCGAAGCTCAGGGTCGAGTACAGCCCCTCGTGAGTGTCCTTTGCGCACATAGCTCGACAATCCTACGTCATCTCCTGCTCTGGTAGGCTCGTATGCGATGACTGCAGTTTTGCTCTGGGGACTGGCGGTCGGCCTGATTCTGATCGGCCTGATCGGTACTCTGCTACCGGTGATGCCCGGTGCCCTCCTGGTCTTCCTGGGTATGGTCGCCGGAGCCTGGGCTGATGATTTCAGCCGTGTCGGGTGGACGACCCTGGCGATTCTGGCGATCTTGACGATCTTGTTCTACGTCATCGACTTCCTGGCGAGTGCCTACGGTGCGCGCCGTCTCGGGGCGAGCAGATGGGGAGTGATCGGGGCGATCCTGGGTGCGTTGGTCGGCATGTTCATGGGCTTCGTCGGTATCGTTGTCGGCCCCTTTGTCGGCGCTGTGGCAGGAGAGCTCGTGGCCCGGAAGGGTCTGGCTGAAGCAAGCCGTGCCGGGGCTGGAGCGTGGATAGGACTGGTCTTGAGCATCGCCGCTCGGCTCGCCCTCGTTTTCGCCATGTTGGGCGTCTTCATCGTCGCCTATCTGTACTGAGGACCGATGGGCCAGGTACCCGATCATTTCTACATCCAGTCTGCGGTACTCCCTTACCGGATCCTCGAGAACCGTGTCGAGTTCCTTTTGGTGACGTCCCGCCGTAAGCAGCGCTGGGTACTGCCCAAGGGGGTCGTCGAACCAGAATTGAGTGCAGTGGATTCCGCTACCAAGGAAGCTTGGGAAGAGGCTGGAGTCGAAGGGCTTGTCAGCCGTCGTGCCCTCGGCTCCTACACCTATGAGAAATGGGGCGGCCTGTGCAACGTGCAGGTCTTCCCCATGCTGGTGAAAACAGTCTCGGATAGTTGGCCCGAAAGTACTCGAGAACGCCGCTGGTTCGAGCCTGAAGAAGCGGCGCGACGGGTCGATGAGCCCCAGTTGAAGGAGCTCATGCTCACGTCCGCCACATTGCTTTTCGCTGCCGGTGCCGATTGATACAATCCCCCTCTTCCGAGCTCAACCATCTGAGGAGACACCCATGAACCTTCGAGGACTCAACCTAACCGCCCTTCTCTTGACGATGGCGATCCTGCCTTGCCCGGCCCTTCAGGCCGGCGAGTACAACGCCGTGATCGACATTGGTGAACCGATGCCGCAGTTCTCCGACCTGCCGGCGACAGACGGCACGACCCTTTCCTCCAGTGACCTGGAGGAAGAGGTGGTGATCCTGGTCTTCCTGGCCAATCATTGCCCCTGGGTCAAGGGGATGGATCCCGACCTCGTCGAGCTCGGAGAATCCATCCAGAGCGACAAGGTCCGCATCGTCGGCGTCAGCGTGAATCATCGGGAAGATGATCGGCTGCCGGCCATGAAGGAACACGCCGCTCAGGCCGGCTACAACTTCACCTACATCTATGACGAGAGCCAGGAGCTCGGCAGGGCGCTCGGTGCAACCCGGACACCCGAGTACTACATCTTCGACAAGGACCGTAGGCTCGTCTATATGGGCCTTCTGCACAATTCACCGGCCTCGAAACGTCGAGACGGCACGATCAACTACACAGAGGGCCAGCCAACCGAGTTCTATGTGGTGGACAACGTGAAGGCCCTTCTGGCCGGCGAAGAGGTGACAGTCGCAGAAACCCGAGCTCACGGGTGCTCGGTCGAGTACGAGCAGGACTAGTCCAATGAAAGATCAGTGTCTCGTTGGACTTCTGATCCTGTCAGTCTCGATTGCCGTCGGCTGCGCTCGAGAACCCGATACGCGTCAGGCCGCGGCCGGCGACGGCACCGCCGATATCGTCGAGTCCGACGAGTGGCAAGCCACCCTGGTACCTGTGACCTTCGAAGCCTGGCAAGAGAAACTCGTCGCACTGCATGGTCAGGTCGTGGTGGTCGACATGTGGGCCACCTGGTGCCTACCCTGCATCGAAAGATTCCCCCAAATGGTGGAGCTGGCCCAGAAGTACGCCGATCAAGACGTGGAGTTTGTATCACTCTGCCTCGACGATCGGGATGACGAGGACTCGATCGCTCTGGCCAAGAGGTTCTTGACCGAGCAGCGGGCAAGATTTCCGAACTTCCTGATGGACGAGGTAGTCACTCAGGCCTTCGAGAAGTTGGATCTGCTGGGGATTCCGGCCGTCTTCATCTACGGGCCGGATGGCAGTCTCCGCTATCGACTCACCGGCGACGACCCGAACAACCAGTTCACCGACGCAGACGTGGACGACGCGATCGAGGAGCTTCTTGCCGCAAGCTGACGTTTGACTCGAACAGTGCTGTTGCTTACGATGGAGAAAACCCGGAGTCGCACCTATGGACGATTTGCCTGAGACCAGCGGCATACACGACGCCCTCCCGGCTCGCACACTGGGAGCCATCGTCGAGCATGCCGGTGACATTCAGCCGGTGCTCAAGTCGGACCTCGCCGGAGGAGATTGGGTCGTCGTAGTCACCAAGAATTCGACGTACTCGATCTGTTTTCTCGGCGGAGATTCGTACTCCGTAGCGGGTGGTTGGTTCGACCAGAACTGCTCGGCGCCCCTGACTGTGACCATCAACGGCTGCACGTGGGGCGGCAGCGCCATCAAAAGCGACATCCTTGCTGCTCCCGGGCTCTTCCTGGAGTTCGGAAACCGTGTCAGAACCACGCGTATCCAACAGGTGACGGTTCACTCGGGCGACGCCCTTCCGACCTTCAATTGAGATCAAACCCGCCGCGCGATCATCTTCGCGACACGGGCGGGTTCGTTACCCCCTCCGCACGAGAGTCCTCCCAAATCTGTTGGGTTCCTAACGGAAAGGGGCGTCAATGCCCGTTTCAAGACCCACTGTTGGAAGTTCACAGTGGGCAGCCGGCAACGGCATGCAAAATGCTAGAAGGACCTTCAGCAGGCTCAATGACCGACATCAGGAGGGTCTCATGCCAAGCCAAGCCAAACCGTCACTACTCCTAGCTCTGTTGCTGAGCAGTTCCTATCTCCTGCTTTCGACTTGTGGAAGAACTTCCCAGGACCTGGCGGTCAGCGGGGAAGAACTCCCGGTAGACACCGCTCAGGTGCAGCCGTCCGAGGACATTCAGGACACCCAGGACGCCGGGATGGAGCCCACACCTGGAATTGAGGCCGACCCCGGTGGTATCGACCCGACTCCGGTGCAGTCTGCGCAGAGAACCCAATCAGCCGGGTCCACTGCCTCTCAGTCTTGGACTTCGCCATCGGCACGACGAGTTCCTGACACTCCGTCGCAGTCCAAGCCCCAACCCGTGCCTTTGACAGTGGCGGCAGGCGAAACCATCGACATCGAGTTCAGGCAGACCCTGTCCAGCCACACCAGCCAGGTCGGCCAACCGTTCGAGGTGCGGGTCACCCAACCGGTACAGGTCGGCGGCAAGGTCGCGATACCAGCGGGAGCCTCGATTCACGGAGAAGTCCTCGAAGCGGAGCCGGCGAAGAAGATCGGGGGGCGCGCCCGCCTGGCGCTGGATTTCAGATCTCTGACCCTGGCCACCGGAGCGACCTATCCCATTGAGGCGGTCTTCTCCCAGGCCGGCAAGAGTCAGACGGGCAAAGATGCCGCGATCATAGGCGGAGCCACTCTCGGCGGAGCGATCCTCGGCAAGCAGGTGGGAGGAGATACCGGTACGATCATCGGCGCCGTAGCCGGCGGCATCGGTGGCGCCTTTGCAGCCAAGAAGACCAAGGGCAAACGGGTAGAGGTCCCCGCGGGAACGATGATGATCCTCGAGTTGACTCGACCTGTCACCATCGACGTGCTGCCCTGAGGCCACACCGTAGCGGCGGCAACCTGGGCGGAGTCCCCACCCATCCGGGTGGTCTGCCAAACCACGGCTTCTGCTAGCGTGATTCGAATTCCGGAACGGCCAGAGGCCCGGGCTGTTTCGGCTGGATCACGAGCGGCCCAAACCGAGCCCAAGACCCTGTGACTGCTGCAACACCGATGAAAGGGGACTGGCAATGAGCGTTCAACCCCGTATTCGATGGTTCAGGAGAGAGGACCGAGACAAGATCGTCGAAGAAGCGATCGATATTCTCGAACGGATCGGTGTTTTCGTGGAGAACGACGAAGCTATAGAGCTGCTCGATGGAGCCGGAGCCAAGGTCGAAGCGAGCACTGGAAGGGTCCTGATTCCAGCCCCACTGATCGAGTCTGCCCTACGCAGCGCGCCGGAACGGATCCAGGTATTCGACCGCTTCGGCCAGATGACCATGGACCTCGGAGAAGACAGGGTCCACTTCAATCCCGGCTCGGCAGCCCTCCGAGTCTTCGACTATGCGTTGGGCAAGGCCCGGACACCGGTGACATCGGATGTCGTCGCCTTCTCCCGGCTCACAGATGCCCTGCCCAACTACGCCGCTCAAAGCACCGGTGTCATTCCAGGCGACGTCCCGGAGGATCTTGCCGACCGCTATCGCGTCTACATCGGTCTTCTCTCGTCGCAGAAGCCGATCGTTACCGGAACCTTCGAAAAGCGAGCGTTCCGGGTGATGCACGAGATGCTCTCGGCGGTCCGTGGCGATGCGGAGAAGCTGCGTCAGAAGCCCCTGGCGATCTTCGACTGCTGCCCCTCGCCGCCCCTGATGTGGAGCGATCTCACGGCCCAGGCCCTGATCGACTGTGCCAGGGCGGGTATTCCAGCCGAGCTCGTATCGATGCCCCTGACCGGCGCCACTTCCCCAGTCACCCTGGCCGGTGCCATTACCCAGCACTGTGCCGAGAACCTCAGCGGGATCACGATCCACCAGCTCGCCCAAGCTGGGGCGCCGATCATCTACGGCGGCTCCCCCGCCTTCTTCGACATGCGAAAAGGAACAACACCCATGGGTGCCGTCGAGACTCAGATGATCGATGGCGGTTACGCGGAGATCGGCAAGCACCTCGGTGTTCCGACCCATGCCTATCTGGGGATGAGCGACTCCAAGATGGTGGACTTCCAGGCCGGAATGGAAAGCGCCATGGGAGCAACGCTGGCGGCCGTGAGTGGGGTCAACAACGTTTCAGGTCCCGGCATGCACGACTTCGAATCGTGCCAGAGTCTGGAGAAGCTGGTCCTGGACCACGAGATCTGCGGGCTGGTACTGCGCCTGGCGGCCGGCATCGAGCTGCGCGACGATCCCATCGCAATGACAGTTCTCGAGGAGGGGCTGGTGAGTAAAGAGTTCCTCTCGTTGGATCACACCGCCAAATGGTTCCGTCAAGAGGGTTACTACCCCAGTGACGTCATCGATCGGGCCACGCTGGGCGAGTGGGAGGCGGCTGGAGCCAAGGACTCCGCAACCCGGGCGAGCGAGAGTGTGCTGTCGATCCTGAGTCATCATGAGCCCAAGCCTCTCGAGGCATCGGTAGCTGCATACCTCGAAGAGATCATGCAGGGGGAGGCTCGCGAGGCCGGCGTCGACACCCTGCCTGAGCTATCGCTGGATGCGAGGTACGAGGGTGCAGTGAAAGCCGCCTCGACCGCTTGAGGCCGGCAGTCGTCCTTCCATGAGCTGGATAGCCGGGCCCCAGGGTGCCTGAAGCCAGGTTGCCAATCGTGTAGCATGCTCTGGCGAGATCTAGCCAGTACCGAGAAACAGGAAGTCGAATCAGGTAGGAGGAAGTTGCCGTGCACTCGATCGTCACTCTTTTCAGGCGATGTGGTTTCATTCTCTTCGCTCTAGCCGCTCTCGGATCGAGCCACGAAGTTGCCGCTCAGCAGCCCGGGCTCTTCGAACTCTGGGTCGGACATGAGCTGGTGGATTGCCCCAGCGACCCGGCCCGCCTCTGCTATCAGGTCAAGAGCAAGCAGTATGAGGACTGGAGCGTGTTCGAGGGCAGCATCAGCAATTTCGCCTACCGGGAGGGTGTCGCCTACGTCGTCTTGGTGGAGGTGGATCCTTCGGTCGACGATTCCACGGCACGTCGAACCCGATACAAGGTGGTGCAGGTACTCGAGGAGTTCGAGACGTTCGCCGAGCCTGAAATAGCCGACCGAACGGCATCGAGTGCCCCGGGGCCCACTGAAACCGAGATCACTATCGAGCCTGCTGCAGCCGACCCACCACGTTCAGCTGCCGAACCGATGGTGGCCGACCCGCCGCCTACTCTCCCCGCCCCGGTCGAGAAGCCAGCCGCTGCCCCACTACCGCCTCCCTACCGCACAGCTGTGGTCCGCGGCGAGCCCTTCAGAGGCATCCTGATCATCGGTTCCGGAACGGAGGCACGGTCCTTCACGCCGTGCGGCGAAGATGGGGAGATCTGGATCGAGGATGAGAGCGGCGCGGAGCTGTGGAAGGTCTATAGGGAGAGGGTCGAGGCCCCCAACCAGCCCTTGCTGATCGACATCCGTGGCGAGGTGGGGTCGGCCCCTCCAGGCGGCTTTGGAGCCCACTATGACCGACAGCTCAGAGTATTCGAGATCTTGCGAGTCGATGCGAAGAACACCGACTGCGCCAGCATGGCCGTGACGTCTGTCACCGATACGGCAGCCGCGACGGTCATTGAAAGACCTACCCGGCCGGCCAGCAGCCCGGCTGCCGAGACTGCCCAGGTTCTCATCTCTGGCGGACCACCCACCTGGACGCTGAGAATCGGGGTGGATGAACTGGTCTATTCGAGCCCAGCAACCGATGAGATAGTCAGCCTCCCCTACGCATCTCTGGAGCGCTCTGCCAGTCGGGCCGTTTTCGTTGGCTCTCTGTCCGGGGCTCAGCCGCAGCCCGGCGCGATCTGACCGCCTACCTAACCCTGGATGGTCGCTGGTTGCGGGGCTGTGTGACCGACGGGGATCCCCTCTCCGCTCCCTGAAGGCGAAGAACCAGCCATGGATGGACTGGCGCGGCTGGCGATTCGGCGAGGCTCGACTATACTCTGGCGCCAGGACCGGGGCACCCAGGGGCACTTCTCGAGAGCCTCCGATCGAGCTCGATCCGACAACAGGTGACCACTTGTGACGAGAATGACAGATAGAGCAGCCGATCCTGAGATATCCTTGCGCCTCCCGATCATGACAAAACGGCTCATACCCCTGTTCGCCGGCCTACTGCTGGCCTTCTCCATTCTTGGTTGCCAAAGCACTCCTCCCGCTTCATCCGTCCAGA
This sequence comes from Thermoanaerobaculia bacterium, assembly GCA_947259195.1. Lineage (GTDB taxonomy): Bacteria > Acidobacteriota > Thermoanaerobaculia > Multivoradales > JAHEKO01 > JAUVRX01. The sequence continues at coordinate 159,727 of CAMYLC010000155.1, read as the reverse complement.
TCGTCTATACGCCGTCTGAGGGACAGCCACCTCCAGAAGAGGTTGCCGAGGCCCCAGACACGGCGGCAGACCCGACTGCGTCAGGGCACGGCAACGAGCAAGACGCTCTGGCTCTCCAACCCAGCGATGCGGTCGAGGCAGAGGATCTTGAAATTGTGGATCTCCCCGCCGAGGATGCGGACAGAACGCCCACGAGTGAGGCCGATCGTGATCAGATCCTCGCCCTGCTGCAGGATTCACTCGAAGCGTACGAGTCGGCGGATATCTTTTGGAAACAGGGCAACTTCGAGGACGCGTTTGCCGCCTTGGACCACGCCTACGAGCTGATGTCGGAGGCCCCCATGAACGGGGATCCCTTCATCGCGCAGCAAAAGGAAGATCTTCGCCATCTCATCTCTCGCCGGGTCATCGAGATCTACGCCTCCCGTCAGACAGCGGTAGGAGATATCGATCGATCGATTCCGCTGGTCGTCAACGAATATGTCGAGCGAGAGATCAAGAGCTTCCAAGGCCCCGAACGGGAGTTCTTCCTCGAGTCCTATCTGCGTTCCGGTCTCTACAGGCCGATGATTCTCGAAGAGCTGCGCAAAGCCGGACTTCCCGAACAGATCAGCTGGCTGCCTCTGGTCGAGAGCGGCTTCAAGGTTCGGGCTCTCTCCAGCGCCCGGGCCCTCGGCCTCTGGCAGTTCATCTCATCGACGGGCTACCGGTATGGCCTGGAGCGCTCATGGTGGATCGACGAGCGGATGGACCCTGAGAAATCCACGCTCGGTGCCATTGGCTATCTCACCGACCTCCACAACCTCTTCGGCGATTGGCTCACCGCCCTGGCCGGATACAACTGCGGCGAGGGCAACGTCCTGCGAGGTATCAGAAGTCAGCGGCAAGGCTATTTCGATCAATTCTGGGACATCTACACTCGCCTGCCGCGCGAAACCCGACGCTACGTTCCCCGTTTTCTCGCCGTCCTCCAGATCATCGAGGATCCGGCGGCCTACGGTTTCGACCTGCCAGAGCCGCTTCCCCCCTTGGCCTGGGAGACCACGGAGATCGAGCGCTCGGCCGAGTTGACGTCCCTCGACAAGGTCCTGGACCTGGGAGCCGGAACCCTCGCAGCCCTCAATCCGGAGCTGCGACGCAAAGCTACGCCGACCGAGCCCTATGCGGTCAAGGTACCGACCGGCCAGTCGGAGATTCTGCTGGCAAGCTTGGATCAGGTGCCCGAGTGGGACGCACCTTCGACTTCGTACACGGTCCATCGGGTGCGGCGAGGCGAAACTCTCTCCGGCATTGCCTCGCGCTACGGCACAAGCGTTGGGACGCTGATGGACATGAATCGCCTGCGCAGCGCCAATCGGATCTGGCCGGGGCAGCAACTGCAGGTTCCCGAAGGGCGCCCGCGAGCCACCTACGCCTCCAATCCGATACCCCCCGGTCAGGAGATCCAGTACACCGTTCGGCGAGGTGACAGCCTCTGGCGGCTGGCCAGCCGGTACGGAACGACGATCGACCGCATCAAGGGCGACAACAACCTCTCCGGTACCGTCCTCAAGCCGGGGCAGTCGCTGAGGATACGAAGCGCATCGACGGCACCGACTGGTGGTGGCAGCACTTATGTAGTCCAAAGAGGCGATACCCTCGGTCGAATAGCCCAGACGCAGGGCGTTTCACTCAGCCGCCTGATGAGCGTCAATGGCCTGTCCCGGCGCAGCACGATCTACCCGGGGCAGATGCTGTCGATACCCAACTGAGACTCGGTCTCTCTCCGGCTGAGTTCATTCTCGGTGGCAGTGTTGCGAGTGGTCGTCCCTGCAGCCGTGCCTTGCGCGATTCCTGGTTAGCAGCAGAGGGTATCGACCTCGCCTGCCGAAAGCGGTACATTGAGCGGGAGACAAAGCGCTCAGCGAGATGAGAATCTACGTCGCAGTCACCGACGACCCTCTGTTCCAGTTCCTGCGGACTCGGCCGGACCTGGATGAGATCAACTTTCTACAACCGGGCGGAAGAAGACGCTTCCAGGCTCTGCAACCGGGAGAGCCCTTCCTGTTCAAGCTGCACAGCCCTCGTCACTTCATCGTCGGCGGAGGCTTCTTCGCCCATGCCTCCCTGTTGCCGGCAAGCCTCGCCTGGGAGGTCTTCGGCGAGGGCAATGGAGCCGTCACTCCCGAAGCCCTCCGACGGAGAATCCAGAAATACCGGCGAGAGCCTGCGAAGCGAGGTGAGGACTACGACGTCGGCTCGATCATCCTCGAGAGACCCTTCTACTTCGATGAAGCCGACTGGCTGGAACCTCCCAGAGACTTCTCCAAGAGCATCGTACAGGGCAAGGTATACGACACCGCGACCGGCACCGGGAAATCGCTCTGGGAGGAAGTCCGCATGCGGATGGCGGCGCTGCATACTGGACGAATACTCGACCCGCAGGCCGAGATGTTCGGTGAGCCTCCGGTTGCGCCACCCAGGCTCGGGCCCGGCGCCTTCCGGATTCTCGTCACCGACGCCTATGAGCGCTGTTGCGCCATGACCGGCAACGCCACCCTTCCGGCTCTCGAAGTCACACATATCCGTCCCCCGGCTCAGGGAGGACTCCACCGCATCGACAACGGTCTTCTTCTCAGATCTGATCTACGCCGACTATTCGACCGAGGCTATCTGACTCTCAGCGACGAGTTGAGGATTCGAGTGAGCGGCCTCCTGCACCAGGACCATGCCAGCTCCGAGGGCTACCTTGCCCTCGACGGTCTTTCTATCAAGACACCCGAGAGGCTCGAACATCGACCCCGACCGGCTTTCCTGGACTGGCATCGTCGGAAGGTGTTCCACGGTTGACCCCGGACAACACACAATCCGGGGCTCCACCGGCGAAGAGCACGGCCAAGGCACCTCGCCGTCGGGCTACTGCAAAGAGCATGGCGGCACGACAGCGGGAGATCTCGGTCAGTGAGTTCTTCACCAAGAACCGACATCTCCTCGGGTTCGACAGTCCGACCAAGGCACTGCTCACAACCATCAAAGAAGCGGTCGACAACTCTCTGGACGCCTGCGAAGAGGCCGGGATCCTCCCCGATCTGGAGGTCACGATCCAAGCCCTGGCCGAGAATCGATACCGGATCGAAGTGACGGACAATGGTCCGGGCATCGTCAAGGCACAAGTACCGAAGATCTTCGGCAAGCTGCTCTACGGCTCGAAGTTCCACCGCCTGCGTCAGAGCCGCGGCCAGCAGGGCATCGGCATCAGTGCCGCTGGTATGTACGGCCAGCTCACCACTGGCAAACCGATCGTCATCGAGAGCCGCACCAACCGTCGCCAGGCGGCCCATCGCTACGAGTTGGTCATCGATACCCTTCGCAACCAACCGGTGATCAAGAGGGACATCGAGGTCGACTGGGAGGCCCCTCACGGGACCCGGGTTGCCATCGAGCTGGAGGGCACCTACAAGAAAGGCCGCCATGGAGTCGAGACCTATTTGCGGCAAACGGCGCTGGCAAACCCTCATGTGGAGATCCGTTTCCAGGGTCCAGCCGAGGGCGAGGTCCTCGCCTTCCAGCGAGCTTCGAGCACTTTGCCTCCCGAGGCCCTGGAGATCCAGCCCCATCCTCATGGAGTCGAGGTCGGACTTCTCCTCCGCATGCTCAAGGAGAGCAAGGCAAGACGCTTGAGCAGTTTCTTTCAGACCGAGTTCAGTCGGGTCGGACCGACACTGGCTCAACGTATCGTGGAGGGCGCCGAGCTCCAGCCGAGGAGCTCTCCGAAGAGGGTCACCGCTGAAGCAGCCGAGAAGTTGATCGCCTCGATTCGTCAGGTGCGGATTCCGGCACCACCGACGAACTGCCTTTCCCCAATCGGCGAAGAACGACTCCTGGCCAGCCTGAAGGAACAGATCGCCGCCGATTTCTACGCCGCCGTCAGCCGGTCGCCCGCAGTCTACAGAGGCAATCCTTTTCAGGTGGAGATCGGCCTGGCCTACGGTGGTGACCTGACAAGCGACGATCTCGTGTCGCTCTACCGGTTCGCCAATCGAGTGCCGTTGCTCTACCAACAGGGAGGCTGTGCCCTGTTCAAGAGCGTATTGTCGACCAACTGGAAGGCCTATGGGCTGCAGCAGAGTCGCGGCGCTCTACCCTCCGGGCCGCTGATCCTCATGGCCCATGTAGCCAGCGTCTGGGTTCCCTTCACCAGCGAGAGCAAGGAAGCGGTGGCTGGCTACGACGAGATCGTTCGCGAGATGAAGCTGGCTCTTCAGGAAGTCGGGCGCCAGCTCGCCCGGCACGTACGGCGCACTCAGCGCCGTCGCGACGCCGACCGCAAACGGGCCTACATCGAGAAGTACATTCCACATATAGGGATCGCGCTGCAGGACATACTGGGCTTGAGCGAGAAGCAGGAAGCCGAGATCGTCGAGACTCTCACCGACACGCTGGCCCGCAGCCGTAAGATGTAGACAATCCTGCTGGATAACTCTACCTCGCGAAGAGATTCGAGCTGTATCGAAGGAGCAGAGGATGTCGTCCAAGACACCGGTAAAGTCAGCAGCCACCTCGGTGGCCAAGAAGATTCGCACCGAGGCTCGCGGAATCCGCACCAAGATTCTGCAACGCAAGACCCCGGCCATGAAGTTCCCTGTCCGGAGCCTGTCCAACGTCGTCTACCGCCCTGAGAAGGGGCACTTCCAGATCAAGGGGCGGAAGAAGGAGCGAACTCTGACCGTCGGGACCGTCAAGACCTTTGCCCAGACCCTCCGCATGATGGCCTTCAGCCAGGAGCTCATCGAGACGGACGATATGGCCACCAAGCGAGAGGCCTACTATGTCAGCAAGAACTGGGACGATGCCCGGTTCAACGAGCAACCCGAGAGTGACACAGTGATCGAAGATGTCGAGGCCCTGTTTGGCGTCAATCGGGAGCAGCTCGGCTTCGTGCCAGAGGAAAAGGGTGGAGATGTTGCCGGAGAGCTCATCGTCGTCGATCACGATCGCGACACCGGCGAGAAGCTCCGCATCGACTGCACGCGATTCGGCAGTGGCGCCTACTCCATCCCCATTTCCGTGGAACAGCTGCAATTCGAAACCAACGCCGACTACATCTTGGCCATTGAAACAGCCGGCATGTTCCAGAGGCTGGTCAAGCACTCCTACTGGCGTTCGGCCAACTGCATCCTGATCTCCCTCGGCGGAGTGCCGACGAGAGCCTGCAGGAGGTTCATCCGTCGCCTGGCCGACGACCACCAACTGAGCGTGTACGTCTTTGTCGATGGCGATCCATACGGCTACAGCAACATCTACCGAACTCTCAAGGCGGGCTCGGGCAACGCCGCTCATCTGAACGAGTTCTTCTGCGTCCCCCAGGCGCGCTTCCTAGGTGTCACCCCTGGAGACATCGACGAGTACGATCTGCCCACCCATCCCTTGAAGGACGTCGATATCAAGAGAGCCAAGGACGCGCTGAAGAATGATCCCTTCATCCAGCATCACAAACCCTGGCAAGAGGCCCTGCAGAAACAAATCCGGATGGGAGTTCGCGTCGAGCAACAGGCGCTCGCCAAACACGGTCTCAACTTCGTAATCGACGAGTACCTGCCTCGCAAGATGGCCAACAAAAAGGCCTTCCTTCCCTGATCTGGGGCGAATCAGGCTTGGATGCCGAACCCTCAGTCGCCAACTTCCAAGGCCGGCAGCGAGACGCCCGAGAGATCGAGCCTCAGGTTGTCCTGCAGAAGGTGTGTTCCGCGAGTGACGTAGGTAGCCAGGGTAGCCATTAGCGCCGCGGACCAGATCCAGGCCTGGTCGAGGTGGTTCTCGCTGAGCAGGACGATCGCACCAAGGGTGAGCACCGTGCCCCACGCGAGCAGCATCTGGTCGACGACATTGAAGTTGCCACCGTCCAGATACTGCTTCACCGCTTGTTTCCAGGGCAAATCGGACTCGTTTCCCAGGGCCTGGGACTGTGAAGAAGATCACAGTCTGCGACCCCACGAGCGCTTAATGTCTCGGCCAGAGCACTTGCTTCGCCGGCCAGCTCTTGCACTTCGAGTTGTAACCAGACGCAGCTGTTTCAGGAGGTCTCTTCCAGTGATTTCCTCACCGTATCTCAGGCCAAGATCCCTCGACCCTCGCCTTTCTCTGTGGGTAGCGGCGCAGGTTCTTCTCGCCGCTCTGTTCGCCCTGGCGTCCCCGTCTGCCGGTCAACCACCTTGCGCACCGCTCGCCCCGCCGACCGGAACCATCCTTGAAATTCAACCATCACAAGCGGATCAGCTCCGGGGCCTCGTCAGCTCCTCGTCGTCGGGAACGACTCTGCTCCTGCACGATGGCTACTACGACCTGAGCGGCGGCGACGGCAGTCATAGGCTTTCCTTCAACACTCCCAACGTCACTCTCCGCTCGGCCAGCGGCAATCGGGAGGCCGTGATTCTGGACGGTGCCTATGGCACCAACGAGCTGGTCAGCATCCACGCTTCGAACGTCGTGATCGCGGATCTGACCCTGAAGCGAGCCTACGACCATCCGATTCACATCTCTGGCCCGTCCGGTCAGCCCATCACCGGAGTGACGATTCACAATGTCAGAATCACGGATCCCGGCCAGCAGGCGATCAAGATCAATCCGGTCTCTGGCGGCTATGCCGACCTGGGAACGATCGAGTGCAGCCTGATCGAGCTCACCGACACCGGTCGGACTCAGGTCCGCGGTTGCTACACCGGAGGCATTGATGCCCATCAGGCGTGGGGCTGGGCGATTCGACGCAATCGAATCCGTGGTTTCTGGTGCGCTGAAGGCCTCTCGGAGCACGGAGTCCACTTCTGGTCGTCCTCGAGGGGCACAATCGTCGAGGAGAACGTCATCTTGGACTGCGCTCGGGGAATCGGCTTCGGTCTCGGCTCGACCGGCACCAGCCGTGACTATCCCGACAACCCCTACCCCGGCGTTGATTACGTTGGACACTACGACGGAGTGATTCGCAACAACTTCATTACGGCTGCGGACTCCCGGCTGTTTCAATCCGACTCTGGCTTCGACACCGCCATCGGGCTGGAGCAAGCTCACGGCACGGGTATTTATCACAACAGCGCTGTCTCGACCGAGACTCCAAGATCGTCGTCGATTGAATGGCGCTTCGAGAATACCCTGGCCGAGATCGCGAACAACCTCGTCAGCCATACCCTGCGAGCACGCGACGGCGCAGCTGCCAGTCTGACGACCAACCTTGCCGGCGCCTCACTGGATTGGTTTGTCGAACCCACCCTCGGCGATCTGCATCTCACATCCGACGCCGCTGGGCCGATCGACAACGGCACCTCCCTACCAAGCGGCATAGCCGATGGCGACATCGACCTGGAGCCGCGAGACGATCCGCCTGACGCTGGCGCCGACGAAGTAACCGGGCTCTTCTTTCGCGACGGCTTCGAATCGGCCAGCACCGACGCCTGGTCGCAGACCTTCCCCTAGACGCGAAGCCGGCAGTCATTCAGCCACCGTCCCGGCTATTCGAGGGTGGCTTCTCGAGCAGAAAGATCGCTCTCGCTCGCTTGATCGCGACGCTGGATGCTGCGATCCTCGACCTACCAGAGCGCCAAACCCAGACTGAGGAGAGTGATCATGGTCCAGCCGAGACAGAAATCGAGGATGGGATACGGATTGAGTCGACGTGAGCTTCTGGGAGCGGGCTCACTCGGTGCCGCCGCCGCGCTGACAGGAGGCCTCACCTGCTCTCGACAGGAGGGACCTGCCTCCCCGATCCATGACTCGACGCCGACCCCGGTCGGGGTCGATGATTTCGCGTTGTCGGAATTATCGGTCCTCGAACTGCAGGCGGCCATGGAATCAGGGCAATGGACGGCACACGACATCACAGCGATGTACCTCGATCGCATCGAAGCGGTCGATCGTCGGGGTCCCGAGCTGCGCTCCATCCTCGAGGTCAATCCGGAGGCCCTGGCTATAGCCGACCAACTCGACAGGGAGCGCGAGTCGAAGGGCCCGCGTGGACCTCTGCACGGTATTCCCGTGCTCCTCAAGGACAACATCGCCACTGCCGATCGAATGTCCACCACGGCAGGCTCCCTGGCGCTCGAAGGCTGCACCCCGCCTCGAGATTCGGAGGTAGCGCATCGTCTGCGCGAGGCCGGAGCCATACTGCTGGGCAAGACCAATCTGAGCGAGTGGATCCCTACGCCCTGGACCGAAACCCATGTGGCTCCAGCTCCGGATCCGGGGCAGCTACCTCGGCGAGCTTGGCAAGCGTCTCTCTCGGCACTGAGACCGACGGTTCCATCGTCTGCCCATCGAACGCCAATGGCCTGGTCGGGGTCAAACCGACGGTCGGTCTCGTCAGTCGGACGGGGATCATTCCGATTTCCCACTCGCAGGACACCGCCGGCCCGATGACAAGAACGGTCGCAGATGCCGCGGCTCTTCTGGGAGCTCTTGTGAGTATCGACCGGGCAGACAAAGCAACGAGCCGAAACCAGGAAAGAAGCACCCTCGACTACACCACGTTTCTGGATCCGAGCGGGCTCTCCGGCGCGCGGATCGGAGTCGCCCGCCAGTATTTCGGATTCCATCCCGGGGTCGATGCCGTTCTCGAAGATGCGCTCGAAGCGATAGGACGACAGGGTGCAGAGTTGGTCGATCCAGTGGATTTCTCAACTCGTGGAAAATTTGGAGACGCCGAATATACGGTACTGCTATATGAGTTCAAAGCCGGTCTCAATCGGTATCTCGCAGACCTCGGCGACGACACGAAGATCCGCGGCCTGGCCGACATCATCCGATTCAACGAAGAGAATGCGCATCGTGAGATGCCGTTCTTCGGACAGGACATCTTTGTCGAGGCCCAGACCAAAGGAGACCTGACCAGCCCCGACTACCTCGAAGCACTGTCGACCTGCCGTCGGGCCACTCGTGATGAGGGAATCGATGCAGTCATGGACCTGCATCAGCTCGACGCCATTGTCGCGCCGACCGGAGGGCCGGCCTGGACGACCGATCTCATCAACGGCGACCACTTCCTCGGCGGCAGTTCGAGTCTTGCCGCCGTCTCTGGATATCCGAACATCACGGTACCCTCAGGCTTTGTCCACGGGCTACCGATCGGTTTGTCCTTCTTCGGTCGGCCATGGAGCGAACCGAAGCTCCTCCGCTACGCCTTTGCCTTCGAGCAGGCCACGGGAGAGCGCCGAGCCCCGGAATTCAGGACCACCCTGCCAAGCCAGATCTCAGGCTAGACTCACGCTCCAGGCGAATAGAAGCTGAGCGGCATAGTAGAGCGGCAGGCCGATCAGACGATTCACGAAACCGGGCCGCAGGAATCGGTTCCTGGCGACCGCCAGGTCGGACAGATAGAAGGCGGCCGGAGCGATGAGGAACACCATCTCCTGGGCTCGGGCCCAGGCTCCTATCCCGAGGGCCAGCATTCCTGAGATGACCAAGATGTATGCAGCCACCGGCCGGCGCAGGCTGCGATCGGCGCTCCTGACAAGCACCCCTCCAACAGGCCAGGCGATGCAAGCCAGCGCGACGGCGCTGAGCATTGCCCATCGAGCATCGACTCCATGCACCAGGAAGGCTACCGAATAGCAGACATGCCCGACCAGGAAGCTCAGGAGCCCAGCCTTGAAAGAGCCTTTGTGGACGGGAATCAACAGGACATCACCAAGCCAGCACGCGACCAGAGCCACCAGTACCCAGAGTCCATACTCGCTTTGGCGAGCGCCCATCTGCAGGGCAAATGCGACAAATAGAGCTGATGCCAGCGGCTTGGTGAACCAGGCTGCGGAGCGCCATCCCTTCGATTCGCACCACAGAAGGAGGGCCACGAGAGCAGCCAAGAAGCAGACGATCAGCACCTCTGCAGACTATCCGAAATCGGCTCTCTGGAAGATCTGCGTGGGCAAGAAGAGTCTCGGGTTGAATATGTGTAGTGTTTACTATACACTACACACTTGAAATGCCTCGATTCGGCAGCTACATCCGACGGCGTCGCGAGGACCTGAGGAAGATGGACCGCACCTATTCGGTGCGCCAGGTGGCCACTCGCGTCGGAGTCGAGCCGTCCTACCTGAGCAAGGTCGAGCGCGGGCGCGAGGCTCCACCGTCAGAGGCCAAGATCCGCGCCCTCGCCCGTGAGCTGGATGAAGATCCCGACGTTCTACTCGCCATGGCGGGCAAGGTCGCCGGCGACCTTCAGGAGGTCATCCGCCGCAGGCCGCGCCTCATGGCTCAACTCATTCGCCAAGTCCAATCGATGCCGGACACCAGCTTGCGCAAGCTCGTCACAAGTGCTGGTCGCAAGCAGAACTGAAAGGAGACCCAGTGATCGAGCTGACCCACGACAACCTGAACTTCACCTTTCCAGAGATTCACCCTGACGCGAAACTGACGATCGATTTCCAGCGCACGCTACGGATTCCGGATGGAGAAAGAGATTTCCCCCTCCTCCCAGGTCTCGGACGCTACCCCCTGTTTCCGGTTGGCGAGCTCGTCGAACAGGGTTTTGCTCCCTGGCTTCACCAGGTGGAAGCGATGCTACCGATGTATCAGTCCGAAGCCATGTGGCTGAGCTTCCAGCCTTCTTACTCCGTGGCCCACCAGACCTTCTACCCTTTTGCAGTCAAGATCTCGACTGGCAGAAGAGACGCTGTTTCCGGTCGGAGCTCGTCCAGCGCTCTCCATCGCAACCCTCAGGACTATCTCGTTCTCACGGAGCAGTCGTGGCTCGGCGGCTACTCGAACGGGCGCGGCCAGGTGCATCAATTCGTCGCGGTGCCTTTCGGCAACAAGGAGATCGACGGCGCCGAACATCGCGACTTCGACAACAGAGGGAGGGTGCAGATCGATGTCTATCCACTGACACGCCACGCCTTCGAGCTCTACCACCCGGCCGGTTCCTGGAAGGCCCATCTTGCAGCCACCGCCGCCCGACCCAGCGGCAACGGAGACTCGAGACGGGAGCTACACCAGGAGCTCGAGCCGCAGAAGGTCGACGGTAACCCGTTTCGTCACGAAGACTGGGACAGGGAGGCCCGTGCGAGCTACTCTCTTCACCTCGCAAACTCGCTTCAATGGTGCGCGATGACGGGTAGCCCTCCGCCCTCCCCGCCCCTGTCGGCGAGCCTCGCGGCCCGGATGGCGGAAAGCCCGGATTCGCACGGACGCTCGGCCTTCCAACCCTGGCGAGCCCTGATGGAAGGGACCAAACCTCCGATGGGTTGATCGGCTTGAAACATGGGCAAGGTCAGAGGAGTCGGCTCAAGATTCCTGCCGCAAAGCCTGTTTGAGAAACTCTATCGCCTCGGTTCGGCGTGACAGCGAGTCTGCAACTCCCTGAAAGAGCCTGCCGGAGCCACCGCCACGTCCACCGAGAATCTCGCAAACTCGAGCGCCAGCCCTATTGACCTCCAGGCCAGAGCTTTCCCCTTGCACAAGCGAGAACTTGAACCTGCCGTCCCCCTCGCAGGTCAGAAACCCTACTCTCTCCCCGGCTCGCTTGCCGAGCTCCTCTGATATCGGCCGCAGCAGGCCTGCCTCGACACCTGCGAGATGGTAGTCGACCATGTCGTCCGAGCGGTCGAGCAATCTCCCAACGAGCTCTTGTGCAAGCCTCTCTTCAACAAGGCGGCATCGCCGCCTGGCCTGAGCCAGCTGCTCCAGCTTGAGACGACAGACGTCAACCAGCTCAGCGTCGCCGGTGTCCAGGACGGCTCGGAGCTCCGCACCTCTTGCCTCGTGCTGCGCCAACCGCCTCCGCAGGCGTGCCCCCGCCACCCAGTAGAGCCGGGTGCCTCCTCGCTGCGGTTCCGAACTGAGGATCTTCACCCCGCCGACCTCCGACGTGAGGCCTACATGGGTGCCACCGCAGGTATTCAGGTCGACGCCGTCGATCTCGACCAATCGGATATCTCCCACGTGGCCGGCCGGCAGCCCTCGGCTCCGAACTTCGAGAGTCCTGTACTCCTCAGGGTCGACTCGATGTGTCCTGATTCGCTTGGCGGCCGCCACCTGCAAAGCGACGGCATCCTCCAGGGTACGGACGTCTTCTGATCGAGGCGCCGCGATGTCCAGATCGATGTCGCTGGTATTTTCTCCAAGATGAAAGGCCCGAGTGTGCCAGCCGAACAGCTCCAGCGCCAAAGCCGACAAGAGGTGCTGGGCCGTGTGCTGCTGCATATGATCGAATCGACGCTCCCAGTCCAATTGCAGCAGACCTCTCCCGACCGTCAGCTCGCCTTCATCGAAGTAGTGCCGTATCTCACCCTTTCGCTGGCGAACATCGTTGACTCTCACGCCTTTCAGCCAGCCGAAATCACAGGGCTGTCCACCCCCTTCAGGATAGAGAATCGTGTCGTCAAGCACCGCGAAGGTGCGGTCGCCCTCGCGCCGTACTGCCACCACCTCGACTTCCAACTCGGTCCTGTATGGAGCTGTCTCGTAGCTGGCGATCCGCTTCATGGCCGACCCTCGACGCAGCTTGTCAGAGTGTCCTGATCGCAACCGGCACTAGCCTCGTGTCCCGCCTGACAGATCGACACCGGCTCCGCTGATTAGCTGATCGCTGGACTGGGGACGTGAAAACAAGTAGCCCTGGCCGTAGGCGAAGCCCATTCCCCGACACACTGCGGCCTCTTCCTCGGTCTCCACCCCTTCCGCGATGAGGTCGATTCCCAGATCCAAAGCCAGCTTGGCAAGGCTCGCCAGAAGCCGGCGACGAGCGGGAGGCGCACCGTCAATGTCCTCGATCAGGCTGCGGTCGAACTTCAGGAAATCGGGCGGCACATCGGCCAATTCCAGCAGGCGCGCCTGACCGGCGCCGAAGTCATCGTAGACGAGGAGAACATCGAAGCGTTGGAGCTCAGCCATGAGACGCTGGATCATCGTCGAGTCGGTGACGGCAGCTTCATGGATCTCGATCGCCATCCGAACCTGCGGGAACTCGGATCTCGCTCTCTCCAACGACCTCAGCAGACGGTCATCCCGCAGCTCTCGCGGATGAGTATTGAAGAAGAACCGCGGTGCACCGAGAAACGAGGCGCACTCCGGAAAACTATGCTGGCGAAGGAGTTCGCTGAGCTCGACCTCGACCCCGAGGACTGCCGCCAGATCGAACAGCTCATAGGGGGTGCTGGGAAGCCCCTCCGAATCCCCCCTGCCCAGAACCTCGTACCCCAGGAGATCGCGTTTCGAGAGCCCGACTATGGCCTGGAACTCATGCCTCACTCCGCCATCCTGCAAAAGGACCCGCAGCCGTTCAGCTTTCTCGACCACCAATTGGGGCAATTTCGAGCTGATGACAGCCGTCGAGCCAATGAGCGACTCGCTGCCTTCGGCCTCCATCAGACAAAGACGAAACTCGAGAGTCGCGAAGTGCAGGATGTCCCCTTCATCGAGGGGTGCTTCATCGGTCAGCGGTTCCTGGTTGAGAAATGTACCGTTGGTGCTCCCCAGATCACGAACCATCAATCGGCCGTTGTGCTCGTACAACTCTGCGTGCTGAAATGAAACGATCTGCAGTGGCAGCGTCAACTCGAGACCGGCCTGGCGTCCGACTCTGAAAGGCAACGAGTGGATCGGAACCCGGTACAGCCTGCCACTCAGGTCCATGAACCCCTCCAGATACCAGAGCGGTGTGGTCAGAGATCGAGTCGGTTCGCTCACCTTGATGGCGTCTCCGGGTCTGAATCCGGTACTCCTCTTCCATCAAACTACTTCGAGGGACCTTCCATTGTACAGCCGGAGCCTTCCCTTCTCTGCCCCAGATCTAACAGCAGATCGTGAATCGATAGCCGTTCGGCATCTGGCACCAGTCCTACAGAACCGGCACTTCCAGTGCCGCGGGTAGCAAGATCGATGGGATGCCCTGCTCCTGAAGCTGACCATTCAGGGCTGGCAGCGTTTCGGTGAACAGGATATTGACCTCCTCGACCTTCTCCTGGAACTCCGCCTCGAGCTCCGCCAGATAGTCGATCTGTGCCCTGGTGGGCGCTGCAAACTGCCCATCGGCCTCCCTGGCCAACGACTGCAGACGCTCGCTCAAGCGCGGCCCCTGGCTCCAGTAGGGCTTGTCCTCGGCTCGAGCCAGGCCCTCTACCAGCTCGGAGCTCCCTTGCTCATAGTCGCTGAGCGCAGAAAGCAGATCGTCAGGAAGATCCTGTTCCATCTTCTTGACGGTCGCCCGTCGAGCCGCCAATTGAGCGGTCACCGCGTCGATTCTGCGGAGGCCGTCGTTGAGGACCGAGACTTTGTCTTGCAGAGCTTTGACGAACAGGAACTGCTGGCGCAGAGCTTCGAGACCGACGTCGATACTCGGATCGACCCTGACCTCGACCGGTGCTTCCATCATCTCCTCATCCAAGGTCAAACGAACGGTATAGGTACCGGGAAGGACCCATGGACCCCGTGGCGGACCATCGAACTCGTCGGCTTCCGGTTTCTCGTCCGTGCGTTGGCGAGGACCGTCCATAGCCAGGTCCCAGGCAACACGATTGAGACCTTTCTTTCTACCCAGGCTTTCTCCATCGAGCGTTCGGATCGTCTCCCCCGACACGTCGAGGATCTCGATCTTGAGGCGCTCCTCCTCGGCCTTTTCACTCTCTTCTTTGTGCTTCGCCGCCTTGGAGGGCTCGGCGGCCGTCACAGCCTCATCTTCTTCTTCCAGGTCCTCGCTGAGATAGTAGGTGACCAAGGCCCCTGCCGGCGGGTTGGGAGCCTTGTGGCGCCTGTCTCCCAAGCCATAGCGGGTGAACCGGGAGGGGTACCTCAGCGCCGGCCGCATACCGAACAGACGAGTCTTCTGCGCGTCATCCGTCGGCTCGAACTCCTGAAGAGGCGTCGCATCATCGAAGACCCAGATCGCACGTCCGTGGGTTCCCAAGATGAGGTCGTTCTCCCGTGGATGGACGAGCACATCATGGACCGCCACGGTGGGCAGGTTCTTCAGATGCAGGCGCCGCCAGGTCCCACCCCGGTCATGCGAGGCGTAGAGCCCCAACTCTGTGCCGGCCCAAAGCAGGTCGTGATTGCGAGGGTCCTCGCGTACGATCCAGACCCAGGCGCCTTCTGGGAGGCCGTCCGAGATTCGCCGAAAGGTGCCGCCGGAATCATGGGTAACGTAGATGTGGGGACGGAAATCGTCGAACATGTGACGATCGAAAGCGACGTAAGCCGCAGCTGGAGAGGTTCTCGATGGCTCGATGTGGGAGACCGGAGAGAACTCGGGCACGTCCGGAACGTTGGTAGTGACATCCTGCCATGCGTCGCCACCATCGTGGCTCACATGGAGCCGCCCATCGTCGGATCCAGCCCACAGCAATCCGGCCTGAACCGGCGACTCGGCGAAGCTGATCAGGGTCGTGTGGTATTCAGCGGTGGTGTTCTCTGTCCAGGCGGGGCCACCCGCCTCGCCCTGCTTCTCAGGATCGTTGGTGGTGAGATCGGGACTGATCACCTCCCAGGTGTCGCCAAAATCCCGAGTCTTGAACACGACGTTGCCGGCAAAGTAGATGGTGTGGGGATCATGGGGAGAGGCCACGATCGGTGCATTCCAGTTGAAGCGATACTCGAGAACCTCAACCGGCCCTCCATCGTTTCGCCTCGGCTGGGGTGAAACGTCGATCTGTTGACGGGTACGCATGTCGGTCCGAACGATTCCGCCAGCCTGGTACTCCGAGAGGAAAAGCTCCGGATCATCTGGATGGGGTACCACCCAGTAGGCATCACCAAAGCTCATCATTCTCCAGTCGTCCTCCAGGATTCCCGCTGGTTCCCGGGTTCGGCTCGGCCCGTACCAGGTGCCGTTGTCCTGCAGACCACCTCCCAGGTAGTAAAAGGGCTGCCGGTCGTCATGGAAGACCTGGTAGAACTGCGCGATCGGGAGATTTCGAATCGGATCCCAGGTGCCACCGCGATCGTAGGACACGGCAATGCCACCATCCTGGCCCTGCCAGATCCGCCGTGGATCGATCGGGTCGATCCAGAGGCTGTGGAAGTCCACATGGGTGCTCTTCGAGATACGTTCCCAGGAATTGCCGCCATCGATCGAAGCGAAGAGACGGCTGGAGATGGCGTAGACGCGATTCTCGTTCTGGGGATCGACCCGCATATCCGTGTAGTAGAGGCCGCGAGAGACGATCTGGACATTGTCTGTCATCTTCTCGAAAGTCTCGCCCCTGTCCTGCGACCGAAAGAACGTCCCTTCATCGGACTCGACGATCAGATAGACCACCTGGGGATTGCTGGGAGCGACCTTGACACCGATGCGCCCCATCAACCCGGGCAGCCCCTCGTCCAGCTTCTCCCAGCTGGCTCCTCCATCCACCGTCTTCCAGACTCCCCCTTCTTCGCTACCGGTCCGGTGGGTCCAGGGCTTGCGCTCGAAGTGCCAGAAGCCCGCGTACAGGATGTTGGGATTCGTCGGGTCCATGTCCAGGTCGGAAACACCGTGGCGATCGTCGACAAAGAGCACCTTCTCCCAGCTGGCGCCGCCGTCGGTCGAGCGGAAGACACCCCGCTCCTCGTTCGGCCCGAAGATGTGCCCCAGGGCACCAACATAGACAATGTCGGGATCGGTAGGGTGAACGACAATTCGCGAGATGTGACGTGTATCGTCGAGCCCCATGTGCTTCCAGCTCGCACCGCCGTCAGTGGATTTGTAGATGCCGTTGCCATACGAGACGCTGTTGCGCACGTTGGCCTCTCCGGTACCGACGTAGATCACCTCGGGGTTCGAGGGCGCCAGCGCCAGATCGCCAATGGAAGCTATCGGCTGGTCATCGAAGATCGGCTCGAAGCTCAAGCCGCCGTCTATCGTCTTCCAAACCCCTCCCGAGGCCGCACCTACATAGAGGATGTTGGGGTCGCCGGGAATGCCTTCGACATCGGCTACGCGACCACTCATGTTCACCGGACCGACGTTTCGCCATTCCAGGTGATCGTAGGGCGTCGCCTCTTTGGCTGCGGTCGACGCTTCAGCGACTCCGGCAATAGGGATCAATACCACCGCAAACAGAGCCACCACACAGAATCTGAGCTTCGGTTGGATCACGAGAACCTCCCTCCAGAGAGACCGACAAAGGGGAATCGTACCAGACCTCTGCTCTGCGAAATGAGGTCTCTGGAGCGATCGGGAGGACCCTGAGAGTCCCCGCTTCCGGCCGATATCCAGCGCTGCGATCCGAGCTGCCTACTGCTTCTTGTACATCAAGCCCAGAACCGCGCCGAGGACCAGATAGCCGATGAGGTTGATTCCGCCCCAGCACCAGCTCATGTAGTAGGGGAACCCCTCGAACACCAGAGAATTGTAGAACGGTGCGAAGAACGCGATCATCCCGAGCCAGAAGCCGAAGGTGACGCCCCCCATCAGCCCGTCGGCCCACACACCGCGGGTCTTGGCGAAGAGGAAGGCTGCCGCGATCGACATGCAGACCGCGATCAGAGTGAAATACAGGGGATTGGCCTGTTCCTGAGTAAAGACCGCGTACTTCTTGTATGTGGCCGCCATGATCATTCCGTGCATGACGAAACTGGCGACATTGACGACGACACCACCGACAACCCCGGCGACAACCGCCTTCCCATAGTTCATGCTGCCTCCTTTCGGTCAAAAAGACAGGGGGAGTATACGACAAGCACCTATCTGTGGAAGGCTTGCCTGCCTGAGATAGACTCCAGCTCCAGACACTCAACCTGGGCATTTGAAGGTGTCGGGCTAGGTCTGCCGGCGGCCACCATCGACCTACCACGGGGAGGAGCAACCATGGATCTCGTAGTCGGTGCAACGGGCGATCTCGGAGGACGCATCACCAGGCGTCTCCTGGAACAGGGGGAGCAGGTGCGGGTCCTGGTCCGCGACACGTCGGATGTAAGCCCCCTGAAGGCAGCCGGAGCCGAGTTGGCATTCGGTGATCTCAGAGAGATCCTCACCGTGGATGCGGCCTGCAAGGGAATCGATCGCATCATATCCACGGCTACCGGCGCCTCGCGTGGAGGCGACGACTCCGTGGATGCCGTCGATCGAAAGGGCCATGCGACACTTCTGCGCTGCGCGGAGAGTGCTGGTGTCCCCCGAATCGTCTATGTATCGGCAACAGGCTTCAAGAGCGACTCGCCCGTCGACTTGGCCCGCGCCAAGGCCACCACCGCTGAGGCGATCCGCTCGAGCGGTCTCAGCTACACGATTCTGCAACCGACATTCTTCATGGAGTCTTGGATCGGCTTCGTCGTCGGGGCGCAGCTGCGGCTGGGTGACACGGTGCAGGTGATCGGGGACCCGGCACGAAGATACGGCTTCGTCGCCGTCGAGAACGTGGCCGACCTGGTGCTTTCGGTGCTCGACCATCCTGACGCCCAGCGAGCCGACATTCCCTTGAGCGCCGGCTCCTGTTCGTATCAGCAGATCGTTGGCTGGATCGCCAAAGCCATCGACCGAGACCTGCAGGTGCACAGTGTGCCCCCAAGCAGTGCGATCGAGGGCTTCCCCCCGATCCTCAACGAGCTCTGGTCATTCGCGGCTACGGGCGGGATGGGGCCGCTGACGACGCCCAAGGTCGCCGAGAAATTCGGCTTCGAGATGATCCGACCCAGGGCCTTTGTTCAGGATTTCTTCGGTACCGACTAGAGGATTGCCGGGCGGTCCGGGAGCTCGTTCGAGTTACCGCCGTCAGCCGGAAAGCTCCGGGCCATGAGATCTCCCACGGCCCTTACGCCATCCAGCGCTCCCGCCTCGAAGTGGGTCTCTGAAAACTCCAGCTCCATTCCGTGACAGATCTGGGTCCACTCGTCGGCTGCCACGCAGGACCTGAATCCACGATCCGCGAGAATTTCGACTTTGCGGTCCGCCAGCAGGACGTAGATCAGAACGCCGCTGTTCTCCTCGGTATCCCAGACGCCCAGGTCGCCGAATACTCGGACCGCGCGCTCTCGCGAGCTCACCCCGCGCAAGGCAGGCCAGGCATCGAGCGAGCCTTCGATGGCAAATCGGATCTCCCCTCGATGGGTCGCTTCGGATTCACGGATAGCCGTCTCGATCGCTTCGAGAGTCGATGGAGGAAACCTGCGAAGCAGCGTCCATCTCGTCGTATTCATGTGCCGAAAGCAGCGAGCTACATCCATCACCAACTCCCTGAGGCTCCACCGCCTCCAAAACTCCCTCCCCCCCCGCTGAAGCCGCCTCCA
>CAMYLC010000155.1:0-140511 GCA_947259195.1 Thermoanaerobaculia bacterium | reverse complement strand
CCACCATCAGCAGGCTGCTCAGCAACCAGACGATCACTCCGGCAATCGTGGCTCCGGCGAGGGATCCCCAAAACCGTCCGAACAGCATTCGCAGAAAGCCCCCGGCGATGAAAGCCACTATCAGCAAGAATGGAAGGAGGCTCTTCAAGCCTGCCCAGGGACCCGGCTCCCACTCGGGCTGAGGCTCCGGAAGGGGCTCCCCCTCGGCCACGGCGATCATTCTCTCGACCCCCAACTCGATGCCACCGGGAACGTCACCGGATCGAAACCTGGGGAGGATCGACTCGCTGATGATCCTCCTCGAGGCAAGATCTGTGAGCGCTCCCTCTAGCCCATAGCCCACCTCGATACGGACGTTTCGATCCTCGAGGGCCACCAGAAGCAGCGCTCCGTCGTCGATACCCTCCCGCCCCAGCTTCCAATCTTCAGCTACCCGCAGCGCATACTGCTCGACAGCCTCCGGCTCCGTCGTCGGTATCACGAGGACTGCGATCTGGCTGCCGGTTCTGGATTCGAACGCCGCCAGCCGCTCCTCGAGGGCCGCGAGTGCGGCGCCATCCAGCGTCGAAGTCTGGTCTGTGACTCTACTCTTCAGTTCCGGAACCGGCACTTCGGCAGCCGCAAGACCGCTCCACAACAGGGTGGCGAGAACGATCTGCCACCCAAGGGCCCGCCGCCAAACCCGTTGCGCGCGACGATTCCCCTCGAGTCGCACCTCAGGTTCCGTCGCCGAAGTCGACAGTTGGCGGCGCGGCCAGGACCGCTTCGTCTTCGACCTCGAAGGTGGGTTTGACTTCATAGCCGAAGACCTTGGCAGTGAGATTCGTCGGGAATCTGCGCACCGTCATGTTGAACCCCTGAACGCTCTGGATATAGCGATTGCGAGCCACCGCGATACGGTTCTCGGTACCCTCGAGCTGCGCTTGTAGATCGCGAAAATTCTCGTTGGCCTTCAAATCAGGATACTGCTCCACAACCAGGAGCAGTCGACTCAGGGCACCGGTCAACTCCCCCTGTGCCGCCTGGTAGTCGGCCAGAGCTTGTGGATCATCGACCATGTCCGGAGTGGCCTGTATCTGCCCGACCCTGGAGCGAGCTTCGGTGACCTGGATCAGCACGTCTCCCTCGTACTCCGCATAGCCCTTGACTGTATTGACCAGATTCGGGATCAAATCGGCTCGCCGTTGGTACTGGTTCAACACCTCGGACCAGCCAGCTTTTACCTGCTCGTCCTGGGTTTGCAGCGTGTTGTATCCACAGCCCGACAGGGCCAATCCCGCCACGACGACCAACACCCAAACTGAACGCCTCATGAAGTGCCCCTTTCCTTGCAACCTCTCGTTCTTTGGTGGCTCGCCACTGTCACTGGCCCCACGCTTCGCGATCGATTCGGACCACCAAGCTCATGGACTCAGATCGTTGCCATCTTCTCCCAGACCGGCTGTCAACGTGCCGACTACCTCTGTCAGGTAGCTCTGCATCACGCTTTTCCTCTTCTTTCCTCTGCACTGTCTCGGCGGCGAATTTCGGCTTGCCTGATATGTTACATCGCCGTTGCCATCCTCAAAAGGTGGCATGCCCACTGGAGACCGAAACCACCTCCTGGAAGAGCCTATCGACCAAAGCGTGTGAGGGCGTGTAGGCACCGGGCCTTTGCCGTATACTCGGCCCTCGCTGACGGCTGAACGACCTGGAGAGCTCCATGCCCAAGTGGTTTCGATGGCTTGCATCCCTGAAGTTGAATACCGCGCTGCTAGTGTTCCTCGTACTGGTGCTCGGAGCGGCCACGATCGTCGAATCGAGGCTCGGTACGCAGGCTGCCCGGGCCATCTACTACGCACCCTGGTTCCAGGGACTGTTGGCTCTTCTCGGGATCAACATCGTCTGCTCGCTCTGGGAACGCTGGCCCTGGGGCAAGGAACGCATCGGTTTCGCCCTCACCCATGCTTCGATCGTGATCATTCTGCTCGGCGCCGGGATCACGCAATTCGCCAAGATCGAGGGACAGCTGGCGCTATGGGAAGGACAGTCCAGCGACGTGTTTGTCGATTCCAGCCAGCCTGGTCAACTCGTGGAGCACACCCTGCCGTTCACAGTGCACCTGGATGCTTTCGAGATCGACTACTACCCTGGCACCATGCGTCCGGCACAATTCCGCAGCCGGGTCCGCGTGGGAAACCCTCAATCGGGGCAGGTGTACGCCGCCGACATCGAGATGAACCACGAGCTCGCCTACGGTGGCTATCGCTTCTTCCAGAGCAGCTACCGCCAGGAGGAAGGCCGAGAAATGACCGTCCTGTCGGTCTCCAAGGACCCCGGGCAACCTCTGGTCTTCGCCGGCTACGTGCTTTTGATTCTGGGCATGATCACGGTTCTGATCACGCGGCTGAGGCAATACCGGCAAATGCCTCCGGAGGTCCGAGCAGGCAGCCCGGCCCTCAAGATCTCTCTGCTGCTCCTGATCCTGGGACTGTCGGCCGGGGGTGCAACCCTTTGGGCCGAGGTCGACCCGAGCGGCTTGCCGGATGATCAGGCCGTTGCCGCGCTGCGCACGCTGCCTGTCCAGCATGATGGCCGTGTCATGCCCCTGGACACCCTAGCCAGAGAGGGCATCTGGAACGTCACCGGAAAGCGAACCTGGAGTGGAATCGATCCGGTGGCCATGGCCGTCAGCTGGGTCGTCGAACCGGAGCGCTGGAGCAACGAGCCTATCGTCAAGCTCGACAGCTCCCAGCTCGCCGCCGAGCTCTCACTGCCACCCGGTACCCGCTACGCGTCGTTTCAGCAGCTCGCGTCGATCCCCAGGCTGATGGAGTTGATCCGAGAGGCCCGCAGCAGGTCGGAGATCGAAGAGCCCCTTGATCCGCTGATGAAGGCGGCCCAGAAGGTCGAGCGCCGACTGGTCTGGCTGCAGCAGTTCACGACCCGGCGCACCCTCAGGTTGATACCCGACCCGTCTGATCCGCAGGCCGACTGGAGCCAACCGCAGCGCTTCGAGAGCCTGCAGGATCTCTTAGACATCGAAAGCCGCCTAAAGGCATCGAACCCAGCTGGATATCCAAGCCACAAGGCCATGCAGCTGGAAGTCAGTTACAACCGGGTGCGTCCAAGTCGGATCGCCTGGTTGGTGCTCCTGGTCGCCACGCTCGCCTCCTTGTCGGCATGGATCAAGCCTCGCCGCTGGCTCGATTGGCTCGCCGCGGGAGCGCTGTTTCTAGGCTTCGCTGTCATGAGCTGGGGACTCGCTACCCGGTGGCAGATCGCTGGCCGCATTCCAGCCTCCAATATGTACGAGTCGATGCTCTTCCTGGCCTGGGGAGTCGGCTTGTTCGCGCTGGTAGCGATGGGTTCCATTCGCAACCGCCTGGTGGTCCTCAACGCGGCTTTGGTTTCCACCCTGACCATGATTCTGATCGATTTGTTGCCGATGGACCCCTTCGTCCATCCCATGCCTCCGGTCCTGTCAGGAACTCCCTGGCTTGCGATCCATGTGCCCATCACCATGTTGAGCTACTCGGTCTTCGCCGTCGGAGTGCTACTCGCCCACATGCAGATCGGTATCGAGATCTTCGGCAGAGACCGCCAGGACCTGGTCCGAAAGACGAACCAACTGCTCTACTGGTACATCCAGGTCGGCTCGATCCTCCTGGCAGCCGGGATCATCACCGGCTCCATCTGGGCGGCATCTTCCTGGGGCAGGTACTGGGGCTGGGATCCGAAGGAAGTCTGGTCGTTGATCGCTTTCCTGGCCTACATGGCGATCCTGCACGGTCGCTTCGACCGATTGATCGGTCCCTTCGGTACAGCCGCATTCAGTATCGTCGCCTTCTGGGCCGTCCTAATGACCTACATCGGGGTGAATTTCGTACTCACCGCGGGCCTTCACTCCTACGGCTTCGGTGAGTCCAGCGTCGTCCGGTGGATGATCATGCTGGGCCTGGTGGAAGTCGCCTTCCTCGCCGTTGGCTGGTTCGCTCATCGCCGCCGGCCGAAGAGTCCTGCGGGTCTGCGAATCACCGGCTGAGAGATCTAGCCACCGGTCTGGCTGGAGAATACGACCAGGCTGAGCCGACCTCGAATCGGTTTCTCCTCGGTATCCGAGACGGCCCCGCAACTGTCTTCTTCAGGCGATTCATCCAATCGGAAGCCAGTCCCCTCTCTCTCGATCAGCACGACCTCGGGGCGCTCGTCGCCCACCACGTCGACAACCTGCAGGCGGTCATTGACCGTCCCGATGGGTACCCGCCAGATGGGCTCTTCATTCACGACCAGGTCGCCCGTGGCCTCGCGATTGCCCACAAAGACCAGCAAGGTCTCGCCTTCGATGAGGACCAGATCGGGGAACCCATCCTGATTCGTATCCTGCCCATAACTCCAGGTCTCAGTCTCAACCTCCAAATTGCTCCTGCGTGTCTGCCCCTCGAATGCCCCCGAACCGGATCCCATGAAGGCCTCGACGACAAGCTTGCCGCCCCCGAGACCCTTCGGCTGGACCAGAACGACATCGTCGAAGCCATCACGGTTCACATCGAACACACCCACCCCAGGGCGGTACCAGTTGCGGGTCCGAGACTTCACCTCCAGTATCGGTTTGGCGCCGGATCGGCTTCGATCCTCGGACAACCGCAGAACTCGGAGCTTCTCCTTTTCGAAAATTCCCACTTTGTCGGCCTGGATAGTCGTGACCAGGAGAACAATCTCGCCATCCAGGAGCGCATACTGACTCTCCTCCACCGTCTCGGGCGAGGGCAATTGAGACCATAGTTCCCGCACAGCTCCCTCGGGGCCGCTACCGGGCTCGAGGATGAGAGTCCGCAATCGCCGATCACCGATCGGCTCGGGACCGACCATATAGGTGAATTCTCGCGGCGAGTCTGGCGAGGCAAGAGCGGAGACCAGGGGTGAGGAAAGACGCAGCCATCTGCCCTGCATTCGCGCTTTCACCGGTATCCCGTAGCTCTGGGTTTCCCGAAGGCGCCCCTCTTCCGGATCCAGATTCAATCGCTTCGCACTGCCGATTGCGGCCAGGACGAGGTCGCTGGCCGCCACGGTCGAACCATCGACACTCGAGCGTGCCCTGCCCTTGAGATCGACTCCCTCTCCTTCGAACACCAGCTCGAGCTTGCCTTCACCGACTAGTCGGAAGACCCTGCCGTGCTCGCCGACCAGCAGCTCGGCAGTGCCATCGCCGGCCAGATCCACCGACGCCAGGGAATCCGTGTCCGGTGGCAGGACCATCGGCAGATCACTCAGCCGCGCAGCATCTGCCATCCGAAGCTCATAAATGAAGCGCGGCCCTGCGGAGTCTTCGGCAGGCTCCACCAGGAGTATCAGTGATCGCTCGCCTGAAGGCGACTGGTAGGCCTCGAAGGTCACCAAGGGGCCGGGGACTACGACCTCCGTCAGACTGACGCCCGGAGTCTCACTCGACCTGACGGCACCGGATGTCCTGGCGCCAGTCTGTTCTGCCGCCGCGAAAGATGGAATCGAAGTCGCCAGGAGGAGGAGGGTAAGCGCTGTGTCGAGCCGCTTCACGGCCGGCCTCCGCTCATGTAGAGGTCCAGCCGGGCTCTCGGCGTCACACCCATTTCCCGTCGACCCTCGGGTTGAGTCACCATCAGGTCGGCTCGCCCGTCGCCGTCGAGATCGCGGACCTGCACCAGGCTCAGGTCTTTCGGCTCGTCCAGCAAACGAATCGAGAGATCGGGCTCAGAGGGGAAGCTGCAGCCCTCCCCACCCCGATGAATCGTCACCTTGCGCCCCCTACCCATCTGCACGAAGTCGGTACGCCCGTCGCCGTCGAAGTCGCCGGCGAATTGTGACAGTTGACCGACACGGAGGTTGTTCAAATTCAACCGAAAGCGCCCAGAAAGGTCCAGCTCCTCGACCGGGTCGAAGCCGCCGGCGGCATCCTGACACCAGACATGGAAGTCGAGGCCGATGCTGATTCTCTTCGTCGCCAATATACTCAGCGCCTTGAAAAGAGAAAACTCCAGGGTGATGCTGATCAGGTCCTGAAGGCCATCGCCGTCCAGATCCTGAAACCCCGCCGGCAGGCGGAACTCCGAATCTTCCTCTTCGAACGCGTAGCCGATCGCCTCGAACTGCTCGTAGGGCTCGCTTTCCATGTCGAGATTCTGCCGAGCTCGATGTAGGCGGTAGCGGACCGGAGGACGCTTGGCCTGCCGTACCTCCTTGCGGATACCGGCATCGTCGTCACTCAAATCCTCCTCCGTGACGAACTCCGCGACCCCATCGCCGTCCAGATCCCCGAAGTGGACAATCGGGAATGCCTCCGAGTCGTCCTCGCCAGACAACCTGATGGGTGATTCGAAGCTGCCGGCGCCAGCACTCCGCAACACGTGGAAATGCTGCCAGTCGCGATTCAGATCGGGCACGAGCAGGTCCGGCAGGCCGTCGCCATCCACTTGCCTGACAACTGGCAGGGGATAGTGGAAGATGACCTCGCCATTCACCCGATTCTGTTCCCCAGGCAGCCGCACGAAGCTGGACAAGCTTCCTGGGGCCCGTCCCAATGGCCCCAGAACGACCGCCAGTCCATCGCGGGTTGGTATCAGCAGATCTGCCTTGCCATCGCCGTCGAGGTCGTGCAGCAGCTCGAGGTTGGGGAGAAAGACTCCACTACCTGCCATCACCGGCCGCCTGTCGAACCAAGGCTCCAGGACCAGACGCGTCCCGGCGTCAACTTCGCTGAGGCGCAGCACTGAAACCCCTCGATCCGTGAGTGCGAGGATCAGCGAGCCATCGGACGTCGCTGCCAGCGAGAGAATCGACAGATCCAGTGGCAAGGCCTCGCCCAACGGCTGATAGTCACCAGCTTCGGTAGATCGAAACACCCACAGCTCGCGACGATCCGTGAGCGTCGGGATCACGGTCAGGATCTCGACCAGCCCCTCGACGCCCTGCATCTCGCTGACTTCCTGGATGTCGATCTGGTCCCACTCTGTGTAGGCCACGACCACGGCGAGATCGAGTCTTCCATCTTGGTCGACATCGGCCGGCAGCACGAGAGCGGGCGCTCCGGGGAGCTCGAGACTGATCTGCCGGAGGGTCAGCTTCCGCGCTGCCAAGCTTCCTGGGAAGCAAAGACAGACAAGCCCTGTGGTGACCATCAGCCTCCTCAAGGCGTCGCTGGGCATATCAACCAGGCGGGGTACCTTCGAGGAAGCGATCTCGGTAGTACTTCACGGGAACCGGCCCCAGGGCCATCATGCCATCCATGAAGTCGCGCAATCGAAACTCCTCTCCCCGCAGAGTTCGGACTTCCTCATAGAGATCGTGCACCTGTCGATATCCAAGATGGTAGGACGTCAGCTGAGGCGCGCTGGTCAGCGCTCGCCACCACATGTTCTCCGCGAACTGCTCATCCTGGAGTGCCTCTTCCCGGACCAGTCGAAGAACCTCTTCACGGCTCATTCCCTGGGTATGGACCCTGATGTCAACGATGGTGCGAGCGATGTTCTCGAGCTGTTTTTTCAGGTGCGCCAGCCGGTCCAGGGCACCGCCCCAACCCACATCCAACATCAATCTCTCACTGAAGGTCCCCCAGCCTTCGATATAGACCCCATCGCCAAATAGGGCCCTCACTTTTCTCGGGTGCCTGGCAGCCCATTTGAGCTGCAGGTAGTGACCCGGTATCAACTCGTGCGGCGTGATCATGACGTTGAAGTGATGGTTGAAGTCTCGAAAGAAGCCCTCGAGCTCCTCCTGTGTAGCGTCGGCGGGTGGCGTCGGAAGGAACAGGAGCGTCTTCGCGTCATCCGCCGCGAAGGGCCCTGCCGGGTAGACCCCTCCCACCGACTGGCCAATGAAGAAATCGGGCGAGCGGCCGACAAACAGGGTCAGAGGCTCGGGCAGCGTAATGATCTGCCTCTGCCTCACGAACGCCACAGACTCATCGACCAACTGCCTGTAGTCGGCGATGAACTCATCGGTCGACGAGGCCCTGTCGTCACTCACCCTCTCGAAGAGTGCCGCGACCACTTGCTTGTCGCTGGCGGGGAGATTCTCGTCGCCCATCACCTTCTCCCAGACGCTGCGACCGTACTCCGCCGCTTCTCCGAGCTTGGCGGCTAGATCTTCGTTGGCACCGTCCAACACCTCGGCAAGCGGCGTGGTCATTCCGTTGACGATCTCGAACCTCGCCCGATAGTCCTCACCGAGGCGAGGTGAACCGGTCGCCTTGTTTCCCAGTTCGTCCAGGAAGGCAGCCATCTGGGTCAGGGCAGTTGCGGCTCTCCCTCCGGCTCTACCGAGTCGTTGACGAAGGTCCGCATCGTCGTCTTCGGTGGTTGCCGCCGCCAGTCCCTCGGCGTAGAACTGAGCCGAAGCCCGCGCCTGGCGGGAGGCCAATCGGCAGAGCTCAGGGGCGATCTCGTCGTTGGCGGTGGCAGTCAGCGCGCCCTGGGCCTGAGCCGCGAACCGCGGGATCTGTTCCACTCTGGAGGCCACAGCAGCCAATCGGTCATGGCGCGGTCGATCTTCGCGAACCAACAGGAACACGGTCGCTTGACTGACGACGCCAGTCCACAACAGCGGGTCCTTCTGTGGCCGGCGGAGCCTATCTAAATCCAGTAGCTGTAGCTCGGCTTCGCGCAGTAGCAGCTCCGCATCCAGGCGATCCTCGAACTCCAATGCAGGGTTCCCCAACGAGGTTCTCAAGTCCTCCGCCACGCTTCTGTTGAAGCTCACCCACTCCGAGATTTTCGTCGGAGAGAGATCCTCGAGTCGGTGATCCAGATCGTGCAGCCCAGCCGCGGTAGCTCTGGTCGGGAACATCTCGAAATAGGCCTCGAGGTAATTCTCGACGACTCCGGCCTGGGCACCGGTCGCCATCATCACCAGCAACATCAAGGTGTATCGCATTTCAGATCCTCGCTCCGCCTGCGTCGTGGAAGGTCCACGATCGATCCAACGTCATCAGACAAGTCGCAAGTATACGGCCAGTCTTCGGCTGGTCAGCGGTGCAGCGAATCGAGACGGATAGGGGTGGTACTCTGGAGGTCAACAGAATGAGGACAGGAAACCGAGTCGCGAGGAGCCCCTTATCCCCCTGGCTTGGTCCACGACCGGAGCTATGGGACTCTCGAGATTTTGGCCTGCCTGTCCTCACTGGGTATTACATCCGTTTCGAGCGCTGAAGGAAGTTAGATCGGTCACAGCTAGCTCGTCTCGGGAAGCCCGCCCGAGTTCGACAAGCGAATCGAATTGGATAGAATTCGCGCCGTATTCGAGAGTACCAGGCCGACGGACTGTTCGAGTTTGTTGGCATTGAACGCAATCAACCGCCTAGCCAAGGAGATGCTGCGATGAATCTGAAGAAGACTGCTCTCGCCCTGATGACCTGCATGCTGTTTCTCGGCACCTGGGTCTCCACAACTGCCGCAGAGGCACAGGATCTACACCCTTCACGCCGACCGAGCCCGGCCGGGATCGCGTCGACCTTCATCGGTGACACCTACGTGAAGGTGGTTTACAGCAGGCCCTACAAGAGAGGTCGAGACAACATCTTCGGTACCGAGGACAGTGGCGCGCTGGTGCCCTACGGCAAGACGTGGCGGACCGGAGCCAATGAAGCCACAGAGATCACCCTCACCGAAGACGTTCGAATCGGTGACCAGAAGCTGGCAGCCGGCACCTACTCGATCTTCACGGTTCCGGGACCCGAGAGCTGGTCGGTACAGTTCAACTCGGCCCTGGGCCTATCTGGCACCGGGCGGTTCGACACGGAGACCCGGGAGTTCGAGGCGGTCGACCTGTCGGCCACCGAAGTCCTCACTCTCGAAGCGCCAGTGGCAACTCTCGAGGACGAGGTCGATCAATTCACCGTCGCTTTCGAGCCGGGCGAGACCGGATCAGACCTCTGCATGCGTTGGATCACGACCGAGGTATGCGTTCCCATCGCCGCTGCTGAGTAGGTGCCGAAGACTGCCGCAGAGTCTCCAGCCGGGGCTGGAGGTTACGCCGAGAAGCTGCAGAGCTTCGCCGGGCGGACCCTTCTGCCACGGCTGCAGGCCTCGACCCGGGACTTCATCCTCGGGTTGGCTCTGACCTATCGTTTTACCTATCAGGAGCTACGTCAGACCGCGCAGGCCGCTCGCGATCTGGAGATGTGGCGCGAGTGGCCCTTCGAACCTCTTTGGGCCGATCTCGAATCGGCGACGCCGAGCCACGGCCGGGAGCGAAAGAAGGCCCTCTTGCGGGGCTTGCAGGAGCGTTTGCGAAACCTCGGTCGCGGTCCCAAGACCTATCCGGAGTCGGGTCTCGACCCACCTACCCGGCGCCGAGTCTCGCTCGAGGAGCGCCAGACCGACAAGCAAGTACTCGGCCTCTGCCCGGCCTACTCGGAGCAGACGGTCTGTTGTGGCCTCCACACGATCGATGCCGTGCGGGGCTGTCCATTCAGCTGCAGCTACTGCACCATCCAGACCTTCTACGGCGACACTGCGGAGCTGGAGGCGGACCTCTCAACGAAGCTCGCGGCAATCGAGCTGGATCCCGACCGTCGGTACCACATCGGTACGGGGCAGTCTTCGGATTCACTGGTCTGGGGCAACCGTGGGGATCACCTCGAGGCTCTTCTCGGCTTCGCCGCCGATCACCCAAATGTGCTGCTCGAGCTCAAAACGAAATCGGACAACATACGGTATCTCACGGAGGCGCGAGTACCAGAGAACGTAGTCTGCAGTTGGTCGCTCAGCACGGATACCCTGATTCGCAACGAGGAGCACTACACGGCCAGCCTGCAGCGTCGCCTGGATGCCGCCAGATCGGTCGCAGATTCAGGAATCAGGGTCGCCTTCCACTTTCATCCCATGGTGCACTATCTCGGCTGGCGCACCGATTACAGTGAGGTTGCCTGGCAGGTCGTGGATCGTTTCAGCATCCCGGAAGTGGCGTTCCTCTCCATGGGCTCGGTTACCCTCATCAAGCCGGTAGTCCAAGAGATCCGCCGACGGGGCGGCGACACCAAGATCCTACAAATGGAGTTGGTACCGGACGTCCATGGCAAGCTGACCTACCCCGATGCCATCAAACTGGAGCTCTTTCAACATCTCTACCGAGGGCTCGAACCCTGGCATGGTGGAGTCTTTTTCTATCTCTGCATGGAGCCGACTCATATCTGGGAGCGAACCTTCGGACATGCCTATGCCACGAACGAGGCGTTCGAGGAGGACTTCCTCGGAGCCCTGCTATGAATTTCCTTCGACTGCTGCCTGTGATCCTCAGCCTGTTGCTGCTGGGAGCTCATTTTTCACGCCACAACCTCGATTTTCTCATTGTCGTACCTCTAGTACTGCTGGGGCTCCTCTTCCTACGCGAGCCCTGGGTAGCAGGGCTCGTGCAGTGGGTCCTCGTCGTAGCTTCCCTGGAGTGGCTCCGCACGGCTGTGGTTCTGGCTATGCAGAGACAGCAACAGGGAGCGCCCTGGGCCCGGTCCGCAGTCATCCTGAGTGCCGTCTGCGCCTTGACTCTCGCCTCGGCCCTGGTCTTCCGCAGCGCCGGACTTCGCGAGCGGTATCGACTCGACTGATGGCGCCAATCCCGGGCGATTCGCCACGCACCCAACTGTTAGACTTCCCCCGCATCTCCATGTGAGCAAGGAGAACGGACTTTCGGATAGTCTCCTGGTCAGCGAGGGATCCAACACGACTCCGCTCTCCAGCAGCCGAGCGTGTAGGCACATGCCATGACCAACCAGCCGATTCCGGTCATCGTCCATCTATCCGGTCTGCGCCGGGGAACGACCCAACGTTTGCGGGGAGATCTTCTCCGGATCGGCGAGAGTCCCGAGCTGGAGATTCGCGTGTCGCCTGAGCCCTGCGTCGCAGATCGTCACGCCACCCTGCACCGCAAGGAAGACACCTACGAGATTCTGGTCGAGCCCGGCCAGGAGATCTGGATCAACGGCGAGCAGAAGCAGGAAGCCCTGCTGGCGACAGGGGACCTCCTGGAGATCGGTCGTGACGGGCCACTCCTCCGCTTTCGTCTCTACCCGCCCG
Organism: Thermoanaerobaculia bacterium; assembly: GCA_947259195.1. Taxonomy (GTDB): domain Bacteria; phylum Acidobacteriota; class Thermoanaerobaculia; order Multivoradales; family JAHEKO01; genus JAUVRX01. The sequence continues at coordinate 128,488 of CAMYLC010000155.1, read as the reverse complement.
GATCGGACGCAGCCAAGACCTTTACCGAGGCCTTCTCTGATTGCGTCGATTGCGCCCGCTACAGCAGCGACTCCAAGCTCAATAGGGCCGCGATCTTCATGGCCGGAGCCCCAAGGGAGATAGCCACTCAGACATCCGTAGCCTTCCGCGTCATCCTGGTAGCGCTATTGGGAGCCTTGGTTCTGACGACGGGGTACCTGACGTACCGGAGCCTCAGGCTGGAGCAACGTTTGTCGGAAGAAGTCCTGAGAGTCGAGGGGATCTCGCTGCTCCTGGAGGGCGAGGACAACCAGGAATTGGCACCGGAAGAGCTCGCAGCAATTCGATTCGATGTATCGACAGCGCTCGACAGGGTGCAAGCTCTCGAGGATCGCTCCAGGGCACCGGCCAGGATCGTGGCGAGCGCCTCCGAGTCGGTGGTGCTGTTGCAGGGCGCCTATGGCTTTGTCGAGCCGACCAGCGGTATGCCACTTCGATTCGTCGGTATCGGAGATGACGGGCTGCCGCTCAGCAGCCCCGATGGATCACCCCTCGTAGGGCTGGGAGGCGACGGTCCGATTCTCGAGGCGTTCTTCACAGGCACCGCCTTTGTGGCAACAGTTGACGGTCTGCTGCTCACCAACCGGCACGTGGCTCTACCCTGGGAGTTCGACGCAGCAGCGAGGATGGTGATGGCTCAGGGACTGGAGCCTGTCATGCGACGACTCCAAGGGTATCTTCCCGGGCTCTCGGAGGCTTTCCAGGTCAACCTGGTGGTCGCCAGCGAGATAGCAGACCTGGCAGTTCTCGAGTGCAGCGGGGTTACAGGCAACGTCTCGCCGCTGCCTCTCACCGAGCGCCCACCCAAAAGGGGTGAAGAAGTCCTCGTTCTAGGTTACCCCACCGGCATCCGAGCGCTTCTGGCCAGGGCTGACGAGGCCTTCATGGAGGAGTTGTCGAAGAACCAGGAGCTCGACTTCTGGGCCATAGCCGCCCTTCTCGCCGGCGAGGGACATATCGCCCCGCTCGCGAGTCGGGGCATCGTGGCTCAGGTAACTCCGGCGGCAGTCGTCTATGACGCGGAAACGACGCGGGGGGGTAGTGGGGGGCCGGTTCTCGATCTGGACGGTCGGGTCGTCGCCGTGACGACAGCCATCGTGCCGGACTTCGGCGGCTCGAACCTGGGCGTACCGGCCAGTCGAGCTCGTGAGCTCGTCTTTCTGGCTGTCATGAGCCGCCTGGTCCCGATACACCTGCATTGAGAGCTCATGGCCTCAGCCGGCCCTGGAAGTCGGCTCGGCTGACCCTGCTCAGGAACGATCGTGAGTCCAGACCGTCGCACTTCTCGAGGCCCCCATCCCAAGGATGCGGCATGTTTCTCAGACGCGGCGCTGCCGACCCTGCGCAGCGCAGTCGATGATCTTTCCTGGCTGCTGTCCCGAGACTACTCGATGAAGGCCGCCCTCAAGCTGGTCGGTGACCACCACCTTCTCAGAGATCGCCAGCGAAAGGCCCTTCAGCGGTGTGCGGCCAGTGACAGCAAGTGTGCCGGCCGGTGGCGGCGACAGATACCGGCCAGCTCCGTCGAAGGAGAGACCCTGTCGGTGGACGGGTATAACGTTCTCTTGACCGTCGAAGCAGCCCTGTCCGGAGGACTTCTCCTGCTGGGTCGTGACGGTGTGCTGCGCGATCTGGCCGCCATGAGCCGACACTACCGTCGGGTAGATGTCACACGTCAGGCGATCGAGCTGATCTACCGTCATCTCGACACGATCGGCTGTTCCAGGGTGCTTTGGTACCTCGACAGTCCGGTTTCCAACAGCGGTCGGCTCAAGAACCTGATCGAGGAGGTCGTGGTAGCTGCCGACTCGTCATGGCGCGTCGAGCTCACATCTCGGACGGACAGACTTCTCGCGTCGTCGCCACACATCTTGGCCACAGCCGATAGCGAGATCCTGGACAACTGTAGAGCCTGGTTCAATCTCGCCCGAGAGGTCGTCGGCTCCTCGGTCCAAGACGCCTGGATCCTCGATCTCGGGTCCTGATCAACCCTGCCCTACGGCAAGGAATCGACCGCAGCCGGCATCAGATTCCAGGTAAACCGACTCAGACCATCGGTATGACGGTGGATGACCTGCCGCTCGGCCTTGCCGTCACGCCAGACATAGCGTCGGATCTCGCTGTCCCGATCGCTGGCGACGTACAGCTCATCGACTCCATCTTCGTCCAGGTCGGTCAGAATGGCCGCATGCTCGAAGCCTGACGATTCCTTGTCGATAGATTCCACGGACCAGGCGGGCTGACCGGGCCGCAGCAGCCACAGACCGCTCTTGAACGCCGCCGCGACCATTTCCTGGTTTCCATCACCGTCGATATCCCCCGCAGTCAGGAATCGGCAGAGAGTGTCGTCCAAGGTCGCGATCACCTTGCCGCCGGTCGGATCGGTGTCGGCATCGTACCGACGAATCTCGACATCTCCACCAGAGACCGCCTCGACCGAAACGTAGAGCTCATCGGTGCCGTCACCGTCGATGTCAGCCACCAAGATCTCTTTGGCATGCCGATCGCCGAGATCGGCCACCACGGTTCTACCCTCGTCCACAGCTGGAATGTAGCGCACGACTTTGCCCGGCTGGGGCGTGCCGTCCATCTTGTTGGGCTCACTCGGAGTAGCGTAGATCTCGAGGGTCCCGTCGCCTGTCAGATCTCCAATTTCGATCTCATGAACGAAGGTGTTCCCTTCGCGATCCAACTCCTCAACCGTGAAGCCGCCCTCCGAATCTGGACGCAGCACGGCCACGACGCCTTGATCGTGAGTCGCCACCGCAATCGAGGCCATGCCGTCACCATAGATGTCGGCCACCTCGCCATCCCGCATCCGAGAGAATTTCCCGCCGAAATCCTCTTCCCAGATGACTTGTGGATCCTCTCCGGGGTGCACGAGCTTGACTGCCGCTCGGGTTCCGCCGAAAGTGAGAACGCCGGGAGCTCCTTCTTCCGAGCCATAGACCATTGCCTTGTGGAGGACATTGCTATCTGTATCCTCCACGTAGCGGTAGGTCCAGCCGTTGTCACCGGAGGTCAGGATGCCCATTCTTGCAGGCTGTGGCACGGGCTTACCGTCGGCATCCTTGTCCAGCACAGCCAGGGACACCAGAATTCCATTCGGCATCGGAGCCTGACTCACGACCTCTTCCTCTTGCGGGGCTGAGGCCTCCCGCGGCCCGCAGGCTGAGACCCAGATCATCGTCAACAGGACGACTGCCAGCACAGTGTATGTAGATCGCAACATGATGATCCCCTCGAGGTTGGATACGTGCAGGAGATACCACCTGGGAGGGAAGTTTCGTTCAGCACCGTCCCAGTCTCTTGATCATAGAAAGGAGAGCGCAGCGTTTCAATAGCCGGTATCTCAGAAGGGTGGCACTTCCAAGTCGATCTCCTTGAGCATTTCCAGCTCGGACTCGCGGTCCGAGAGTCGTTTGGACAGCTGAGCAATTTCACTCCGCAGGCGATGGATGCGCTCAGAGAGAGCCTGGACGGTCTCGTTCTTCTCACCGACCTCTGTTTCGGTCTTATCGAGGTCTTCCTGGAGAGCCGAGAGATCCGCGATCAGGGTCTGAATGAGATCGCGGCGAGAGGCCACTACGGCCTTGAGACTGACGATCTCCTTCTGCAGCTCGAGCATGAGGCTGGCCGCCAGGGAGTACTCGCCATTCGGATCCTCGGCCAGGAGTCTCTCGAGCAGGGCAACGGATTTTTCGGGATCGTAGAGCGAGGTGCTCGAGGAGCCATACGTCACCGCCAGACGATAGAGAGCCCTGGAAGTTCCCGAGTCGGGTTCGGGCGCTGTGTCCAGGTAAGCTTCATAAGCTCTTGCAGCCTGCGAGTACTCACCAGCAGCGAACAGGTCGTCAGCTTGCCGATCCACGGTGGCGCAGCACCATGCCATCATCGACATCGCTATCGCCAAGGCTGTCCTCCCGGCCTTCACCACGATCCCCTCATCACTTTGCAGCCGGAAGGGAGAAGGAGAAGATGCTCCCCGACCCCTCCTGGTCCTTGACGTTGATTTCGCCTCCGTGAGCCTCGATGATCTCACGACAGATCGCCAACCCCAAACCGACTCCCCTCGATCCACCATCGCCAGACCCTCGGGCCACTTGATAGAAGCGCTCGAAGATCAGCTTCTTCTCTTCATCAGGAACGCCAGGACCTCGATCTCCTACTTCTACGAATGCAGGTCCTTTCTCCGAGTAGGCGGCTTGGAGGGGATGCACCGCGATCGCTATGGAGCCGCCAGGAGAAGAGAAATTCAGGGCGTTGTCCACCAGATTGCCGACCACCTGAATGATTCGGTCGTGGTCGCAATCCACGAGAATCCTATGCTCGGGCAAGCTCAACTCGATTCCAATCCTCGACTCACGAGAGCGCGCCTCGAACCCATTCACCGCGGTTCGGACGACCTCCGCCAGATCGTGCCTGAGAAGGCGGTACTCCATGACCCCTGATTCCAATTGCGCCAGGTCCAGCAGCCTGGAGATCATGGATGAGAGGCGCAGACTACTCTCGAGGTTCAGCGCCAGAAATCGCCTCTGGCGCTCGTTCAGAGGCCCAGGTATCTCCTCCAGTAGAAGCTCGTTGGTCTCCTGCATGGAGACCAAGGGGGTCTTGAGCTCGTGGGAGACGTGCGAGAGGAAATCCTTCTTGACCTGATCCAGCTCGGCGAGTCGGTGAACCATTTGATTGAAGCTCTCAGCCAGCTTGCCGAACTCGTCTTTGCTCGAGCTGTCGAGCTGCACTGCGAGGTCGCCGTCGGCGACGGCCCTCGTGCCTCCGGCCAGGCGCCTCAAGGGTCTTTGAATCGAGCGCACGGTGAGCCAGAGGATGATCAGGCTGGCTACCATGGCTATTGCGACCACCACCAGGGAGAGCCTCTCCGCCCTCTCGCTGACCGTTACCGAGCGCTCTGCCTCCTGCGATGCGGTCAATTGCGCAACTTCGTCCAACCGTCGCACTTCCTGCTGGAGCTCGTCCAATCGGACCAGTAAATCATCCATGCGATCCCGATCGGCCGGCATCTCCTCTGCTGGAGCACCCTGGAAGGCGATCGCCGACCTCCAGTACCCAGCCCACAGGCTCGAAAGTCTGCCCACCTCGGTTCGCTCCGCCTCGGACAGCCTGAGCGCGGACAACTCGGCCAGACGTGCCGCAAAGGCCTCCTGAAGCTCTCTCAAGCGCTGATCGTAGGCTTCGTCTCCGGTGACCGCATACTTGCGAGTGAACTCGTCGATCCGATTCAGGAGTCGATCCTGTTCCAACGCCAGTATCGACACCCGAAATCTGACTTGCGCCAGCTCCTGCGCCACGGCAGAAAGCCGGCGGATGGTAGCGAGGTCCCACACCAGAACGCCCATCAGAAGCAACACGGCGATTCCTGTTCCAGCGGCTAGTCTGCCGGTGACCTTCATTCGTCCTTGCCGCTCATACCCCAGGCGCGCAGTTTGTTGCGGATGGTCTTTACGTCGACTCCGAGCGACCGAGCTGCCTTCGCCTTGTTGTTACCTTCCCTCTCTAGAGTCTGCAGAATCAGCATCTTCTCGGCCTCTGCCACCGTGGTGCCTTCAGGCAGCACCAACCCGGCCCGACTCTCGATCTCGCCACCACGAATGAAAGGTGGTAGATGGACCGTTTCTATCCAACCCTGCCGAGCGAGAATAATGCCCCGTTCGACGACGTTGCGAAGCTCCCTTACATTGCCTGGCCAGTCGTAGCTCCCCAACCTGTCCAGGGTGGCTTCCGAGATCCCCTCCACCGACGTGCCGTGCTTGGCGTTGAATTGCGTGATGAAATGCTGAGTCAACAGGGAGATGTCTTCAGGCCTCGATCTCAGGGTGGGCATCTCGACTGTGAAAACACACAGGCGATAGTAGAGATCACCGCGCAGGGATCCGGAATCGAGCGCCGATTCCGGATCCCTGTTGGTCGCAGCCACCGTTCTTACATCCACCGACCGCTCGCTCTTCCCTCCGACCCGCCGAACCTGGCCATCTTCCAGCACCCGCAGAAGCTTGGGCTGCAAAACGGCCGGCATCTCGGAGATCTCGTCCAAGAACAGCGTGCCTCTGTCCGCCATTTCGAAGTACCCTTGCCGTGGGCTCGCGGCGCCGGTGAAAGCACCCCTTTCGTGCCCGAACAACTCGCTCTCGGTGATTCCCTCTGGAATCGCCGCAGTATTGACGGCAATGAATGGTCCAGCACTCCGAGCGCTCAGATCGTGCACTGCGCGGGCTGCTAGTTCCTTGCCGGTGCCGCTCTCCCCCGTGATGATGGCCGAGGCATCGCTTTTCGCGAGTACCCTCAGCAGCTCGTACACCTCGCGCATGGGCTTCGAATCGCCGACCAAGTGGCCCAACCCGGCGCCTTCCGCCAGTGTCTGTTCGAGGTGCTGCGCTCGGGTTCGCCTTTCCAACTCGTGCTTCGCCGCAGCCAGGGTCGCTTTGAGCATCTCGTAGTCGATGGGCTTGGTCAGAAAGTCCATGGCGCCGAGCTTCATGGCTTCCACCGCGATGTCGACCGCTCCATGTGCAGTGATCATGATCACAGGGCGGTGCACCTCCCCCGACTGAAGCCTCCGCACGAGGTCCAGGCCTGAGCTATCCGGTAGGACCAGGTCGGAGATGACCGCATCCGGGTTCCGCTCTTCAACGAGCGCTAGAGCTTCAACCGCATTCTTGGCGACCACGACCTCGAAGCCCCATTGCTTGAGGCGCATCTCCAGTACTTCCCGCATCGCCGCCTCATCGTCGACTACCAGCACCTTCAGCCTGTCTTGGCTCATCAATCACCCTCTCGAGTTCTGGCCAGTCGCAGACAACACGCAACCCGACTGGGTTGCATCGACCAGCCGCCCATACTACCAGGGAAAAATTACCTTCTTCCGAGGCCCGATCGGCAATTCACTGACAACACGGGGACAATTTTCCCCTCACTGAACGATGTGTACTACCGTCGAAATCCGGACCTGCCACGCAAGTTGTTGATTCAAAGGGAGATACACCGGAAGCTCATCTTTGGCACGAGGGTTGCTGTTAAGGTAGGCTCCACAACTGGGAGAAGTGTACTCAAACAAACCAGTCTCACCAGTCTCAGGAGGATGAATCAAGGTGTGGAACAAACCCCAATCGGATCCAGAGCCGCAATCCCAACCCGAGCCGCAAGCTACTCCGCCCAGCCGCCCTATCGCTGGTACGCCGTCGCGTCAGGCAGTTCTGGGACCTTCGATCTCAATCAAGGGCAACGTGTCAGGTGAAGAAGATGTGCTCATCGAAGGCCAGATCGATGGCGAGATCTCCTTTCAGCAGCACACCGTAACCGTCGGCGCCAAGGGCCGCGTGAAGGCCGACATTCACTGCAAGACCGTCTTCGTAGAGGGCCAGGTCAACGGCAACCTCTATGGCGACGAGAAGGTAGTTGTACGCCAGTCGGGTCGAGTCGAAGGCAATGCCGTAGCTCCCCGAGTGGTGTTGGAAGAGGGCGCCAACTTTCGGGGCAACATCGACATGCAACCGAGAAGCGGTAAGCAGGTCGGTGCCGCGAAGAGCTAGCCAACGGATCTCAAGGAGAACCACCGTGAACGACAACTGGAAACGCTCGACCCTGGTAGCAGTCCTGCTGACGGCACTCGTGGCAGGGGGATGCGCCAGCAAGAAATACGTGCGCACCGAGCTCGACTCTCATACGGCCACGTCGACAGAGAGAATGGACGGGATAGAAGGGCAGGTCGAGGAGAATCAAACTCGCTTGGACGTGCACGAGGAGGAGATGATCGAGATCTCCCAGACTGCTCAGGACGCCCTCGATCGAGCCCTCGCCGCAGGTCTGCTGGCCGAAGGGAAGTTCCTCTACGAGACGGTACTCTCCGACGACAAGGTTCGCTTCGAATTCAACCAGTCCAGCCTGTCTCCAGAGGGTATGGCTGCGCTAGACCAGTTCGTCAGCGAGCTCAGAGCCAGGGACGAGAACGTCTTCATCGAAATCCAGGGACACACCGACTCCGTGGGTGACGATGCCTACAATGTGCTGCTTGGCGAGCGCCGAGCGGAGACGGTCCGCCGATACCTCAGCCAGTCGGGTGGCATTGCCCTGCACCGCATGTCCGTGATCTCCTACGGTAAGACTGCACCGATCGCGGACAACGGCAGCCCTGAAGGTCGGGCGATGAACCGGCGCGTCACGCTGGTCGTCTTGCAGTAGGCCTTCGCTCCCGGCAGCCGTATTCAGTACTTGCTCTCCGCACCCGTGGCCCAAGGCCCCGGGTGCGGCGTTTCACATCTGTCGACTCTAACCGCTGCCCGAGGGCGATCTCTGCCGCCACCAACGCGTATCATGTAGGACGATGCGCTTCCCAACAAGGCTCCTGCATACAGCTGTTCTCTTTCCGGTCCTGGCCCTCGCCGGCTGCCACGCAGGGCCGGCCTCGGCGGGAGAGGCCGACAGAATCGCAGAGGTTCTGCCCATCAGAACCGGCATGAAGGTGGCCGACGTCGGCGCCGGTGATGGCGAGTGGAGTCTTGCGATCGCCGAGCGGGTCGGAGATGACGGCCACGTCTTCGCCACCGAAGTCGATGAGAGCGAGCTGCAGAAGATCGAAAGAGAAGTCCAGCGGTCCGGATTGACCAACATCACCATGGTTTTTGGGACGCAGGAGGAATCTGGCCTGCCAGACGGCTGCTGCGACGCGATCCTGCTCCGCCTGGTCTTCCACCATTTCATCGATCCCTCAGCCATGCTGGGCAGCCTTCAAAGAGCGCTGCTGCCGGGTGGTCATATGGCGGTGATCGACATCACCCCCCAGGGTCATTGGCGAAAGCTCGACGGCGTCCCCGAGCGCGGTGGACACGGCATTCCTCCCGACGACCTGATCAGGGAGATCTCCGACCAGGGTTTCGAGCTGGTGGCGCGCTACGACGATTGGAATGGCGACCCCGACCGCTTCTGCGTCGTATTTCGCAGCAAGTCCCCGCAAGATCCCTGAGCCTCCACGGCAAAGACCAAGCCTGCAATGGCCCTCTGTGGCGAATTCCCTTGATGGGAATTGACAAAAACCCTTACTGTGAGGACGTTGGGTTGCTCATCATCCACTGACCTGTCGCGACAGAGGTCACGAGGAGTGCAAGTGCAGGTGGAGCTGCTCGAGAGCATTGGTAGATACGAGATCGTCGGCGAGCTCGGCGCCGGCGCCATGAGTCGTGTCTACCTGGCACACGATCCCAATCTGGATCGCCAGATAGCTCTCAAGGTAGTGCTGAAAGGCTGGACGTTGGACACCCGAGAGCAGGCTGAGCTCGAGAGTCGTTTCCTGCTGGAGGCCAGGGCTATAGGAAAGCTCTCACATCCTGGCATCGTGCGTGTCTATGACGCTGCGAGCGATCCAAAGACCAGCCTTCCCTACATCGCCATGGAGTGGGTCCAGGGTCGATCCTTGCGTAGTCATCTGGAAGAAAAGGGCAGGCTCTCCGGCGCCCGCACGATGGAGATTCTCGCCGAGGTCGCCCGCGCTCTCGACTATGCCCATACCAAGGGCCGCGTGCATCGGGACATCAAGCCCTCCAACATCCTGATCGAGAAGGAAGGCAGGGCGAAGGTCTCCGACTTCGGTGTCGCCAAGATCATGACCGAGACCCACACGACCTCCGGCCATGTCCTCGGTACTCCTGCCTACATGTCCCCAGAGCAAGTCCGGGACGAGCCTCTGGACGGTCGATCGGACCTCTTCTCGTTGGGCGCGGTGCTCTACCAATGCCTTACCGGAGACCTGCCGTTCCCCGGTGATTCCCTGGTCCAGGTGGTCTACAAGATCCTCAAAGTAGACCCCCGAGCGATGCAGCTTCCGAACACTCCGGCCACCAAGCAGCTCGTGGCCATAACGGAGAGGGCCCTGCAGAAGGACGCCAGCAGTCGGTACCAGACCGGAGAGGAGTTCGCTCAGGCACTCACTGATGTCCAACAGCTTCTGCAGGGCGAGTCCTCGAACGACCTCGAAGCTGCAGCACCCGAGGCTGCCTCGCAAACCCGTGAGATCCTGCAATTTCCGAGGGCTGTCGAATCTAGTGCGGTTTCCGGTGCTGGCACGACCTACTCGCAGACTCTCCGCCTGGGTGTGGAGGAGATGGAGACCTCCCGCCCTGTCACTCGCCAGGTCCAATCGGTTCATGCCACCGCCTCTTTCGAACCCCAAACAGACCCGAGTCCGCCACCGATTCAGCGACCCTGGTTCGCCTGGCTGGCCTACGGGGTGGCCGGGATCGGCCTCGTGGCGTCTCTGACCTGGCTGGGCGTGCGGACCCTGGAGCATCGCGAGAGCGTCGCTCCTCCTCAAGGTAGGCAGCTTCGAGTACCGAGTTTCGCGGCTCGGTTCCACGCCGAGGAGGTCGCAGCCCTCCAGTCGGTCGAAGCGCCGCACGAGGCTCCACCAGACGCGGTTCCCGAAGAGACCGTCGCGGCTCCGGCAGTCTCGATAACCCCCCGGCAATCATCCACTCAGCCGCAGCGGAGCGAGCCGCGACCATCGAAGTCCGAACCAGAGATCATCGAGCCCGGCGAGGCCTCCGTTGTTCCCGTGTCACTTTTCAGCCAGGGACTCGACAATGCCCCTTTGGCTGATCCGGCACCGATCTCGACGCAATCCGTTTCGAGCCCTCCTGGAATCGGTGCAGCAGGTGTCTCGGTGGTCGAGCTCCACTATCGTCACAAGAACGAAAAGGCCCATCTGTCCGTCCTCCTGGACGGGGACGTCGTCTGGTCCGAACCTCTCAAACGCCCGATCAATCCTGTGGCCTGGGCCAAGGGCAAGGATGTCATGGCCATCATTCCGGTACCCGAAGGACAGCACTCTCTGGAAGTCAGGGTCTCAGTGCCAGCTCAAGAGATCGAAACTTCGAGGAGAATCCGTAGCCATTTCGTGGCTGGTGCCCAGCGGGTCCTGAAGGTCACCCTGAATCGAAAGACGAGCGATCTTCGACTCCGCTGGAAGGAGTAGGGAGCCATGGAAATCATCTGCGACAATTGCGGTTATCCTTTTTCCTCTACCGATAGCGACGACTCCCGGACGGAGTGGAGGTGTCCGATCTGCGGGTCCCCCGCCCACCGGTCCGACCAGGTGGTGGGATCTGGTGAACGGCAGGACAGCGGGAGCGTCGAATTGCGGGCTGCCAATCTGACAGATGAGATCGAGATCGAAACAGAAGAGCGAGCCATCGTTCGATCACCAGCAGCGTCATCCAACCGGTCGAACCCGGCCGACACGGTCTTTCAGCCAGCCCTGATGATGGACTCGATCATGGACGAGCTCGAGCCGGGCGATGAGGGCGGACAGGTTCAACAGGCCAACTCCACCGCCACAGGCACAGAGTTCATTGCTGAAGAGACCCAATTGCCTTCTCCTTTTCTCGATCTCGAGGCCCAGCCGTATCTGCTGATTCTGGGCGCTCGCCCCGGAGAGGAGCGTCGCCCGATCGTTCGAGCCAAGACCTCCTTCGGCCGCAAAGAGGCCGACGTCAATCTCGCCGATCAGTCTGTATCTTCGGCCCACTTCCAGATCGAAGCCTTCGGTTCGGAGTTCTTCGTCAGGGACCTGACAAGCCGCAACGGAACCTATCTGAACAACAACCGCATTCGCTACAGCCAGCTCCTCCCAGGAGACCAGATTACGGCCGGCAGGACTACTCTGATCTTCAGACTTTCGGACGATCAGATCGATCGCGACTGACAGCAGCACCCGGGGCCACGGCCCCGTCCTCACCCCTCGACTCTCAGCAGGTGCCTGTTGATAGTCTCGCTGTTCAGGCGAGGGCAATTCTCGTCCCGTCGAACAGCGCCTGCGAGGTGCATCTCATGCTGTTGCCGAGACTCGGGATCTTTCCGTGGCTCTGCCGACCACGGCCTCCAGGATCGCCCTCGCTCTGCTCTGGCCTGCAACCTTCACCCTGCGGATGTCTTCACTGGAGTGGGTTGGAGGAGGACTCGCCCTGACCGGCCCGCCATCGCAGTTCTCAGCCAGGGCCGCTAGTCGGCCAAGGCAACTGCACCAGCCGCCATGATTCGATTGCGACCCGCCCGCTTGGCCTGGTAGAGAGCCTGATCGGCGGCCCGGATCAGCTCGGAGCTGTTGCGCCCGTCCTGTGGAAAGCAGGCAACCCCACCGCTGATGGTAAGGCGATTCAAAGGCTGCTTGTCACCGAAAGGAAATTCGTAGTCTTCGATGGTGGCACGGATCTTCTCTCCCGTGATCCTGGCCTGGGACTTGGTCCTGTTCGGCAGAATCAGCAGGAACTCCTCACCGCCGAAACGCCCAAAGATGTCGTCGATCCGGACCTGCTCCTTGACCAGTCGTGCCAGCGTCTGCAGCAACCGATCCCCTGCCACATGACCGTTGATATCGTTGTAGTTCTTGAAATGGTCGATGTCGAACAAGAACACAGCAAGACTGCGCTTGCTCTCTTCGGCATCGAAGACCAACTCACCCAATCTGAAATTGAGTACCCCCTTGTTCCAGATCTTGGTGAGCGGGTCGACGTCGGCTACCGACTTGACCTCGGCATAGGCTTGAAGATTGTTCAGGGCGAAGGCTCCCATCTGGGCGATCACCCGGAATACCTCTTTGCCGTAGGGCTTCTGCTTCTCGGGCCGCCGAAGAGCTATCACTCCCAGTGTTCGCTCGTCGATGGTCATTGGCGAGGCCAGATCGGGTCGAAACGCCGAAAGGCCCTTGGCGCGCACATGGCGATGCGGCTGCGCCTCCCGATCCAGCTCGGAATGATCCAGGACCCGATGCTGCTGTGCAACGTATCCGAGATCACCCTCCCCCATGGTCACGACCATCCCTCTATCGAACGTGGACCTCGGCGCCGCAATCGCAGCTGCTATGAACTCCTTGTCCCGCTCGGGCTGCGCCAGGGTGCGCTTGCGACGCAGAAGAACGACCGCCTGTTCGGGCTGGAAGGTGCGGACGAGAACATTCATCAGCACCTGCGGGATCCCTCTCGGGTTCATCTGGTTGTTCAGCTCTCCGGTCAGATGCGGCAACTCCCGAATGAAATCGAGAACGAAGGTCAGCTCGTCGTCGATGCGATGTATCTTGTTGAGGAGGGTCCTGATTTCACTGTTCTGCTTTTTCAGGGATCGGGAAAGCTGGAGCGCCCGCAAGAAGAAAACCAGCAGCAGGAACACGAGCGCCACGCTGATCACGATGCTCAGCAGGAATGTGCGGTTGTCGATCATGGGATCGTGGCTCACGTACGCCGTAAATCACCGCGCCACCAACACGTGCAGCTTCTCGGACCTGGACCCGCTACCGATTATATCCAGGAACCGTCCGCGGTGCTGCGACTCGCCCAAGTCTCCCGAGCTCTGCAGCCAGGGATGGCGATCAGGCTCCCCGAACCCCTAGCAAGGACTCCAGCGACGCAGCTATTCGGGGGGTTTCTCCAGCAAATAGTATAGATTCTGGCGCCCTCCTTCACCATCCGAAGTGAAACCAGTTATGAGCTCCATCGACAGGGAGCTGACGAGTTGTTTTGCCTCGGTCGCATTGGTGAAGTGACAGAACCGGAGAGACGAGCTGAGTTTCGGCGTCTCCCCAGTCGCAGGCTCCCCCCAGGTCAGCACCATATCTCCCTCCTCCAACTCCGCCATCTCGATGGGCTCCTCAGCCTGCCGATTGTAGTCTGCCCAAGAGACCGAGCGCTGCAAGTACCTTTGATGCTCGCCAAACTGCCAGAAAGAGACCGCCATCAAACCGGTCGGTCTGAGGCAGGACGCAAGAGCCGCCAACAGACGGAGTCTCGCCTGCCTGCTGGGAATGTGGTGAAGCAGACCAAACGCGACTGCCAGATCGAAGCACGCGGATCTCAGGCACCCGAGGGCACGGTCGGTGACCAGATCAGCGGCCACCAAGGCCGTGTCGACCGACGTCGATCCGGCGCCGCTCCGCCGCGCCTCGGCCAACAAAGGTAGGCTCGCATCGATGCCGACATAGCGCATCTTGCTCTGAGTACGACTCCCCATGAAGTCCCGAAACCGACCGTTTCCGCATCCGACATCTACAATAGAGGCGCGGCTTTCGGCAGCGATCGTGGATCTGCGCTCCTGGAAGGCGGATATCACTCGCGACCAACCCGGCCAGGGGCTCCTGCGAGTGCGGCTGAACTCCTCGCTCCTGAGCTGGTAGAAGCTCCGGTTGATACGGTTCAGTGCTGCAATTGTCTGGCGATTCATGGTGAGAGAAGAAATGCAGGAATCTGCTCTTCAGTTCGAGCCCGAGGTCTACGAGAAGCAGCTTGCCGCCCTCATCGCCGAGATCGAAGTTCTGGAACTCTTCGACCAGGCCAGCTATGAGTTGGTCCTGAGACGCTACCCGAAGGATGGCTCGGGCTTTTTCTCCAAGAGCGAAATCATCCAGGGTTTCCGATACTTGGGCCGAAAGCTCGATTGGGCCCGGGACGAAGTCGCCTTTGTAGACAAGCTGCGCATGAAGCCGGTGCGGACGCTGAGTGGTGTCGCACCGGTAACCGTTTTGACCAAGCCGTACCCTTGCCCCGGGAAGTGCATCTTCTGTCCCAGCGATGTACGAATGCCGAAGAGTTATCTCTCAGACGAGCCTGGCGCCCAGCGCGCTGCCCAGCATCAGTTCGACCCTTTCAATCAGAGCTTGTCACGGCTCCTGACCTATCACAACACGGGTCACAATGTGGACAAGGCCGAGGTCATAGTGCTTGGCGGCACCTGGTCCTCCTATCCAGAGGCCTACCGAATTTGGTTTGTAAAGCGTTGCTTCGACGCCCTGAACGCCTTTTCGCCGGAGATTCCTACACCCTACGTGACTCGACCCAAAACCGCTTTCGACTTTCGCGATATCAACGTCGAAGTCGATGGCCGAAGTATGACGCGTTCCTACAACAGCATCGTGGCCGGGGCCCTCGACTGCCTCGAGTCGACCGTCTCACGCCTCGAGGAAGCTGACTGGGGTGCCCTGGAGCTGGCTCAGAAGCGCAACGAATCAGCCGTCGCCAGAGCCGTCGGACTGGTCGTCGAAACCCGTCCTGACAACCTCCACCTCGAAGAAGTGCTGCGCATCCGACGTCTAGGCGCAACCAAGGTCCAGATCGGATATCAGAGCCTCTCTGACCGCGTCCTCGCTCTCAACCGACGAGGCCACGACGTGGCGGATATCCGACGAGCGACGAAACTGCTGAGGCAGGCAGGATTCAAGATTCACGCTCACTGGATGCCGAATCTACTCGGCTCCACACCTGAGCTTGACGTTGACGACTTCGACCGCCTGTTCGACGACCCCGACTTTCGACCCGACGAGCTCAAGATCTACCCTTGCAGTCTCGTCGAGAGCGCGGAGTTGATGGGGTACTACGAGCGGCGTGAGTGGCTTCCCTACTCCCAGAGCGAGCTTACCTGGGTGCTCACCGAGTGTCTCAGGCGAACGCCCGAGTACTGCCGCATAACCCGCATCATTCGAGACATTCCCGGCACCGATATCGTCACGGGAAACAAGGTGACGAACCTTCGACAAGTGGCCGAGGAGGAGATTCGCCTCCGTGGCCTCGAGAGTCGAGACATCCGTGCCCGCGAGATCCGCCACCGAAGTGTGGATCCCAGCCGTCTCACCCTTCGTCGATTGGACTACGACACCGGCCTCGGTCGGGAGGTTTTCCTTCAATTCGTCACCCCCGAGGACCGGATCGCTGCCTTTCTTCGACTATCCCTGCCCGCTCGCCGGATTCAGATACCAGAGATCGAGAGCAGCGCCATGATCAGGGAGGTGCACGTCTACGGCCACCTGGCGGCCATCGGGCAAAGAGAGGGCGCTCGATCTCAACACCTCGGTCTCGGTCGGCGCCTCATCCGCCGCGCCCAGAAGATCGCAACTGACAAGAACTACAGGAACCTGGCGGTGATCTCGGCTGTTGGCACGCGACCCTACTACCGCAGGCTGGGCTTCAGTGACGGGCCTCTCTATCAACACCTCGAACTGAATCGGAAGCGGTGACGAACTGCCGCAGCTTGGCCGCTCGCTGATCCCGATTCAGCTTGGATAGTGCCTGAGCCTCGATCTGGCGCACGCGCTCCCGAGTGATGTCGAATCGGCGCCCAGCTTCCGCCAGGGTATAGGTATCCCTGCCACCAACCCCGAATCGCATGCGGAGCACAGTCTCCTCCCGTGGGCTGAGCATCCTCAAAGCATCGGCGGTCTGCTCTCGCAGTCGCATGGTGATGGCGCTCTCCAAAGGTGACGTGGTAGAACGATCCTCCAGGAAGTCCCCGAACTGTGAGTCCTCATCGTCGCCTACCGGTGCCTCGAGAGAGATCGGTTGTCGGGCCACCTTGCGGAGCAGTCTCACTTTGGCGATCGGCAAGCTCATCTGCTCTGCAAGCTCCTCCACCGATGGCGCCCGACCCAACTCCTGCACCAGATAGCGCTCTGCATATCTCAGCTGATGAAGAGTCTCGATCATATGAACCGGAATCCTCACGGTTCGGGACTGGTCTGCCAGAGCTCGTGTAATGGCTTGACGGATCCACCAATGGGCGTAGGTGGAGAACTTGTAGCCCCTTCGATACTCGAACTTCGCCACCGCTCTCAACAGACCGAGGTTGCCTTCCTGAATCAGGTCAAGAAGGCTCAGTCCGCGCCGGGCGTACCTTTTCGCAACCGAAACGACGAGTCTGAGATTGGCCACGATGAGTGCCTCTCTCGACTTCTCCGCAATCTCGGTGCCCTGACGCATCGACTTACCGATTCTCTTGATCTCGTCCGCGTTCGAGCCAAATCGTCGATCCAGTTCCTGGCGCCACAGACGATACCGGCGAATGCGACGGCGATGAAGAGCCTGAAGATCCTTGCTCGTCTCGTGTCGGCGAGCCTTGGCCGCCCGGCGGATTCCCTGGTCGCAGCGGCGGTATTCCCGACGGATGGCACCCAGCAGGTCGTCCAGACCGCCTGCTGCCTTGACAGGAAGGTCGATGCGGTGAATCTCGACCGCCGATCTCGCCACCTCTCTATCGATCTCTCGCTCCAGCTGCTGAAATCGGGCAGAGTCTCTTTCTATCCCCGCCTGATGAAGACGGAGTCGATCGATCGACTCCTCGATTTCGGCGAGGCGACGAAAGTGTGGCATCAATCGCCGGACTCCCGGCAGGGCCGGCACCTTCGCAAAGACTTCCGGGGGATCTTCCAGGACCCAGTTCGTCCGGCGCTCCTCCGGAGCCGCCAGGTAGTATGTCGTCAGCAAGCGCTCGAGCAGGAACAGATTCGAAGCCAGGGCACGAAAGAGCATGCGCTCCCCGTCTTCGATACAGCGCGAGATCGAAACCTCTCCTTCTCGATCCAGGAGGGGGACCGAGGCCATCTCTCGGAGATACATACGGATAGGATCCGCAGGCGCGTCGCCGTCGCCCCCCTCATCCGACGACGGTACCTCATGAACCGAGGAGCTTTGCAGCCGATCACCGGCTTTTTCGGTAGGACCGAGAGGCAACCAGCCATGACCTCGAGTCTCATGGAGGCTCCGAACCCCGTGCGTGCCGCACAGAGCTTGCGCAGCTCGATCCCGCTCACCTGGATCTTTGGCTTTCGGCTCCAACGGAAGCTCACCTCCCCGGGAGCGCACTAACCTGTTGCCCGACAGACTCCAGTCGTCCTCGGCCGAGGAGGGTTCGATTCCTCAGGAGCGCGGACCGAAGTCGGTACCGTGGGTTCCACCTCCCCCGCCAAGAGTTCCGCCCACTGAAGTCCTCATCTACTAATGACGCTTTGCCCGGCCGGAATATTCCCCGCGGATCGCGTCGAGGACCCCTGGCCAGCACTTTCTCGGGGCCCATTGCCACCATTCGAGAGCTGATCCATCCAGAGATTGCACCAGGCTACTTGTAGCGCTTGCCATGTTTGATGACGATATCCACGATCGGCAATGATGTCGGCGTACTTTCCAGGGGCGAAAGTGCCGACATCCGACTCCACTCCCATGAGCACTGCCGGCCACCGAAGCCGTGTTGACGATGGCGCCCCGCTCGCCATCGGCCTGCGGTTCGTTCTTTGCCATGGCCGACGCCGCCAGCCGCACGCAGTTGA
This sequence comes from Thermoanaerobaculia bacterium, assembly GCA_947259195.1. Lineage (GTDB taxonomy): Bacteria > Acidobacteriota > Thermoanaerobaculia > Multivoradales > JAHEKO01 > JAUVRX01. The sequence continues at coordinate 110,364 of CAMYLC010000155.1, read as the reverse complement.
ACGTGCCCACCAGGTTGACGTTGATGATCTTCTGGAAGTAGCCGAGATCGGTCCCGCCGAACAGCCGTCCGGACTCCTCGATCCATCTTCGTGCCATAATGGGAAATTCCCGCGCTGTAGGGCGAAGAGCCGGTGTGGAGGCTGCCATGCCAAGCGAACCGATATCGAGCTGCGAGTTCGACTCCAAGAAACTCATCCTGCGTCTCAACATGACGATTCAGGGCTCCGTCGAAGAGGTGACGCCGGCCGTCGATCGAATCATGGCGGTGGTCCAGGACATGCACTGTTCCAAGGGCAAGGCGAATGAGATCGAGCTGGCTCTGCAGGAGGCCCTGGCAAACGCAGTCGTGCACGGTTGTGAGGAAGATCCGTCGCGCAACGTCCAGGTCTGCGTCGCTTGTGACGAAGAGAGGGGAATGCTGATCATCATTCGCGATCCGGGTCCGGGCTTCGACCCCCAGGGCATTCCCAGCCCACTGTCCGGCGAGAATCTCTACGCCGAAGGCGGACGGGGGATCTACCTCATCAATCAACTCATGGACGAGGTGCGTTTCGAGAAAGGCGGCACCGAGATCTGGATGCGGAAACAGTAAAGAGACCTCCCCGTGTACCTGCGCTTCCTCAAGCTCGACACCCAGGGCGCCGATCTGCGAGCAGTTCAGGAGTTCTACCAAAAGAAGGTCCTGCCGCTGCTCCAGCAGCACAGTGCCTGCCGGTTCGCCAGCCTGCTCCAAGCCACCTCCAAAGCCGACGAGTGCATTTCCATGACGTTCTGGGACAGCCCCGAGGCGGCGGACCGATACGAGCACAGCATTGACTATCTAGATCTCCTCGAAGAGGGCACCAAGCTCGTCTCGGGTACTGCGGAGTGGAACGTCCGGCTGTCCGAAGGTTCAGCCCTGGAGCCGCATGGGTCGCCGCAGCCGATGATCGGCGACGCCTTTACCGTCGAGGCCGGAGATGAAGAGCTGCCCGACTCCAACCTGCCACCGCGGCTCTATTTGAAGATCGTCTCGGTGCGGGTCAAACCCGGAAAATGGGACGACCTCATCGACCTCTATGACACTGCTGTCCTGCCGACTCTCCATTCCACGCCAGGGTGCCGCGCCGCCTTTCTGGCAGAAGCCTTGCACGACCCCGACCAGGCACTCTCGGTGTCGATCTGGAACCGCGAAGAAGATGCGATCCGCTACGAGATGAGCGGTGTCTTCGACGACCTGACGAGGAGATTGCGAGACACTCTGGACGGGTCCACCAAATGGAAGGTGAGTGCAGGTCCTGTTGGCTCTGCGACCGGCCCCCCGGTCAAAGGCTACAAGCAGATCGTCGGTGAGAAGCTCTGAGCCGCCAGTCGATCTCCTTGGACTCGCCCGGCGAGGCGTTGGGACACCAGCTGAACGAAGGAGAGGCAATAGTGGATAGGGTGGTCAAAATCGTCGGCGTGCCGCTGGATCTCGGACAGTCACGACGTGGCGTGGACATGGGCCCGAGCGCGCTGCGATATGCAGGCCTGGACGACCATTTGCGACAGATCGGCTGCAGGGTCCGAGACTGTGGAAACGTAGAGATTCCCGTCCGTGACGAACTTCCGGCGGAGGGCGGCATGGCTTTCCTACCGGCGGTGGTGGAAGCATGCACGGCCGTCTACGAAGCTGGATTGGAAGCCATAGCTGAGGGCGAGATCCCCGTATTTCTCGGTGGCGACCACTCGATCGCGCTCGGCACGGTGGCAGCCGCCACCGAGAGAGGCCCGGCAGGTCTCCTTTGGATCGACGCTCATGGGGACTTCAACACTCCCAGTACCTCGCCCACCGGAAACCTCCACGGCATGCCACTTGCTGCACTCACCGGACAGGGGAGCTCCCAGCTGGTAGACATCGGCAGGCCGGGCCCCAAGGTCTCCGCCGAGAATGTGGTACTCGTCGGGCTCCGCAGCCTCGATTTCGCCGAGAGATCGCTGCTCCGTGCCAGCGGCATTACGGTCTTCACCATGCGCGAGATCGACGAACAGGGAATCGGGCAGGTCGCCAACCAGGCCATTCGGAGCCTGGCCCACCTGGCGAGAATTCACGTCAGTCTGGATATGGACAGCCTCGACCCGACTGAAGCGCCCGGCGTTGGTACCCCGGTACCTGGAGGCCTGACCTACCGCGAAGCTCATGTCCTCTTGGAGCTCGTGGCAGCGAGCGCCAACGTCGGCTCCGTCGATGTCGTCGAGATCAACCCGATTCTCGACTACCAGAACCGCACGGCGAAGATCTGCGTCGAGCTCGTGGCCTCCTTGCTGGGTCAGACGATCTACTAGGCCCGCCCCGTCGGGCTCGGCAAGACCAGGCCCGTCCTTCTCCCTCGAAGTCAGACTGTCGAGCAATCCATAGTAGTGTGGGCCCTGGCATGGTAGACAAGTCACTGTAGCTTCGCGTGCCCTGCTTCCGTCCGAGCTCCTAGTCGGGGCAGAGGGTAACGCAACCTGTGAAGATCATGAGCGAAGGCTCCTCCAGCTCGAAAGCCGCGGGTGGCGCCTTGCCACTTGGCTCCTCGGCACCCCCGAGGACCCCTGATTCCGACTGGGCCCATCAAGAAAAGCGGGCTCTGGCCGAGAACGCTCCAGACTACCTCCTTATGCTGGACCTGGAGGGCGTAGTCCTGGTCGCCAACCGCCCCCTGCCGGATCTCGATCTGGCGGCAATGATCGGCCACAAGCTCTCCTCGCTTCTGCCGATTCGCTTTCGTCGGGACCTGACCGAGTGCCTGCAGAGAGTCATGGACCGCAAGATCCAGGATCGGTGCGAGGTGGAGTACCGAGCGCAAAGCGGTCAGGCCTGGACCCTCGAGATCCGAGTGGCCCCCGTTCTCAGCGGGCAGAGCCTGAGCTCACTCGCTGTCAGCTGCAGCAACGTCACCGAACAGCGCCACACCATCCGCGCCCTCAAACGAAGCGAGGCCCGATATCGGAGCCTCGTCGAGACCCAGACCGAGTTCATCGTCAGGTGGCTGCCGGACGGTACTCACACATTCGTCAATGACGCCTACTGTCGGTTCTTCGATCAGCCTCGGGCCGCAATCCTCGGGACGAGCCTCTTTCAGCGGGTCCACGAGCAGGATCGGGACCGCGTTAGAGCCAAGATCACCTCTCTCTCCACTGCCACGCCGACCGCCATAGACGAGCACCGCGTCCTGACGTCCGATGGGCTCGCTTGCTGGCAGGAATGGACCGATCACGGGTTTTTCGACAAAGACGGAGTGCTCCTCGAGATCCAGTCTGTCGGCCGCGACATATCGGGGCGGCGCCGCGCCGAAGAGAAATTGCGCCAGAGCGAAGAGCGGTTTCTCCTCCTCACTGGGGCCATTTCCGACGTCATCTGGACGATGGACCTCGATCAACAGCTCACCTACGCAAGCCCGTCTGTCTGGCGGTTGCTCGGCTACCGACCCGACGAGCTGCCCGGCGTCGATCTCGGTCAGCTGCTCGCCGCCGACTCCTTTCCCTTGGCCCGAGACACCCTCCTGGAAGAGCTGAGATTCGAGAATGAGGTCGAGACCGGTCTTTCCCGCACTCGAACCCTCGACCTCGAGCTGGTGGCCAAGAACGGAACTCCCCTCTGGTGCGAGGTCAAGATGACCCTCCTCCGGGACGAGAAGCGTCGACCCACGGGGATTCTGGGAGTCGCTCGCGACATTTCCTCCTGGAAGGACGCTCAAGAGGCGCTGGTCGAGAGTGAAGAGCGACTGCGGAGAGCCCAGCGTCTGGAGGCCGTAGGACAACTGGCCGGTGGCATCGCTCACGACTTCAACAACCTCCTGACCGTCATCATCGGCAACGTCGAGCTCATGGCCAGGCAGCTGTCGCCGAGGGACGACCTTCGCGGACAGATCGATGAGGTCAGCAAGGCGGCTCGCCGGGCCGCCTCCCTCACCCGCCAGCTACTCGCTTTCAGCCGCAAGCAGATGATGGTGCCCGAGGTCCTGACCTTCAATACGATTGTCTGCGATATGAGCAATATGCTGCGCAGACTGGTCGGCGAGAGCATCGAGCTGGAGACCGAGCTCGATCCGCAGCTGGATTGGGTCAAGGCTGACCCCAGTCAGTTGGAGCTGGTGCTGGTCAATCTGGCGGTCAACGCCCGCGATGCCATGCCCGACGGTGGCCGTCTTACCATCGAGACTGCCAACGTGCGGTTGGATCCGAGCTTCAGCGACGGCAACTACGAAGTGATCGAGGGGCCCTACTCGATGCTGGCGGTGACCGACACCGGCCGCGGCATACCGACTAACGATCAGTCGAGAATCTTCGAGCCCTTCTTCACCACGAAGGAGGTGGGCAAAGGAACCGGTCTCGGTCTTTCGACTGTCTACGGCATCGTCAAACAAAGTGGCGGCTATATCTGGGTCGACAGCGAGCCCAGCAAGGGAACGCGGTTCAGGATCTATCTACCGCGCATCGAAAAGGCCGACACCCACGAGCGACCAGCGGCCGAGCTGGAAGGGCAATCACCAGGCACGGAGAACATCCTGTTGGTCGAGGATGAGGACGGAGTCAGGGCTCTAGCCTGCAAGATCCTCGAGAACAGCGGATATCACGTAACAACAGCCGAGAATGGAGCTCAGGCCCTCCGGATCCTCGATGGAATGCAGGAACCTCTGCACATGCTACTCACCGACGTCGTCATGCCCGGATTGAGTGGCGCCAAGTTGGCCGAGGCGGCTCTGGCCGCTCGACCCGACCTCAAGGTTCTCTTTATATCCGGGCACAGCGACGACGTGCTCACCCATCACGGTGAGCTCGATCCCGAAACCAATTTCCTCGAGAAGCCCTTCACACCCGACGCGCTAGCCAACAAGGTGCGTCAAGTCCTCGACGACACCTGATCGGTGACCGGCGGAAGCTGGCCATGAAATCAAGCGGAGTATCGCTTCGATCTCCTTCGGCGACGGCCCAGCCAGAAGCCTACGAGGCCCAACCCGCCCGCCGCGGCCAACCAAAGCGTGGCTGTCCCAGAGCCTCCCGCCTGCACTCCTTTTGAAGTCCGCGGAATCCTCTCCAGCCCCGCCCGGACTGCGGCTTGACACTCCCTGAAGCCTCCAGGATCTTGCCGAAGGCGGTCAGCCAGCTCTATCTTGTGGCGGAAATCCTCCTCCGACAGCTGCCGACCGAAGGACCGCAGACCGGCGATCTCCAACTTGTGCTTTTGGAACAGCCGGAAGATCTCCTTGACCCGGTCCATCTCGATGTAGCGGCCCAGGGTGTAGTCCTCGAAGCGCCCCTCCATGGCCAGCAGAGCTGTCTCCGCCAGACAGGCGTAAGCCGTCTGGGGTGGCAAGCCGATGTCATAGCCGAAATCCACGTCGCCCGGCAGCAGTACCTCTCCGCTTTCAATGATCAGCAGATCGGGGCGCAGCGCCGCCTCGGCCTGGCTGATATCGGGCGGCCGGGCCACGTCGCAGATGATCGCCCCGGGTTTGCAGTCAGAGATATTCAGGATGCGTTGCCCGAAGGCCGATGTCGCAGTAACGATCAAATCACATTCACCCACCAGGCTCCCGGGCTTGGTCGCAATGCTGACCCGGACGCCGGGGGTCTCGGCTTCGATGGTTCGCCTGAGCTCGATCAACTTCTCCGGCTCGATCGAGACCAGCACTACATCGCCGATCGCCTGCGCCAGCAGGCGAGAACAAACAGAGCCGATCGAGCCGGTCGCCCCGATGATCATCGCCCGACCACGTGTCAGATCGGTCAGACCCATTCTGATAGCGCCTTGCTTGGCGGCTTCGAGGGTAGCTGCCACCGTCAGGCTGTTGCCGCTGGTGATTGCGATATCCGTTTCGTGAGCGACGGTGACACCTGCATCGCCGACGACGCTGGTGAAGGCCCCCAGGCCCATGAGCCGGCAGCCTCGCCGTTCCGCCAGCCTGGCGGCCTTGTTGAGCCGTGAGTAGGTAAATCGCTCCCCCCGCTTCAGCATCTGCTTCGGCGTAGCGCCAAGACTGATGAGGTGGCCTTCGACCTGCCGTAGTGTTGTCGGCGACTGCGCGCCGGTGATTCTGGAGATATAGAACGGAGGCAGATAGGCCGCAACGTTCTCCACCAACGAGTCCGGCAGATGGCGGGTCCAACGAAACGTCGGGTGGTTGTGGATCTGTCCGACATTCAAGGGATGAATCACAAAAGCGAAGCGGTTGACTCCGGCCTCCGCCGCCTGTAGGTAGCGAATACCCGGTTGCCAGTCCAACTCGGCCAGCAAGTTGAGATAGGTGCCCTCGTAAAGCTCTGCGTGCGGGCGGGCATCAGTTGCCACGCAGAGTGCTTCGACAATCGCAGCCGAGTGCCTCGCCAGCTCCGCTTCGGGCTCGAGCGTAGGCATGAGGGTCACCAGGATCGAAACTCCCCGCTCTGCAAGATCCTCGATATCTTCCTGCCGAGCGAACGGGACCACAACGGTCTTGTGAGGAAGATCCGAAGGCGCGTGGCAGCGGATCATTCGGATGTCCCCAGCGAGCACATCAGCCCAACGAAAACGAGCTGAAGTCTCCAGCCGCGGACCGTCCGCCAACATTGGCGAGAGCCTCGAGATAGAGGCTCCCTGCAACCGGCTCAAGACCAGAGTTTCGGTCTGATGGAGGGTATATTGACTGCCAACCCCTGGCAAACTCGGAAGCCCGAAGAAGACCTCCGGATCGGCGAATCGAAGATGCGGTGAGCGACGCCCCAGCGCATGGGTCAGGCCCACGTGGTTGAGACCCGGCACCATCAAGATTCTCTTCTGGCTGAAGATCCCCGGTTCGGCTCGGTCGACCAGGGAGACGCTCCAACGCTCCAGTGCGGAGCGGATGCCAGTGCCATCGACGATGGGGGTTCGCGCGGCAGCCAGAGCCAAGCCGGCAGTATGTCTATAAGGCCGACTGGCATTACCCAGCTCGAGGTCCAGCGGCAGTCCATCGAGAGCGATCACATCCACCTTGCCCTCGAATCCGGCGATCAACCCGGCGGCCACACCAATATCGCCGGCGCAACCTCTTGTCTCCAGACGAACCGCCTCGCCTTGAAACTCCAGCTCGATGTCCTCGGTGCCCTCGTCCAGGCCGACAACAAGCACGTGTTTCACTTTGCAGTCCTCCAACCCCCCATTTCCAGTGTAGCGCAATCTCATGGAGTGGCGAGCGCGCTCCGGGTTCCCGAATGCCGTGCTAGGCTGAATGCATCAGCAACCGTTGCTCTGGCAGGCAACCAGACCAAGGAGGAAGAGACACATGCGCAGCCTCCGTGACAAGCTGATTCTCATCACCGGTGGGGCCCGCGGAATCGGACTCGCCATGGCTCGGCGCCTCGGGCGAGATGGCGGCAGGATCGTCCTTGCCGACCTCGAGACCGAGGAGCTGGATCGGGCCCGCGAGAGCCTGCAACAGGACCAGGTCGAATGCTCGGTTTTCACGCTGGACGTGACCGACATCGAGGCTCTGCCAGACTTCCGACAGCGCCTGCATGATCAGCTCGGTCCGGTGGAGGTTCTGGTGAACAATGCGGGGGTGGTGTTCGGCGGCCCTTTCCTCGACCTCCCGCTCGACAAGCACCTGCTTACCTACCAGGTCAACGTCTCTGGAGTCGTGGCCATGACCTACTACTTCCTACCCGACCTGATCGCTGCCGAGGAGGGCCATCTGGTGAACATCGGCAGCGCATCCGGCCTCGTCCCTCTACCCTGGGGCTCAACCTACGCTTCGAGCAAGTGGGCCGTGCTGGGATTCACCGAGTCGATTCGTCAAGAGATGGCAGAGCTGGGCCACAAGCACGTCGGGGTCACCACCGTTTGCCCGGGCTACGTCGACACTGGGATGTTCGATGGCGTCCGGCCGCCCCTGCTGATGCCTTTTCTCAAGCCCGAGCAGCTGGTCGAGAAGGTTCGGACTGCGATCTTGAAGCGTCAGGAGATGGTTCTGGAGCCCTACCTGGTCAAACTTACACCGCTCTTGAAAGGAATCCTGCCTCGCTTCTTGTCCGATGGGCTGGCCGACCTGATGGGAGTAACGACAGGGATGAAGTCCTGGTCGGGCCATGCAGAGGAGCCTGGCGACTGAGCCCTCTGCTACCTATTCAACGAAGGATCGGCTCAGGCTTCTCCGCTACCTAGCAGAGTGAAGCTGCCGGTATCGAGTCGCTCGGCCATCATGGCGTGGAACTTGTCAGCCGGAATGGCTCCAACCGGCATTCCCATTTCATCTTCCAGACCCAGCATGAAATTCCACCAGGCCTTTTCTCGGCGAGAGATTTCGTCCAGATCCCTCACCTTGCCGAACTCCTGAACGAAGCGGTTGTGCCGGCACAAGAGCCGAAACACGTGCTCGGTATTGGGACGCGGCGTCGACAATCCGAGAACCTTCACATCGTTGCCGACCTGGTGGATCGGCTGGCCCCACTCGCTGTAAGGGGCGAAGATCGTGCCCAACTTGTCGAGAGCGTTGGCGATCTTGTCCTGTTTGGCGGTTTTCAGGACTTTCGTAACGATCGGCAGGGTAACGGTTCGATGCAGCGTCGGTTCCGCCAGCTTCACCCTGACGCCCAATTCCTCCTGCACGATCTGGGCGATCTGGTGAGAGGTGAGCCGATGATCCCCCGCCAGGTGGACTCTCTTGCCTACAGCCGCTGGCTTCTTGAGCGCTGCGAGAATTCCAGCCACGACCCGGTCAACCGGTACCAGATTGAGCTCGGCCGTGGGGTCGGCAGGAAAGACACAGGCCATCTTGGCTAGCATCGCCCCTTTGGATCGATCGATCCAGCTGCCTTCCTTCGAGACCAGGGCCTCCTGGGCCCGACCGAATAGGTTCACCGGGGCGTTGACCACCTTGGCGTCTCCTCGATTGTTCCCGGCTCTGGTCTCTCCGATGACGATGGCGGGACACAGCTGGACGACCCTCAGCCCCTTCTCCAGCATGAAGCGCTCGGTCTCGAAGGAGGCCATGGCTTTCGTCGCCTCGTAGAAGTTGTTGTAGAAATTTCGTGGGAATACCACTTGCGCCTCTCGCGCCAGACCTGTCACCTTGCGACCGTGGATGTAAGAGGTTTCTATACTCTCGTGGGCAACGAAAGAGCTTCCCGGTGACGATTGCAGCGCGTAAGAAAACTCCAGGGCATTCACGGTCCCCGTCACATTGGTGCGAAACGACTTCTCGTATGGGTCGTCGAAGGCGACGCTGGCAGCACAGTGAACGACATGAGTAATCCGCTGTCCCAGGCTCTCCAGAACGCCGTCGTCGATTCCCAGATTGGGCTGTTCCACATCGCCTTCGACGAAGGTGAACTTGGAACGCACTTCGGGGTCTTCGAGCCACAGTCGATCCAGCAGCGTTTCGCCTCTCTCCGCCGGACTGACGATCTTCACCACTTCTGCCGTCTTTCGGTCGACGATCTGTCGAGGTCGAATCACCACGATCATCTCGACAATGTCGTCGTCGTGCGCCGCCTGCCAGATGATCTCCTTGCCGACAAAGCCGGTACCTCCGGTCAGCAGAACCCGCAGTGCCGGGCGCCCCTCGACTGATAGCTTGTCCAGCTGCACGGCGGCTTGTTCACGCAGCTCCGCCAATTGTCGTTGGATCGCAGCCTCTTCCACCGGTGGCTTCTTGAAACGGAAAAAGTACTCCTTGTCCTTCAAACCGAACAGTGCCTTCGAGACCTTGGAAACGTCAGATTGCCCAATCAGTCTTGCCACCACTTCAGCCGCTCTCTGGCCCTTGCGACGCACCTTTCGCATTCGCCTGCGAGCCTCTTCGGGGCTCCCGGTCTCGCGCACCACCCGACTCATCATGTGACGCGCATGGATATCCACCAGGTGATAGTCGCGATGGTGCTGGACCAGAAGTTGTTTCGGCAGAATCTGTTCGTTGATCGTTTCTCCCGTGATGAGGCTCACCTTCTCGATGTAGTGCGAGGGATTCATCTCATCAGGCAGAGGCGTGTCTACACTCATCGCGGTAGTCTCCGGCAACAGAAATACGAATTGATGATACCCAACTTACCGTCCTGCCCGAGTCCTGGCAAGTACCACCTTCGAAGAGAGGTCGAACAGACTTCGGGCGCTGCGAGGAGCGCGGCGCGAGTCTCGGTGGGCCCGTCAGCCCATTTCAGTAGATGAACTCTCGGATGTCGTACCGACTTGTCTTGACACCGAGCCCTCGAATTCTCGTCGCCATCTGCTGCAACTCCACCTCGATCTCGTCTTCCGTCATGGGGGTCAAAGGGGTGTCTCCTTGCCTCGACCGGTAATCTGTCGTTCCAGGTTGCAGTACGAGCGGCGACAGGTAGATCAAGTCGGTCTCATCCAGAGGCAGGCTGTCCAGGACCTCGAGGCTGGCCCGTGAGTGTTCGGATCGGTACTCACGGCCGCCTAGACCCACTATGACAATGAGACAAACGCTCAAGGAAGCTCTCTTGAGATCGCCCACGAAAGCACTCAACTCCGCTGCGGAGCCTGGCTTGTTGACGAGTCCCAGAAGCTCGTCCAAGCCCGTTTCCATACCCACATAGACCCGTTTCAGACCCAACTGACCCAGCCGCCTCCAGTGAGCAACAGGATGCCGCTCACCGCTGAAGAGGTCGACGAAGCCGACGAGCGAGCGCTCGGGAAAGATCTCCTTGGCGATGCTGATCATCGGCTCCAGCCTGTTCAGCGACAATGCCAACGCGTTCCCGTCAGCCAGGAAGATCCCTCGACGTAGCTTGACGCCTTCTCCCAGCAGGTCCTTCACCCCTTCCGTATGCTGCCGGAATTCGACCGTCGACTTGGGTCTGAACGGGCGGTCCATGTAGAAGTTGCAGAATGTGCACCGGTTCCAGCTACAGCCTTGCGTCGCTTGGAGCACGATCGAGAGATACTGATCCGGCGGCAGGATCGCGATAGGGCGATAGCAGGACAGGAAGCGCTGACGCTCCGCTGCGAGGCTCTCCGGGGTCCACCGCAGGACTTCCTCGCTCAGGCGGGCTTCGAGCTCGCCATCGACTCGGCTCGCGATCTCTCGCGCCTGTTGATAGGCCTCAGCGAAGATCGATCCTGCCTCCTCGGGAGAGAGCTGGCGTCGCTGGCGCCCATGGTCCCGAAATCGAAGATGGAGGTCGCTGGCCAGGCCCCGCTTGTAGGTCGCACCCCGCCTGAAATAGAGATGCAAACGTCCTTCTCGATCGAAGGTCAGCGAATGCTGTCGATCCGGGCTGATCACAGTCGCGCCCGGCGTCAGGCTGAAGAGGAGCCCGCCGTCCCCGGTCGCCGCACGATGCCGTCCCTTGCCCCGAAGGGTATCTGACAGCTCCTTTTGCCCTGGCATGGGATTCGAACTCTCAGCTCCTACCCCGAAGCAGAGATCGCGCCTGGAGAATCATCGTCGCTGCCTGATCGACAGAGAACCTCGCCAGATTGATGGTGATGTCGTAGCGCATTGGATCGTCGGGGTCGACACCGAAGTGCCGCTGAAGGAACCGTGTGCGCTCCTGCTCGATGCGCTCCAATTCGGGCTTCGCTCTGCTGGGCGGCAATCCCATTGTAGCTGCGAGGCTGCGCACCCGATCCGCCTCCGGAGCCACCAGGCGAGCCCGAAAACCGCGGTTCCGCGGCAAGATGAGGTCGGCACCTCGACCCAGGAAGACGCTGTTGGCCTGCCCGGCCAGAGACAGCAGCGTCTCGCAAAGGCGATGGTAGTAGTCGTTCCTGACGAAGTCACCCTCCATCAGCGATCTCAGGGTTTCCTCTAGCCAGCTCAGCTCCCGCTCGTCCATGGAGGCGTAGACGCGACGGCGCTGCTCGTCATCACCTGCCATGGCCTCCAGGACTTGCCGGCCGAATACCGGCCACTCCAGGGCCACACCCACCCTCTCGGCCACCTCCTCCCCATTGGTGCCCACCTGGCGGGAGATGCACACGAAATCCTCGGCTTGCAGAGGTTTCGCCAACTCGGCAGTCACTCTCTGTTGCCTGCCCAGCTCCCAGTTGCGCAGTTGTTTCTCCACCAACCTGGCAATGTCCCGATTGCCGCTTGCAAGCTTGGCCGCCATATCCCACCTCCTCGACCTCATCCGTCCGAGCCGCTGCCTTCTAGTCTACTCCCAACAGCGAGACGTGCCCGGCTCGGGCCACCACCGCCAACCGAGCCCGCCACAAGCCCTGCCAAGCCATAGCAGAGAGCAGCGAAGACCACGAGAGCATTGAGGCCAAAGTGGATCGCCATCAGCGGCGCCAGAGCAGCACTCACCACAGTAGCCCAACCATTGATGCCCCAAGCCAAAGGAATGCGCTCTGCATGGGTGCGGCCAAGCCGCTGCAGAGCCAGTGGGAAAGGCATTCCCATCGCAAACGCCAGGGGAGCGACAACAGCCACGCTGAGGAGGGCCTTCCAGCCGAGCGCCAGCGCCTGCGTCGCCCGAAAGATCACCGGCGCGAGACCGAGGTGCAGGAGACATAGCAGCACGATCGCTCCGGCGACAAAACCGATCTTCGATTCGAGAGCCTGTGCTTTCGAATCGCTCAGCCTGGATATCGAACCGCTACCCAGGCCGGCGAACACCAAAAACGCAGCGAGAGCCGTGGCCACAGCAAAGATCGGGTTTCCTACATAGACGGTCACCCGCTGGATATAGGCAATCTCCAGCATGAGAAAAGCCAAACCCAATGCCGCGAAGAAGCTCCACGTCGTGCCTGACCCTTCCCGTCCGTGCCGCCAGCCCGGCTGAAGAAGGAGTGGGAGGAGTATCAGAACGGAGCCGGCGAGGATCGCCTGCAGCAATGTGCCGACCGCCACAAGATAGCCCCACTCCACCAGGGACGCCCCGCCCCGGCCGCGCAGCTCGATCAGCTCCGGCAATGCCCGCCACCGGAAGAAATGGGAGAAGAAGGGCCGATCATCGCTGGCGGGTCGGATAAGGAACTTGTAGTCCTCGATGAAGTCTTGACGATCTTCCCCCGCCAGAGCCGTCGTCCCAAGATGCAGATAGGGTTTCTCCAGCCGATTGAATCGATTCGCCTCCTCGGGCCTCATCCCTGGCAGGAACACCACGTCGAGCCATCGATCTCGAGACCAGGCACGAAGCTCTTCGAGCTCGGTGCTCGACCATCCGCCTCTCTTCATCAGGAGAGTCACCGCATCCCAGCTCCTCACCATCGCGAGGCTGTCCTGCGCACTACCCCGCTCAAGGCTCTCGAGAGCCTCCCAGGCAGTCGCAAACAACTTCAGGCTGTCACGGGGCGGCACCCTCAGCCGTCGGGTTACCGACAGCAGGCCTCCAGGCGTCAGATGCTCGGCCAACTCCTCGAGCGCCTCCACCGTGTACAGATAGCTGACGCCCGCGGCCCCCACCCCTCCACCCGACACGGTGAGCGACTGCATGTCTGTCAAGTGGATGAGATCCCATGCATCTCGACGCGACGCCAGGAAGGCACGCGGCTCTCCTACCGTCACCTCGACACTCGGCTCTTCCAGGAGGTAGCCCGAGAACTCAGCGAGCTCGCCCAGTAGCAGGGCTGCCAACTGCGGATTCTGCTCGACAACCATGACGCTCGCCGCCCCATGGCCGAGGGCAGAGATGACCTCTCCTCCCCCGCCCAGTCCGACAATCAGCACACGTGGATTCTCCGTGAGCTGGTAACCAACAGAGGAGACCTGGAAGTCACGGTAGCCCGATGCGCCTTCGCCGGGTGAGCGCCGATCGACGACGGCCATGCCGTCTCCATCTTCGAAAACGCCGAGCTGCTCGGGAAGAATCCCCCCATACGCCAAGCTGAGTCCGGGCGCATAACGAAAGGGTACTTTCGGGCTACGTACCACAGACAGGACAGCCAAAGGACTCGACCGCTCCATCATGACCTCGGCTCCGGGCACAAGCAGGGCCTTGCTCAAATTCTTGTACTCCGAGCGCCTGAGATCGATCCAGGTGCCAGGGATGATCATCGAGGACAGCGAAACCACTGCCAGCAGTGCCGTCGAGGACCGCTTGAAAGCGACCCTGGAGTCGAGGCTGGCGACCGTGGCGGCGAGGAGGCCGCCTGTGCCTATGACCAGGAGAATGCGCTCCGGTGAGAGCACCCATAAGGCCAGCATCACACCCGCTGCGCCGAGACCAGCTCCCAGCAGATCGGCCTGATAGAAGCGAGGGATCTCCTCTCGCCATACTGTCAGGCAGAGACCGATCGTAAAACCGACACTGAGGAAGGGCAGGGCCAGGACCAAATAGACGAGGAGCAGCCAGAGCAGCTGCTCTGGCTCCCAGACGAGGGCCAACGCATTGAAGGGGAGTCGCTGAGCCAGAAGGTAGGCCCCCACAGACAGCGGCCCGAACGACACCGCACCGATCAGCACAGCTCGCCCTGGTGTCGAGGATCGCCCAGACAGCAACCGGGACCTCACCAGGGCCAGGCAGCTGCCGCTGACTCCGTAGCCCAACAGCGCCAGGCTGATCACCATGGCCGCGAACTGCTGCCATTGGATGATGGAGAACAGTCGAATGAGCAGGACTTCGTAACCGATCGCCGCAGCCGACAGGATCAGAATGGCAAGACGAAGCGGCATGAAACGGCGGAATCGTGATCCGTGGATCGTGGAGTGATGAGGTCTACCGGGTTCCCGTCAGGGGAACAAAGGCCACCGGGAGCACATGTCTGGTTCGAACAACACCCGATTCGTCCTTTTCCACCAGGGTAAGCTGCTGCACGGAGAACGGTCCTCCTACGGGTATCACCAGCACGCCGCCAGGCTCGAGCTGCGCGACCAGTGGGGGCGGAATCGTCGGTGACGCAGCTGTCACGATGACTGCGTCGAAAGGCGCTTCCTCCTCCCATCCGTAGTACCCGTCTCCGACTCGGCTCGCGATCTCCGAGTAGCCCAACTCCGTAAACCTCTTCGCCACCTCGCTTCCCAGCTCTGGAATGATCTCGATCGTGAAGACGCGCGCCCCCATTTCAGCCAGGACCGCAGCCTGGTATCCAGATCCGGTGCCTATCTCCAGGACTTTCGCGTCCCCTGCCAACCCGAGCAGATCGGTCATCAGGGCCACGATGTACGGCTGCGAGATCGTCTGGCCATAGCCAATCGGCAGCGGCCGATTGTCGTAAGCATGCCGACGCAGCTCGGGCGGCACGAACTCGTGTCGTGGCACCCGGGCTATCGCCGCCATGACGCGACTGTCCAGAGCCTCCCTGCCGGTCTCGCGGGCGGTGAGCCGGGTGTCTGCCTCGATCTCCTGCAACATCCGCTGATGAGCCTTCTGATAGCCCTCAGCTTGGACGGCCGGCGCTCCTGGGAGAAGCAGGCTCGCCAGCAGCAGGGCAAGAAACCCTTTTCTCATTGGATCCCTCCTCTACCTTCAGAGAACAACCCACCACGGCATCTGAATTTCCAGAGAGGGTCTCGACGGTCGAGGTCATGGACAATTTGGGACGAATCCACCGACCTCTCCTGGGCATCCAACCGACGACCCAATGAGCTAGGATTGGATGTCCCGTGACGCCCGGCTGGCTGACCGCAACCCGAGGCCTCCCAACAACCCTGGGTTGCCCCTTGCTAGGAGCTACACATGCGCCGATCAACTTCTTCCTCGCTTCTCTTCGCAGCGTTTGTCGTCGCGATGGCCCTGGTCCCGAGCGCCAGCAGCGCTCAGACCCTTCTCGTGGCCAACAAGACCGACAATACGGTGGATCTCATCGATGTGGCCAGCGGAGAGTCCATGGCGACTCTTCCAACCGGCATGGCGCCGCACGAGATCGAGGTCTCGTCAGATGGATCGCTCGCCGTCATCTGCAACTATGGCAATCGGGACGAGCCCGGCTCCAGCCTGACGATTGTCGATGTACCGGGTGGCAGGGTGCTCCGCACAGTCGATCTCGGAGAGCACTCGAGACCTCACGGCGTCGCCTGGATCGGCGACAATCGGGTCGCCGTTACCACGGAGGGCAGCGCACATCTTCTGGTGGTCGATATCCAAGCGGGCAGAGTCGTCGATCAGATTCCTACCAACCAGGAGATCTCCCACATGGTGGCCACTACGCCGGAGGGTGGCAGGGCGTTCGTAGCCAATATCGGTTCAGGAACCGTTACCGCCATCGATCTCGAGGCCGGCACCAGGCTCGCTGATGTCGAGACCGGCGAGGGCGCCGAAGGCATCGCCGTCACGCCCGATGGGAGCGAAGTCTGGATCACCAATCGGGCCGCGGACACCATTACCATCATTGACTCACAGAGCCTGGAGATCCTGGACACAGTCGCCTGTAGCGGCTTTCCGATTCGCGTTGCCATCACCCCCGACGGCGGCAAGGCCCTGGTCTCGGTCGCTCGATCCGGCGAGGTGGTGGTCTTCGACGTTGAGCAGCGTAGTGAGCTGACGCGTCGCAAATTGGATCTCAGCACCGTCCCCGATGCCAGCACCCGCCTTTTCGGCGACAGCTTCGGTGAGAGCCCGGTGCCGGTCGGGCTGGTTATCCACCCAACCGGTGATCGGGCATGGGTAGCGGCAACTCAGGCCGACGCCGTCGTCGTCATCGACACCGAGGACCTCGAAGTCCTAGACCTGCTGCGGGCCGGCAAGGAGCCCGATGGGATGTCTTACAGCCCGATTTCAGTGGCAAGCGAACCAAGACCCGGGGCTCAATAGGCACGGGCGCTGCGCAGCACGGCGTCAGCAAAGCGCTCCACGACAACCCCGGAGGGCTCGATGGCCTCGATGCCTTCGACGCTCTTGCCAGCCTGCAGATAGTCGCGATAGGAGAACGAGCGGACCGAAGACCGCTTCAGACTCCACAATGCCTGCAGAGAGTAGACCATCCTCATCCAGTGCTTCGTCTTGCGACCATGGAGCAGCCAGCGTGCCACCGGGCCAGCGCTGGTGCCAACCTTGTCGACGTAGGGCGTGCGGATCACCGAGACGGGCACACCCGTAATGCGTTCGGTAAGGACGATATCTTCGGCCCTCGCCCTGACAATAGCGCGCTTGTAGTCGTCACTCGCGCGACACTCCGGCGTGGCGATGAACCGAGTACCCATCTGAACCGCCGCGTAGCCGTTGCGCAGAGCTCGCTCGAATTCCCCTTCGTCCCCCACTCCACCGGCGCAGACCAGAGGGACCTCCAGATCCCCGAGCTCATCGAGGAGCTGTTGAGCCCCCTTGGCCCCAGCGTGGCCCCCGGCCCGATTGTTGACGGCTATCAGGCCGTCGACGCCGGCCTCCAGGCCCTTGTCGGCCCACTTGCGTTCGGTCACGTCGTGGTAGACGAGCCCGCCCATCTGGTGGACCTTGTCCACCACCCAGCGAGGGTTCCCCAGGGATGTCACAAAGAAGCGGATGCCCTCCTCCAGAGCGACATCGACGTAGCCCTGCATACGGTCCATGTAGACCTTCGAAGAGCGCTCGACGACCACGTTCAAGCCGACCGGTTTAGCGGTCAGGCGCTTGATCGTCGCCAGGCCTTGCCTGAACTCGTGTCCATGCACATAGACGAGCGATAGCGGCTGAATGATGCCCATGCCACCCGCCTCCGAAACCGCTGCCACCAGCTCCGGGTTGCTGCACGGGTACATGGCACCGCAAATCAACGGCACCTCGATCCTCAACTGACGACTGACCACCGTCTCGAGAGCGTCTCGTGGCGAATCTCTTTCACTCACGATGCTGCCTCGCAGTAGGATGTGAGCAGGCTGCGAGTCCGGGAGGTCCCGGCGCGGCAACAGGCCGCGGAGCGGCGTTTGAAACGGAGGTCGATATGGGTAGAGGCGATCCGATGCTGGGCAATCTTCTCTTCATGCTCTTCACAGCCATCAGCGTCGTGGGTACCTTCCTCATTGCGCAGCATTTTCACTCCCGCCGGATGGCCGTCATCTTGTCGCTAGCTGTGCTGGCCTTCTACGCCGTCCTCTACTTCGCACTCGAAGCCTTCATGCAATGGCTCGGACTCTGAGGGTGATTCCCCAACGCCACAATCCGGTCAGTGCAGATAGTTCGGGCTGGACCAGGCAGCGCCTCCGTCTACCTGGACCGCCCTCGCATAGACATACTCTCCTGGACGGAGGCCCTCCAAGGCTCGGACAAAGCCGCATTCTCTCTGTTCGTCGCAGGCAACGCTCAAGTGCACCTGACCGCTGCGGATCACATCGATCCTGTCCAGGGGACCTTGCGCCACGACTCTCACCGACAGCTCGACATATTGTCCAGCCGCGGATTCACTTTTCAGGCCAGCAAGCTCGATGTCGTCTCCCATGAGCTGTCCACCCAGCCGGGTAGCCAGAACGATGCGCGGTCCGTTGGTCGCATAGACGCGTCGAGACCTGAGGGCCCGCAGGATACCCTCCCTCGTCAGATCCTCGGCGAGAAATGCGGCCAGCCCACCAGAGGGTGACGCCAGGTGGGCCAAACCCGGATGCCCATCATGGCTGTCGCCGCTGCCCACGAACCCGAACTTGAAACCCCTGTCGAGAACGTCGCGCACGAAGTTGCCGGGTAACGGGCTGTAGATGAGACCGGGCGAGTCCATGGCCTCGCTGCTGCCATGGACCGAGACGATCTCGGTGATCGGCTCCAGCTCCGGATCTGGAGGAAACTCCCAGTTTGTCGGAATCGGGCCGCCTGCCGAATGGTGCGCCACTGTCAAGGCGGGCTCGCCACGCAGAGCGTCCCAGAGCTGATCCGGCGATTCGAAATCCGGATCTACAGAGCTCAATACCTCACCCTCGGAGCTGAAGTACAGGACATGTCGATGCCCGTGTATCCAGCTCGTCCATTCATAGCCCAGCAGGGTGACGAACTCCCCGGCTCGATAGAAACTCTCGACTTGCCGACGGATCTCGGACCAGAACTCCGGATGAAGGGCCAGGGGCTCCATACCCCAGTGGTCATGGTCCGTCAGGGCGACCACATCCAGACCGGCAACATCTCGGGCGTACTCGAAATAGTCTTCAAAGGTCCCGGTACCGTCCGACAACGCTGAGTGACCATGCAGATCGCCCCAGACGATGCTCTCGCCATCCGCCGAGACAACGAGAGGATTGCTCGTCGCCTGCAGGTCGTACGGGCCCGTCGCCTCGACCCTGAAGATACCCTCGTTCTCGACAGTCGCCTCCAGTTGAAAAACACCTCGCTGGACGGGTGTCAATTCAACGACTGCTGGTAAATCGCGGAAGCCCTCCGCTCGCAGCGAGACCTCTCCTTCGACATTCACGCCGGCACTTCCGGTGGCGTCGAGAATCGAGACTCGAATGCTGACCTGCTCCCCTGGCCGGGCCGTCGATGGCAGGATGACGACCATTTGCGCCGCGGGCCCAGCCAGAACCCTGACATTCAACGGTCCTGGCACCAGCTTTCGCACGCCATCGCCATTGCCATCGACAGCGACAAAGAAAGCCGACTCACTTTCGGCGAATCGATCCGCCACTGCGCCGAGGTCGCCAGCGCCGTAGACCACCTGCACTCGCTCCCCTTCCTCGAGCGGCCGGCCTTGGATCTCGATTCCAAGAAGACCCTGATCCACGGTCTGAGCGTCGAGTAGAACCCCTTCGGCCGCTGTGGAGACCAGGCTGAATCCCACGCCTTCCTGGTTCAGCACCTGAGGGGTGCTCCAGCCCCAGAAAGGAGGGGCCTGAACAAAGAGCCAGCCTCCCTCGGCGATGCCCAGCGGACCGGCCTCGTAGAGAAGTGTCCATTGTCCGGAGCTGCCCGCCATTACTTCCAGGCTCGAATCATCGCCGTCGGCGATCCAAGCTTTGCCGCCACCATCGGACGGATGCCGCACAGCCTCCAGATCCTGCCGAAGAGCTTCGACGACCTCGAGTTGAGGACGCGGGGACATCGAGGGTCTCGTCTCCTCTCGGGCCCTTCCACACGCCACCAAGATCAGGCAGCCGAAAAGCCACCACCGCCAACCGCCCACCTGCCAAAACGCAGTCATACCGATATCAGGGTACCCCAACCCCATCCAACCGGCCAGAGCCAAGCGGATCCTGAGAGAATGGTCGAAACTCTCTGGCTACTCTTTACGTAGCATGCAATGAAGAGGGCCATTTTTCGTTCGGCGAGCGGCAACCAATTGGGAGGAGATCTATGGCGAGGCTGTTCAAGGTCCTTGTCCTGTTTCTGATCGTAGCCGGAGCCGTGACCGGTGCCTACTTCTGGCTGCAGGGGCGCAAAGAGGCGGAGCCACCCTTCAAGCTGGTCAAGGTCGAGCGCGGCTCGATTACCGAGAAGGCTATCGCAGTCGGGCAGATCGAGCCACGGCTCAAGTTCGAAGTCAAGTCGAAGATCTCCGGCATCGTCAAGCGATGCGCGGTTGAAGTGGGCGATCGCGTGGAGCCCGGTGACCCGCTCTTCGAGATCGTCCCCGACCCCACCCCCTCGGAGCTTGTCGAAGCCCAGCGTCGGGTGGAAGCGGCGCAGTCTGCCTATAACCGGGCCCAATCGGATTGGAACCGCTCGAGCGAGCTCGCGCGGCAAGGGATCATAGCGACCGAAGAACAGGATGCCCGACGAGAGTCTTTCGAGCTCGCCAAGATCGAGTTGTCCACCGCACAGGATAACTTCGAGCTCATCCGTGAAGGCCGCATCGCCGGTCGGGGGAAGCAAATGGAGTCGATCATCCGAGCGCCCGCTGCAGGAATCGTCCTGGAGCGGGAGGTCGATCCCGGGGACCCGGTTGTTCCTTTGACGACTTTCCAGGCCGGAACAGTGATGGCAACTGTGGCGGACATGAGCGACCTCATCTTCAACGGCACCGTCGATGAGATCGACGTCGGCAAGCTGAAGGCGGGAGTACCAGCACGCCTCAACATCGGTGCGCTGCCGGGAGAGCCGGTGACCGGCTACCTGAGCCGTATCGCACCCCAAGCGAAAGAAGAGGAAGGCGCCCGTCTCTTCGAGGTCGAGATCGAGCTCCACGAGGTCGAGAACCCGGAGATTATTCTGCGGGCGGGCTATTCTTCGACGGCGGACTTGATCATCCGGGAGAAGACAGACGTGCTGATCGCTCCGGAGAGGCTTGTGCTGTTCGAAGAGGACGGCGCCAAAGCATTCGTCGAGCTGCCTCCCGAGACACCTGAGGACGAGCCTAGAAAGGTCGAGATCCAGACGGGTCTTTCCGATGGCTTGAACATTGAGATCACCGCGGGGATCGACGAGGGAGCGGAGTTCGTCGAACGCCCACCTCGAGAGATCTTCTAGAAGTCATGACCTCTGTCCTCAATTCACTTCGCCAACTGGCTCGCGACCTCCGGTCCCAGAAGCTGCGGACCTTCTTGACGACCCTGGGAATCGTCTGGGGAACGGTCGCAGTGACGCTTCTCCTGTCATTCGGTCAGGCGATGCACAAGCAGATGCTCAAGAACGTGCTGGGCCTCGGCAATGCCATCGTCATCGCCTTCCCGACCGCCACCTCGAAACCCTTCGAGGGAATAGGCAAGGGACGCCCTATCCGCGTCACCGAGGACGATATCGAGCTCATCCGGAAGCGGGCCACACTCGTCGACGCAATTTCCAGCGAGTACGCCGACACACTGCAGCTCAAGCTCGGAACCAAGACCATGGCAGTCGACGTCTCCGGTGTCAGTCCCGAGTTCGGCGAGATGAGGAACATGATCCCGCAGATGGGCGGTCGCTTCCTCAACCCGATCGACGAAGCCCAGAAACGGCGCGTGGCCTTTCTCGGCAATGAGTTGGCCGAGGACCTGTTCGGTTCCGCCGACCCGGTCGGCCAGATCTTTCGGCTCCATGGCTCGCCTTTCACCGTCATCGGAGTCCTCGAGCCGAAAACGCAGGACTCCTCCTACAGTGGACGGGACAAGGACAAGGCCATCATCCCGAGTTCCACCTACCGTGCCCTGACCGGCCAGAAGTATGTGGAGCTCTTCATCTTCACCGCCGCAGACGTCCAGCAAACCGTGCCAGCGACCGACGAGGTGCGCAGCATCTTGGCGGGCAAGATTCGCTTCGACCCGACCGACAAAGAAGCCCTGATGATCTGGGACACGACGGAGATGTTCCAGTTCATGGACTCCTTCATGTTCGCGTTCAAGGCATTTCTCGCCATCGTCGGCTCTCTGACACTGGTCGTCGGCGGCATCGGAGTCTCCAACATCATGAGTGTCGTGGTTGAGGAGCGGACTCCGGAGATCGGTGTCAAGATGGCCCTCGGAGCCCGTCCCCGAGGCATCCTGAGGCAGTTTCTGGCCGAGACCCTGATCCTCACAGCCGTGGGTGGCTCTATCGGACTGTTGATCACGTACGGTATCTGCGAAGTCTGGCCTGCCGGGATGGAAGAGTTCATCGGCATCCCGAAGGTCGACACCCAAGTAGCCCTCTTGACCGCTTCACTGCTCGGTCTCATCGGCTTCGTCGCCGGTTTCTTTCCGGCACGCAGTGCAGCCAACCTCGACCCGGTCGTCGCCATGAAAATGACCTGAGGCAAGGACAATTCACTATGGCTCGCCCCCGATTCCTCGTCTTTCAGCTCTTCTTCCGCTCGTCGCGAGTCCAGAAGAAGAGGGCCTTTCTGACCATTGCCGCGATTGCCTGGGGAACCCTGGCGCTGCTCCTGCTACTGGCCTTCGGTGAAGGTCTCGGCCTGTCCCTCGGCAAGGCCTGGGCTGGAATGGGCACCGACATCGCAGTGATCTGGCCCGGAGAGACCACCGTCCCCTGGAAGGGTCTGCCTGCCGGGCGCGCCATTCGACCCCGCATCGATGACATTCGAACCATCAGGCAGCGCGTGCCTGGATTGGTCGGTGTCAGCGGCGAGATCATTCGCTGGGGCACCAACTTCACGCATGGCGACAAGACAGTCAATGCACCTGTCAAGGGCGTCGGCACGATCTGGGGGCAGTTGCGCAACCAGATTCCCTCCCCTGGTGGGCGCTTCCTCAACCCCCTCGACGACGCCCAACGCAGACGTGTGGTGTTCCTGGGAACGGATCTCGCCAAGGACCTCTTCGGCGACGAAGATCCAATCGGGGGGAGCATTCTGATCGACAAAGTTCCCTATACCGTCGTCGGCGTCCTGATCGAGAAGATGATGTTCGGTAACTACAGCGGCATGGATGCCAACCACGCCATCATTCCGATTCGCACCCTCTACGCCCAGTACGGCAGCGATCGTCTGTCGGTCCTCGTGCTCAAACCCGAGCACCGAGATGGAATGAAGGCGGCCCTGGCCGGAGTCGCCCAGGTGCTGAGCGCGAAATATGGCTTCGACCCCGGAGACGAGCGAGTTCTGGGTACTTGGGACACTGTCGAATCCGGCAAGATCCGCGACAACTTCATGCTTGGAATCAAGCTGTTCCTGAGCATCATCGGAGTCCTCACTCTGACCGTGGGTGGCATCGGCGTTGCCAACATCATGTACGCAGTGGTCAAGGAGCGTACTCGGGAGATCGGCGTCAAGATGGCGCTTGGTGCTCGCAGTCATTGGGTTACGGGGCCGATCGTTCTCGAGGGCTTGACCTACACACTGTTGGGAGGGGTTGCCGGCCTCCTGGTCGCAACGATTTTGGTCTATCTCCTGAGTCTGATTCCAACCGGTGACAACATGGCGCTCAAAGCCCTGGGCAAACCAACGCTGTCACCAGCCATCGCCGCGACCGCGGCCGGAGTGTTGGGCATCATCGGCCTCCTCGCCGGTTACTTTCCAGCTCGCCGAGCCGCTTCGGTCGATCCGGCCGAGACTCTGCGCTACGAGTGAAGCTGATGAAACTACCACTGGCCATGACGACCGACGAGACCATCATCGAGATGGCGGCGATACGCAAGGTCTACGACACCGGCAAGATCAAAGTAGAGGCTCTGCGCGGCATCGACCTCGACATCTCCAAGGGTGAGTTCGTCGCGATTGTCGGCCCGTCGGGGTCCGGCAAGTCGACCCTCATGAACCTGATCGGTTGCCTCGACACTCCCACCTCGGGCACCTACCGGTTGACAGGACAGCTGGTGGCAGGCATGAACAAGGATGCGTTAGCTACAGTTCGCAATCGCCGGGTCGGTTTCATCTTCCAGAACTTCAACCTCCTGCCACAGATCAGCGCCTATGAGAACGTCGAGATGCCGATGCTGTTCGGCGGCGTACCGCGACGCGAAAGGCGCCGCCGAATCGAGGAACTGATGGAGCGCGTCGGCCTGGCGGATCGCATGGAGCACAAACCGACCGAGCTTTCCGGAGGTCAGATGCAGCGTGTTGCCGTCGCCCGGGCCCTGGCGATGGACCCCGACATCCTGTTGGCCGATGAGCCCACTGGCAACCTCGACACCTCGTCTGGCGGCGACATCATGGGGCTTTTCCAGAACCTATGGGAACAGGGCGGCACGATGCTGGTCATCACTCACGATGCCGCCCTTGCCCGGCGGGCGGCACGTCAAGTCGAGATCCAGGACGGCCTCATCACCCGAGACACCGGACGTCCGGAAGCAGACTCTGCGGCCCGTGGATAGGCTGCTCCACCACTCTTGGCTCGGGCGGTCGGAAACCTCCGCCAAGAAGGGGCTCTCCAGGCCGTTCTACAGGGTGTTGATTTCTCTCTAGATCCTGAGCTCGCGATGGAGTATGGTTGTCAAGGACGGCGGCGGTCAGCCGCAGTTCGGACCTCCGTCACGTCCTCGGAGAAACCTCACCAGACCAACCCCAGCATCCCCTAGCACAGCGACAGGGAGGGAAGTAACATGTCGAATTCCGCCAATGAATTCCTGCAATCTGTGATCGCCAAGAATTCCGCAGAGAAGGAGTTTCATCAAGCGGTGCACGAAGTCCTGGAGTCACTCTGGCCCATCGTCGAGGCCAATCCCCGATATCGCACCGGCAAGATCATGGAACGTATCGTCGAACCCGAGAGGGTGATCATGTTCCGAGTCCCCTGGGTCGACGACCAGGGCGATGTCCAGGTCAATCGTGGATTCCGCATCGAGATGAACAGTGCTCTCGGTCCCTACAAGGGCGGTCTGCGTTTTCATCCCAGCGTCAACCTCGGCATCCTCAAGTTCCTCGCCTTCGAGCAGGTATTCAAGAACAGCCTTACGACCCTGCCCATGGGTGGTGGCAAGGGCGGTTCCGACTTCGATCCCAAGAACAAGAGTGACCTCGAAGTCATGCGCTTCTGTCAGTCCTTCATGAGCGAGCTCTTCCGACATATCGGACCCAATACCGACGTTCCGGCCGGCGATATCGGCGTCGGTGGTCGCGAGCTCGGATTTCTCTTCGGCACCTACAAGAAGCTCGCCAACGAGTTCACCGGGGTCCTGACCGGCAAGGGACGCAGCTGGGGCGGCTCGCTCATCCGGCCCGAAGCGACCGGCTATGGCCTGGTCTACTTCACGCAAGAGATGCTCGCCACCCGCTCCGACAGCCTGTCCGGCAAGCGAGTCCTGATCTCCGGTTCCGGCAACGTGGCGCAGTATGCGGCGGAAAAGGTCCTCGAGTTCGGCGGCAGGGTGCTGACGTTCTCCGACTCCAACGGCACGATTGTCGACGAAGAAGGCATCGACAAGGACAAGCTAGCCTGGATCATGGATCTGAAGAACAACCGGCGGGGTCGAATCAAGGAGTATGTCGAGAAGTACTCCGGTGCCAGCTTCCTCGAAGGGGCGCGTCCCTGGTCGGTGAAGTGTGATGTGGCTCTGCCCTGCGCCACCGAGAACGAGGTCGACGGCGAGGATGCCAAGACCTTGATCGACAACGGTTGCTTCTGTGTGGCCGAAGGTGCGAACATGCCTTCCGACCCGGAGGCCATCAATCGGTACCTGGAAGACCGCATCCTCTACGGCCCAGGCAAGGCCGCCAACGCCGGTGGAGTCGCCGTCTCGGGTCTGGAGATGACCCAAAACTCGATGCGGCTGTCATGGACCCGAGCCGAGGTCGATGAGCGACTACAGATGATCATGCATGAGATTCATCGCACTTGCGTCAAGCATGGCAAGGACGGTGACTTCATCAACTACATCGATGGAGCGAATGTGGCGGGCTTTATCAAGGTAGCCGACGCCATGTTGGACCAGGGCGTCGTTTGACGATGCAGGTGCGCCAGCAACTCCAGATTCGTCGTTTTCACGACCTCATGCCCTTCCGGGTGCGAGAGGTCTTGCTGGTTTCGTCACCGTTCGACGCCTTCATCCTGGAAGAGGACGGTCAACTTTCCGAACAGGTGTTCTTCGAATACCGGGACGTGAGTCTCTCGGGTCCACCGCGAGTGACTCACGTTCCCACCGGGGAATTGGCTCTGCAGCGTCTCGAGGAACATCGCTACGACCTGATTCTGGTCATGACCAGCCTGGCCGACATGGGGGCCAACGCCCTCGGTCGGGAGATCAAGAAGCTCCGTCCAGGGCGCCCGGTCGTGCTGCTCGCCCTGGACCGCAAGGAGCTCGATCTGGCCAGGTCCGCCATCGACCCGGAGTCCATCGACGGTGTCTTCCTGTGGTCAGGCGACTCCAAGATCCTGCTGGCTATCATCAAGTACTTCGAAGATCGAGAGAACGTCGATCATGACATCCTGCATGGCAACGTGCGGGTGATCCTCCTGGTCGAGGACTCTCCCACCTTCTATTCCAGCCTCTTCGGAACGCTCTATACGGAGCTCATGAGGCAGTCTCACTCACTCTATTCCGAGGGCGTCAACGAGCTCCACCGCCGTATGTACATGCGGTCCCGGCCCAAGATCCTCCACGGCAAGACCTTCGACGAGGGCCAGGCCCTCTTTCATCGTTACCAAGACAACATCATCGCCCTGGTCAGCGATGTCGAAATACCGCGCGACGGCAAGCTCGACAAGGCCGGTGGCCTCGAGCTCGTCCGTGTCGTCCGATCGTTCGATCCCCAGCTTCCAGTCCTGCTCGAGTCCGCCGAAGAGGACAACCAGTCGAAAGCGGAAGCAGTGGATGCGACGTTCGTCCACAAGGGATCAGGCAGCCTTCTGGCCGATGTACGCAATTTCTTCCGCCAGGAGCTCGGCTTCGGAGATTTCATTTTTCGGACCGAGGCCGAGGGCGAGGAGGTGGCACGAGCCCACGACGTGCGTGAGTTCGAGCGGCAGCTGGCGGTGGTTCCCAAGGAGTCTCTCTTCTATCACGCCTCCGACAATCATTTCTCCATCTGGCTCATGGCCCGCAGCGAATTCGACCTGGCCGAGAGTCTCCGCCCTCGACGCATCTCCGATTTCGAGAACATCGAAGCGCTGCGCCAGTACCTAATCGCCAACTTGCGGGAAACGCGCCGTCGTTCCTATCGCGGTGTGATCGCCGATTTTTCCCGCAAGACCTTCGATCGGGATGCGATTTCCCGAATCGGCCAAGGCTCGATCGGTGGCAAGGCCCGAGGTCTGGCTTTTCTGAACCTGACCCTGTCCCAGACCTCCCGAGACGATCTCGGTGGTATGGAGGTGAACGTTCCGAAGACCACGGTCATCACGACGGACACATTCGACGATTTCGTGGATCGCAACCAGCTTCGCGACTTCGCCTACGGGTCTGACGACGACCTGGAGATATGTGCTCGCTTTCTGGGCTCCAGGCTGTCGGACGAGCTGCGAAGCGATCTGACATTCATCGCCCACCACCTCGATGGGCCCCTGGCCGTCCGCTCCTCGAGCCTGCTCGAGGATTCGATGCACCAACCGATGGCCGGGATCTACACCACCCTGATGATCCCCAACCGGTCCCGTGACCCCGAGGAACGACTGCGGGAGATCTGCAGTGCGGTGAAGCTGGTCTACGCCTCCACCTATTTCCGCAACGCCAAGAGCTATCTCAACAGCACCGGAAATCGGGTCGAGGAAGAGAAGATGGCGGTCATCATCCAGCGACTGGTGGGGCAGAAGTACGACAATCGGTTCTACCCCCATTTTGGCGGAGTCGCTCAGTCCCATAACTTCTACCCCATCGGCAACCAGCGTGCCGAGGAAGGAATCGTCCACGTCGCGCTGGGGCTCGGTCGCCTCGTCGTGGACGGCGGGCTGGCTTTGCGCTTCAGCCCCAGACGTCCCGGAATCCTGCCGCAGCACGCCACTCCCAAGTTGATCTTGGACAGTAGTCAACGGTATTTCTACGCTGCGGACCTGGACGCCTCGTGCTGCGAGGCCGATGCGACGCTGTCCACGAACGTGAAGTCGTTTCCCCTCCAAATCGCCGAAGTCGACGGTACGCTGCTGCCCGTGGGAAGCGTCTTCAGCGCCGATGACCAGACCGTTCGAGACGACTTGAGCCTGCCTGGCCCCAGGTTGGTCACCTTCAACAACATCTTGAAGCACAATGCGATCCCCCTCGCTCCGGCACTTCTGAACCTCCTGGAGCTTGCCGAGCAGGGATTGGGCTGCCCGGTCGAGATCGAGTTCGCCTGTGACATGGGAGATTGGGGCAGGCCGGCAGCTCGGGGACGGAGTCGAGCCAAGCCGATACTCTATCTACTGCAGGTGCGGCCCTCTGGCACTCGCACCGCCGGCAAAGAGGTCCAGAAGTACAGCTTCACAACTGCCGAAACGCTCTGCAAGTCCTCGAGGAGCCTCGGTCATGGCGTCGAGGACACCGTTCGTGACCTGATCTACGTGCGCCGCGACCGCTGGACGGCGGCCAGCAATAAGAAGATCGCTGCCGAAGTTGGCAAGCTCAACAAGAAGCTGACTGAAGCTGGACAGTCTTATCTGCTGGTCGGACCCGGACGCTGGGGCACAGCAGATCCCTGGCTCGGAATTCCCGTCCAATGGTCACAGATCTCGAGCGTCCGTGCGATCGTCGAAGCGAGCCCAAGTGGTTACGACGTGGAACCCTCCCAGGGCACCCACTTCTTCCAGAACATCGTCTCACTGCGGGTCGGCTATCTCACTCTGCCAGCCGGGGCCGAGGTTCCGGACGATGAAGCTGACTTCTTCGATTGGGAATGGCTGGACTCGCAATTGGCTGCGACCGAAACCGATCACCTGCGTCACCTGCATTTCGAGCAGCCGCTGACGATCGTATTGGACGGCCGTGAAGGTCGCGGTCTCATCGCCAAACCCAAAAGCCAGTCCTGACAAACACAAGGCCCGGCTGATGCCGGGCCGTCGAACCTGCTCTGGCGCGGCTCTAGGCCGGGGCAGCGAGTAGCCTTTCGAACTGGGCTTTCGAGTAGTCCTCGACCTCTGTGTGCAGCGAGCCGCCCCGGGCATCCATGGTTACCATCACCGGGAACTTCTCCACCTCGATGACCCAGAGAGCCTCGGGTACGCCGAACTCCTCGAGCATGAACACCCGCTCGACCTTCTTCACGGCCTCGGCCAGGACCTGCGCCGCTCCACCCACGGCATGTAGATAGAGGGCTCCGCTCTTCTGCAGACCAGCGAGTGTCTTCAGCCCCATACCCCCCTTCCCGATGACACCCCGCAGACCGTACCTGTCGATCACATCGGCCTGGTAGGGCTCCTCTCTGATGGAGGTCGTCGGACCCGCTGCCACGAACTCGTAGGATCCGTCGTCGAGCTGACGCACGACCGGACCACAATGGTAGATGACGGTTCCCTCGAGAAAGGGAGCCACTGCTTCCCGGTGCTCCTCCAATAGCCACTTGTGAGCGGCATCACGGCCAGTGATCATGCGGCCCGTCAGCTCGACTCCTGCACCGACTTCCAGAGCCCTGACAGTCTTCTCGTCCAAGGGCAACCTCAGTTCAGCCATGTCGCCGCTCCTTCCTCATCGAGACTGACGGCAGCGCGCCGATCAGCCCAACACATGTAGCTGATGGTCACGAAGTACGAAGCTGGCAGTCGGTCCAGCACACCGACTTTGACTCCAAGAACCGTGGTTTTCCCGCCGAATCCCATCGGGCCGATCCCCAACTCGTTGGCCTCCTTCAGCAATCGCTCCTCCAACTCGGCCAACTCCGCCATGGGATTGGTGTCCGATAGGGGCCGCAATAGCTGACATTTCGATTCCGAGAATCCGGAAACCCTGTCGCCCCCAATACAAATACCCAGAACGCCGGGCGCGCAACCCTTCCCCTGCGCCTGAACCACCGCGTCCAAGACAACGCGACGGACACCTTCCAGATCGCGTCCCGCCTGGAGACCGGTGTCAGGCAGCTTGTACTGGACCCCCACGTTCTCGCAGCCTCCACCCTTCAGGATCAATCTGACCTCGACTTTGGGCTCGTCCCATTCTTCGAAATGCAGGAAAGGAATCGCTCGGCCCGCGCCATCACCGGTGTTCTTGCCGGTCAGCGTATCGACTGCATTCGGCCGCAGATAACTCTTCGCAGTCGCCTCCTTCACCGCCTCGTGCATGGCCTCTTCGAGCAGGCGGGTGCTGGTCCCCTCGGGATAGCTGACCCAGGCAACGGGTGTTCCTGTGTCTTGACAAATCGGGGCTGACTTGGCTCTGGCCAGATCGACGTTGTCCAGAATCGTGACCAGAGCCTGCCGCGCCAAGCTGTCGCTCGCCTCTCTGTCTCTGCCCTGCTGCAGAGCCTGCACGACATCGCTCGGCAATTCGGCAGAGGCCCGGCGTATCAGCTCCAGAAA
The DNA here is from genome assembly GCA_947259195.1 of Thermoanaerobaculia bacterium. Taxonomy (GTDB): domain Bacteria; phylum Acidobacteriota; class Thermoanaerobaculia; order Multivoradales; family JAHEKO01; genus JAUVRX01. Next base: position 79,896 of record CAMYLC010000155.1, on the reverse strand, counting down.
GGTGTCCACGTATCGCTCCTTCGTCAGCATTGGGCGCTCCTTCGGTGTGGGTCGGCATCAGCTCGAGCCGTAACGACTCGAGCACAACCCTGACAATTCCCGGGTTTCGAGTTGCGGGGTCCAGCGCGAAACGGCTGCCCCACTCTTTCCGCCTCCATGCTCTCAGGCTGCACGGTGCCTTTGAACACCTTACCGGGTGGGCTGACTCCCCACCCCGTCAGACTGGCAGAGGCTCCGCAATTCAGTCCATCGCACCGTGGTCTCGATACTCGAGGCGTTGAAACAGGTCGGTCTCCTCCACCTCGTGTCGATGCAGTTCGTCCAGCAGGTTCAAAGTGCGTTGCCGAAGGCGCGGATCTTCGGGCACTTCCCCTTCTGAGTAGGTCAGGGCATCCGTCATGATCGACCTGAGGTCGCGAAGCATGTCCGGGTGCTGACCGACGACCGCCTCCAACCTGGCGAGGGCACGGGGATGTCGTTCGATGACGTCCTCCACCAGGCCCATGGATTCCTCGAACCGAAAGTGACGAAACAGCTCGTCATGGAGTTTGACCAGGCGAACCGACAGATCGGCGGCCCAGGAATGGGCGCCAGGCTGACCGGCCTCTGGTCGCGGCTGGGTCAGGATCTGCCGTACTTCAGCGATCATCACCCGCAGCTGTTTGTGTTCCTCGAGCACCTGATCGATCCACTGTTGAGATACCACTGTCGTCATGCAACCCCTCCTTTTGCGGTTTTGCTCGCCCCCAAAGAGGCCTGACTGGCAGCAGCCTGTGGTGTCTCCAATCTGACGCTGTTGCTGCCACATTGCGGACAGCTGCGCTCCACCACCTCCTTGGGGTCATGGCCCATCGCAAAGCGATGCTGGCAGCGAAGACAGTAGAAAGTCTTGATCTGCTTGGCCATGATCGAATCTCCTCTCTAGCTCTTCAGTTCTGGATCGGGAGAACCTGTTCTCTACCTTTCTTCGGGAGAATGGGGGGACTCCCTCCCAGCGACTCCTTGGCGAGAATCTGCATGCTCTCCTCGACCTCTTGCGCCGTTACCTGCCGCAACATGCTGTCCAGCTCCTGCATGACGCGAGCGAACTTCTGACCTTCCGCCGCCGAGATCCACTCCAACTGCAGCCGCTCGGGGCGGATACCGAGTTTCTCCATCTTCGACCAGATCTTCTCAATCCGGCGCTGAGTCCAGGTCACGGCGTCGATGTAGTGGCAGTCTGTGAAGTGACAGCCCGACACCAACACCAGAGGGGCCCCCTTCCGAAAAGCGTGCCAGATGAACGCCTGATCGACCCGTCCACTGCACATGGTCCGGATCAGGCGAACGGAGGCCGGATACTGGAGCCGCGAGGTTCCTGCGTTGTCGCCGCCGGCGTAGGAGCACCAATTACAGGCGAAGCCGACAATCTTCTGCATGGGATCGTCGGCCAGAATGCCGTCGATCTGCGCCAGGACCTGTTGGTCGGCGAAGTGACGCATGTCGATGGCATCGAAAGGACACTCTGCCGCGCAGGTGCCACAGCCGGCGCAGGCTGCCTCCACAAAATGCGGCAGAAGACCTTTCTTCTTGTCGGCCTGCTCGATGGCGTGAAACGGACAGACCCGGGCACAGATGGTGCAAAGTTGACAGCGGTCCGCATCGAGGGTCGCCGTAATCGCCTCGATTCGAACCTGCCCGGCAGCCAACAGGTTGGCTGCTCTTCCGGCTGCCGCCCCGGCCTGTGTTACGGTGTCCTTGACGTCCTTGGGCGCTTCGACGCAGCCAGCGAAATAGACCCCACGGGTCGGGGCATCCACCGGCTTGAGCTTGGGGTGAGCCTCCATGACAAAGCCATCGGAGGTGTGCGAGAGGCTCAGGATCTCGTCAATGCTGCGCTTGCCGTTGCCGTTGGCTCGCCGCGGTACCATCCCCACCGCCAGGACGAGCATGTCCAGCCGGTGCTCCTCCATCGTTCCGGTCAGCGTGTTCTCGACCTCGACGATGAGATCGCTGCTACCGGGTGCCTCCTTCACAGTTCCAGGCAATCCCCTGATGTAGCGCACGCCCGCTTCGCGGCTGCGCCGATACAGGTCCTCGAAGCCCTTGCCGAAGGCCCGGATATCCATGTAGTAGACCGTCGACCGACTCTCCGGATAGTGATCCGCCAACAGCAGCGTCTCCTTGATGGTGTTCATGCAGCAGATGTTCGAGCAGTAGGGCACGCCTCGTTGGACCGATCGAGAGCCGACACACTGGACGAATCCGACTCTCAGAGGCACTGCCCGGTCGGAAGGCCGCACCAGCTCTCCGTCGGTGGGGCCGCCGGCATTGATCAGTCTCTCGAATTCCATACTGGTGACGACGTTCGGAAATCGGGTGTAGCCGTACTCGTCGTTCTCTCGTGGGTCGTAGACCTCCATGCCGGTGGCCACGACGACCGTTCCCACTTCGAGATCCATGAGCTCGTCCTTGGCATCGAAGTCGATGCACTTCTTGTCGCAGACCTCCAGGCACTTGCCACAGGCGATCGGATTGAATCCCAGGCAGGATTCGCCGTCGAGGCTGAAGGCCGACGGCACCGCCTGTGGAAACGGTAGGTAGATGGCCTTGCGCGAAGAAAGACCTTCCTGGTACTCGTCCGGAACCACAACGGGGCACACCTTTTCGCATTCTCCACAGGAGGTACATTCGTTGGAATCGACGAAGCGTGCACGGCGCCGTACCAGGGCTCGGTAGTTGCCTACGAAGCCCGTGATGTCCTCGACCTCGGAATCGACCAGTAACTCGATGCGGGGATGCCGACCGGCATCCATCATTTTAGGGCCGAGAATTCATATGGAGCAGTCCATGGTCGGGAAGGTCTTGTCCAGCGCGGCCATGATCCCGCCTATGGAAGGCTCCTTTTCCACCAAATACACCTGGTGTCCACCATCCGCCAGCTCGAGAGCCGTCTGAATGCCAGCCACTCCCCCGCCGATGACCAATGCCGCATCGCTCACCGGAAAGACCTTCTCGTCCTGGGGCTCCAACACCCGCGCTCGCCCGACAGCGCTCCGCACGAGGTCTTTCGCCTTCTCGGTGGCTGCCTCGCGATCATGAATATGAACCCAGCTGCAGTGTTCACGAATATTGGCCATCTCGACCAGATAGGGATTCAATCCGGCATCTTCCACACAGTGACGGAAGGTAGGCTCGTGGATCTTCGGGGTACAGGATGCGACCACGACTCGATTCAAATCGTGCTCCGCGACGGCCTTCTTGATTTCCTTCTGGCCCGGATCGGCACAGGTGTAGCGATTGCGAACGACTGCCACGACGTCGGGCAACTCGCTGGCAAAGCGGGAAACCTCTTCTGTGTCTACTGTGCCGGCGATATTCAGCCCGCAATCGCACACGAAGACACCGATACGCAAGGCTTGCTCTGTCATGAACCTCTCCTGTCTCTAGGACTTCGACGGCAAGTCCTTCTCCGTTTCACTTTTTGTCATCAGCAGACTTGCTGCGACGACCGTGAGGTCTTCGATTTGAAGCTCGGCTGCGCCCTGCCGCTCATTGAGACGATCCTCGGCCTGAGCACAGCGAAAATGAATCAAACATTTGGGACAGGCGGTTACCATCTTTGTGGCGCCCGTCGCCGCGGCACTCTCCAATCTCTGAGCTTGAAGTCGTCGCGAGTCTCGATTGCATTGGATGAAACCAGGGGTACCGCAGCACTGCGCATCGGCGCCCGACTTCTCCATCTCCACGACTTCGCTTCCCGGCAGCGAGGCCATGACCGTCCTGGGAGCGTCGAAGACTCCCAGCTGCCTGCCCAGCCTGCACGGATCGTGGAATGTCATGGCTCCTCTCTCCCCGACATCCCGGAATCTCAGCTCGTTGCTCTCCACCCGCTCAGCGAGGAACTCCGAGATGTGCTGAACTCGAGGCTGATAGCTCTCCACATAGCGCGGGTAGTCGAGGCTCCAGGTGCGACAACACTCCGCGCACGTCGTCAGGAGGTGGCGAACGCCGCGCTCTTGAAAAGCCGTGGTGTTGGCCACAACCAGCTTTTCGAACGTTCCCTCTTCACCACTCCACAAGAGGTCATGGCCACAACAGCGCTCGTCCGCCACGACCACCGGCTCAATGCCCAGGTGATTCAGCAGTCTGACGGCGGAGCGCGCAATCTCAACCATGCGGACGTCCAGCTCGGACCCGAAAACCACATCGAAAAGAGGCAGGCAACCCACGAACAGCCCAACCTCGCCCTCCTCTGCCACTATCAGGTCATCCTCCAACCAGGCCGTATTGCGGCCATTGACCGACCCCTCTGCAGCCCAGCGGGCCGATTCCTGAAACACCGCTCCATGCGGGCACGACCATCGGCTATTTTCGGGTAGCTCGGGGCGCAATCCAAGAATGAACTCTGTGTAGCGAACACCCTGCGGGCATCGCACTTCACAGGCGCCGCAAGTCAGGCAACGCTGCACTGCGGCCGCATGGCCGTCAATCTCCGCCTCCGGGTCCTGGATCGACATCATGCGAGCCGCCGAGAACCCTCCGAAGCGCGCCAGCGGGCACATCGTGCTGCATTTACCGCACTCCAGGCAGAGTGCAGCTTGCGTCGATTGCTTGAGCTGGATGAGGTCTCTCATCGCACCACTCCTCACGAGGGTTGCTGCCCGGACAGGCCCGGACGCGCCCCGAAGACTTCCGCAATCATGCGTAAAACCGGCCGCTCGACGGGATCGCCGGCACGGTCTCCAGACCAATCCGACCTCAAACGATGCGTGCCACCCCCCATGAGGGAGAGCAGCTGTTCCGCCCTGGCCACCTGTTCAGTGGCGAGCTCGGCACCCTCACCGAAACGACATCGTTCGGTCTGACAGCCAGCGACGACCACACTGCTCGCCCCTCTGCGGTAGAGCTCGACCAGCATTCCGGCGTCCACCTGACCGACACATCGGAACCGGATCACCTCGACGTGAGCCGAGTGCTGATAGAGCGTGGGTTCCACCGATCCGGCTCGCCTTTGGCAGGCCAGGACGACGATCGGCCCGGCATCATTGACTGCCTCGGCCCGACCGTCGAAAGCATCGGAAAGCCTGGATCCCCACCAAGCGACAGACAGGGCGTTCGGTTCCGCTGCCGCGGTGGGACACACAGCACAGCAGAGGTTGCAGCCACGACAGAGAGAGGGTTCGACCCGAGCTGTGCCCTCCGGCTCAGTACCGCTCATCGTGATTGCCTCGAATGGACAGACCTCGACGCAGCGACCGCATCCCCGGCATTGCTCCTCGACGATCTGAACCCTCAAAGGGGCTACCTCCACGAGGTCACCTTCGCTAGCTGACACCTCGCGCAGCAGTCGCGGGCGGCTCTCCGGAAGCAATTGGGCCTGTGCCGTCGATCGAGAGCTCAAACCCATGGCAATGTTGCCTGGAGCCCGCAGCAGGACCGGGGTCCGGCTGGCCGTTCCATCGGCATCCGGAAAGCTCAGCAGGACGTGGCGGCGGCGGCAGGACGGGGCGCAGACACGACACTCGCCGCAGGGTCCACAACGCAGACATCGTCGAGCCTCGTCCACGGCTTCGGCTTCACCAAAAGGCCTCTCCACCTCCGCGAACTCCGCTCCAGACTTCAGGCATCGAAGCTCTGGTCGGCCCCTCTCCGCCGTCAGTGGCGGAGAATCCGGCAGGCCGTACTCCACCGGTGCGCGCATCTCCGGGGGTTGCGGCGCTATCGAGGGTCTCCCCTCCTTCAGATAGTGATGAATCGCCTCGGCGGCCTTATGGCCGGCGGCTATCGCATCGATCACCGTTGCCGGACCCGAGACGGCATCTCCGGCTGCGAACACCCCTTGGAGGCCAGTCATCGCAGTCAGGGGATCGGTCCGCAACAACTCGTTCTCCGCCAGCTGTTCGAGGATTTCTGCGGGCATGAAATCCAGGTCGGCCGCCTGACCGATCGCAGCCAAGACTCGATCGGCCTCCACCCTGAACTCGCTGCCTGGAATCTGGATGGGTCTGCGACGGCCTGAAGCGTCGGGTTCGCCCAGTCCGACCCTGACGCACTCCAGGGCCTGAAGAGCCCCGTTCCCCATGAGGAGGCGGCTAGGGGCTACCAGGAATCTGAATGCTATGCCTTCCGACTCCGCTGCCCGGATCTCCTCCTCATCAGCCAACAGCTCCTCGCGATAGCGCCGGTAGACGATGTCCACGGATTCGGCTCCCAGGCGCAGTGCCGAGCGAGCCGCCTCGACAGCCGTCGAGCCACCGCCAATCACCACGACTCGACCCTTCACCGGTGATCGGTCACCGTGGTTCACGCGACGCAAGAAAGCCAAGGCGTCCTCGACTCCCGCACAGGACTCTGCTCCGGGGACTCTCAGCGGCCGTCCGCGCTGAGCGCCGACGGCCAGCAAGGTGGCAACGAACCCCTGCTCGAGCATCTCTTCCAACTGCAGGTCGAGGCCGACGCGACAGCCGGTCTCGAACTCCAAACCGACCCCACCGAGGTACTCGATCTCAGAATCCAGAACATCACGAGGCAGGCGATACTCGGTGATCCCATACCTCAGCATGCCTCCTGCTTCCGGCTCAGCTTCGAAAAGGGTGACCGGATACCCGGCGCGACGCAGGTCGTAGGCGGCAGTCAAGCCAGCTGGGCCCGACCCCACGACCGCGACCTTGGAGGCCTTGTCGACCAGCGGCCAGGCAGCAGGGGGTGCCTCATCGATCGCCAGGTCGGAGACGAACCGCTTCAGGGCGCGGATGGCGATGGGCTCGTCGACCGTTCCCCTGCGGCAGACCGCTTCACAGGGGTGATGACAGATCCGACCGCAAATTCCGGGCAGTGGACAATGCTGCCGAACAACCTGCAGGGCTTCCGCAAAACGGCTCTCGGCGATCAGCGAGACGTAGGCCTTGACGTTGATTCCCGCCGGACATGCCTGAGTGCAGGGAGCCGGCTCGACCGGCAAGATCGGCAACGGCTCGGACTGCACATCAGGGATCAATAGGCTGCAACCCGCCAGCTCGGGAGCACCACTTCCAAGATTGCAGACGGGCGCTCTCATGGACTCACCTCCTCCAGGCTCGGCTCAGAGACGCTCACGGAGGACTCACCGGGCGACTTCCGTGCGTACTCCAGGCCCTTCTCGAAGGCCTCGAGATTGAGATCTTCAGTGCCTGCTGGCACCGAACCCCTGACGGCATCGCGCATGGCTTCATCTGCAACCAGGCCCGTAACGCCGGCGAAGAATCCAACCATGACGATGTTCTGGACAATCGTTCGACCCAGGGATTCGGCGATACGGGTAGAGGGCACTCCGCAGGCTCTCTGTCCCTCCACCGTCCTGGGATGGACGAGATCCTGTTCGAAGACCAGGGTCCCTTCTTCCTTGAGCTCTCGCCCGTACTTCTCGTAGCCCTCACCGGACATTACGACAAAGATGTCGGGACGCTGGATGTAGGGGTACAAGACTTCGCGGTCGGAGACGACGAGTGTTGCGCTGCAGGCCGAGCCCCTGGCCTCCGGGCCGAAGCTCTGAATCATGGTGGCCTGACGACCGGCATGAATAGCACAGGCGCGACCGATGATATGACCGGCAAGCACGACACCCTGCCCGCCGAAACCGGTGATCCGGATCTCGGTCCTACCGCTCATGGAGCATTCCCCCTTCCGGTGGCATCGGGACGTAGCCATCACCCAGCCGATTGCTGTAGTGGTCGTGCATGAGATCGAGGAAGGTCGGTCGCTCCTCGTCGACGAATTTGCCGCAGATGATCGGACTCTGGAACGAGACGTCGACCTCACGGGTGTCGGCGCCGTTCCGGATCTCGGCCGTGTCGTGGTAGAAGCGCATCGCGTCGAGACCGCTCCCCAGCTTGTTCAGGCGGGCGTAAAGCGTCGGGCAGGGCGCTACCGCCTCGATGAATCGGAAGCCCCTCTTGCCGATTGCCTCCTCGATCGACCACGTCAGGCGCCGTATGTGCAGACAGGTCCAACGGGCCACATAGGAAGCACCACTGGAGGCTGCCAGGTGCGGGAGATTGAAAGGTGTTTCGAAGTTGCCGAAGGGCATCGTCGACGATTTGGCTCCCAGGGGCGTCGTCGGGGCGTTCTGCCCTCCGGTCATTCCATAGATGAAGTTGTTGATCAGAATGACCAGCAGGTCGAGATTGCGTCGCGCCGCGTGAATGAAGTGATTTCCGCCAATGCCTACGAGGTCGCCATCGCCCGAGATCACCGTTACAAGCAGCTCGGGACGTCCCAATTTGAGCCCTGTGGCGAAAGGAATGGCTCTTCCATGAGTGGTGTGAAAACCGTCCAGCTTGAGATAGCCGGCCACGCGACCGGAGCAGCCGATACCCGACACCACCGAGACTTTGTCGAGATCCACTCCGCTGCGCTCGAGCGCCGTGGCATAACACTTGACCACCGTGCCGATGCCGCAGCTGGGGCACCAGACATGAGGAATGCGCTCCATCCTCAGGAGCGGAGCACTGGGGTGCTCCATTTCCTGGCCGACAGTCGGATTCGTTGACACAGTCATACGGCCGCCTTGATGATGATTTCAGTGATTGCATCGGGCGAGTGCACGGCACCGCCGGCATGGTGGACCGGCCAGGTCACGGCCTGTCCAGCCGCGGCGCGCTCGACTTCCAAAGCGATCTGTCCGTAATTGATCTCAGGCACGACAAAGGCTCCAACGGAGCCAGCCAGCTCTCGTATCCGCTTCTCCGGGAACGGCCAGATCACCACCAGGCGAAGGAAGCCCACCTTGAGGCCCTGTGAACGGGCCTCTTCGACAGCCAGCCTGGCGACTCTGGCGGTGATGCCGTAGGACACTACGACGACATCCGCGTCCTCCACCCCCTCCTCTTCGAAGCGGACGATGCTGTCGGCATTGTCGCGGATCTTCCCGACCAGGCGGCTGACGTTCACCTCCTGGCATTCGACGCTCATCTCCGGATAGCCGTGCTCATCGTGGGTCAAGCCTGTGGTATGGAACCGGTAGCCGTCCCCCGCACGGGCGAACTCGGGCAGCTGACCCTCTTCAACTTGATAGGGATCGAAGCTCTCCGGTGACTTCTCGGTCAGTCGTCGCGGCTCGATCTCGATCGCCTCTGCCTCGGGAATCACCACCTTTTCGGTCATGTGACCGACGCACTCGTCCATGAGGAACATGACGGGCACCCTGTAGATCTCGGCCAGATTGAAAGCGTCGATGGTGAGGTCGAAGGCCTCCTGGGGCGATTGAGGGCTCAAGGCGATCACTTCGTAGTCTCCGTGAGAGCCCCAGCGGGCCTGCATCACATCCCCCTGCCCAACCATCGTCGGCAACCCGGTGGAAGGCCCACCCCGCTGCACGTTGACTACAACGCAGGGCGTCTCCATCATCGCGGCGAGGCCGATATTCTCCATCATCAGGCTGAAGCCTGGACCGCTCGTCACGGTCATTGTTTTGCTGCCGGTCCAGGCAGCACCCACCACCGCCGCCATGCTGGCCAGCTCGTCCTCCATCTGGATGAAGGTGCCGCCGAGCGTGGGGAATCGTCTGGAGATACGCTCGACGACTTCAGTGGATGGGGTGATGGGATATCCGGCGACGAACCGGCAGCCCGCCGCCATGGCCCCTTCGCCACAGGCGAAGTCACCATCGAGGTAGTGAGAGCCGGTGAGGACACCTGCCGGGTCGGCCTTCATCAGCGCGCCTCCTCGGCCTCGGCACCTGGCGATGCCAAGACTCTCGAGGGATTCTCAGTCGATGCAGCCAGCTCGAGACAGAAGATCGCGAACTCGGGACAGATCATCTCGCAAAGCCCGCAGTTGACGCAGGCTCGGCTGTCGACAATCTCTGGTGGGTGATAGCCCTTACGATTGAACTCCCGGGACATCTCGAGCACCTGCCTGGGGCAATACTCGACGCAGAACCCGCAGCCCTTGCATCGATCCGCGAGGATGTGCACATCCCCCCCGGGGGCCTCGATCTGCCCCGCATCCAGAGGATCTCGCCAATACCTCATACCGCCCTCCCGTGGTTTCAAGGTGCCTCTCGGCACCCAGGCGACGCATTCACGGTGAAGCGCTTGTCAACGATGCCATCGCCCGGAGTTTCAACCCTCCCCTTCGCACTGTGCGGCTCCCCCGAGCTGCCTGATCTGTTTGTACGGGCAGCCGTTCTGGAGATGGGGGATCGGGCAGTGTTCGTCGTAATACGCCGAACAACGCAGACAGATCTGTGACATCGGTTCCTGGGCGTGAATGAGCCGCAGTGAAAACCGCTCCAACAGGTCTGCCATCTGCTTCAGCTCCTTTTTGTTGAAGCCTTCGAGAACCGGCGCCAGGCGGTCTTCCTTCAAGGCTTCGTAGCGACTGACCAGCTTGCGTCCCTGTCGACTGGGCTGCAAGAGAGTCGCTCGCCGATCGCCGGTCGACGGTATTCGACTGACCAGTCCCAGACGCTCCATCTTGTCGATATTCTTGGTCGCCGCAGGCGGGCTGATTCCCAAGAACTCCGCTACCTGCCCCATCTGATGCTCGCCATCCAGCGTGATCAGCTTCAGCAGATGAAGCTGCGACAGGGAGAGATCTTCATCGCTGACTTCATGCAGGAGCTGCAGCTCCAGGAACTCCCGGACGACCGAGGCGAAGATATGCGAGTAGCGCAGGAGGCGGAAGACCTCGTCGCGTCCGTTGCCATCCGGAACTCGAGTACTGCTCTGCGAGGATGCCAATCCTGCCTGAGTCATTTAGTTAACCAGTCATTTAGTTAACCACGTAACTATTTAACCTCTTTAAGCAGTATACGCGAAGAATCGACAACTCGCAACAGACCTATTCACACCTCGCGAACCATCAAATGTCGGACAAAAAGACTGCCCCTATGGGTGGTTACAAGATGGGAAATCTGGAGCAGAATCAAACAACGCGTCGCTCGCTCAACGAAAGGGGCCTATCGCGACGTAACCTCGACAACCCGGGAGGAATCACGACATGAAGAAAGCGAAATTGTCTCTCGACGGCCAAGACTACGAGTTCCCCGTCCTTGTGGGATCGGAAGACGAAGTCGGAATCGACTTCACGACGCTCCGAAACACCACCGGTGCAATCGGCCTCGACCCGGGTTACGGCAACACGGGCTCCTGCACCAGCACGATCACCTTCATCGACGGTGAGAAGGGAATCCTCCAGTACCGGGGCTATCCCATCGAGGAGATAGCCGCGTCGGCGAGCTTCGCGGAAGTTTGCTATCTGCTGGTCTATGGGCACCTGCCAACCGTAGACGAGTTGCGCGACTTCAGCGACAAGTTGACCCACCACAGCATGATTCACGAGGCGATGAAGGATTTCTTCCAGGGATTCCCACCTACGGCACATCCGATGATGGTGCTCTCCGCCATGGTGGCCTCTCTGTCTGCCTACTACACGAGGGGCGCAGTCGACGAAGATGTAGACCTCAACATCATTCGGCTTCTCGCCAAGGTCAAGACCATCGCAGCGTTCTCCTACAAGAGGTCAATCGGCCAGCCTTTCGTCTATCCACGCAACGATCTCTCCTTCACCGAGGACTTTCTGCACATGATGTTCGCCGTCCCGTCGGAACCCTATGTGGTGCCCGACGTCATGGACCGCGCTCTCAACCTCCTGTTGATCCTGCACGCGGATCATGAGCAGAATTGCAGCACCTCGACGGTGCGGATGGTCGGCAGCAGTCTGTCGAATCTCTTCGCCTCGATTTCCTCTGGTATCTCTGCCCTTTGGGGACCCTTGCATGGAGGCGCCAATCAGAAGGTCATCGAGATGCTCGAGCAGATTCGGGCCGACGGCGGCGATTACCAGAAGTATGTCGATATGGCCAAGGACCCCGAGTCCGACTTCCGACTGATGGGCTTTGGTCACCGGGTCTACAAGAACTTCGACCCGCGTGCGACGATTCTCAAGGAGGCTGCTGCCGACGTGCTGGCTGAGCTTGGGACGACCGATCCGCTGCTCGAGATTGCCAAGAACCTGGAGCGCATCGCCCTCGAAGATCCGTTCTTCGTCGAGCGCAAGCTCTACCCGAACGTGGACTTCTACAGCGGTATCCTCTATCGCGCCATGGGCATTCCCACGGAGATGTTCACAGTCATGTTCGCGTTGGGTCGCCTGCCAGGCTGGATCGCCCAGTGGAAGGAGGGTAGAGACGATCCCAAGGCCAAGATCAGCCGGCCGCGCCAGATCTATCTTGGCGCAACGAAACGCCCGTTCGTGCCACTCGAAGAGCGCGTGGTGAAGGAGTCCGCAACGGTCAAGGAGCCCGAACTGGTGCCTGCCTGACGTCCCGACTATCGAAGACTAGAGAGGGAGGCGGAGCTCGCCTCCCTTTTGTCTGCAACTCACCAGGCTACCATCTGGCTCTAGCGCTCGACCTGATAGTCGCTATCGATGAGGGTGCCGTCGACCACCTCGTAATCGAGAAGCTTGCCGACATCGGCCGGCATGGCACCAGCAACATCCTCGTCCATGTCGAGAGGGTGCGCCCGGCCCAGAAACTCGTCCCTCGCCTCAGCCGACCGACGGGCGATGTACACGACGCAGCGCTGTTGCTCCACAAAGGTCGCGGGACAACCGGCAAACAAGAGAGTGAAGGGAATCTCCTCCGGGTCGCCCGGTTCGAAGGGGCTGTCCTCGAAGGCTCTGACCCACGTTTGTCGCACACTCCCGCGCCGCTCCTCGTCGTCGATCCAGTCCAAATCTGGCCACGGCCTCTCGAGCGCTTCACGCCGGTGAATGTCCCCGCTTCGATTGGTTTCTCGGGCCTTGATCTACTGCTCACAGGGGGATCAATAATGACCCTCCCGCCCGTTGTCCAGTCTTGTTTTCGAACTCTGAATCTCCGCCAATCGGGGACCTGACTAGATTGTGCATCGATCACCTGTCCAGCACACCTCGCGTTGCGTATACTGAAACCACAGCGCCTTGACTCCAGGCGCCGAGATTGGCGCCGAAACGGCAATAGATGAGGGGGATCGAGCGTGACCAAGGTCAAAGAACTTGACGTCCTGGACCTATACCGTCATTGCGACTTCGGGGATCTCCGCTTCGACACCACGGACGATCTCGAGCAGCTGCACGGTCTCTTGGGTCAGCCTCGCGCAGAAGCGGCGATCGAATTCGGGATCGGTATCGAGTTCGAGGGCTACAACATCTTCGCCCTCGGCCCACCCGGCACGGGAAAGCACACCGCCGTATTGCAGTACCTGGAAGGCAAGGCCGCAGCCGCAGAAGTACCACCCGATATTTGCTATGTGAACGACTTCGGTGAGCCCCACAAGCCCAAGGTTCTCGAGCTCCCGGCCGGTCGCGGGAGCGAGCTTCAGAAAGCGATGCGAGAGCTGCTCGAGGAGGTCCGTCCCGTCCTGGAGACAGCCCTCGAGAGCGAGGATTATCAGACTCGCAAGCAGGTCCTCGAGCAACAGTTTGAAGAACGTCAGGGCAAGGAGCTGTCGACTCTGGGTGACAGGGCTAGCGAGAAGGGCCTGGCCCTGGTCCGCACGCCCGTCGGTATCGTCTTCGCTCCGATGGGCGAGGAGGAAGTCCTGTCGCCCGAAGAGTTCCAGAAGCTCCCAGACAAAGAGCAGAAGCGACTCGAGAAGGAGATTGAAGGATTCAAGGAGGACCTACAGAAGGTGCTGCGGCAGTTGCCGCGCTGGCAGCGCGAGGCCAGCGACAAACTCCGCAAGCTCCACCTCGATGCCAGTCGCTTCGCCGTCAAACCGCTCTTCGACGAGCTGCGCGAGCAGTTCGAGGGGTTGACGGAAGTCGAGGCGTTTCTGGACGCGGCCGAGGACGACTTCGCCGAGAACGCCAGCCGTATGGGAGCTCGTGGTGAGAAGGCGACCTCAATTGCGATGGACGCCATCTCTGGAGGCGACGGTTCCGAGAAACCCAGCCTACGACGGTACCGGGTCAACCTCCTGGTGGACCGCCGAAAGTCCACCGGTGCGCCGGTAATCTACGAGGACAATCCGACTTATCAGAATCTCGTTGGACGGGTCGAGCACATTCCGCAAATGGGCGCCGTGGTGACGGACTTCAACTTGATCAAGGCCGGAGCCCTGCACCGCGCCAACGGCGGGTACCTCTTGGTCGACGCCCTCAAGGTGTTGCAACAGCCCTTCGCCTACGAGGGACTCAAAAGAGCTCTTCAATCGAGGAAGATCAAGATCGAGTCCCTGGGCGAAGCGATGAGTCTGATGAGCACCTACTCACTCGAGCCGGAGCCGATCGATAGCTCGGTCAAAGTCGTCCTCCTCGGAAGCCCGATGGTCTACTATCTCCTGCCGACGTTGGATCCGGAGTTCCATGAGCTCTTCAAAGTCGCCGCCGACTTCGCCCGAGCCGTCGAATGGAGCGACGAGAACCAGGAGCTCTATGCCCGGCTCATTGCCAAGTTGGTGCAAGAGGAGGCTCTCAAGCCCTTCGATCGGACGGCGGTGGCACGGGTCATCGAGCACAGCGCCCGTTCGGTCGGCGACTCCCAGAGAATGTCGCTTCTCATGAGCCGCATGCTGGATCTCATGCGTGAGGCGGACTACTGGGCTGGAAACGGCGAGAGAGGCTCGGTCGGCGCCGAAGATGTCCAGCGCGCTATCGACAACTGGATCTTCCGCAGCGATCGTCTGCGCGAGAGAACACAGGAGGAGATCGACAGAGGCACCATGTTGCTGGACACCGAGGGTGAGCAGGTTGGCCAGGTGAACGGTCTATCGGTCGTTCAGATGGGTGATTTCGCCTTCGGCCGGCCCAGTCGGATTACCGCTCGTGTTCGACTCGGCAAGGGGGATGTGGTGGACATCGAGCGCGAAGTCGAGCTCTCCGGGCCCTTCCACTCCAAGGGCGTGCTGATCCTCTCCGGATTCCTCGGAGCCCGGTACGCCCTGCGCAGTCCGCTCTCACTCTCCGCGAGTCTCGTCTTCGAGCAGTCCTACAGTGGTATCGACGGGGACAGCGCCTCTTCGGCCGAGCTCTACGCCCTGCTCTCGGCCATCGCCGAGGCCCCTATCCGCCAGTCTCTTGCCGTTACAGGCTCGGTCAACCAGCTCGGGCGGATTCAGGCCATCGGCGGCGTCAACGACAAGATCGAAGGCTTCTTCGACGTCTGTACCCGACGCGGCCTGACCGGTGACCAGGGAGTGCTGATTCCGGCCTCCAACACCCAGCACCTGATGCTGCGCCAGGATGTGGTCGAGGCAGTTGCAGCCGGCAAGTTCCACATCTATCCTGTGGAGACTGTGGATCAGGGCATCGAGTTGTTGACCGGCCTGAAAGCCGGCGAGCTCGGAGAGGACGACTCCTATCCGGAAGGTAGCCTGAATCGCCGAGTAGCCGACCGCCTGGAGCGATTCTCATCCGACGCCCGAGCCTTCTCCACTCCCCCGGTGGAGGCCCGACCCCAGTAACTCCAATAGACGGACAGCGTCATGTGCGATTCGAGGTCTGTGCTTCGTACCGGGACATCAGGGTTGGGCACGCCGCGCCAGGGGGGCTGGCCGTGGCAGGGAGGAAAGCCCTCTAACGAACCCTGGACCTTCGTCCTGGTCGTCAGCTGAAGAGTCAGAATCCTGCCGCCTGGCCGTCCTTGCGGGACTCGGAGGCACCGTAAAGGACGTCCTGGTCGGCATCGAAGAGAATGGCCTGATACCCGCCGTAGGGTCCAATGTCCCAGCCCACGGAGTGTCCGCGTCCCATCAGGTCGCGAATCGTCTCGTAGGGAAAGCCGCTCTCAAGAACGACAGCTCCGCCGTCGAGCATCGTTTCGCCGGTCGGCTGGGATGAGCCCTGATGCAGAATCCTCGGAGCGTCTCCCGCCTCCTGCAGGTTCATTCCAAAATCGACCATGTTGATGATGATCTGGGCGTGAGCCTGAGGTTGCGTCGCACCGCCCATCACGCCGAAGCTCATATAGGGCTCCCCATCTTTCGTGACGAAGGCCGGGATGATCGTATGAAAGGGCCGCTTGTGGGGCTCATAGGTGTTGAGCTGCCCCTCCTCGAGCGTAAACAGCTCCCCGCGATCTTGAAGAATGAACCCCAAGCCATCCGGCGAGAGGCCGGTGCCCATGCCCCGGTAATTCGACTGGATCAGGGAGACCATGTTGCGGTCCGCGTCGGCGACTGTCAGGTAAATGGTATCGCCCTCCTCGAGGGCCGGGTTACCCGCTTCGTAGGCGTCTGCGGCTCGCTGCAAGTCGATGAGCTGCCTTCGTCGAGACGCATACTCCTTCGAGATCAGCTCCCTGACCGGGATGTCGTTGAAGTCGGGATCCGCATACCAGCGGGCCCTGTCCTCGAACACGAGTTTCTTGGCCTCGACGAAGAGATGGACGTAGTCGGCACTGCCGAATCCCATGTCCGACAAGTTGTAGTGTTCGAGAATATTGAGGATCTGTAGCGCGGCGATGCCCTGACCATTGGGGGGTAGCTCCCAGACTTCGTAGCCCCGATAATCGGTCGAGACCGGCTCCACCCAGGTCGAGGAGTGCTCTGCCAGATCCCTGTAGGAAAGGAAGCCGCCCTGCCGCTTCATGAAGGCATCGATACTACGAGCGATGTCGCCTTTGTAGAAGACATCCCTACCTCCATCGGCGATCTTCTGGAGCGTCGCAGCCAGAGCCGGATTGCGAAAAATCTCTCCCTTCAATGGCGCCTCTCCTCCCGGCATGAAGACGTCTCGGAAACCGGCCCACACCTCGAGCGTCGGAACACTTCGCTGCCAGTAGTATGCAATCAACTCGCTGACCGGAAATCCCTCCTTGGCATACCGAATCGCCGGTGCCAGGACCTGCTTCATCGGCAGCTTGCCGAATCGCTCGTGCAACTCGAACCAGCCGTCGACCGCTCCGGGTACGGTAACCGGCAGGGGACCGTGGCTGGGTATCGACTCCAGACCCTGCTGCTGGAACCACTCCAAGGTGAGCGAAAAGGGGGAGCGCCCACTGGCATTCAGGCCATACAGCTTTCGGCTCTCGGCATCCCAGACGATGGCGAAGAGGTCACCGCCGATCCCGTTCCCGGTGGGCTCCACGAGCCCCAGCATGGCATTGGCGGCAATGGCAGCATCGACCGCGTTGCCTCCCTGTTTCAGGATATCGAGGGCTACCTGCGTGGCCAGCGGCTGACTGGTGGCCGCCATGGCGTGGCGGGCGATGACTTCAGAGCGGGTCGCGAAGGCCTTGCCCGTGATCCGGTCGGCAGCGCTCAGGCTGCAAGCCGCCAAGGCGAGGCATCCCGTCAGTGTCAGGAGTCGCTTCATGAGATTCATCCTCAGGTGTCGATTCGGGGAAGAGAACTCGGGAGCCTCGGTCGAGCCTATCAAGGAGCCGATGCTCGGGTTTTGAGATTTCTCTCTGCCAGGAATTGATCCAGCGCGGCCAGCGCTTCGCAACCGTAGACCACGGCAGGACCGCCACCCATCATGACGGCCACGCCCACTGCCTCGAGGATCTCCTCTCGACTGGCACCAGACTCCAGGGCCTGCTTGACGTGATAGGCGACGCAGCCACTGCAGTTGATACTGAGGGCCATTCCCAGGGCGATAAGTTCCTTGGTCTTGCGGTCCAGCGCTCCATCGGCAGTCGCTTGCTTGTGAAGGCCCTTGAAGGCCTGCATTGTACCGGGCAGACTGCCAGAAAGCTCGGCTATGAGTGCCTGCAGCCTCTGGTAGTTCGCAGGATGGTTGTTTTCCATGCTCTTCTCTCCGCTGGCGTATAGAGACCCGACAAAGGAGCAGCCGACCGGGATCCATCCCGATCCAGACCATCGGTGAGGCTCGAGCCTTCGTTGCCCGCCAGTCAGACTAGTCGGTAGTTCGATCCAGCACCGGCCTGGGAATCTTCCACCCCACGGGTTGGCCATCGCAGAAGACGTTGCCGTCGCTGTCTGCCTCGAACTCGACGTCGTCGTCGGACTCCCAGTCCTCGGGAGACCGCAGGGCGTAGCCACCCTCGGTCCCGCAGACCAGGAACTCGCGCCCATCTGGAGACTTCCAGGCGATGGCCTGAGTCTCCCGATCGAACGCATCGCGGTAGCGCACGTTGGAATCACCCATCGACGCCTCCTTTCGTTACAGACCGACCGTGACACATGCGAGGCGGCCAGCCTCTGATCCAACCATAGGGGACACCCGCCACCGAGCAAACATACCAACAGGTAGATCGGGTACTACCCGCCGGGGTAGCTTCAGAATCCGGATCCCAGGCCACCGAAGACAAAGACCAGCTGCGCCAGGCCCGCCAGCAGGCCGAGCACCCCACCCATCAGAATGAGCTTCCACTCGTCTTCCTGAAAGCAGGGTCGCAACAGGTCCTGGAACTCCTCCGGCGGCAGGTCCGCCATCCTCTCTTGCAGCAGCTCGCCGAGGACTTCAGCCCGATCCTCATTGAAGCCCCAGTGCTTGAAAGACTCGATCGAAACCTCGACCGCCTTGTCTCCCGCAGCCTGACGGATGTCCACCAGCCGTGAGGAGCCAACCGTGAGCTGGGCAGCCGGCAGGAAGCTCCCCAGAGCCTCGTCTGCAATGGGCTCGATGTGCTTCTTGATGAGCGCTTCGACCTTGTCCGACTCAGGGCCTGTCAACATCTCCTCGATGATTTGATGCAGGGTTACCACCTCACGCGTGACGAGATGGGTCCACACACCCGCCACCTCTCGTTGCCTCTTCAGAAAGAGGCCCTGAACCGTCCACGGCCCGATCTTCTTCGGATGCAAAGGGCGGAATATCAGATTGATGGCAATCCAGTTCGTGGCATAGCCGACCAACCCTCCGAAGAACGGCAGCACCCACCAGCCCTTGTAGAAGATCCAGAAGGCCAATTGAGCGAGACCGAAGATGAAACCGAAGTAGAGACCGGACCGAATGATGAACTTGAACTCCTCTTCACCCGACTCGATGAACAGACGGTTGAGGAGAACCTTGTCCCCTTCGAGCAGGGTGACCAGCATGTGTTTGAAATCCATCAGATCCTCGATGTGCTCACCTATCTCCTGCATCAGATCGTGCACCAGGGCGGGCATCTCATCGCGCACTCTGGAGTAGATACGGCTCTTGACCATCGATGGCAGGGAGCGCCACAGCGCACCTTGTCCGCCGTAGAACATGACTTCGTCAGTGTAGCCATCGAGACGGGGCTCGATCACCTCGGAAATGTGATCGGCCATCGCCTCCGGATCCATATGGCGGAAGATCTCGCCCAGCGTCCCGAGACGAAACATGGTGGATTCCGCAAAGATCCCGGCCATCTTGCCTGCCTTCGACGGAATGATCCCCTGCCACCCCAAGTACGGACGGATGCCGCGGAACTCCAACGGCAGAAAGGTCAGCTTAATGGCCACCCAGTTGGTAGCCCAGCCGACGATTCCCGCCACGAACGGGATCGAGACGTATTTCCAGAAATCGAGATCGCGTAAGAGCTCCATGAAATCGACCTCGAACAGGTGTCGCCCGAGTCAGTCTCTCTCAGCGAGGTCCAGCATTGCCGAGAACTCCTCGTGGAATCCGGCTACGATGGTCTCGGGGTCGGCGACCAGCCCTTCGTCGGTGACGATGCCGACACGCACGTTTCCCGCGTAACTGCTGATGGCGATACCCATCCCCAGTCTGCCCGATTGCGGCACCCAGAGGACGAAGTCCCGCATCGGCTTGCCCGTGAAGTACAGCGTTTCCCGTGGACCTGGGACATTGGTAAGGACAGCCGTTCCCTTGGTGCCGAAGATCCTCACCACAAGTTGCTGAATGGTCTTCGGCGAGGCGCCCAGGGCGCCCAGCACCTGAAGAACCACCACAGGCTCGAAGGAGTGCTTCAGTCGACCCATGCGGCGGCGGAGCTCCGCCAGCCGCTCTCTGGGATCTTCGATGCCTACCGGCAGCGAGAGGAAGACAAGGCCGAACTGGTTGCCGAGCTGTGCCATCTTTTCCAACGGCCTCAAGCTCACCGGGACGATGGCTCGAAAGCTCAGCTGCTTGCTGACCTCCCCCTTGCTGACGAGATAGCGCCTCAGTCCACCGGCGACAGCATTGGTCAAAACGTCGTTCAGCGTGCCACCGATTGCCTCCCGCACTCTGCCGACTTCTTCTAGGGATACCGGGGCGGACCAGGCCGCTCTCTTCGCCACCCCGAGGGTTCCCTTGAACAACGTGCGTGGATCAGAAAGCCGAACCGCCATTCGCCCGAAGGTGGGAACGAATACTCCACTCTTGATCCACGTGCTCAACGATGCGAGCTTCTCGGCCGGGCCCGTCAACAGCCGAGCCGCACCTGGCATCAGCTCTTGAATATAGCCGCTGGCCTCCTTCTTGCTCGGGGGATTCTGGCCAAACAGGGCCCTGAGCGGGTTGGCGGATTCCGGCGCCTCCTGGCCTTCTACCTCTCCCGGCGGCATCAACTCCATCATTGAGAGAAGTACCAGCATGAGGACCATGCCATCCCCCATGCAGTGGTGGAGCCGCCAGAGGAGCGCCGAGCCTCCCCGGTGGTTCTGAATCAGATGGCACATCCACAAGGGTCTAGAGCGGTCGAGAGGGGAGCTCATCCAACTGCTTACCAGGTCCTGGAGGTCGGCATCGTCTCCTGGCGACGGCAAGAACTCTTCGACCACATGGGCCTCGATATCGAAGCCCGGATCGAGCTGCCATGAAAACCGCTGATTTCCGGACGGGACTACTCGCTGGCGGAAGCGTGGGATCGAGATCAATCGTTCCTCCAACGCACGTTTTACCGTTTTCAGGTCGAGAGGATCATCGAAGAAGAGTACACCGTTGATCATCATCAGGTTGGCAGGTTCATCCATCCGCAACCACGCGTGGTCCACTCCACTCATCTTCTCTGTGGCTACTTGGACTGGACTCATGACTCGACCTCCATCAAGATTGGAGAGCTGGCTGGAAACTAGTTTAGCGAAAAGCCAGCCATTTCCGGCAGTCTTCTCTATCTCTCTCGCAGCGCAGGAATCC
Organism: Thermoanaerobaculia bacterium; assembly: GCA_947259195.1. GTDB lineage: Bacteria > Acidobacteriota > Thermoanaerobaculia > Multivoradales > JAHEKO01 > JAUVRX01. The sequence continues at coordinate 58,938 of CAMYLC010000155.1, read as the reverse complement.
CAGACCTGCCGTGTTTCATGTACAGGCGCCAGATCAAGAGCCAGGTTCGAAAACCAATGAACGGAACCCGAAACATAGAATAGGAGACCCGGATATGCGATACAGAACACTGACTATCACTCTCATCGGCCTGATGATCCTACCCGTGGCGCTATGCGCTCAGCCGCCTGGTGCCGAAGGCTTTCATGGCCCCGAAGAGGGGCGCTACCCCGGTGGCGAACGGCGCCTCGAAATTGCGGCCGACTACCTCGAGCTGACCGATGGACAGCTGGTCGAGTGGGAAGGCATCCTCGACAGCCACCGGGAGACGACGCGAAAAGAGTGGCAGGATCTCGCCGAGCTCAGGCAGCAATTCCGGGACCTGGCGGAGACCGAGAATCCGGACCTCGCCGAGCTGGGAAGTCTCGCCTTGACCATGCATCGACACACCGAGGCCATACATCGTGGTCGGTCGGACCTGGACAACCAGCTGGCATCGACTCTCACACCCGACCAGGCCGAGAAGTTCGAAGCTCTCAAAACCGCACGAGAGACCGTTCGCCCTCGAGGCAACCGGGGACGCCCACATCGTCGAGCGAAGCCCGACTCGGGTGGCGGAGGCAACTGAGAATCGCCCAGGCGGGCTCTCCCTCCCCCGCCGGCAAAGTGGCGGCCAGAGCGGGTCCTCCATCGAGAATGGAGGGCCCGCCCCTCGATCGATATCATCCCATCGTCTTCTGCGGGCTTTGCACAGCTCGACCTCAACCGTTACTATTTCAGCTGCAGACACCGCCGTCGGTATGTCTGCCTACGGGACCCCGGAGTTGCCATGCCTGGTTCCGATACTTCACCGTCCCAGCCGGGGACGGTCGTTGCTGCCACCGATCTCTCCGAGACCGCGAATGCGGCAGTGCGCTGGGCCGTTGAGGTCGCCAGCGAGAAGGGCTATTCCCTCCATCTGGTCCATGCCTTGAATCTGGCCGGCTGGACGACGGACTACCAAGAGCTCGAGGCCAAGGTACCGGTGCAGCTGGAGGACGCTGCCAGACAGCACCTCGATCGGATCACTCGGGAGACGCAACATCTGGGAGTCGACGCCACTTGGGAGGTCCAGATCGGTCAACCGTCCGAGATCATCGTTGCAGCAGCTCGACGGCTACGTGCCCAGCTGGTGGTTCTCGGCTCCAGCGGCCATCGTCCCTTCGATCCCGCTCTTCTCGGGAGCACTGCCGAGCGAGTCGTGCAGCGGGCGACCTGCCCCGTGCTGACGGTTCATCCGGGAGACCCCCCACCAACGGGGAGGATCCGCCGAATCCTGCTCGCCACGGACTTCTCGAAAGAGGCGACCTGGGCGCTCAGGGCGTCGCTCGAGCTTCTCACCAGTGCCGACTCTGAACCTCCAAAGGTCACGCTGCTGCATGTCTACCACGTACCCTACGAGTTCAGCATGGACAGCATCTACGGCCCGGCGGCTCCTGACGCCTCGGTTTGGGAAGCCGTTGCCAGAGAGGTCGGCAGTCGCCTCGACAGGCAGACCAAGGCTCTCGAGGCCGAGCTGGGAATCGACATCGTGCCGGTGAGCCGAGGTGGGTACCCGCCTCAGGCCATTGTCCAGCAGGCCACCGAGTCGCAAGTCGATTGGATCGTCCTGGGAACCCATGGCCGAACCGGGCTGGCCCACGTTCTCTTGGGAAGCACCGCTGAGAGAGTCATACAGAAGGCCCCATGTCCAGTGCTCACGGTTCGAAAATCGATGGACGAATCTCTAGGTCTCGACTTCAAGAGGAGGTAATCATGCCGCTACAAAAGCTGCGAGAGTTTCTCGACCAGAATAGTGTCAAATACGTCAGTATCAGCCACTCCCCTGCCTACACCGCCCAGGAAATCGCTGCGACCGCCCATATCCCAGGGCAGGAGCTTGCCAAGACCGTAATGGTCAAGCTCGACGGCAACATGGCCATGGCCGTGCTGCCGGCCTCATTCAGGGTGGATCTCGACCACCTGCGTGCCGCCGCCGGCGCTCGTCAGGTCGAATTGGCGACGGAGGAGGAGTTCAAAGGCCTCTTTCCAGGCTGTGAGCCTGGAGCCATGCCCCCTTTTGGCAATCTCTGGAGCATGCCGGTCTTCGCCTGTGAAAGCCTGGCTGCGGATGAAGAAATCGCCTTCAACGCCGGCTCCCATACGGAGCTGGTGCGGCTCGCCTTCGCCGATTTCGCGAAACTGGTCGAGCCGAAGGTGACTCGCTTCTCCGCGACTGATTAGAAGAGCACTTGGCGAGTTCCAGGGCACTGGCGCCGACGCAGTACTTCGTGGCGCCACCGTAAGGGCCTCGCCCACCAGGTCCGAAGCCCGGCTAGAATAGTCGTCCCATGACCAGAACTCCCGATCCCCTCGCAGAGGTGTCGCGGTTGTTGTCCCGTGCTCATGGTGAAGAGAGCCACGACCCGACTGCGGCTACCCTGGCCACTGTAAATGCCGCCGGTCGGCCTTCCGCCCGGATCGTCCTCATCAAGGACATCGACGCTGTCGGAGTCACCTTCTACACGAACCTGGAAAGCCGGAAAGCACGAGAGCTGGAGGCCAACCCCCACGCCGCTCTGTGCATCTACTGGCCAACCCTGCATAAACAAATCCGCATCGAAGGCGAGGTCGAGAACGTCACTGAACGGGAAGCCGATGCTTACTTCGCTTCGAGGCCGCGGGGCAGTCAGATCGGCGCCTGGGCTTCCCGGCAGAGTGAACCGCTGACCTCACGCCGAGAGCTGGTCTCGGGATTCCTCAAAACTCAGGCCCGGTTTGCCGGGCAGCCCGTGCTCCGACCTCCCTTCTGGGGAGGTTATCGGCTCGTCGCCCATCGCATCGAGATCTGGCACAACCAGCTCTACCGACTTCACGACCGATTCCTGTACGAGCACCGAGCAGAGGGCGGTTGGACTGAGCAGCGCCTCTACCCCTGATCGATCTTGGCTGCTGATTCACCTCCCCCCTGTCGGAGGAGACAAGCAGATCGCCGCCCGCAATTGCAACCGGCTATCGCCGGCCCACAGCATGAGAGTGGGTGCAATACAGCTCCAGCAGACGGACGGCCCTGTCCGCAGTGCGAAAGACCGGTACCCCGCCATCGGACAGCACTCTCTCCATTGTGTCGTAGGCAGGACCTGCATCGACGACTGCCACCCAGGGTTTGCTTGTCTGGCGCCAGAGCTCTACCAACCTGGACGCGATGGAGGTCTGGCTCTCCACGTTCTCGTCGTGGTCCCTCGACTCGGCAAGGGTATTCAGGGCTCCAGTCAGCGGCACGCACCCGACGACACCGACGTCGACCCCCGGATCCCGCAACACGAGCCGTACCGCCTCTTCGAACTGGGCGTCCTGCACTATCGGCGTCAAATCGAGAGGATTTCGGACGTCCACGACCCCATCGATGCGACTCATGCGGAAGACCTCCGACAAGTCCAGGCAGGTCTGTGGAGAGAACCGAGCTGGCTCTAGGCCCTCGAGGCCATCCCAAAAAGCAACACATTCGTAGCCGGCATTGGAGACCGCGCCGATCCGTCGGGCTCCCACGGATCTGCCTGCGAATCGCGAGTTCAGCAGCAGCAGGTCCTCGAAGTCCTGGAGAGTGTCTACGACCTGGGCTCCGGCAGTGCGCGCCAGCGCCCTGGTAACGCGGTAGCTGCCGGCCATGGCCGCGGTGTGACTGGCCGCAGCTGCCACCCCTGAGCGACTGCGACCGGCCCGATAGAGCACAATCCCCCTGCCGCTGCCCGTGATCCGACGTGCGGCCGCCAGGAACTTCCTGCCATCGAGGTCCCGGAAGCCCTCGACATAGACGCCAAACAGGTCGACTCGATCGTCATCCAGCAGATAGGACAGATAGTCACCGAGCGTCAGATCTATCTGATTGCCAATCGAGATCGCGTAGCGCACGCGAAGCTGCTGAAGCTTGCTCGTCTTGGAGGCGAGGAAGGCGCCGCTCTGGGCCAGGAGCGCCACGTTGCCCTCGTCCTGCCCGAGTGGCGGTAGCTTGTAGTCCTGCAAGAAGAACGTGTCATACCGCCCCGGCTGGGACCGCACTCCGAGGCAGTTCCCGCCGTTGACAAGGGGTCCGCGCCATTCGGCCGCCCGGCCCACGGCGAGACTTCGTCGAATCGCGTCGCTGATGTGCTCAGAGCCGGTCTTCTCCTCGAGCCCACCAGGAATCAGGATCAGCGTCTCGGCTTTGCGATACTCGACAGTCTCCTGCACGACTGCGGGCACCTGCTCGGCGCCCACGCTGACGATCAGAAGATCCACGGATTTCGGCAGCGAGGCGATGTCTCCGTAGCACTTGCATCCGTCGATGGACTCCCGTCCCGGTTTGACCACCACCACATTCTCAGGATCGAACCCCCCCCTGAGCAGATTCCTGAGGATAAGACGCCCCGCGTTGAGCCGCTCCGCCACTCCGATGAGGGCAATTGACCTGGGCCGCAACAGTCGATCGAGCTTGTCGAGGGGACGGTCCAGCATCGGCTGTGGCCGATCTACCGAGAGCCTTGCGAGGACATCCAGTGCCACCAGGCGGCCGCTCCGAGCGACAAGAGGATTGATCTCGATCTCGTCCAGAATCCCGGACGTGAGCAGCGGGGCCGCAGCGGCGAATCGACTCACCACCTCCTCGAGGTGCTCCATGGCAATGCGGGTCGGCCTTCCCCGCTGAGCCCGCGTCATCAGTTCTGTCACCAACAGTTGCGAGATCTGCTGGCCGATCTGGGCACGATCTCGAAGCTCGGGAGCGAAGATCGCGAGTGCCGCTTCTTCGCGCAGGGCCGCCGTCAACGTCTCGGCATGAATACCGCCGATGCCGAAGGTCACGACAGCTCCGAACTCTCGATCCCAACGCAAGCTCAACAGAGCCTCGCTGCCTGGCTCGGCTTCGTAGGCAACAAACTCCTGAATCAGGATTCCTCGCAGATCGAGACCGCTCATCAAGAGTGTCATCGCGTCAGCGGCCGCCGCGACCTGCTGGCGATTTTTCGGTACGACTTGCACACCTCCGACCTCACTCTTGTGGAGCAACTCGACGGCGATTCCTTTCAAGACCACCCTGTCCCCGGGTAGCTTGGCCAGGAGCTCCTCACCGATCTCGTCCGGACCGGAGACCACTTCGAAGCAGGGGCAGGGAATACCGAGAATGCGCAGCAGCTCGAAGCCTTCCGGCTCGAGTAGCTGATGCCGACGCTCTTCGACGGCCCGCTCCGCCACACCTCTTAGAACTTCGAGAGTCATGATCTGCTAGTGAATGACATCGACTGAACCGAGCCACCTCTCGCGGCAGAATACCAGAGCACAACCTGGCCTCGATGGTAGGTCTCTGCCAGCACGCCGACTACAGGATCGACTGGCGTCGCACCTTCTGGTAGGCTCGCAGAGCGACATTCAACCGCTTCGGCCGGCACCTATCTCCCGTACCCAATTCCGTGGATCACAGCCAGCGCCAGCAGCATTCGTTGACCAGACGGCTCCTCTTTTGACCCGAGATCTGTCTCCCAGGTCACCAGAGGAAGGAAGGCCCGGACCCACAAGGATCAGAGGATAGTTCGCCAGCGCGATTCAGTATCCGAACAGTACTGCGGGACAGCACAATTCAGGAGGAGCAACGTGACGATCTATGGAAAAGTGAAATGGTTCAACGACGCCAAGGGTTTCGGCTTCATCACACCCGAAGACGGGCAAAATGACTGCTTCGTGCACCATACTGCCATCAACTCCGAGGGTTTTCGGACGCTCGTCGAAGGCGAGAGGGTTCAGTTCGAGATCGTTGCAGGAGACAAGGGGCCGGCGGCTCGAAACGTGATCCGGCTCGGTGACTGAGTCCCGGAGCCAAGAGAACCTCAGATCAGGGCCACCTCGTGATTCGGGGTGGCCCTCGACCTTTCTGCCGAGCTTGCCGTCAGGGATCAAAATACCCATATGACCCCGGCACCGATCGCTTACTTCGTCTCCTCGCATGGTTTCGGGCACGCTGCTCGTTCCGCTGCTGTCATGCAGTCCATCCATGACCGGAGTCAAGAGACCCACCTGTCTATCTTCACAGGTGTCCCCAGATGGTTCTTCGAGGATTCGATGACCGCTCCGTTCGACTACGTGGAGTGCCATACCGACGTAGGTCTTGTACAGGCCACCCCAATGGACGAGGATCTTCCGGCTACCCTCGGTGAGCTATCGAATTTCCTGCCGCTGCGAGAGGAGTCAGTCGAGCGAGCTGCAGAAGACGTTCGAAGCTTCGGATGTCGCCTCGTCGTGAGCGACATCTCACCGCTCGGTATCGCGGTGGCCGCCAAGCTCGGCCTGCCCTGCGCCCTGATCGAGAACTTCACCTGGGACTGGATCTATCGCGCCTACCTCGAAGACGCGCCGCGACTTGCCTTCTTCATCGACGAGCTGCACCGGCTCTATTCGTCGGTACCCCTGAGGATACAGGCCCAACCCTATTGCGAACCGGTGACGGGGGCGGCCCAGGTCTCTCCCATCAGCCGATCAGTCCGCCAGTCGGCCCAAGAGATTCGCACCAGGTTGCAGCTGCTTGGCGACTCATCCTTCGTCCTGCTGACCATGGGAGGGTTCCCGTTCAATTACCGGTTCCTCGAACGCCTCTATCGATATCCAGAGGTCACGTTCGTCATTCCCGGAGCGGCTGACCGCGTCCACAGGGAGCGTAATCTGATCCGCCTGCCCCACCGAACCACGTTTCAGCACGCCGATCTCGTAGCCGCAGCCGACATGGTGGTGGGCAAGCTCGGGTACAGCACCTTGGCGGAAGTCATCCAGGCAGAGACTCCCTACCTCTTCATTCAACGACCCCGCTTTCCCGAATCTCCGGCCCTGGCCAACTACGCCAGGCGGCGGCTGGTCTGTGAGGAAATCACCGAACCCGAGCTCGAGGCAGCCGAGTGGCCAGGCCTCTTGCCTGAGCTGAAACGCAAACGTCGAGCACCCACCGGAGAGCAGCAAGGCTCCCAACAGGCGGCCGGCTTGCTGCTGGATCTGCTCGACAGCCGATAGGGAACCGGCTATCCCCCACCACCCATGCCGCTGCCGACAAGCTCCACAGTGCTTTCGCCAGCGTAGGCATTGCTCCTCACTTCCAAGGTAGCCCGCCGCGATCCGGCAGAGGAGGGCACGAAGCGCACGCCGACCGTGCAGTCGCTACCGGCGAGAATTGTCGGGACAGCCTGACAGGTCGCCGGCACGATCTGGAAATCGTCACGCCCCGGACCGATCAGATCGAAGCCACTGAACTCCAGACCTCCGGTTCCCTCATTCCTGATCGTCACCGTGAAGATCATCGACCGCTGGCCTACCGGTTGCGGTCCGAAATCGAGCTCTCGGGGGCGGACCCTGATCTGTGGAGTCGGCGGCGGCAGCCCTGTCCCTGCCAGCGGCACTCGACGCGGACCCGTCAAACCGTCGTGCTCGAGCTCGAGCGTACCCGTCAGACGACCCTCGGTGCCGGGGATGAAGCGCAGGCTAAGTGTGCAGGTCGCCCCTGGCGGCACCTCTGCTTCCGGCAGACAGGAACCTCCCAGCAGCCGAAAGTCGCTCGCCACCTCGGTCACCACCCTGGCGCCGCGGATCCCCAAATTGGCTGTGCCCGGATTCGAAGCCGTCAAGTGGACGTCCTTGGAGGTGGTTCGTCGGACGTTGCCGAACTCCACCATCTCCAGATTCAGCGTCAGCCGCGAGGCGGCGCCGGATCCACTGAGCAGGGCTCGTTCGACGTCGCGCAGCTCCGCAGCTCCAAACACCACCTCTGCCTGATGCCCGCCCTCACGGCGGGGCCGGAATTCGATCTCCAGCGCACATCGATCTCCCTGCCGCAAGATTTTCTGCGAACAGCCGTCACCCTGTTTACTGAAAGCCGCCGCATCCTGGCCATCGAGAACAACAACCTCGAGCTCGGCCGATGCCGTACCTTCGTTGGTGACGACTATCTTCTGACGACTGGTCTCCTCACCGACAAGTACGGAACCAAATTCCAACTCCCCGCTCTCCAGGGCCAGCCGAGGCGCTACTCCCCTACCCGTGAGCTCCACCTGCAGGGTACCCGCCTCCTGGCCGATCGCCAGAGTCGAGGCAGACAGGCCCTCCTCGACAACCTGGAAGCTGACCTCGATCTTGCAGGCCTCTCCGGGTGCAATGGCCCGACCGCTGCAGGTCTGACGAACGATCGAGAACACCCTCGAATCCTCGAGCAGCCTGATCGACAACCCCGAGACCGCAGTATCATGCCGATTCGTCACCTCGACCGAGAGTGTCTCGGCAGCGCTGCCGACCAGCCGATCGCCGAAGTCCAGGGACTCGCGACTCAAGGCCAGCGCCGGGCCGGTCCACTCTCCTTTGCCTTCGAGGCGAATTACAGGTGCGGCGCCGAGTGAATCGCTCTTGAAAGACACCTCGGCCGAGCGTCGCCCTGCAGCTCGCGGCGAGAAGACCACACGAAAGCTGCATTCTTCTCCCGGCTGGAGCGTCACCGAAGTGCAGCCGTCCCGTTGCCGCCGGAAATCGCCTCTCGAGGCGCCCTGCAAGTCGACAGCTCCGATGGCCAAGGGAGCAGTGCCTCCGTTGGAAACCGTGACCGTCGAGGCAGAGCTCGTCGAACCGACATCGCCGCTGCCAAAAGTGATCTCTTCGGCGCTCACCTGGAGCATAGGCGCGATTCCGATTCCTCTGACGGCCACACTGACGGGTGCCTGTCGGAAGTCCCCCTGCAACTCGGCTACGGCCTCCCTGGAGCCCACAGCGCTCGGCGTCAGCCTGAGCTCGACCTTGCAGCTTGCCAACGCCGCCAGTTGACGTGCGCTGCAGTCCTCTGACACCACCTCGAACTCCCCAGCCGATGGCCCTCGGACGAGCAGACCCGATACCGGCATGGGGCGCTCACCTTCGTTGGTGATGGAGAGAACCTGGATTTCGCTGGAGAATCCGACTCTCTGCTGTCCCATACTCATAGGTGCGGGGTGGAAGACTGCCTTCGGTGGCGCAGGCCAGAAGAGAAGATAGGCGATCGCTCCGAGGAGAAGCAGGAGGATCAGGGCCACCACGATCTTGCGCCGGAGCGCCCTGCGATCCTGGACGGTTCTGCGGCGACGAGGCGGCGGTTCGGCTTCCCGCGCCGCGACATGTTCTTCCTCGGTGAGGCCGAGACCGGGAGGTGGACGCTCGTCGCCGCGAAGGGGAAGATCCCACATCTCCCGAGGAGGTTGGCGCCCTCGAGAGCTCTCGCTAGGTGGCTTTTCTTCAGTCATGGGATTGCGAGCCCTGTCCTGCCGACGATTCTACCGACTCGTTCCCGGCGATTCGTTCGCGCTACAGCACCCGTCACCTAGTGAACCAGGTGCCAGTCTGTTTGACGGCCAGCCAGGTACTGCACCTTCTGTCCATCGAACAATGCGCTTTGCTCGAGTTTGATCTGTACCCACTGCCCGCCCCACGCAGAGAGCTGAACCATATTGTTGCCCTCGATTGCGTAGGCCGTATCAGCGTGCAACTTCCAATCGCCCCTGACGGGAGTATCTCCCTGGTTGTCCCACATACCAATCGTCGGACCCGGCGCATGGCCAAAGAAGCCGATCGGATGGCTGTAGACGCTGACCGCGATTCCGGCCTGCTCGGCTGCGGTTCGGGCCGCTGCCAGAGTCTCGTTACCCGTTCGACCCTCCTGAAACTCGTCTGTCAGCAGATCCTGCCAGCGATTACCTGCCTCCAGGGCTCGTTGCAACTCGCCCGGCGCTTCCTCCTCGCCCTGGCGCAGTACGTACCCCATCTCCTGGGTGTCGGTGCACAGTCGTAGATAGCAGACACCCACATCCGTGTGCAGAATGTCGCCGCGCTGAATCACCACATCGGTGTCGCCGCAGAAGGGCGAGCCTTCCTCGCATTCCGTTCCCAGGCGCTGAATGTCAACATCGGGCATGAACCAGGCTGGCAGGTCCAGATCGGCGAAACGCTGTCGGATATACCAGGCAACATCCTCCGTGGTCGTCACCCCGGGGGTGATGACGCGGTTCGAAAAGGCCTCCGAAATGACGCCGCGGGCAAGGGCAACGATATGGGGATAGCTCTCCTGCTCGACAGAAGACCTGGTTTCGAGCCAGCGGATCGCCAGAGCCTCGGCACTGACCAGTCTCTCGACAAGGTCTCTACCCAGGGACTCCTCCAGTCGGTCCCGAAGTGATGCTGTCAGCCCATCGGCCACCGGCCAGTGCCGACTCACGTTGATACCGATTCGCTGAGGATTGCGTTCTGCGATGACCTCGGCCAGCCGCACCCACTGCTCGTCGAGATCACCGCCCTCCCAGGCCGCTTCGTAGAGCTCCCCGAGCGGGTAACGACTGACGGTCAAGCGCTCGATCCCCTCCTCGTCACCACGATCATGAAACACCAGCATGGTCGTGCGCCGCGCCGCGAAGACCGGCTCCGGCACGAGAGTGAGGTAGACGGGATCTTCGGCGTACTCCCGGTTGATCACCAGCCACATGTCCAGCCCGACCTCTCTCATGAGACGAGGTAAGAGATCCACCAGGCGCTCCTCGAGAGCCCGATTGACCGGCTCGGGCCGCTGCCGCTGGCTCAGCACCGCACCGGGCCCATCGACGCTTCTACCCTGCTCCACGACTTCGCCCGCGCGGGCCACGTTGGGTACGACAATAGCCATCGCCATGGCACTCATGGCACCCCCGACTACCACTCTCCGGCAATCCCTCATCTTCATGGAATCTCTCCTCCCCCCAATGCCAGGCTCAGCCGTTCTTTCCAGGCCCTACTCGACCTCGACCACCATATCGATCTCGACGGCAATGCCGACTGGCAGTGAAGCCATACCGACAGCAGCCCGAGCGTGCCGACCATGCTCACCGAAAATCTCCACCATCAGATCCGAGCAACCGTTGATGACCTTTGGCATGTCCGTGAACGATGGATCGACATTGACCATGCCAAAGACCTTGACGATTCGTTGCACCCTGCCGAGGTCTCCGATCTCACGCTTCAGAGAGGACAGCAGCGCGATGCCTGTGAGCCTCGCGGCCTCATAACCCTCTTCGATTGTCAGGTCCCTTCCGAGCTTGCCCGTGACCAGCGTCCCATCACTGCGGTAGGGCCCGTGACCGGACAGAAAGACCAGATTACCCGAGCGGACCGCCTTGACGTAGTTCGCCACCGGCGCGGTAGGTTCCGGCAATACGATGCCCAATTCGTCCAGCCTGCCCTCCGGATCACTCGCGCCGGCCTCGGCCGCGTGGGATTGCTTCTCCTGCGCTGCGCCTAGCGTCGCGACGTCTAGGAAAAGACCTCCAAAGAGTAGCGCCAGAGACAGCACAAACATCTTTTCAAGGCGAGTCTTCCGAATGCTCAGCGCCGATTTCCTTGACGACACGATTGCACCTCTCCTCCCTGGATTGATGGGACCTCTCGCTCTGGCCGAGCAGCTGCCCGCCCCCGAGGTCGAGAGCGTAGCACGCCACGCTTGAGTGCTAGACTAGCGGACAGCACTGAGGGCGACTCCACATCGGACTAAGGCATGTACGAGCAGTTCTACGGGTTCTACGAGTCGCCTTTCAGCATCACTCCAGATCCCCGCTTCCTCTTCCTGAGCCCGAAGCATCGCGAGGCTCTAGACCATCTGCTGTTCGGTATTCAGCAGCGCAAAGGCTTCATCCAGATCACCGGCGAGGTGGGTACTGGCAAGACAACCATTTGCAGAGCTCTGCTCGAGGAGCTCGGACCAGGCTATCAAACGGCACTGATTCTGAACCCCTGCATGACCGGACCACAAATGCTGCGGACGATTCTCACCGAGCTGAAACAGAAGTTGCCTCGCAACGACCGAGTGGCCTGGCTCGAGGCCTTGAATCGCTTCCTCCTGGACCAGGTGCACGAGGGCAATGACGTCGTGCTGGTGATCGATGAGGCCCAGGACTTGAGCCCCGATCTCATGGAGCAGGTACGCCTCCTTTCGAACCTGGAGACCGACCAGCAAAAGCTCTTGCAGATCGTGCTCATCGGCCAGCCCGAGCTGCGCGAGATGCTGGACGCGCGGCAATTGCGTCAACTGCGCCAGCGCATCACGATTCGTTATCACCTCAAACCACTCTCCCTCGATGAAACGACCGAGTACATCAGGCATCGGCTCGAGGTGGCGGGCAGCAACGGCAAGCCGACCTTTACGACGTGGGCTTTGCGCAGAATTCACAGCTATTCGAAAGGCGTGCCCCGTCTGGTGAATGCAATCTGTGACAAGACCCTGCTCTGCGGCTATGTCCTTGGCGTGGACAACTTGACGGGCAGGCATGTGGGCCGAGCGATCCGAGAATTGGAGGGCCGGATCTAGTGAGCCTCATCAACGAGGCCCTGCAACGCGCCCGTCAGGAATCGCGCCGCCGGGAAGCGCTGGCCAAGGGCCTGCCCCTGGTCCCACCTCCCCACCCGGTTTCTCATCGATCCTGGATGGTAGCGGCAGTCATGGCGATGGCCCTGGCCTTGATCGTCAGTCTGGTCACCATCGCCCGTCTGGCCTCCAACCAGCCCGAGACTTCGGCGGGCGTTGCCGCGAGCTCGGCCGAGATCGACATGCACGGGCAAGCAGGACAGCCAGAGACCTCCACCCTGAGTGACGCCCCGATCGAACCGACAGCCGCTACGGACCCAGCACCCCAATCCCGAGCAGATGCGACCAACCTCCCGACCCCGACAGCTGAGGCTTCACAGCCGCCCCTGAGCCCGGAGGATCGGATGCCGCAGACGACAGAGGACTCCAGCTCCTTCTCGGACACATCGGCTTCACGACAATCACCGGCAGTAGTCGAACAGCGTACCGTCACTTCTTCGCCATCTTTGACCGAGCTGGCAGATCCTCCTATCGCGGGGGTGAGCTTGTCGCCGAGCGCGAGAGACCGTGGCCCTGCAGATTCGACGGGAGATGCCACACCTCGGCCACGAGTATTCATCGAAAGAGCGACCCTGGCGAGCGGCGACACTCTGGAACTGGGTGGCATAGCCTGGTCCGAGACGGGGCCCTACGCCCTTCTCGACGAGCGCGTAGTTGGCCTCGGCGAAAGCATCATGGGGTACATGGTGACCCGAATTGCGCCACAGGAAGTCGAGCTCGAAGGCAGCGACGGGGCAATCCTCATTCGTCTCAAATAGCACCGAAACATCGATCCCCCGATCGCCCTCTCGAGACTCTCGGCCTACCGCTTCGGTGCCTCCGGCAGGAGAGCCTTGGACTCGAGGTAGTCACGCATCAACTGCCAAAGCCTGTCCTTGCGGTCCACCAGCCGATGATCGCCGTCCGCAAACAGATGTAGCTCGAGATCCTCGAACTCGCAACCGGCAACGAACTCCATGACCTGCCGCCAATCGACCCGATCGTCGAGTCTCCCTTGCACGATCAGAAAAGGGCGCCGGCAAAGGTGCTGCAATCGTGAAACGGGGTACTTCCCCAGATCCGTCACAAAGGTCCAACCCAGATTCCAGGATCCGATCTCGTTGTCCACCCGAATCGTTCCTGCCTCGCGCCAACTCTCCATCCCCTCCTCCCCTGCCCAGTCCGTCAGGGTCGATTCCAGGCTGAGGGCCGGAGCGATGCAAAGCCCGGCCAACACTCTCTCGGGATGCAGGGCCGCATGCCACAATGAGGTGAAGCCGCCCATCGAGGAGCCCAGCAGGATCTGTTGGGGATAACCTCGACTCGCCAGCAGCTGAGCGACGCGCTCGACGTCGGCCAAGCTGCGGCTCAGGGTGAGATCTACCATCGACCCACCCGACCTCCCATGGCCCTGAAAGTCGAAGGAGCAGAACCCCAGTCCTCGGCCGATGGCGCTCTGCCGAAAGAAGGAGGCCTTCTCGCCCCATTGATCCGAGCCAAAGCCATGCAGGTACAGCAACATTGGCGATTTTCCTGCCCCTGAGGAGGACTCGAAAACTCTCACCACCAGGGCTGCCTCGCCCGGCATTCCTCCAGGGGCCGTCAATTGCAGAATCTCTTCGGTCATCTCAGCCCTTTCTCCAATTCGACTGGGCCGTCCTCAGCTCGCCAGCCGTCCCCCCACTTGCCCATTCACCACACGCAGCGTAATCTGCCGCCAAGACCTGTGAGCCCTCCCGAACAGGGACTATACTGCTCGCAACAGAGGAACGACATTCTCGGGAGGAAGAGGTCATGAGAGTCCGCATACCTGCCATCAGAGCACTAGCCGTAGCAGCACTGTTCATCATGACGAGTTGCTCACGGTCATCCGATCCCTCCCTCCCCGCCCTCGCCGGAGACGGACCGATCTCCATCTTCGACTCTGAAGACTCACAGATCCAGACGGTGCTCAAGGCACCGATGGAGCCTTGGACGGGCGATCTCGACGGCATGGCGGATCGGCGCTATGTCCGAGCGCTGGTGACCCCCAACCGCACCCAGTACTTCCTCGACGGGGCCGAACAAAGGGGAACGGCCTACGAGCTGCTAAAGGAGTTTGAGAAGGAGCTCAACAAGAACCTGGGCAACAAGACCGTCCAGGTCCACGTCTTGATCATGCCCACAACGAGAGACCGCCTCCTATCCGACCTACTGGAGGGGCGAGGCGACATCGCCGCGACCAACCTCACCATCACTCCTGAGCGCCAGAAGGTGGTGGATTTCGCCGACCCGCTCCTGGCGATCGACGAGGTCATCGTCACGGGCCCCGGGGTGTCCAGGCTGACCTCCTTGGAGGACCTTGCCGGTAAGAAGGTCTTCGTCCGGCGATCGAGCAGCTATTGGCAGAGCCTCGAATCCCTCAACGGGCAGCTCGCAGAGCAGGGCCTGAAGAAAGTCCGCCTCGAGGCGGCCGACGAGCTCCTCGAAAGCGAGGACATCCTGGAAATGCTCAACGCGGGCCTGATCGACATCACTGTCGCCGACTCCTATCTGGCCGATTTCTGGTCTCGGATCTTCGAGAAACTCGTCGTCTACCCCGACCTCACAGTGCGCCAGGGTGGGCAGATCGCATGGGCCTTTCGCCAGGACAGCCCGAAGCTCGCGACGGCCCTGAACCGATTCATGAAGCAACGTAAGAAGGGGACTTTGCTGGGGAACATTCTCTTCAAACGATACCTCGAAGACACCGGCTGGGTCGAAAACCCCTCCAACCGAGAAGAAATGGATCGCTTCGAGGAAGCCGTTGGGTTCTTCCAACAATACGGTGACCAGTACGGATTCGACTACCTGATGGTCGCCGCCCAGGCCTATCAGGAATCTCGCATCGACCAGAGCGTTCGCAGCAGGGCTGGCGCTATCGGAGTCATGCAACTGCTCAAAAGCACGGCGGGCGACCCCAACGTGGGCATTGCAGACATCGAGGTGATGGAGCACAACATCCACGCCGGGGTCAAGTACCTCCGCTTCCTGTCCGACCGATACTTCGACGAAGAGGGCATCGACAGGCTCAATCGGGGACTCTTCGCCATCGCCGCCTACAATGCTGGCCCGAGCCGCATTTCGTCCCTCCGTCAAAAGGCTGCCAAGAAGGGCCTGGATCCCAATGAATGGTTCAGCAACGTCGAAGTCGTGGCTGCCCGGGAGATCGGCCGCGAGACCGTGCAGTACGTCAGCAACATCTACAAGTACTACCTGGCCTACTCCCTGGCTATCGACCAGGAGCAACGCAAGGCGAAGGTCAAGGAATAGGAGCAAACAGACATGGACTTCCGCAGTCTGGGGTCGGCCGGTGTCAAGGTATCCCCCCTTTGCCTGGGCACCATGATGTTCGGAGCTTGGGGGAATCCCGACCACCAGGAGTGCATCCGCATCATTCATCAGGCTCTGGACCGGGGTATCAACTTCATCGACACGGCCAATATGTATTCGGATGGCGAATCCGAGGAGATCGTCGGCAAAGCCCTCGAGGGTCGCCGCGAGGAAGCCGTCTTGGCAACCAAGGTCAGATTCTCCATGGGAGACGGCCCCAACCAGATGGGCTTGTCCCGCAAAGCGATCCAGGAACAGGCGGAGCACAGCCTGCGTCGCCTGCGGACCGATGTCATCGATCTCTATCAGATTCATCGGCTCGACCCCTCCACACCCTGGGAAGAGACCCTGAGCACACTCGATGACCTGGTGCGTCAGGGCAAGGTGCGCTACATCGGCTGTTCCACCAACCACTACGATGAGCCAGAGCAACGGAGACTCGACGCCTGGGAGATCGTCGACACCCTGTGGCTCTGTCAGCAACGGGGTTGGGAGCGATTCGTTTCGCTGCAGCCGCCCTACAGCATCTTGCGGCGAATCATGGAAAACGAGCACTTTCCGATGACGCGGCGCTTCGGCCTGGCCAACATCGTCTGGAGTCCCCTGGAGGGAGGTTGGCTCACCGGCAAGTACCGCCACGCGCACGGCAATCCAGAAGACAGCCCACGGGCCAAGAACTGGGTCGGCGACCTCGGAAACCCGACGTTCGAGCGGCGGCTGAAGGTCGTCGAAGAGCTCGTCTCGATGGTCGAAGGGCGGAGCTTTTCGCTCGCCGAGCTATCGCTTGCCTGGGTCTTGAAGAACCCCGAAGTCACGGCGGCGATCATCGGACCACGCACCGAGGAGCAGCTGTCGAGCAGCCTCGCAGCCCTGGAGGTCGAGATCTCCGACGAAGAACTGGAGAGAATCGACCGGCTGGTACCACCAGGCAGCTCGGTCTTGTAGGGACCCGGGCACCTTCGGACGCGCCCGCCAGAGTCGATCGGAGCCAATGATGAGTCCCCTCCAAGAGCCACTACCGATAAGTGACTTCCGCACCACGAGAAGGGTCGAGTTCGCCGACGCCGACATGGGTGGAATCGTCCACTTCGCGCGCTATCTGGTGTTCATGGAGACTGCCGAGCACGAGTTCCTGCGCAGCCTGGGCTCCGATGCCTTCGCCACGCGCGAGGGGGTGACCATCGGGTGGCCACGCGTCGAGGTCTCCTGCCAGTACCTGAGTCCAGCTCACTTCGGGGACGTTTTGGACATTCACCTGCGGATCGCGAGGAAGGGGACCAGCTCACTGACCTACGCCATGACGATCTCCACCGACGATCGACTGGTCGCTCGGGGGCGAATGTCTGCCGTTTGTTGCATCATGGGTAAGGGAGAAGGGCTCGAGTCGATCCCCATTCCAGAAGCGCTCGCCCAGCGATTGGCTGCTTCCTCGACGGAGGGAAAGCCGTAGATCGCGGCTGAGAGCTGGAATCGATCACCTATGGGAGGGCAAGGCCGCATGACGATCAGCGAGCCCATGACCATGTTCACCGACTATCTGGTGACCCTTCTGGCCGCCAGTCTCGGAATCCACCTGATTATCGAGGGTCGGGCTCGCAGCTGCCGGGCCGAGGCGCTCTGGGGCTGGGCTTTCATGGCCACTGCTCTCGGAGCGCTGGCGGGAGGGACATCGCACGGCTTCGTTCAGCAGCTCGGAGACGAGGGTTGGCAGGTCCTCTGGAAAGTCACCGTCTATGCCATCGGTGCTGCCAGCTTCCTGCTGCTCGCAGGTGCCCTGGTCGCTTCCTTCTCCGGCCCATGGAGACGGCTGCTGCTGCTCGTAGCCTTCTTCAAGCTCCTCGGCTATCTCTGGTGGATGGCCTCTCACGACGACTTTCGCTTCGTCATCAACGACTACGGATCCACCATGGTCCTGGTGCTGCTGCTGCAGATCTGGCAATGGTGGGCTCGGCGAGACCCGAGTGCCCCCTGGGTGGTGGGCGGGATCCTCGTCTCCTTCGGGGCTTCCCTCATCCAGCAGAGCGGTTTTGCCCTGCATCAACACTTCAACCACAACGACATCTTCCACGTGATTCAACTACTCGCTCTTTGGCTGCTCTATCGCGGCGGCAGGCTGCTGGACGACGGCGGCTAGCCCGACCTTCTCACCAGCTTCGTAGCGAAAGGGCGAAGATGTCTGGAGATACAAGGCCTGACAACCGAAGCCCCCGCAGGCGTACTTGAAGTAAGTCGAGGAGGCATGAGGGCGGAGAACGTAGTAGATTCGGGCATATTCGAGCTTGCAGTAGAACACTGGTGAGAAGGTCGGGCTAGAGCGGTCAGCTTTGCCACCCTGGCGGCAGGCTCCCGGGAGGGGTCTCGAGGTCTTGGGTAGGGCTACCAGCGGTAGTGGGCTGGATGACCCGGCTCGACAGCGACGAAGTGACCGACGCAGGTGGCGGTGACACGCCCACCACCGGAGAGAGAGGCCTCGACCCTGACCCGCGGCCCGTCCGAGGAGACCGCTCGAGCCGAAAGATGCACCGGCCCTCCTGTCGGAGTCGGACGCTTCATCGTCACATGGAAGTCCGCGGTCACCATGGGCGGCGCCGACTCCAGGCCGTCGCGGTTGATCATGTGCCAGATCGCGGTCCAGTTGCTGTGGCAATCCATCAAAGTGCCGATGATGCCGCCGCTGAGCACGTTCGCGAAGGCCTCGTGGTAGGTCTCCGGAGTCCACTCTGCAATCACCTCTGCGTCGATGGATTCACCCGTCGGAAAGCTGCGGATGCGAAGGCCTTTCTCGTTGGTCGGTCCACACCCGAAACACGCGTTGCTGGGGGCGAATCGTTCCTGCAGGCTGAGCTCCCTCTCCATGCTCTGAGGCCCCTTCCTAGTTGGCTACGATGTTGACCAGTCGCCCGGGAACCACGATCACCTTGCGGACAGTCTTGCCATCGGTGAACCGGAGAGCCCCCTCGCTTGCCAAGGCCATCTCGCGGGCTGTCTCGTCGGCGATGTCGACCGGCACCACCAGCCGGTCTCTGACCTTGCCATTGACCTGAACCACCAGGGTCACCTCGTCCTCCGCTGCGGCGGCTGCATCGACCTGGGGCCAAGTTGAGGTGTGAACCGAGTAGTCCTTTCCCAGACGCTCCCAGAGCTCTTCTGCGATATGGGGCGCTATCGGGGCCAGCATTCGCAGATAGATGTCACATGCCTCGTCCCAGGCGTCGCCTCCGGCCGCCCCATCGGCGCGAGCCTGATGCATCTCGTTCGAAAGCTCCATGAGAGCGGCGACAATGGTATTGAACTCGTAGGTCTCGAAGTCTTCGCCTACTTGCCGTAGCGTCTGATGCACCTTGCGACGCAATCGGCGCTCCACACCAGGCTCTGCAGTGAACTCCTCTGTCGGCTCGAGCATCAAAGTCCAGATCTTCTTGAGCCATCGCCAGGTACCTTCGATGCCGCGGCTGTTCCAGGGGCCTCCCTGCTCCCACCGGGCAAAGAACATCATGTAGCTGCGCACCGTATCGGCACCGTAGCGTTCAACGAGATCGTCGGGAGACACTACGTTCCCACGGCTCTTGGACATCTTCTCCGAGTCCTCACCCAGGACGATGCCCTGATTGCGGAGCTGAAGCATCGGTTCGGTACCGCCGACGATACCCATGTCGTGACAGGCCTTGTGGAAGAAGCGCGTGTAGATGAGGTGCATCGTCGCGTGCTCGATTCCCCCGGTGTAGCTGTCCACGGGCATCCAGTAGGCGTACTCCTCCGGATCGAAGGGACCTGCGTCGTAGTGAGGGCTCAGATACCTCAAGTGGTACCAGGAAGAGCACATGAAGGTGTCCATCGTGTCGGTTTCGCGCTCAGCTGGCGCTCCACATTCAGGACAAGAGGTGTGACGCCAGGTTGGATGCAGCTTCAGCGGGCTCTCGCCGGTCGGAGTCCACTCCACGTCATCGGGCAGAGGGACAGGAAGCTCCGACTCCGACACCGGGACAACTCCGCAGCGGTCGCAATAGACCACTGGGATGGGCGCTCCCCAGTAACGCTGACGAGAGATCAGCCAGTCGCGCAGGCGGTAGCGAATGGCGCCGCGCCCGGTGCCCTTCTCCTGCAGAAAATCGATGGCTGCTGTCACCGCTTCGTCCGCGGGGGTGCCGGTAAGCGGACCGGAATTGACCATGGTGCCCTGATGGGTCGTGGCCGCCAACAATTCGTCGCCGTCAGGCACATCCTCACCGGACGCCTGGATCACAGGCCGCACCTCGAGATCGAACTGCCGGGCGAACTCGAAGTCTCGCTGATCGTGAGCCGGCACCGCCATGATCGCGCCTGTACCGTAGGTCATGAGCACATAGTCGGCAATCCAGATCGGAATTCTCTCGTCGGTCACCGGGTTGATCGCGTAGGCCCCAGTGAAGACACCTGTCTTCGGCCGATCGGCCGCTTCCCGTTGAATATCGGTCTGGCGCTCTGCCTGAGCGGTGTATTCCTCGACGGCTCGTGCCTGGTCCTGCGTCGTCAGTTTCGCCACGAGAGGGTGCTCGGGTGCCAGCACCATGAAAGTGGCTCCCCAGAGCGTGTCGGGTCGCGTCGTAAAGACCCTCAGGGGATCGCCGCTCTCGGTATGAAAGACGACGTCGGCGCCCTCTGAGCGACCGATCCAGTTCTTTTCGAGGAGCTGCACCCTCTCTGGCCAGTCGATCTGAGAAAAATCGAGTAGCTCGTCGGCGAACCGAGTCGTGCGAAAGAACCACTGCTCCAACTCCTTGCGCACGACAGGCGTCTGGCAGCGCTCGCAGCGGCGGTCATCGCCCCAGACCTGCTCTCGCGCCAAAGTGGTGTTGCAACTCGGGCACCAGTCCACCGCCGCCCGATTCCGATAGGCCAGGTCGTTCTCCAGAAGCTTGAGAAAGAACCACTGGGTCCACCGGTAGTACTCGCGGTCGGCGGATATTGCTTCTCGACGCCAGTCGATCATGGTGCCCATGCGCTTGAACTGCCCACGCATCCGTTCGATATTCGAGTAAGTCCACTTTCGCGGGTGGACTCCCCGTTGGATGGCCGCGTTCTCCGCTGGCAGCCCGAAGGCGTCGAAGCCCATCGGGAAGAGCACGTTGTACCCCTTGAGACGCATGTATCGCGCCCTGGCATCGGGTGGGGCCATCGCATACCAGTGGCCAATGTGAAACTCCCCTGACGGATAGGGCAACATGGTCAGGGCGTAGTGTTTGGGGCGCTCCGCATCGACGTCGGAGTTGTAGAGACCATCCGACTCCCACCGCCTTTGCCACTTGGCCTCGACCTCCGTTGGCTCGTAGGTAACCACGTCTCTCTCAGCGCTGCGCATCTCTCACCTGTTGGCTTGGTCAGGGGTCACTGTGCCGGATGCTTCGAGTCGGACCGGCTGCTTGTCGGTGGCCGTTCGATGAAGCGGGGATCTTATCGTGAATTGGAAATGATCGTCGCAGGCGACGGCGTTTCGCCGGGGCATGCTGCGACGCACTGGCGGCACCCCGGCTCATCGATCTTGATTCGGGCTCGGCCGGCGCCTCAAAGCCGACACAGCTCCTTCAGCTTCTCACCGTAGAGATCGATGCGCTTCGATCCGAGCTGCGGTACCGATGGCATCTCCCCAGCACCGTTGCGCTCCAGGTAGCGCATCGCCGCTACCGGTAGCACCACCTGCAAGGGTACCCCCCGTCGCGCCGCCTCCTGGCGCCGCCAGACCTTGAGCCGGTCCCCTCTGCGCTGCACAGCGGGGTCGGGCCTCTCCCTCCTGACGGTCTCGACGATGGGAGCCGGCTGCCGCCGAGCCTCCGCGATCCTCTGGAGAAGCTCGCCGGCAAGGCTGGATCGAACCAGCGACGATAGGCCGAGTCGCTTCAGATCCTGGAGAGTCGTCGCTGGATTTCGACTCAGAGCCACGAGATTCGCGTTGTTGACAACCCTACCGGGCGGTAGGTCGAGGCGGCGCGCGATCGAGTCTCGCCAGGTGTAAAGAAAGGAGAGAATCGACCGGCTCTCGGCCGGCAACTGACGAGCCCCTTTGAGACTCCATGCGCCGTCGGCCTTGAAGCCACCGTTCCAGGTAGCCGCCTCCACAACCCGGTTGGCGATCTCCACCTCCTCCACCAGATCCGCATCTTCCACCAATTCGTAGAGTTTCAGCCCAACCGTCTGCAGGTAGGCAACGTCATCGAGAGCGTAACCCAATGGAGCCGCATCAAGAGGTCGTCGTCCCCAGTCGTATCTGGCGAAGTCCTTCGCCAGCTTCACTCCACAGACCTCTTCCACCACGGCTCCATATCCGGTCTTTACCCAGCCCAGGAAAGAAGTCGCTTGTTGGGTGTCCCAGACACCTCGCAGCGATATCTCGTAGTCCCTCTTCAGACAACCGACGTCGAACTCCCCACCGTGGAGAACGATCCTCATGGCTCGGCTCTCGAAGGGCTCGCGCAGAGTGTCGAGGGCCTGCTTGCCTTCTGGCAAAGCCGTCAGGTCCACCACCCAAAGCTGGTCGGCGACATTGAGCTGCAGCAGGCAGAGGCGTTCTTCATAGACAAAGCCAGAATTCGACTCGCTGTCCAAGGCAATCCACTCACAGGAGCGAAGCTGCGCGGAGAGAGCCTGCAACCCCCCTTCATCCTCGATCCACTGATGCGTTGGCAACTCGACCACGGTGACCTCCTCCCGACCGGAAGGAAGCATCTATGTTACCAAGCCGGGTCGCGCCGGGGGGCAGACCGAAATCGAGATTCGACTGGCGCACGAGTCGCCAATCCAACGAATCTGCTAGACTTTCCACGATTTTGCGGTGGGGAGCAGCAAAGGGCCCACCCATTCTTCTCTCGACAACCGCGATCACAACCCGCCGGAGCAGCTCGCGTTGCCCCCTTTGCATCTCAACCTGCATGGACTCTCGATGCGGCAGTGATCCGCGGACCTGACAAGCTCACACAGCAAAAGAACGGAGATGTAGTGACACGCAGAATGCTGATCAACGCGCGAGTTCCAGAGGAGCTGCGCATCGCTATTGTGGACGGGGACGTCCTCGAAAACTACCAGGTCGAGGTCGCCGACCGAGACCTCACGCGCGGCAATATCTATCGCGGCCTCATCGCTTCGATTCAGCCAAGCCTGAACGCCGCATTCATCGACTACGGCGCCGAAAGACATGGCTTCCTGACCGTCCAGGACGTCGTGCCCGCCGCCTACTACCGGGAGCCCGCAAAATCGGGTCGCCCACGCATCGAAGAGGTCCTCGAAAAGGGCAAGCCCATCGTTGTGCAGGTGACCCGCGAGCCGGAGGGCAACAAAGGCGCCGCTCTGACCACGAACCTCAGCCTCGCCGGGCGGTATCTGGTTCTCACGCCTTTCGACGACAAGCAGGGAGTGTCGAGGAAGGTTGAAGACGAAGACACCCGAAAGCGGCTCAAGGAGCAGGTCGCCAAGCTGGATCGGCCGTCTGGCGCCGGACTCATTGTGCGAACCAACGCCCTGGATCAGAACAAGGCGGCGCTCAACCGTGACATGAACGCTCTGCTGCGACTCTGGAAAAGCGTCGGTCAAGAGGCCAGACGAGGCAAGGGGCTCCAGCTGCTGTACAGGGATCAGGACATCATTTTGCGAACCCTTCGGGACTACCTCGATACCTCGATCCAAGAGGTCCTGATCGACGACGAAGCCGCCTACGACAAGACCCAGCAGTACATGCGGGCTTTCATGCCGAGGAGCAAGACTCGGTTGGTGCGCTACTCGGAGAGAACTCCTCTTTTCGCCCGGTTCGAGCTCGAGCCGCAGATCGAGAGGATCTACGACCGTCAGGTCGCCTTGTCGAGCGGCGGCTCCATCGTCATCGATCGCACCGAAGCTTTAGTCGCCATTGATGTCAACTCGGGCAGATCGACCCGAGCAGCCAGTCAAGAGGAGACCGCTCACCACACCAACCTCGAAGCCGCGGGCGAGGTCGCGCGACAGCTGCGACTGCGAGATATCGGCGGCTTGATCGTCGTCGATTTCATCGATATGCAGGCCTGGAAGAATCGACGATCCGTCGAAAAAGGCCTGCGCGATGCAATGAAGGGTGACAAGGCGCGGTTTACCGTCGGACGCATCAGTCCGAACGGGCTCCTCGAGATCAATCGTCAACGGATTCAGCAAGACCTTCATCTGCGGACGCATCGGGCTTGTCCGACCTGCGTTGGTACCGGCCGCATTGCCAGCTCCGAAATGGTCGGACTCAAGATCTTGAGGAAGATCGAGGCGCGAGCCGCGGCTGGCTTCACTGGCACCGTGAGGATCTCGCTGCACCCTGAGTTGGCCGACTCGATTCAGAACAAGCGACGTCGCGAGATCTCCAATCTGGAGGACGAGTTCAGCTGCCGAGTGGAGTTCATCGCCTCGAATCGCCTGCATCGCTCCGAGGAGGAGGTCGAGTGGATCGAGGCCAAGGAAGGCGAGATCCGCGTTCCCAAGACTCCCCGTGCGGGCACCGGAGCCGAGCGCGCTTCCTTGAGCATCGAGGACGCCGCCTCGCCTAGAGACTCGAGCTCGAGCACCAAGAAGCCCACCCCCAGAAGGCGCCGGAGACGACCATCCAAAAGCTCGGAGAAGAAGGCAACCAGACAGGACGCCGCCTCGACGAAGAGCAAGGCGGCGCCATCGCCGGCCGAGACGAACCCGTCGTCCGCTGCTCCGCCGAGCGGCGACGCCGACCAGAGTACGGGCGAAAAGGCCCCTTCGAGCAAGAGGCGACGGGGCGGGAGAGGGCGATCTCGACGAGGCGGCAGAAAGCGCAAGTCCGCCGGCACTCCGAAGAGCCCCGACACTCCCTAGCCACATTGTTCATGACGCCCCTGGCAAGGCGACCTCGATAGGCTCACACTGGAGGTAGGGAATCGACCTCCAAGAACCAGGAGGCCCCTCGAACCATGCGAGCACTGACCTTCCAGGGCATCGAACAAGTTCGATTGCGGTCCATACCAGACCCGCTCGTTTCGGGTGACGGCGATGTGATCGTTCGAACTGGAATGACCGCCATCTGTGGATCCGATCTCCACGTCTACCACGGTCGGGAGAGAGGTCTCGACCGTGGAACGGTCCTTGGACACGAGTTCATGGGTGAGATCATCGAGATCGGCTCGGCGGTGGAGCGATTTCGCATCGGCGATCGGGTTCTCAGCCCGTTCTCGACCAGCTGCGGGAGTTGTTTCTACTGCCAATCCGGTTTGACGGCCCGCTGCGAAATGGGACAGCTGTTCGGGTGGCGGGAAGGAGGCCGTGGCCTGCATGGCGCTCAGGCAGAGTTCGTGCGGGTACCCCTCGCTGACTCGACTCTTGTTCATGCGCCAGAGGATCTACCGCCCGAGGTGGCGCTCCTCGCCGGCGATGTTCTCTCGACGGGCCTCTTCTCGGCCGAGTCGGCCGGCATCGGGACTGGCAGCGTGGTGGGTGTCGTCGGTTGTGGCCCGGTAGGTCTGATGGCCGTAGCTGCCGCCCTCTCTCTCGGTGCCCGGACCATCTTTGCCGTCGATTGGGTTCCCGAACGGCTAGATCTGGCAGCCGACTTCGGCGCGATCCCGATCAATTTCCACGAAGTCGAGCCGTCGTCGATCGTCCACGAAGCGACGCACGGCCGTGGTGTCGACGCGGTCCTCGAGGCGGTTGGGAACTCCGCGGCTGGGCACCTCGCCATGAGCCTGGTGCGCCCGGGTGGAACGATCATGGCAGCGGGTGTCCACACCGAACGTGATATCCCGTTTACGCCGATGGAGGCCTACGACAAGAACTTGACCTTCAAGACGGGGCGGTGTTCGGCTCGCCACTACATGGAGCGCTCTCTGGCCATAGCGAGGTCCGGACGGTATCCCCTCGACAGCCTCATCTCCCACCGCTTGCCGCTCGAGGATGGCGTAGAGGCCTATCGGACCTTCGCCGAGAAGCTCGACCGATGCACCAAGGTGATTCTCATCCCTTGAGTGGCCCTTGCCACTGGCAGTGCGTCGTCCCCTGATCCGTCAGAGGCGAGAAGCACCCTGGCGTCTGTAGCCGTGGATCGACTGAAAGACGATCGATTCCGCGCCCAGAAGACTGATTCGAACCATCCAGCGGAGCAGGAGATACAGCTGGCCGACCACCAGCGCCAGGACCATGGGACCAAGACCCGAGGCGGCGACCCCTGGAGCCAGAAAGAAGTAGACCGTCGTCAGCAGAAGCCCCAGCAGGCCCATCGAGAAATATACGCTCAGTGTGCGGATGGGATGGGTCACCACGAGCTGAACCGCGCGCCACCCGGCAATGCTCATGCTGCGTCGTTCTTCGATCACCGTGCCGATCTTGGCGTAGTCGACGACCACCTTGACCAAGATGAGAAGGAGCACCACAATCGCTGCGGCGATGAGGTTGTAGGCGAGGACGGTCCCTTCGACTGTCACATCGCGGGTTGCCTGCTCGAGGCGTGGAAACAGCCAAGTGCTGAACCGGTAGATGCCGTAGTAGGCCAGGCCTGCGACCAGGACAAGGCGCAGGAAACGGAAGAAGTAGCGGCTCGAGGCCGCCAGGAAGGGCGCCAGGCCCTGGTGATTCTCGGGCCCGGTCAATTGCGCCAGTACGCCGCCGCTCATCAGAGTCCAGAAAAGTCCGAAGAGGATTCCGAGAGCTGCAAGCCCCGAGTTCTCCTTGAACAGGTCACCCGAAAACCAGAGCTCGAGATTGTCGATCACCGCTGCAGGACTCAACCTCGAAGGTTCGAAGGTCGAGCTCATCCCCCCGGCCTGGTCCAAGAACTCCTCCAACCAGGCCAGATCCATCGGACCGCGTAGGGTCTCGTGTGCCAGGCTCGATCCAATGAACTCGTGGACAGCCTCCTCGATGAAGACCGCAGCTGGGAGGGCGAACAGCAGTCCCATCAGCCACAGCAACAGGGCGATCCTCCAGGACCTCAATCCCAGTGCGAGTCCGCCACCGATGGCCTTGAACAGGTTCATTGCACGACGCTCTCTATCCGAAGAACGCGAAGTAGGTGAGCAGATCCTGCAGCCAGACCAGCCAACGCGCCGTCCACTTGCGAGCCGGTCCACGATCGGGAGTCTCCAACACCCGGCTGTTGTTCGATGGACGGACATCGAGCAGGAGGACCCTGTCGGGGTCGACGACCGCATGCGCCAACTTCGAAGTCTGCTCTACGACAATTCGCTTCCATCGAGCCCGACCGTCCCAACGGAAGCGAACTTCTTCTCCGTCCTCGAAAACCATGAGGACCTCGACTGGGAAGACGCCGCCGCCGAACCTGCGGACCACGACCTCTGAACGATATAGAGTCTCGGAGTCCTCTTCCCCGGCAGCCGTGTCGTCTTCGTCCTCATCTTCCGCCGATCTCTCCGCCAGGACCAGCTCACCATCTTGCGTCACCCAACCCTCGACAGCTGCCGGCTCGCTGGAGACAGAAAGCACCGCGTAGTCGAACTCCTCGGAGCTGTGGTAGACCTGCTCGAAGAACCACGAGAGATCCTGCCCTGCAGCATCACTGAGCGTGTCGAAGAAGTCGTTCGGCTTCGGATGTCGGTACTGCCATTCGTGGAAGAACTTCGACATGGCTGGCTGCAAAACGTCCCAGCCCAGGTAGCGTTCCAATGTAGCCAGCCAGAGGGCTGTTTTGGAGTAGCTCAAAGCCCCACCGGCAGAAGGATAGTAGAGATACGAGGGAGTGCTCTGCCGATCGATGGTCGCCAACTCCCGATAGCCATCGAGCCGTTCGTCGAAGATGCCTCCCGGATAGCCGAACCCCTCGAGCAACAGTGGGAAGAATCCCCGTCCCTCTGTTCCTGGCGGAGTGAAATAGCGGCGAACCGGCTTCTCGGGCGGGTACGCCTGGTCGTACGTGCGAGTCGTCGAGTAGGTATTCAGTCCCTCGTCGAGCCAAGCATCTTCGAACTCGTTGTTCCCTACCAGGGCGTACCAGAATTGATGGCCCGCCTCATGTATCGTCACGCCTTCCGGTGAGCCGCCCCCGAACGGATTGAACAAACGGGTACCGGCGGTGAAAAGGGTCGGATACTCCATACCCCCGGCACCGCTGCCATACGCCGGATCGACAACGGTGACGTGGCCATACGGGTACGGGCCATACCAGGTGCCGTAGTAGCGGAGAGCGGCCTTCGTGGCGTGGAAATGCCGCGCTGCCTGACTGCGATGCTCCGGCTGGATCAACAAACGGAGATCCACCGGCGGCAGCCCTTCGTGCTCGAATCGATCGGTCAGGACCAGATAGTCGGGGCTGGTGGTCCAGGTAAAGGAATGGACATCTTCCTGGAAATGTCGGAGTGTGACGCTGCCATCTTCATTCTCGACCGAGTCCACCAGCAGTCCGGTAGCACCCAGGACGTATTCGCTCGGCAGGGTGATGGCCACGTCGTAGACGCCATAGTCAGAGAAGTACTCGGTGCCCGAATGGTACTGGTGGCAGTTCCAGCCACCACCTTCGAAAACACCGAGCTTGGGGAACCAGTGGGCAATGAAGAAGTAGTTTCCTCGAAAACCGGTACGGGCAAACGTCCGCGGGATCTTGGCCCGCCATGCGAGCTCCACGGTGACGGACTCGCCCGGTTCGACGGGTGTCGGCAGTGACACCACCATGACGGTACGGTCTTCCGGGTTGCCATCGTCGGGAGAGGCGAATCTCGTTGCCAGGTCGCGCGCCGCTCCTGCGATATCCCCAGTTGATGGCCAACGCACGGAGTCCACCTCCAGGTAGCCCCAATCCTCGGCCTCCTGTTCCGAATCGAGGCTGCTTCTTTCGCGAATCTGGTCTTCCTGCATCCAGGTGCTGCGGCTGTTGCGCCAGCCGTTCCAATAGAGATGAAACCAGAGCTCATCGGTTGCCGCGGACTGGATATTGCGCCAGACGACGGTCTGTCGACCCTCCAGGGTCTTCGCTTCGGTGTCGAGACGTACCGCTATGGTGTAGTTCGCGTTACGAGCGGAAGGAGAAGCTGGCGCCTCTGCTTCAACAGGCGTCGCAACCTCTTGAGCCGTCACCGGACCGGGCACCAGCCACAGCCAGGCAAAGCACATCCAAAACGCGAGTCGGAGTGCCGTCCGTCGGTGTGCGGTCGAAGCTTGGCGAAGGATTCTCATCCCGACAAGGGCCCCCGGATCGAACGTCCCCATCTGTCGGAGCCATTGTAAGGGCAGGTAACCTACACAGCAAACACGCGCCTGTCTCGAGGCAACTCGAACCAACACCGTTCCAGGTAAGATCCCCGCGTCGAGACGGCACCGGAAATGAGTCAGTGGATTCAAAGCGCCAGCGACTTCCTGTGGGGCCTCCCCATGCTGAGCCTCGTCCTCGGAGTCGGAATCTACCTCTTGGTTCGTCTTCGCGCGGTGCAGATTCGGCAGTTCGGCGGAGCGCTACGCGACCTCATACAGCCACCTGCCGCAGATGCCTCTGCGGGCGATATCACGCCCTACGCCGCCCTGATGACCGCCGTTGGCGGAATCGTCGGAAACGGCAATATCGCCGGCGTCGCCACCGCCATCACCTCGGGTGGCCCGGGGGCTCTTTTCTGGATGTGGATCAGCGGCCTCGTGGGGATGGGAACCATGTTCGCCGAGTCCGTACTGGGAATCGTTTACCGGCGAAAGGGAGAGGACGGACTCTTCCTGGGTGGCCCCATGTACTACCTGGAGGATGGCCTGGGCTGGCCTGGCGTAGCCACCTTCTTTGCCATCGGCATGGCCTTGAAGACCCTGCTCGCAACCACCACAGTGCAGAGCAATTCGATGTCCCTTGTGGCCGCCAGCGAGTTGGGGTGGAGCCCGACCTTCACTTGCGCTTTGGCGGCTCTCATCACTGGGGCCGCGGTGATCGGCGGCGTTCGCTCCATCGCGCGGGTCTCCGAGATCCTCTCGCCGTTCATGGGACTCCTCTATCTGGTCGGAGCCATAGGAGTGCTTTGGGCCTTTCGCTCGGAGTTGGCAGCTTCTCTTGCGTTGGTGATTGAACACGCCTTCACGCCGATCGCCGCCGGCGGCGGCTTCCTCGGCGCCAGCGTCCGGCAGGCGTTCCGATTCGGGGTTGCCCGGGGAGTCTATTCGAACGAGGCAGGGACCGGCTCGGTGCCGATCGCTCATGCCTCGGCCAGGACCAACAATCCGGTTGCCCAGGGCAGGATCGCCATGCTGGGTGTGTTTCTCGACACCATGGTGGTGTCCAGCGCCACCGGCCTCGTTCTTCTGGCCAGCGGAGCCTGGCGCTCCGGCCTCGAGTCCACGACGCTCACGGCTCGAGCCTTCGCCGAGGGACTCGGTCAGATGGGTGGCACGGTTGTCCTGGCGGCCTCGCTACTGTTCGGCCTGTCGACACTGATCACCTGGGCCTTCTATGGAGAGCAGTGCGCGGCCTATCTTCTCGGCCCCAGGGCCAGAGGACCCTATCGCCTGCTCTACTGTGTCGCCATCATGGGCGGCGGTCTGGCTGGTGCCCGAGCGACATGGGCCTGGGCAGACCTGCTCAACGGCGTCATGGCCATCCCCAATCTCGTCGCGCTGGTCCTGCTCGTCGGCCCGGTGGCAAGGCGGATGGTCGCGGCGAGCCGAGACCATCTGCCGGGCTCGGCCGACTCGTCCTGAGCCTGGGATATCCTTGGCCCCGATCCTCAGGGAGCCCGACAATAATGCAAGCCGACAGCCAAGCACTTCTGAACGAATTCCTCCAGGTTTTTGGAGACAATCTCTACGTGCACGCCGCAGTCATCGTGGTCTTCGCCTTGCTGGCGGCAAAGTTGGTGGATCTAGTGGTGAGCCGGCTGGTGGCACGATGGGCGAAAAGGAGCCGCACCGACATCGACGACCGTCTCGTCGAGAACCTGCACAAGCCTCTTTTCTTGAGCGTGCTGCTCTTCGGGCTCGCTCTCGCTCTGGACCGGATCCCGCTAAGCGAGGGTGTCATCGTCTTTCTGATGAGATCTCTGAAGACCCTGGTTTTGCTTGCCTGGGCGGGCTTCGCCTTCAAAGGCACGTCGATTCTTCTCGATCTGTTCGGTCAAATGGAGCAACGCTTCGCCGCCGTTCAACCCAGAACCTTGCCTCTGTTCAACAATGTCACGAAGATCCTCGTGGCTGGCGGCACCGTCTACTTCCTGTTCCTGATCTGGGGTGTCGACGTGGGCGCCTGGATGGCCGGCGCCGGAATCGTCGGCATCGCGGTCGGTTTCGCTGCGAAGGACACCCTTGCCAATCTGTTCTCGGGGGTCTTCATCGTCGCAGACGCCCCCTACCAGGTCGGGGACTTCATCGTGCTCGACAGCGGGGAACGGGGTCGCGTCTCACAGATCGGCCTTCGTAGCACGCGTCTTATGACCAGGGACGACATCGAAGTCACGGTGCCCAACGCCGTCATCGCCAACGCCAAGATCACCAACGAGAGTGGCGGCCCCTCTGAAAAGGAACGCGTTCGGGTCCCCGTCGCCGTGGCCTATGGCAGCGATGTCGACCGGGTACGCGAGATTCTGATGGAGGTGGCCCACTCCAACGGCTCGATCGACGCCCATCCGGAGCCGAGAGTGCGTTTTCGCTCATTCGGGGACTCGGGTCTCAACGTCGAGCTCCTGGGGTGGATTCACGAGCCGGTCCTCAGGGGGCGAGTGATCGATGCCCTGATCATCGAGATCTACCAGCGCTTCGGCGTCGAGGGCATCGAGATCCCCTATCCAAAGAGAGATGTCTACCTGCACCAGCCACCGGCCTCGGACCCTTGATCGACGAGCGGATTGAACAGCCATTCCAGAGAATCGATTCTCGAGAGGATCTCGTGATGCCACCGCGACTCGCACCGCTAAAGGACTTTCGAGAGTATCCGATCGAGGAGATGCGGCAGAGAATGGCCGACTTGCTGAGTGAAATGCGTCGCAGGCGGTCGATTCGACAATTTTCCTCGAGGCCGGTGCCACGCGACGTCGTCGAGGATTGCATTCGCGTTGCCATGACGGCCCCCAGCGGAGCCAATCGTCAGCCATGGCACTTCGCGCTCGTTGGTGACAGCAAAGTCAAGCAGCGAATTCGGCTCGGCGCCGAAGAGGAGGAGCGCAGCTTCTACGAGGGCCGGGCGCCGGCTGAATGGTTGGAAGCCCTCGCCCCACTGGGAACCGACGCTCGCAAGCCCTTCCTCGAAACCGCTCCCTATCTGATCGTCGTCTTTGCTCAGCTCCACGGAATCGAGGACGATGGCACCAAGGTGAAGCATTACTACGTCAACGAGTCGGTAGGAATCGCTACCGGAATGTTGATCATGGCCCTGCACCACGTCGGCCTCGCGAGCCTGACTCACACCCCGGCACCCATGCGTTTCCTGAATGAGATTCTGGACCATCCACCTCATGAGAAGCCCTACATGATTCTCGTGGTCGGGTACCCTGAAATCGATGCCCAGGTACCGGATATTTCGAGAAAGAGCTTCGACCAGGCTTGCGAGATCGTGGACCCCGATAATGAGTAACCACTAGAATCCAGTAAATCCTTGAGTTTTTCGCCTCGGATCGTGCTAGAATCTCGCCATCTCGAACGAAGCGGAGTATGCCTGACGAGGACGAACTCACTCAACGGCAGTACACCAACTCGAGGGTCGAGTGATCCTCTTGAATCAAAGAGGTCGATTGACCAAAACAGCAGTCACTCGTACGTCGTCGGCAACAATGAGAAAGATGTCGACAAATCGTTGACCTGGGGGGAACAAGGGTCCAGAAGTGACCTCTTCCCGATCAAGAAACCTGAGGAGTGGAAATGAACAAGACGGAAATGGCTGAGAAGCTCGCCAAGAAGTGTGACCTGTCGCAGGCGAAGGCGCTGGAGATTGTCTCCGCGATCTTCGATACCAAGCCTGGAACTGGCATCATTGCCATCGAGCTGGATGGCAGCCGCAAGGTTCAGATCCCCGGCTTCGGCACCTTCGGCACCAAGAACCGCGCCGCACGCCAGGGCCGCAACCCTGCAACCGGCCAGACCATCATGATTGCTGCGAAGAACTATCCGTTCTTCAAGCCCGGCAAGGGTCTGAAGGACCGGGTTGCCGACTAAGGCGCCACTCAGGCTCTTAACGGCTTAGTTACAAGTACCTGGGACCCCGCCTCGGAGCGTCGTGCTTCGGGGTGGGGTTCTTGTCGTTTTCAGGGTGGCATTGTCGGATTCTGTGCCGCCCTTCATGCCGCATCGGTTCTTGGCGCGGCGAATCAGCCGAAGACCAGCTCCAGGAATCCAGGCAGCAGAGCCTCGGTATAGGGGCTTTCCCTGAAGTTCTCCAAAGCGAGCCGCTGCTCTTCGAGAGAGAGTATCTCGGCATAACCTTCGAGATATCGATAGTAGCGTTCGAGGTTGGTCTCCAAATCCAGCTCCGGATGGAATTGAGTGGCCCAGATGGGTTTGCCTGGTACGCGAAGGGCCTGAAAGGGGTTCAGCTCACTGCTGGCCAGGTTGACGACCCCACCAGGAAGTCGAAGCGCCCGGTCCTTGCGACCCATCTGCGCTTCGAACGACTCTGGCAGTCGACCCATCAGGGGATCCCGTCGACCTTCTTCCGAAACCGTCAGGCGATAGGTCCCGACTTCCATGCTCTCCGGGTCATAAGTCACTTCCCCGCCCAAGGCCGCCACCAAGATCTGGAAGCCGAAGCAAGAGGCGAACATTGGATACCCGCGTTCCACGACTTCACTCAGGAACTCCAACTGGGATTCGAAGTGAGGCAGTGTTCGATTCGAAACGTAGTAGTCGCCACTACCCCCGACCATGACCGCATCATGAGCTGCCAAGTCGGCAAGCCTTGGGGGGCCGGCCAGGAGGTCGTGTGTGACGATCTGCTCGAGGCTCAGGCCGGTCTTGTCCGCAAAGGAGCGGCGCTCCGCCTGTCGCATCGGATCGCCCTCGCTTCTGGCCTGCAGCAGGAGAATCTTCAGCCCCATGCGGAGGATCCTAGTACGAAAACGTCCGCTGACTGCCTATCAGCCGTGAGAAGGCCGACCGAAATCTTGGTAGACTCGCCCAACTGGTAAGTCAACTGGCGACTCGGAAGATGAGTGAAATCGGCAAGACCATCCTGCACTATCGCATCCTGCGAAAGCTGGGCGAAGGCGGCATGGGTGCCGTCTATCTCGCCGAGGACACCAAGCTCAATCGCAAGGTCGCCGTCAAGTTCCTGCCCGCAGAGATGGCCTCCGACCCAAGGCGATTGAAGCGATTCGAACGAGAAGCACAGACGGTAGCCAGCTTGAACCATCCCAATATCGTGACCCTTTTCGCCGTCGAGGAGGACGACGGTGTGCCGTTCCTGGTCATGGAGTTGGTAGAGGGCAAGCCCCTCGGCGAGATCATCGCAGAAGGCGGGATGAAGGTAGATCAGTTCTTCCAAATCGCGATTCCGATGACCGATGCTCTGGCCACCGCTCACGCCAGCGGTATCACGCACCGCGACCTCAAACCCGGCAACGTCATGCTGACGGACGATGGTCGGGTCAAGGTCCTCGACTTTGGTCTGGCAAAGCTCCTCGAAGCCCCGGAGGAGGATACCGCCGACACACTCTCCAACCAGACACTGTCCACCCAGGCGTTGACCAAAGAAGGCAGTGTTCTGGGCACCGTCCCATACATGGCGCCGGAACAGCTCAAGGGCACCGGTCCCGATCCCCGTTCGGACATCTTCTCCCTGGGCATCGTCCTCTACCAGATGGTCAGCGGCCGCCGTCCCTTCAAGGGGGCCACTTCGGCTGAAGTGATCAGCTCGATTCTGCGGGATACTCCTCCACCCGTCACCGATCTCAAGATGGATCTGCCCCCGCACCTCGGCAGAATCGTCAAGCGTTGCTTGGAGAAGGACGTCACTCGCCGGTATCAATCCTCCGCCGATCTGCGCAACGAGCTCGAAGAGCTCAAGCGGGAGATCGAGACCGGTCAGATGTTCGAAACCAAGACGCGATCGGCCGTCGCCACCGACCAGAAACTCCCCAAGTCCAGAACCAAGCTTTTGCTGGCCTTCTTGGCAGTCGTCACCATCGCAGCTCTGGCGTCGCTCTTCGTCGCACGGGGCCGTCAAACTCCTCAAATTGCCGTGCCTGAGACCGTTGCTGTCCCCCCTCCTGCGATGGAGACCATCGCGGTGCTCCCATTCAAGACCCTGGGAAGCGACGGTAGTGACGATCTAACCATCGGTCTGGCCGAGGAGATCACCAGCAAGTTGACAACCCTGGATGATCTTCAGGTGGTCTCCACTGCGACGGCGGCGCGTCACGCCCGAGCCGAAATCGGCACCCAGCAGATTGGTGAGCGGCTGGGAGCCGCCCACGTCGTATTGGGTACCGTCCAATGGGACGACCGAGACACTGCCAATCCGCGGGTCCGAGTCACTCCCCAACTGATTCGAGTCGCCGACGACATCCAGATCTGGTCCGAGAGTTTCGACCGGTCGGCTACCGAGCCCTTGGAAGTCCAATCTGAGATCGCCGGTGCCGTGGCTCGGCAAGTCGGGATGTCCGTTCTCGGCTGGGAGGGTGAGGATGTCCTGCAGGCTCTCCTGGACGACCAGGCAGTCGCCCTACCGGTTCCGGAGATCGAGCCAGCCGAGCCGGCCATCGCAACAAGGACCGTCAGCGTATCGGACAGCCGAGAGCCGAGCGATTCGGCAACCACCGACGCCCCCGAGAGTACCGAGACCTTGGTCGCCGACGCCGGCACTACGGAGGATTTGTCATCCCTGGCACCGAGCACCGGCCCGGTCATCCTCGAGGTCCACTTCACGAGTCGCGTCCCCGCGGGCATCCTGACCCTCTATGCCGACGACTCCCAGATCCTCAAGGAGCAATTTCGGTACGAGAAGAAATCTCGACTCCTGAGACCCAAACGCACGCTGGGAGGGTTCGATGCCATTGGCAAGGTCTCTCCAGGCACCCGTACCCTGAGGATCTACCTCCTTGTCGAGGGAGAATCCAAGCTCACCACCGTCCCGACCGAGTTTCGGGCAGGAGAGACGCGGAGGCTGAACATAGAGCTTTTGCGCAAGGGAAAGGTCGAAGCCCTCCTCGAATAGCTGGTCGGCCCACGATCGATCTTCAGTCTTCGTTTTGTAACGCGTGCCCTACGCCTACTATCACCGTCTGAGCGCCGGAAGGCGCCGAGTGTATCGGCGCAGTGACTCCATCGACTCGGTGGTTGTCCCTAGGCTCGCAGAGCTGCGGCCTCTCACCCGGGACCTGAAAGAAGCGCTACTCTCGGAGAATCGTAGCGTCGTGGCGACCGCCAGCCAGGCCTTGGCCGACGCGCTGACTCGTTCCCTGGAGGTCGAGCCCTTCGAGGTCGTTGTCGAACTCGCTCGACCCCGGGGCTCCCGCAGCGAGCTGCACGGCCTCTACGAGCCAGGATCTTCAGGACATAGAGCCCGAATCTCGGTCTGGATGCGGACCGCCCAGCGTCGGCAGGTCGTAGCCTTTCGAACCTTCCTGCGCACCCTCCTGCATGAGGTCTGCCACCACCTCGACTACGAGCTGTACGGGCTGCGCGAGAGCTTCCACACGCAGGGCTTCTTCAAACGCGAATCCAGTCTCTACCGCCAGCTCGTCGACTTCGGAGCCGAATAGCCCGACGCCAATAAGAAAGCCCGATCCGCGGGCGCGGAGCGGGCAATTTCGTTGTCAACCTGTTGGTCGAGCTCGGTCGAGCTAGATCCAGCGCGCCAGGCGCTTCGCGTTGCGTTCGACTGCGCTGGTGGGCACCGCAACACGAACCCTGACATCGTCCTCGTCTACTTCCACCTTCAACACTCCGTTCTCCTTGTACACCTTGACGTGCTCCGAGCCATTCTGAACTTCCACCAGAGTGAAATCTGGGCAATCGTCTAGGGCCTCCACGATTCCCCTCACCATGGGCTCCCACTCTCCCAGATCTACGTCGATGTCGAGGAGTTGCTCGCGGCGTAGCACCAGTCCGCCAGTAGCCACCGCCGCATCGACCACTGCTACCGGCACCGGAAGATACAGGTTGAGTCCCTCGTGGCGATCCTGGACATGCACGGTCATCATTCCGCCCCAGGCGTAGACAGCACCGATGAGCACCACCCAGCTGAGGATGAGAACCGCGAATCCGACAGCGAAGAACGTCAGGAATTTCTTCATGATTCTCGAGCCCCCTTTTGCGTCAGTCGGCCTCAGCAACGCGATCGACCCACACCCGGACCTTCTCGTCGTCACCGCTGACCGTGACCAGCTCGCCTTCACCCTCTTCGACCAGGGCTTCGATAGCGGCGGTGATATTCAGCTCGCTGTCATCGCCCGACAGGAGCGCATCGACAACGGCCAAGGGAAGGCTGACATCGACATTCTCACCACTTGATCCCTCGTCGCCCCCCTCTCGAACGTTGACCTTCAGATAACCGGACTCCTTCCAGACCCTGACGAGCTCGTCATCCTCCTGCACGGTGACAAAGGTCATATCGGGGCTGTTCTTGAGCTCCGACCAGAGCTCGCGGAGATCGGCGGTGCTGGTGTGCCAATCATCGATCTCGATCCGTCCGTCGTGGAAGTGCTCCTCGGGAATCATGCCGACTGCCTTTTCCAGCATGGTGACAGGCAGGTTGACCTTCACCGTGGCTCCGTCCTTCTCCTCGACTCGGACATGGAGCCAGAGGTCTGCCGCCATGGCGCTACCAGCAGCCAGAATCAGAACAGATGCCAGGCCTACGATTCGGAGTGTTCTCTGTCGCATGTTCGATCTCTCCTTGATGTCTTCCATCTGCCGTCGATCACGTCAACTACTCCATATGACGGAGACCGAGGTAAAAAGTTTCACCCAGCTGAATTCTGGCGGTGGCGGATATAGTAGGCCTCCGATTCATACTGCTAGCGAAAAGAACCGTCTTTCGAGGGCAACGACATGCGAAGCACAAGACCCTACCTATTCCTGATCATCGGACTTCTGGCAGCCCTCCTCTCTTCGGCCCAGGAGCCAGCGCTGCGGTCGGAGCCCGGTTTCGATCTCTCGGTCGAGCTACCCATAGAGGACGCCGTGTTGAAGGGTCGCCTGGATAACGGGCTGACGTACTTCATTCGCCCCAACCAGAAACCCGAGAACCGGGCCGAGCTCTGGCTCGTGGTCAACGCTGGCTCCGTGCAAGAAGACGACAACCAACGAGGCCTCGCCCACTTCGTCGAGCACATGGCCTTCAACGGCACGCGCAACTTCGAGAAACAGGAACTGGTCGACTATCTCGAGAGCATCGGCATGACTTTCGGACCCGACATCAATGCCTTCACCAGCTTCGACGAGACAGTCTACAACCTGACGATCCCAACCGACGACGACGAGACCGTGTCAACTGCCTTTCAGATTCTCGAGGACTGGGCCCACGGCCTGGCCTTCGAAGGCGAGGAGATCGACAAGGAGAGGGGTGTGGTCGTCGAGGAGTGGCGCCTCGGGCGAGGGGCGGAGGCCCGCATCCGAGACAAGCAATTCCCGGTTTTGTTCAAGGGCTCGAGATATGCCGAACGTCTACCGATCGGCGAAAGGGAGATCCTCGAGTCGGCACCCCACGAAGCTCTCCGCCAGTTCTACCGAGACTGGTACCGACCTGACCTCATGGCCGTCATCGCAGTAGGTGATTTCGAACCACAGGCCGTTCAGAAACTCATCCAGCAGCACTTCTCTCGCCTCGAAACGCCCGCCGAGCCGCGGCCGCGCGAGATCTACATGGTGCCGGACCACGCCGAGGACCGGTTCGCCATTACCACGGATCCTGAAGCCACCATGACTTCTGTCAGCGTCTACTACAAGCTGCCGAAGCGAGAACAGGGTACCGTCGGCGACTACAGAAGGCAGGTTGTCGAGTCGCTCTATCACGGCATGGTCAACGCCCGGCTCGGTGAGCTGACCCAGGAGGCCGATCCACCCTTTCTTTTCGGGATCTCGGCCTCGGCAGGCATCGTTCGATCGAGCGACTACTTCCTCCAGGTGGCAGGAGTGCGTGAAGGTCAGGTGGTCCGCGGTCTGGAGTCACTGGTGACGGAGGCGGAGCGTGCCGATCGATTCGGTTTCACCGCAACCGAGCTGGCGAGGCAGAAGGCCGATCTGCTGCGCGCCTATGAACAGGCCTACGCCGAAAGGGACAAGCGCGAGTCGGCCTCTCTCGCTGCGGAGTACATGCGCCATTTTCTCGAAGATGAGCCCATTCCCGGCATCGAAATGGAGCTCGAGATCGTGCAGCAGGTCTTGCCGACCGTTACCGTGGAAGAGCTCAACGAGCTGGCCGACGAGGCGATCCAGCAAACCAACCGCGTTGTGCTCTTGAGCGGCCCCGAGAAGGCGGACCAACCTCTACCGAACGAAGAAGCTCTGCTCGCCGCCTTCGAGACAGTAGCCAACCGCGAGATTTCAGCCTACGACGATCGGGTTCGAGACAAGCCGTTGCTCGACCACGAGCCCAGCCCTTCCAAGGTAGCCGAGGAGCGCTTCATCGAGGAGATCGACGTCACCGAGTGGCGCCTCGAAAACGGCATTCTGGTCGTGCTGAAACCGACGGATTTCAAGAACGATCAAGTTCTTTTGACAGCGTTCAGTCCGGGCGGACATTCCCTGGTGCCCGACGCAAAATTCAGCTCCGCCATCTTTGCCGACACCGTTGTCTCGGGAGGGGGAGTCGGCGAGTTCGACGCCATCGAGCTGGAGAAGGCCATGGCTGGCCAGCTGGTCAGCGTCAGTCCCTTCATCGGCGAGCTCGAAGAAGGGGTCACCGCCAGTGCTTCGCCACAGGATCTGGAGACCCTGTTTCAGCTTGTCTACCTCTCCCTGACGGCGCCGAGGGCCGACCCCGAGGCCTTCCAGGCATTCATGACCAGGATGGAGTCCTTCATCGAGAACCGCAAGGCCCGCCCAGAGCTCGCCTTCAGTGACGAGGTACAGACCGTCACCTACGGAGGCCATCTACGAAGACGTCCGATCTCCACTGAAGTCTTACAGGAGATCGACCTGAACGCCGCTCTCGAGGTCTTCCGAGATCGCTTCGCCGACACAGGCGACTTCACGTTTCTCATCGTCGGCAACTTCGAGCTCGACGCCATTCGGCCCCTTGTCGAGCGCTATCTGGGCGGCCTGCCCACGACAGGACGCGAGGAGACATGGCGAGATATCGGCGCCGACCCGGTCGCGGGACAGCTAGAGGTCACGATGCACCGCGGCCTGGAGCCCAAGAGTCGGGTACAGCTCCTCCTCCGGGGCCCAGCCGAGTGGAGCCGCGAAAGCCTGCATGACATCCAGTCGCTAGCCGCTGCCTTGAGGATTCGCCTGCGGGAGGTTCTGAGGGAGGACATGGGCGCAACCTACGGCGTTGGAGTGAATGGCATTCTCGTCGATCGGCCCAAGGAAAGGTACCTGTTCGCTATCGGCTTCGGCTGCGCCCCAGAAAACGTCGAGGAGATGATTGCCGCCGTCAAGAAGGAGCTTCAAGTCGTGCAGAAGAAAGGCCTAGACGAGACCTATGCCGAGAAGGTGCACGAGGCGCAGCGGCGACGGCGCGAGGTCAATCTCAAGGAGAACGGATTCTGGATCTCGGTTCTGAGGACCTATTACACCCGCCAGATGGATCCCAGGCTCGTGCTGGACTACGATGCCCTCCTGGCACGGGTCACTGCCGAGAATTTCAAGGCCACCGCCAAGAAGTACTTCAGTAGCGACAATACTCTCCAGGCCATTCTGCTTCCGGAAATCACGGCGCCAGCCGACGCCGAAGCCGCCGAGGGCGTGGAGTAGA
Organism: Thermoanaerobaculia bacterium; assembly: GCA_947259195.1. Classification (GTDB taxonomy): domain Bacteria; phylum Acidobacteriota; class Thermoanaerobaculia; order Multivoradales; family JAHEKO01; genus JAUVRX01. The sequence goes on along the minus strand of CAMYLC010000155.1, from coordinate 18,433 downwards.
AGAGTCTGAAGGGGCCTAGTCCGGGATCGTAGGAATCTGCTCGGTTGAAGCCAATAGGAGCGAGGGATCGATCCTGGCGCCGCGCCAGCGCAGCCCAACATGGAGGTGCGGCCCTGTGGCTCGTCCTGTCTGCCCGACGCTGCCGATCACCTCTCCTCGTTTGACGTCTCGACCTTGTTCGACCGCCAACTCCTGCAGGTGGAAATACATCGAGATCAGGCCGTCACCATGGTCTAGGAAGACGCTTCCGCCTGAGAAGAAGAAGTCGCCTGCCAGGGCCACCCTACCGTCGGCAACTGCAAGCACGGGGTCGCCCTCGGCAGCAGAGTAGTCGGCTCCGTTGTGGGGACTCCGCGGCTGGTTGTTGAAGAATCTCCTGGACCCGAATCGCCCCCCGCTCGGCAAGGACTCGAGGGGGGACGACAATGGGAGATCGAACCGACGAGGGGTGTCGAGTGCCCAAAGAGCGCCGATTCGCCGGTTCTCCTCCTTGACCCTCGCCAGATCTGCCGACGAGAGATTGACCTGAGAGTCGTCGTCCAGGGTAATGTGCTGAACCTCGTACGGATAGGCGGAGATCCTCACCGTCGCACTCTCTTTCTGCCCGCGACGCCAGCGAGACAGCCGCATCTCACCTGCGGGAGTCAGCAGATCGATCGCGTACCAGCAGTCACCAGCAACTGCTGCGAACGTGCGGCCTGCCTGCCCGCACCTGTCGACTTCGAGTCCCGGCCAGCGCACGACGCCACCCGGCGCAACAGAGAGTGTCTCTGCCACAGCCGGAGCCGACAGGATCGAGATCAGTAGCGCGAAGCTAGCGGGTGCCAACAGGGCTCTCTTCAAGACATCGCCCTCCTTCGACAGAGACCGAGGTTCGACTCACTCGCGAGAGCGATGGTAACAAGGGACTTCCAGCACGAAACCTGGAGTAGCATGAAACCGATCAACGAGACCGGTAGACCTCCGAGCGTCGGAGAGAGAGGACGAGAATCCATGTGGCGCACCAACGCGGTGATCTCGATGCTGGTCGAAGACGTGGCCGAGCTCAGGGTTTCGGTATCTCCTGACGGCTCGTCCAACGACCGAGAGGCAACGAGCGAGCGACCTGAAATGGAGGCGCTGACCAAGGCGACGCGAAGAGCCATTCTGGTCAGCCTGATCGACTGGATCGCCCTCGTCATCCTGTTGGCCTTTCACTCCGGACCAGGACCCTTCCTCCCTCTCGGCCCTTCCACCGAAACGGTGTTCACATTGGGGGCGCTGGCCGTCGCCATGCATTCCGGCTTTCGACTGGGTCAGGCCCGGACCTACAAAGCTGTGTCCCGCGTCAGCGAGGAGCTCCTGGAGCGTCAGGCGGACTGATCCCCTCGCCCGGCGCCCTCAATTCACCTTCAGATTGGCCAGCGCTGAGATCTCCCTGGTCTTCGCTTGGAGCTGGCGCAGATTCTGGGGACCGAAGCGCAGGAGGTTCTTGGAGGCCGCAGGCAGCTTCTCGAGCTCCGGATCGGCGAGCTGGAAGGAGGAGACCTTGGGAACGACCTCGATCTCGCCTCCAACGATTGGCGTCTCCAGTAGCCGCTCGACCGCCTGCTGCATGGCGTCGTCGAAACTCTGCCCGGGGTAACCGAGATCACGATAGGCCTCCCGGAAAAGGGGTAGCAGAGCGCTGTACAGCTGTGCAGCCCCCTGGCTGTCGATCGAGGTCACCACCTCCACCACGGTGTCGTAGCGTTGATAGCTCGCGGGATCGACAAAATACCGACCACCCTTTTGCTCCACCTTGAACCGCTCTTCGGGCGCCATGAACGTCACGTGAGATCTCGGACTCTTGCCCTCGGCCAGGTTGTCTACGATGGCCACGAACCGGCGGATCATCTCGTCGGTGACCATCCACTCTGCAAGCTCCGGATGGGCGGAAAGTTGTCCGACCAGTCCCCGTAGCCAGGCATCGCTATCATCCAGCTCCGGCAGTTCCCCGATCTCCAGAGGCGCGCTCTCAGCAGGCGGCGGAGCCTCCTCGGCCGCGGCAGAAGCTGTTGGTGCCGGCGCCTCCGCCACCTCGTCAGTTCGGTTCCTGAGCATCACAACCGCCACGATCACCGCGACCAGAACCAGCGCTCCTACCCAATAGGGCCAGCGGGGAAGATCCGATGACTCACTCTCTACGGTCGGCTCCTTCTCGAAGTCCTCGAGCTCACTCATCGTTCCATCACTCCATCTGTGGCGCGGCTCCTGGATTGGAGCTCCGCGCCGCGCGCTCTCTATTCTATTCTCTTCGCGCTTCGCAGGCCCTCATTGCCTCAATGCCTCAATGCCTTATTGCCCCAGTGCCTCAGCGGTGCCAGAGGTTCGTCCGAGAGGACTCCAGGGGGTTCTGGCAGCGGCAGGGAGGAAAGCCCCCTGGGGTTCTCCGGATGGACCTCCATACATCACTTGCAGGCGTCGACTGACGAGCCTGACGGCCGCCACGGGTGCGGCCGCTTCAACCTCAATGCCTCACTGCGTCATTGCCTGTAGCGGTGAGTTAGGATCCGAACGCGGGACGATCAACGCTCGTCAGCCGGAAGGAGCCTCGGAGTGGAGACTGTTCGTCTGGGAAGAACAGGAGTCGAGATGCCAAGGATAGCCTTGGGGACCTGGGGTCATGGCGGTCCCAAGAAAGTCGGCAAGCACCCGGTGGGCTGGTCCGGCTACGACTCCGAGGCCGCCCGAGCCGCCCTGGTGCTGGCCTTCGACCGAGGGCTCACTCACTGGGATACCGCCGATGTCTATGGGGACGGACAGGCCGAGCGCTCCATAGGGAGTCTCTGGGGCTCCGTGCGTCGGGCCCAGCTCTTTCTCGCCAGCAAGGTGGGATGGGATGCAGGACCCTACGACCACTTCTATCACCCCGATCAGATTCGCCGCCAGCTGGAGCGCTCCCTCGTCAATCTGCAGACCGAGTATCTCGATCTGTACTACCTGCACCATTGTGATTTCGGCCCCAACAACGAGTACCTCGACGGCGCAGTGGAGCAGCTGCGTCGCTTTCGCGACGAGGGCAAGATCCGGTTCATTGGCCTCTCGGACTGGAAGGCGGCAAAAGTGGTCGAATACGCCGGCCGGGTCGACCCCGATGTCGTTCAGCCCTATCGCAATGTCACAGACGACTCGTGGGAAGCCAGCGGGCTGAGAGCGTGGGTCGACGAGAACGACGCCGGAGTGGCTTTCTTCTCGCCCCTCAAGCACGGCCTGCTGCTCGGCCGTTACCAGGAGCCACCACTGCTCGGAGACGGCGATCACAGGAGCCGCATTCCGGGATTTCGCGACCCCGATCAACTGGCCCACTATCGGGCCTGCCGCCAAGCCGTAGAAGCCCGATTCCCATCACTCCCCCATCCGGTCCTGTCGTGTCTGACTGGAGCCTTGCTCGCGGACGCTGCCACGGGCTGTGTGATTCTCGGCCTTCGCCAACCGCACCATGTGGAGGCTGCCGCGCTGATGGGTGCGTCGTTGACTCAGGAAGACGCAACCTGGGTTCGAGGCCTCTACCGGGGCGAAGTCTAGTCCGTTGGAGGTAGCTCGGGGAGGCCCCAATCGGGGATCTTGAGGTCTGCCGACTCTCGCCAGGCGGTCAGAATGAGACTGGAAGTGAAGAGCACGGATGCCCGGTACCGATCTCGGGTCAAAGACCGCAATCCGGACGACGGCTCGCCGCCAGCCTCGAGAGCCACCAGATTGCCTTCCAGCTGGTAGACCTTGTCGACCTCCGCGTGACTGCGCTCCAACTCCTCGACAACCGCTGGGAAGATAGGCTTCAGCACCCGTGGCACGAGTGACTCGTCGCTGTTCTCATTCTGCGGCTGCAGTCGGCCGAACAAGTCGTCCACCTGCTGGTGGATTCCGGTGAGAGGGGACGAGTAGTCCTGCAACGCTCGCCCGTTGTGATGGATTGTGGTGTGGAGTGGCTGGCAAAGATCGGCTGCGTAGTGCGCTACGTAGGCGGCGCTGATCATCACCTTGGCCTGCAAGTGCTCGTCAGCCAGCTGGCGTCGAAGCTGAGCAAAGGACAGGGTCAGTCGCTGGGTCGCTTCGACCACCGAATAGGGCAGCGTTCCCACTTGACTGGCATCCAGGCTGGGCTCTTGCGAGCCAAGGAATCGGAGAAACTCGCTCCGCGTCTCGGGTAACTGTCCGTCCTCCAACAACTCGCTGTTCAGGTAGTGGTTCGGCGCCTCCCTGTCTCGCAGCTGAGGCAGACCGGAGTTCCTCATGAGGTCGGGATCGATCGAGTCCCAGGCCAGCCGATCGAGATTCTCTTGTAGGAATCCCGGCAGTTCCTCGGAGAGAAGAGTCACCGCCTCGACAGTAGTGAGTCGATGTCCTTCGGCACTCCAGGCTTGCAGCTGGGAGCCCGACACCAGAGCGACGGCGCCCAATACCAACGCCAACCGGAGGATCTTCATGACTTGCCCGAATCGTCCCTGGGCGGCTCCGGGGTGTAGATCGGGCTGGGAAACTCCGAAACGTTCCCGTCACCCTCCTGCCGAGTGATGCGTGGAACACCTTCCTTCTCCACCTCGTCGATTCGCACGACGGCGTGCATAGGGAGGAAGATCCGCTGGACACCCCGAAACTCGCTCTTCATCCGCTCCTCGGAAGGGTCCACGACCACCGTCGAGCGCTCTCCGTAGAGAATCTCTTCGACCTCGACGAATCCGTAGAGGTGGCCCTGGCCCACATTCTTGGCGTAGATCTCGAACACCTCCCCCTGATTGTGGAAGATGATCTTGTAGACGCGTTTTGTTTCCTTCTTGGGCATTCGAACGGAATCCGGAGCGGTCCTGGAGTTTTCACAATAGCACAGGGCGGAGGATGTCTCTCCTCCTTCAGATCCCATCCTGCAGGTCGGTATGCGGTCACCGAAACCCCACCGGATCGAGCTCGTAGTAAGAAACGAAAGGGACGGCAAACCAGTCGGCTAGCTGAACTAAACCTCCCACTCGTGGGAAGCATCTAAGTATCTGAACCCGAGAAACTCCGGATCGCAGACCTTCAGCTTTTCGACTTGAGCTTGCAGACAAAACGAGGAGGACCGAAAGGATGAACCTGAATACACGATCGCTCGTCATCTGGGCCCTGGCTGCCGGCCTCCTGCTGGCGGGAGCCCTCACCGCAACGACACTCGAGGAGACCTTCGATCAGACTCTTGCCTTCGCTCCCGGCGATCTTCTGGAGCTCGACAACACGAACGGCAATGTATACATCGAGGCCTGGGACCGCCAGGAGATCCACATCCTGGCCACCAAGAAGGTGAAATCCAGCAGCAGCGAGAAGGCCGAAGCCTTGATGCAGGATCTGCAGATCGAAGTCGAGCCTTCCTCAGGCCGCATTCGAGTCGACACCGAATACCCCAGCAACAAGGATCGATGGTTCTCGAGCGGTTCCTCCTCCAGCGTGCGCTACGAGATCAAGATTCCTGCCTCCGCCGACCTCGACGTCAGCACGGTGAACGGCAACGTGACGATCGGAAACATCAGCGGCAACCTGGAGCTCGGCACCACCAACGGCAATGTCTCGGTATCCGAATCGGGCGGTCGACTCAATGTGCGGACCACGAACGGCTCGATCAACGCCGAGCTGAGCGAGATCACCATGGGCGAGGACATGGTATTTCGCACGACGAACGGTGGAATTACTCTCTCCATCCCCGCTGAGACCCAGGCCAATCTGACGGCCCGCACCACCAACGGATCGATCAAAACCGATTTCCCGATCACGGTGCAGGGTACCTTCAGTCGCAACCGCCTCGAGGGCGAGCTCAACGGGGGCGGTGGCTCGATCGAGCTTCGAACGACCAACGGCAGCATTCAGATCGAGGAGTTGTGATCCCTCGCGGTTGATCCAGGCCAGCGCTCGGCAGGCCGCGAATCGGCGCCAGCCTGCCGAGCGATCCGTGACGACTTGCCGACAGGAGCCCCTCACCTGAGCATCGGGTGAGGGGCTTTTCCGCTCCCGGAAGCCGCGGCCCTAGCCGCGTCCCGGATCGAACTCCGTCCTGCTACAATCTCATCTTGTGCCTGGCCCGGTGGGCTGGTCCAGAGGAGCACAACCGGCCGCACAACCAAGGACAAAACACACGCCGCCCGGCGTTTCGTTCGTCACCTCTGACAGGGAGATGTCCATGACCACACGAGACCCTTTTGCGCCAATCGATCGGTTCGAGGATCGTCACCTGGGACCGAGTCGGGCGGCAATTCCAGAGATGCTCGACAGCCTGGGATTCGAATCCCTCGATGACCTCGTTCGAGCGGTGATACCAGAGCCGATTCGACTGCGAGAGCCTCTCGACTTGCCGCCGGCCAGGAGCGAGCACGAGGCGCTTTCGGACTTGAGAGAGATCGCCCGCCGTAATCAGGTAGGCCGCTCCTTCATCGGCATGGGCTACTACAACTGTTTCACTCCGCCGGTGATTCAACGCAACATCCTGGAGAACCCTGGGTGGTACACCCAGTACACGCCCTACCAGGCGGAGATCGCTCAGGGACGTTTGGAAGCTCTGATGAACTTCCAGAGCATGGTCGCCGACCTCACCGGTCTGCCGCTGGCCAACGCCTCGTTGCTCGATGAAGCGACGGCAGGGGCGGAGGCCATGAGCATGACGCTCGCGGCTACAAGGGGAAAGAAAAAGGGCTTCTTCATCGCCGAAGACTGTCACCCCCAGACCATCGCGGTCATCGAAACCCGCTGCAATCCGCTCGGAGTCGAGGTGCATGTCGGCCCGCCAGAAAGCATCGACGCGGAGGGGATGGGTCTCTTCGCGGCACTGCTCCAATACCCCACCACCGACGGTCGGATCGAGGACTACTCGAAGACAGCCGAGCTCCTCCATGCGGCCGGCGCTTATCTCATCGTGGCCACCGACCTGTTGGCACTGACCCTGCTGAAGCCCCCAGGGGAATTCGGTGCTGACATCGCGGTGGGCTCGAGTCAGAGGCTCGGTGTGCCGATGGGCTTTGGCGGCCCGCATGCGGCTTTCCTATCCACTACCCAGTCACTGGAGCGCCAGCTGCCCGGGCGAATCGTCGGTCTGTCGAAGGATGCAAACGGCAACCCCGCTTTTCGCCTCGCCCGACAGACGCGCGAACAGCACATACGCCGTGAGAAGGCGACGAGCAACATCTGCACCGCCCAGGTGCTTCTCGCGGTAATGGCCTCCATGTACGCGGTGTACTACGGACCGCGAGGGCTGCGCCGCATCGGCGAGCGGGTTCATCGCCTCACCCGCGTGCTGGCTGCGGGCTTGAAGCGCCTCGGCTTCGATATCGGTGACGGCCTCTACTTCGACACCCTTAAAGTGAAGCTCGCTCCCGGTGAGGACGGGCCGATCCTGACAACCGCTCGAAGCCGTTGTCTCAATCTGCGGCACTACCCGGACGGCAGCGTAGGCATCTCCCTGGACGAGACCGTCACACGCAAGGATCTCGAGCAGCTGTTGACAGTGTTTTCACAGGGACACAAGCTGCCCTTCACCATCGAGGACCTCATGGCGGATGCCGAAGGCGACTATCCTGAAGGCTTCGCCCGCCAGACCGAGTACCTCACGCAAGCCGTATTCAAGCGCTACCACTCGGAGCACGGAATGCTGCGTTACATGCAGCAGCTGCAGGAACGGGATCTATCTCTCGCCCATTCCATGATCTCTCTGGGCTCCTGCACGATGAAGCTCAACGCCACGGCCGAGATGATGCCAATTACCTGGCCCGAGTTTGCCGGCCTTCACCCATTCGCTCCTCCTGAGCAAGCCGAGGGGTACTACCAGTTGTTCGAGCAATTGGAGGGTTGGCTGGCCGAGATCACCGGTTTCAGTGCCGCGTCCCTGCAACCCAACGCCGGCTCGCAGGGCGAGTTCACCGGCCTCATGGTGATTCGCGCCTACCACCAGGATCGCGGCGATATGGCGAGAGATGTCTGCCTGATTCCGACTTCCGCCCACGGCACGAACCCGGCGAGCTCGGTTATGGCGGGATACAAGGTCGTGCCGGTTGCCTCCGATGAGCGGGGTGATTTCGACCTAGACGACTTGCGCTCCAAGGCTGAGGCCCACAAAGACAAGCTGGCCGCGGCGATGATCACCTACCCCTCGACCCACGGCGTATTCGAAGAACATGTGGGGGAGGTCTGCGACATCGTGCATGAGAACGGGGGACTCGTCTATCTGGATGGTGCCAATATGAACGCCCAGGTCGGCCTCTGTCACCTCTCCGATATCGGTGCCGACGTCTGCCATCTGAATCTCCACAAGACCTTCGCCATTCCTCATGGAGGCGGCGGTCCGGGGGTGGGACCGATCTGTGTCGCCGAGCAGCTTGCACCCTTCCTGCCCGGTCACCCGGTAGTGGCAACTGGTGGTGAGAAGGCCATCGGACCGGTTTCAGCGGCACCCTTCGGCAGCCCCGGTGTCCTGCCAATCTCCTGGATGTACATCGCGATGATGGGGCCCGACGGTCTGAAGAGGGCCAGTCAAGTGGCGATTCTGAACGCCAACTACATGGCCAAAAGACTCATCGAGCACTACCCCGTGGTCTACACCGGCATGCGGGGATTCGTCGCTCACGAGTTCATCATCGACTTCCGACAGTTCAAGGAGTCCGCGGGTATCACGGTGGACGACGTCGCCAAGCGGCTCATGGACTACGGTTTCCATGCCCCAACCATGTCCTGGCCGGTGGCGGGAACGATGATGGTCGAGCCCACCGAAAGCGAGGCCAAAGCCGAGCTCGACAGGTTGTGTGACGCACTTATCGCAATCCGGGCTGAAATCCGGGAGCTGGAAGAGGGGCGTGGCGACCGGGAAGACAATCTGCTGTGCAACGCACCTCACACTGCAGGGTTCGTGACGTCCGACAACTGGCCTCACCCCTACAGTCGAGAGACCGCCGCGTATCCTGCCGACTGGGTCAAGGAAAGGAAGTTCTGGCCGCCGGTGGGACGCATCGACAATGCCTGGGGAGACCGCAACCTGATTTGCACCTGCGATCCCGTGGAGAGCTACGCTTTACAAGAGGCCATCTCGGACCCCGACTGAAAAGCGCCCGGACTCGACCATCAACGGTCGTGGGGCTGGTCGACCTCTTCACACACCTGGCAGGTGATCGGAGGCTGGCCGCCGCCGCTTCGGTTGAGTCGATCCATTCGCTCGATCCTGGCGATTCGGCACTCGGAGCATCCTGCGAGGCCTTCGGCATCCCACAGGTCGGCCAGGACTATTCCCTGATCCAGTCGCAGTGCTTCATCCAGCGCTCGTTCGAGCTGCATGGCGGTTGGAGGGAAAAAGACCTCCAGGGCCGCCAACCTCTGCATCTCTCCGTTGCCGCCACGGACCGGAATGAGGCTGACCACCTTCGAGCCACGCCGTTGCGCGTAGTCCACGGACTGGGCTGCCCAGTCGACTGCTTCGGCCTGTGGAACGAAAGGAGCCCCCACCAACACGAAAGACCGGATTCCAATTCGTGCTGCCTGCAGGATGGAAGCTGCGCGGTCGAACGACTCCAGGGTCAGTTTCTTGTTGAGCCTGGGCAAGGCTACCGGATGAACCGTCTCCAGGCCCATGGCCACTTCCAGCCGCCCCTCGAGTTGCTTGGCGAATTCCACACAGCTATCGCCGACCAGCAGGGGATGAGACTCGACAACAACCCGTGAGAAGGGCGTCAGAAGGTCGGCGATGGCAGGCCAATCGGCGCGGGGAACCGCCTTGTCATCAAAGAAATTGCTGGCATTGTAAAGCTTGACGGTGGTCCCGTCGGAAGGCTCTCCAAACTCTTCGAGCGCCCGCTCGATCTGCGCGGGTAAAGCTCCTGGAGGCGTCGGAGCATCCAGCGTGTACTGCCAGAGATCGCAGAAGACGCAAGTAAACGGGCATTCCCGCCCGGTCAGGAAGATCGTCAGGCACGGCACGAGCTCACCCTCGGAGTTGCGCTCGTCCTCCCAATGGACACCGATCGGGCGCCAGGCGTCCCGCGGCATCTTGGCCGGGCGCAGCTGCCTTATGCGCTGATCTTCCGCGCTGCGGGTCACCGCCGGCCGTGCCGATAGAGATCCAGATAGTGGTTTCGATAGGCCTCGGGGTCCGACGGGAAACGTTTCGACAGGACCGACTCGGGGACAGCACCCTCCTGGAATCTTCGCTTCTGAAATACCGGCAGCTCCATGCCCGTGACGGCCTTGACGCCGCGCTTCAGGATCTCTCCCTTCAAGGAATACAGCTTCTCGATCGAGCCCTTGGTGAGCTCATCGAAGGGGATAGCGGTAGCCAGCATCACCAGGCTGGGATGGGTAAAGGGGCTGAAGCCGAAAAAACCGTACTTTCGCAGCGGCGCGTGTACCCTTACGCAGCCGCGACTCTGTCCACCGCTATAGGTCAGGGAGTGCTTGATCCGATCGACTCCCCAGCCTTCCTGATACAACAGTGGATTGTTGACCACGCTGCGGATGGTGAGCTCCGGATTCTCTTCGATCGGATAGTCCTTGAGGTTCTCATCGCCCCCGTCGCCGTCCACCAGATAGAGCCATTCGGGATAGAGGCGGCGGAGCTCCCGGACCAGCGCCAGGTTGACGGTGGCGCACTCCACGTCCAGGGGTTTGTAGTCTTCGATGACGTCGACTGCCCGGAACGGATCGAGGCCGTCTGAGTCGACCTCCACTCGCTCGCCGAGCACCTCCAGATCCAACTGCCGCAGAAACTCGCGAGCCTGCGCCGCATCCGAGCCGAGGCCGTCCACCGCCAACGTGAATGCCTTCAATCGAGACGGGCTCTGGCCGCGCTCGAGTAGCAATTTGTACAGGCACAAAAGCACCGAGCCGCTGTCGACACCGCCAGAGAAGAGCACACCGATGGGCTCGCGAGCGGGCACGACCTGCAGCCAGGAATCGAGTGCCTGCCAGAGCGTTGCGACATAGCGCTCTCCGATGACGTCGAGATCCGCCTGCAAGCTCTCGGCCGAAGGCTCCAGAAACCTCTGGTAGATCGGATTCGGATCGGGGCAGCCGATCAGCCGAATCGAGGTCACGTGATGCGCCGGCACCATGCGCGTATAGCTCGGGTGAAACTGATCGCCATACCCTTGCGTCTCGAGGAACTCCTGAATCTCGTCGATGCGGTCGGCGACGACCAGCAGAGGACCACTCTCCTGTTTGGCCAGGAAGTAGCGCATGGGCCGGTCGAGGCTCCTCGCCATTCGGACCACTTCACCCTCACGCGCCGTCAGCGCAAACGATCCGAGCAACTGCATCAGTGAGGTTACGTCGTCACGCAGCAGAAGCCCACGCGCCTCTTCGAGCGCCATGTTGTAGACCTGTTGACTCTTCTGATCGATCAAATCGACCACACGGTGGATTGGCTTCTCCATGAATTCCTCCCAAGTCTGATGGGTCGAGCATCCTATTGAACGCAGAGATTATAGCGACGACTGGGATCGATCCCCCCGGGCAAGCCTGAAGTCGAATCTGACGATTTCTCTTTGGGGCGCCAGCAGCATTTGACTTCCAGTCTCAAACCGCTAGGATTCACTTCGACAGCGACACAATCCCGGTACAGAGGCCCTGACCGAGATTGTCAGTCTGTATCCGTTGAATTCAACCAGGGAAAAAAGGAGGAGTTGGGAAATGAAGAAAATTCTATGGACATTGGTCATCGTGGCCGCAATCGGAGTCCTCATGCTCTCCGCCACAGCCTGTGGCAAGAAGGCTCAGGAATCCGCCGGCGATGCAGCCAGGTCTGCCGGCGACGCCGTCGAGGAGAGCGCCGAAGAGGTCAAGGACACTGCCGGCGATATGGCTGAAGGCGCCAAGGATGCGGCAGGTGAAGCGGTAGAAGGGGCCAAGGATATGGCCGGTGACGCCGCCGACGCCGCGGGTGAGATGGTCGACGATGCCAAAGATGCCACGGGCGAGGCGATGGAAGAGGCCGGCGAGAAGCTCCAGGAAACCGGCGAGAAGCTCCAGGAAGAAGAGGGCGGCAGGTAGTCGCCTTTTCCTGGACCGCTCAGCGCTCTTTCTCGTAGGTACCCATCAACTCTGCCTGGGCCAGGACGTGCCCATGGATGGCTGTCTCCAGTTGTGCTTTGGTCGGTTGCCATCCGTCCGGTAGTCGGGTATCGAGGGCGTAGAGCTTGAAGAAGTAACGGTGGCGGCCGATGGGAGGACAAGGGCCTCCATACTCGGCCCGTTGCCAGTCGTTCAGTCCCACTCCGGTCTCTGCTGGCAGATCTTCGAAGGCGATGCCTTCCGCGAGACTGCCAGCAGCGGCCGGCAGGTTGTACACCACCCAATGAACCCAGGTCATCTTCGGTGCGGCGGGGTCGGGTGCGTCCGGGTCGTCGACGATGAGGGCCAGGCCCACAGCGCCTTTGGGAGTTCCTGACCATGCAAGCGGCGGAGAGAGATCCTCACCTTCACAGGTGTGACGCCGGGGAATCCCAGCACCATTTTCAAAACTCGTAGACGTCAGCATCAGAGTCATTTCGACGGCTCCTTCGGTCTGGGAGGCGGCGGTCACCGACGGGGCGACAGCCAGTCCGCCCAGGATCGCCGGCAGGCACACAAGATAGACAGGGATTCTGCAAGTCCTGCGGGGAACTTGCTCAACGGTCGAGCGCATGCTCAAAGCCTCCTGATTGCCAAGGCAGGATCGTTTCGACTGACTCGAGAGTCTAGCAAGCTCCAGCCCGCTCGCGCAGTCGGGAATCATGCGGGTTTGAGATGTCTTTCGCCTTGACTTACGCCTTGTTTACGCCTAGTATATTTGCCTGGGGAAACACCCCCTCCCACGGCTCTCCGAGCCGGAAACGGAATGAAGCATGGCATCGTCGCAAGCCCTGACAACTGCTCCACAGAGAGCCTTCGAAACACCAGAGACCACCACCAGCCGACCCCCTGCGACAATCGGCACCTTCCGCTCGAGGCTTCCCCACCACCTGCGAAGCCACCTCAACAGCGGCCGCGAATGGATGCAACAACGTGCAGCGGCTCCCCTTCCCTCCCCCTTTCCCACCGCCACGGCTCTCGACCAGCTGCTCGTTGGCGGGCTACCGCAAGGGCAGCTCATAGAGCTCATCGGGCGCAGATCCAGCGGTCGCTTCTCCACCATACTCTCATCGCTTGCCACTGCCACCAGCGCTGGAGAGGCGGCGGCGTTTATAGACCTGGGAGATGCCTTCGATCCCCAGCTGGCCGTCGCCGCTGGGGTCGACCTCGAGCGACTGCTTTGGGCTCGCCCCGGGCATCTGAAGCAGACCCTGATCAGCGCCGAGGTGCTGCTTGCCGGCGGCTTTCCACTCGTCGTCATCGATCTGGGCAACCCGCCTGTTCCCGGGGGGCGAGGCGTGGAGGCCTCCTGGTTGCGATTGGCAAAGGCGGCGCAGAGTCACCAGGCGGCGCTCCTCGTCTCAAGCCCCTACCGGGTGAGCGGCACGGCAGCAGCCGGTGTGGTGAAAGCCGACCATGGTCGTGCGCTGTGGTCCGGGAGCACCCCGGGGCCGCGTCTTTTGGTTGGGCTCTCTTCCCACCTCACCCTGCAGAAGATGCGTCGACAACAGGGCAACCGCACCGAGGCCCTCCGCCTGCAGCCACCTGCCGCTCTGATCTACGGCACCACAACGCCGTCCATCGGGAACAGATCGAGATCCTGAGAACCCATGCCCCGAATCGCCTGCCTCTTCACCCCGCTGTTTCCTCTCGCCGCCCGTCTGCGCAGTGAACCCGAGCTGCGGGGAGAAGCCGTGGCCATCTTCCAGGGCAACAGCAACGCTGCCCGGGTCGTCGCTGCCGCTCGCAGGGCTCGCCAGGTCGGCATTCGCACTGGGATGTCCCTACCCCAGGCTCGGGCCCTGCTCCCCAATCTCACCGTTCGAGCTCGCGACATGTCCTGTGAAAAGGCGACGCAGGAAACCCTGCTGGAGATCGCCGAGAGCTTCTCTCCCCGGGTCGAGGATGCCGGAGAAGGTGTTGCCTATCTGGAGCTGGACGGCCTCGATCGCCATTTCCCTGGAGATTCCCCCGAGCAGGACCTCGGCCATGCCCTGACAGTGACGACTGACAAGGCCGGCTTGACCACCTGGGTCGGCATCGCCTCGAGCAAATTGGCGGCGCGGGTGGCAGCAGAGCTCCCGGCCTCGCCCAACCTGGTGCCCGCAGGCGAAGAAGCGAATTTTCTGGCCCCCCTGCCCCTGCGAAGTCTGGCGGCCGAGGTCGAAATCCTGGAGACCCTCGAGCGCTGGGGAATCCGCTCTGTCGGTGACTTCGCCCGGCTGCCCAAGAACGAAGTCGCCAGCCGCCTCGGTGAGACAGGTCGCGAGCTGCATGAGAAGGCCCGTGGGTTGGACTCTCGCCCTCTCGTCCCCTATCAACCCCCTCCCCACTTCGCCGAGGGTATGGAGCTCGAGTGGCCACTGGTCAATCTGGAGCCCTTTCTCTTCGTTGCCGGCGCGGCCTTGAAGCGTCTCTGCCAACGCCTCGAGAGCCGAGGGTTGGCCTGTGCACGCCTCGCAACCTCGCTGCGCCTCGAGCCCGATGGCCATCACCAGCGCACCATCCAGCTACCGGCCCCTACCCGAGAGGCCAAGACCCTGCTGACGCTGATCCGCCTCGATCTGGAGGCGGAGTCACCCGCTGCGCCAGTCACCGGTTTCACGATCGTCGCCCACCCCGATCGACCACGAGAAGCCCAGCTCTCTCTCTTCGGCCCTCCCGCCCTATCGCCCGACAAGTTGGCCACGACTCTGGCACGGCTCTTCGCTCTGCTCGGACCCGAACGCGTCGGCTCACCCCACACGGTGAACGGCCACCGACCCGAACGCTCTGCTCTCGTGGAGTACGCACCCCCTCCTCCACCCGACGTGCGCCCTGAACGGCAGGCAGGGCGGGGCCTGCTCGCCATACGCACATTGCGACCGCCGGTACCCCTCGAGGTGATCTCCCATCTCGCCTCACCTCGGGAGATCCTCTCCATCATCAGCGAGGGCTCGGCCAAGAGACCTCACATCCAGGGGCGCGTGAAGGTGGCCTCGGGGCCATGGGCAATGGAGGAGGAATGGTGGTCGGAAAAGCCCGTGGAGCGTGACTACTGGGATATCGAGCTCGTCAATGGAGGCATCTTTCGGATCTTCTACCAGCGCTCCACCGGTGAGTGGTACGCCGACGGTATCTATGACTGACAAACCATCTGGTAAACCGACCGAGACCCGGGACCCGAAGAAGGCCCGGCAAACCACGGCTCCCGCCATCGATTTCACGAGCCTGGCAAATCAGCAGACACCCAACTACCTCTCCCCAGGAGCCCGCAAGGAGAAATTGCGACAAAGAAACTACGCCCCCACTCCCCCACCCGGTCCTGGAGTCCTGGGGTCCTGGGGTCCTGACACTCCTCCATCAACCAAAACCCCAAGACCTCAAGACCTCAAGACCTCGAGACCACGGAAGGGCGGGGGCGGTATTCCCCCCTACGTCGAGCTTCACGCCGCCTCCGCCTTCTCTTTCCTGGATGGTGCTTCGCTGCCCGAGGATCTGATCCAGAGGGCCTGCGATCTGGATCTCGGCGCCATCGCTCTGCTGGACCGCAACGGTGTCTACGGTGCACCCCGCTTCTACCAGGCAGCCCGCCAAGCAGGAATCAAGGCCATCGTCGGCGCGGAAGTGGTCGTGTCCCCCCTCACCCCACCCGGGCTTGGGGCTCGGGGCTTGGGCTCCCCCACCCCCCCAGGACCCAGGACCCAGGACCCAGGACCTGAAGTCCGCCTCTCCCTTCTCGTCGGCAGTCGCGTTGGCTACCGCAACCTTTGCCGATTGCTGACCCATGCGGCCCGAGGACGACCCAAGGGTGAGGCGCGGGTCGATTGGCAGGATCTCGAACAGCACAGCGCGGGGCTCCACTGCCTCACCGGCGGAGACGGAGAGCTGCTGGCACATACCTTGGAAACCGGTGGCGCCGACCCTGCCAGGCGCGTGCTCCAGCGCCTGTCTCATCTTTTCGAGGGCCGCGTCTACGTCGAGCTCCAACGACACCGACTGCGGCACGAGGAGCATCGAAACCAGGCACTCGTCAACCTGGCACGACAGCTCGAACTGCCCCTGGTGGCCACCAACGGCGTGCGCTATGCCCGAGACGGAGACAAGAGACTGCACGACATCCTCACCTGTATACGCCACCACACCCATCTCGATGCCGCCGGACAACGGCTCGCCGCCAACCGGGAGCGACACCTGAAAGGCGCAGCGGAGATGACTCAGTTGTTCGCCGATCATCCAGAGGCTCTCATCGGCAGTTACGAGCTGGCTCAGCAGCTCGACTTCACCCTGGCCGATCTCGGCTATCGATTTCCCGACTACCCGGTGCCACCGGGCGAGACCTCCATGTCCTACCTGCGGCACATCACCTGGAACAGTGCCCGGAGTCGCTTTCGTCCACTCACCGGCCGCAGCCAGGACCAGATCGAA
The DNA here is from genome assembly GCA_947259195.1 of Thermoanaerobaculia bacterium. GTDB lineage: Bacteria > Acidobacteriota > Thermoanaerobaculia > Multivoradales > JAHEKO01 > JAUVRX01. Next base: position 1,963 of record CAMYLC010000155.1, on the reverse strand, counting down.
AAGGAGTTGGCCATGATCGACAGGCTCGATCTGGCTGGCTACTTCCTCATCGTCTGGGACATCGTGCAGTTCTGCAAACGGGAGGGAATCCTCGCTCAAGGGCGGGGCTCGGCCGCCAACAGCGCCGTCTGCTATGCCCTATCGATCACCGCCGTCGACCCGGTGAAGATGGAGTTGCTGTTCGAGCGCTTCTTGTCCGAGGAGCGGGGTGAATGGCCCGACATCGATCTCGATCTGCCCTCCGGGGATCAGCGGGAGAAAGTGATTCAGTACGTCTACACACGCTATGGGCCTCACGGTGCCGCCATGACCGCCAACGTCATCACCTACCGGGACCGCTCGGCGGCGCGGGAGGTGGCCAAGTCCCTGGGCTACTCCACGGAGCAGGTGAATCGCCTCGCCAAGCAGCTCGGGACCTGGCGATACGACACCAGCCGGGGCGACCCCAAGTCGCTCTCCGTCGAGCTTTCGTCCGCCGGCTTCGATCCCGAGGAGTCACGCATACGGCTCTTCGCCGAGATGTGGCGCAAGATCCAGAACCTGCCACGGCACCTCGGTCAACATTCGGGGGGCATGGTGATGGCCGCTGGGCGGCTCGACGAGGTGGTGCCCCTGGAGCCCGCCGCCATGGAGAACCGGGTTGTGGTGCAATGGGACAAAGACGACTGCGCCGACTTGGGGATCATCAAAGTGGACCTGCTGGGCCTCGGGATGCTACAGGCGCTGGAGGAGGCGATCCCGCTCATCCGCCAGCACGAGAAGGTCGCGATCGACCTCGCCCACCTGCCGCCCGACGACCCCGACACCTTCGAGATGCTGCGCAGGGCTGACACGGTCGGCGTGTTCCAGGTGGAGAGCCGGGCCCAGATGGCCTCGCTGCCCCGCAATGCTCCTACCCGCTTCTACGACTTGGTGATCCAGATCGCGATCATCCGACCCGGACCCATCGTCGGCGGCATGGTGCACCCCTATTTCGAACGCCGGATAGGGCGCCAGAAGGTGACCTACCCACACCCCAGCCTGAAGCCGATCCTGGAGCGTACCCTGGGAGTGCTGCTTTTCCAGGAGCAGATTCTGCGGGTCGCCATGGTAGCCGCCGGCTTCAGTGGCGGCCAGGCCGAGGAGCTGCGCCGAGCCATGGGGTTCAAACGCTCCGCCGAGCGGATGCAGAGCCTGGAGGACAAGCTGCGCCGGGGTATGACCGACAAGGGCATCGTCGGCGAAGCTCAGGAACAGATCGTCCACGCCATCACCTCCTTCGCGCTCTACGGCTTCCCCGAGTCCCACGCCGCCAGCTTCGCCCTGATCGCCTTCGCCAGTGCCTACCTCAAGGCCCACCACCCGACCGCCTTCCTGATCGCACTGCTCAACGCCTGGCCCATGGGGTTCTATTACCCCGCCACCCTGATCAAGGACGCACAACGCCACGGAGTCGAAGTCCGCCCGATCGACGTGAACCATTCGGGGTGGCGATGTCGGTGGGAGGACACCCCTCCACCCTCCCATGGGCTTAAGGGCTTAAGGGCTTGCCCACCCTCTCCCCCACACGGGCTTGATGACTCTTCTCCCCCAGACCCCTATGCCCCTATGCCCCTACGCCCTTCGGGTGCTGCCCGAATCGGATTGCGTTTCGTCAAGGGTCTGCGCAAGGAGGCTGGCGAAGCCATCGAGTGGGCCCGAGAGCGTCGAGCTTTCTCCAGCGCCGATGATCTGGTGCGCCGCTGTCGGCTGCGTCGCGAGGAGCTGGACGTTCTGGCAGAGATCGGAGCTCTCGCCTCGCTGGGCTCGACCCGACGCGCCGCTCTCTGGCAGGTGGCCCGCGCAGCCCGGCCGGCCGGCCCCCATTTCGAGGAGGAAGGCCTTGCGGGCACTCAATCGAATGTAGGGGTGTCAAGGGTTCGCTCGTGGGGACCCCAGGGGGTTCTTGCAGCGGCAGGGAGGATAGCCCCCTGGGGGCCCCACG
>CAMYLC010000154.1 GCA_947259195.1 Thermoanaerobaculia bacterium | reverse complement strand
AGAAACCCCGCTCGTCTTCAATCAGTCGTGGACGGATGCGAAGGACCTCTGGAATGGCCGTCGGCGAGACCTCGGGAGCTAGGCTCATCTCTCCTCCCGCAAGACCGCCATCAGGTAGCGGGCGTAGCCGCTCTCGCCGAAATCGGCTGCAAGCTGCTCCAGCTCTCGGTCGGTGATGTAGCCCATGCGATAGGCGATCTCCTCGGGGCAGGCGATCTTCAGGCCCTGGCGCTTTTCGATCACTCTGACGAAGACAGCCGCGTCCAGAAGCGAATCGTGAGTCCCGGTATCGAGCCAGGCCGTTCCACGGCCGAGAATCTCGACGGCGAGCTGCTCGCGCTCCAGATACGCGCGGTTGACGTCGGTGATCTCCAACTCCCCGCGGTCCGATGGGCGCAGCGACTTGGCGATATCGACCACCTGTTTATCGTAGAAGTAGAGACCCGTGACGGCGTAGTGGGACTTGGGCTCAGTGGGTTTTTCGACGATGTCCAGCGCCTTGCCAGCGGCATCGAAGCTGACGACGCCGTAGCGCTCGGGATCGGTCACGTAGTAGCCGAATATGGTGGCCCCTTGCGTGCGTTCCGCGGCAACCGAGAGCTTGTCTGCCAGTCCTTCCGCGTAGAAGATGTTGTCACCCAGAATCAAGCTGACCGGGGTTTCGGCTATAAAACTCTCGCCGATGAGGAAAGCCTGCGCGATGCCCTTGGGCTCTTCCTGAACGGCATAGCTGAGCGAGATGCCCCATTGTGAACCGTCGCCCAGAAAAGTCTCGAAAGCAGCCTGGTCCCGTGGCGTCGTGATCACCAGGATGTCCCGGATGCTCGCCAACATCAGAGTGGACAGGGGGTAGTGGATCATTGGCTTGTCGTAGACCGGCATCAGCTGCTTACTGACCCCGTGAGTCAGTGGCAAGAGTCGTCGACCGGCCCCACCGGCCAGGATGATGCCCTTGTAGGTGCTCTCGGCGGATGCATTCATTCAGTCATAGTCCTAGTCGCGATCGCTTGGCGCCTGAGACCCGCGAATCCGGCCACCTGCGGGAGGGCCTGGGACGGCGTCGAGATCTGGTAGTTGGGTCCCTGGCTTCCCTAGCTGCGAGAGGAGGCTCTGGATGTATCGAGCGCTCTCTAGTTGCTGGGTCTTGTGCTCCGCGAGCTGTGCCTCCAGGTTCCGCACGTACCCCTTCACTTCTTTCTCCAGGATTCGATGCTTCTCGATGTCCGACTCCAGCATCTGCGTGTGGCTCGCAACTTCCTTCTCCTGGATTCGAAGCCGCTCGATTTCCGACTCCGAACTCTTCGTGTAGGCGACGCCTTCATGAATCGCCAGCTCGAGTTGATCAATGCGTTCCTTCTGGCGGCGCTGCCTTTCTTCGAGCTCCCGAATCAGGGCCTCTTTCTCCTCTAGGCTGGATTCCAGGTCGCCGGCATAGGACTTGAACTCTTCTGAGTGTCTGCGATGGGCCGTCAGGTCCCTCCTGAGGGAAGCGACAAACTCTTTGGCCCTCTCTTCTTGACCTTTCGTGGCCTTGAGGGCCTCCTCGACGCGCTTTGCATAGACCTCTGCCTCCGCTATGGTGTCCTTGGCCAAGCTTACATCCTGCTGCAGGTCGCGAAGCCCACCCGACCCGAGGACCAGATGAGTACAGTGATCGAGGAGGATCGGGTCGAAACCCGCCACCAGGACATTCCGCTGCCCTCTGAGTTGGTCGAATCTCTCACTGGCCCCGTCAAAGCTCCCCCCGGTCTCGGAAAGTTCGTGAAAAAGCTGTCGAAGCTCCGATACGCTGTCGGTCCATCTGCCGAACTCTCGCTTCTGTTCCGAGGCTTGATCTCTGGCATGGTCAAGATCTCTGGTCAGGAAGGTCTCGATGTCCGACTCCGTCGATGCCGTGGCCTTCGGCCAGACGATTTCCAGCTCGGTGGCGAGGCGCTCCAAGGCCGCCATCTTCTTCTCGATGAGATCTTCGTAGGTCAGAATCGCCCGTCGCAAGCCGCGACTATCACGCTCGGCGGCCAGGTTGTGGTCGAGCCACAGGGCGCCCGATTTGTCGCTAGAAAAACCGTCTCTCTTGCCCAGGGAGGCGGCCACGGCTGCGGGCTCGCGAACGATGTGTATAACCGCCACTTCGACGGCTAGATCGGACAGAACCCGCCGCCACATCGGGAGCAACTGGCAGAGTCTGGGGTCCTTCACGCCCCAGAGCTCGGAAGCCTCGAAATTCCGGTTCAGAAGGCTGGCCAGCTCGGCCTTGGACGAGGGAGTAGCGAAACGGTCGAGCCACGAAGTGGTCAAGGGCCACGGGCTGTCCCAGGTCCGGCCGCCTGACAGCAGCAGGCGCTCGTGGAAGGAGTGGACCTCCTTCAACTCAAAGAACCCCAAATCGTTCTCACCGATTCTTGCCGGGAGCAGATCCTGTCCGACATCCACCCCCAGGATCGACAGTGCGCCAGCCAGGGCCGAGGTGCCGCTGCGGTGCATTCCAACGACAAGCAATGCCTTCTTCATAGTTCTATCCAGTGAGGTCAATCGGCAACCATCGCCAGTATATCGGTTGTGGTTCGGCGGGAAGGCGATGGGGGCCAGTCGACAGGAACACTCCTGGCAAGCCAAACGACTCAGACACCTTGGGTTAGAATCGCACGCTGGGGAGAGTTGAAGTTGAAGCGTGTCTGCTCGGTAATTGTGCACCACAAGGGGCGCAGTCTGCTGGATTCCTGTCTGCGGAGTGTCCTCGCAAGCGATGACGTCGAGGTGGAGGTAGTCGTCGCTGCGAATGCATGCCAGGAGGAGCTGCCCGAGATCGCAGAGCAAGACCCCCGAGTCGAGGTCGTCTGGATCGAGGCGCCCGTCGGGTTCTCCGAGGCCAACAATATCGGAGTCGAGCGGTCTGCAGAGGTAGGTTCTCAGCCCGACTTCTACTTCTTTCTCAACAACGACACGATGGTTGAGCGGGATACCCTGGCCAAGCTCGTAGCTGCGGCCGAGCAGCATTCTGAATGCGGAATTGTCGGTCCCAGACTGATGATCTTGGGCGCCCAGGGTGTGCTGAATAGCCTGGGTCTCAATCTGACGCGGACGGGTGAGGCGTGGGACGAGGGGATTGGCATTGACCTGGAAAGCTACGGCTCGTTGCCGCCGACGGGGCCAGTCGTGGCGGTGACCGGAGCCGCCTTGATGATTCGCGCCCATCTGTTCGAAGAGCTGGAGGGTTGGGAAGAGCTCTACGAGTACTACTTCGAAGACATCGATCTCTGTCTGCGGGCCCAGAGCCGAGGTTGGGCGGTTGTGCGAGTGACCGATGCCATTGTCTGGCATGCAATCTCGGCGACGGCGGCTCGAGGGTCCGAATTCAAGCTGCATTTGACCTGGAGAAACAGGCTTCTCCTGTGGTTCATCCATTGGCCGACCGGTGAGCTGCTCGAGACCGCACCCAAGTTGATTTACGACGAGGTCAGCCTCATTGCCCGACGGCTCTACCACAAGGCCTACTCGGATGCCGGCCTACAGGCTCGGTCCTGGAGGGACTTCTTGCGACACTTGGCCCGGGCTTTTCGACTTCGCAGGCAAGCAAAAGGCGACGGTGCCTGGGTGGGTCTCTTGAAGGCTCCAGGTTCCGTGCCGGTCATCCATCTGCCAGAATTGCCGGAAGAAGCACTTTCGGAAGTGCCCACCCAAGGGGAGATAGCTTAGAACAGTGGCTCGCGTACTGATCTGCGGACTCGGTCCGTTACCCTTCGAGCCCGCCTGGGCGAATTGGGGTCCAGGCATCCGGACGTGGCAGTTTGCTTCTGGACTCGCGGCTGCGGGCCATCAGGTCGACCTGGTGAAGGCCGATCTGGCTCCCGGTTCGACTCCGCCCGAAGGGCCAGAGCCTCTGTCTCATGAGGGCGTGCAAGTGCACCGCTTCTCCCTGCCTCAGATGATGGAGCCGACGGTCCTGGCTCGTCTAGCGCGTGACAGCCGGGTGGACGCAGTGGTGGGCGCGACCCTGCTCGGGTCCTTCGCGCTGGCTCGGGCTCGATGCGGCCTTCCTTTCTGGGCCGATCAGTTTGGGCACTCCATGTCGGAAGCGCAGGCAAAAGCCGCTCTTCTTGGTAAGAACCGCCCACTGGCGGAGACCTGGAACCTCGTGCGACGCGTGGGGTCCACTGCGGACAAGTTTTCAGCGGTGTCGAAGGCACAGAGATTCGCCATGATGGGTGAGCTCGGTGCCCTTGGGCGTCTCAACGCATTGAACTGTGGGTACGAGCTGATCGAGGTGATTCCATGCGCCTTAGGGCAACCTGATGTGGATGGCTCTAACGACGCAAGGCGCAGGGCTCGGCACCCGGAGGATGACTTCGGCGTGCTGTGGAGCGGCAGCTACAACGTCTGGTCGGATGTGGAGACACTCGTTGCGGGTCTGGAAGGCGCGATGGCCGAAGATCCACGAATCCGCTTCATTTCAACTGGCGGCGAGGTGCCGGGGCATGATCAGACTACCTATCGCCGACTGGAGCAGCGGGTCGCGGCTTCTGCCTTCCGGGACCGTTTCCACCTCGCAGGCTGGGTCGAACCAGAAGAAATGCGTGCATATCGGGGCCGGGCCGATCTCGCGATAGTCACGGAAACTCCCATCTACGAGGGAATGCTTGGAAGCAAGAACCGGATCCTGGAATGGCTTGCCCTGGAGGTTCCCGTCCTATGCACGGAGCTCTGCGAGCTGAGCTCTTATCTGTCGGAGCGCGGCCTGGCCCTGACCGTCCCGCCAGGGGATGTCCGAGGAACGAGCCTGGCGATTCTCTGGGCCGCCAACCACCGCGGTCAGTTGCAGGAAATGGCGCACAAGGCGAAGAACTCCGCGGCGGGCGACTTTTCAGTGACTGAGACGACTACTCCCCTGCAGGCGTGGACGCAGAATCCGCGGAAGGCACCTGACAGCCAGTCGCCAGCTGGCGTCCGGGATCCGATGAAATATGCTTCGTGGGCAGACCGTGTCGCGGCATGGGCCCAGAGATCTCGATTCGTCGAGGAATCGACTCTCGCCAGAAAGGTCTGGAAAGGGTTTCGGAGGCGGTCAGATTCGTGACTGAGCCTGGGCGGAGTGATTTCGTGCAGGGTCCGGCCCAGTCCAGACTTCGGGGGAGATGCCCATGAGCAGACTCTTCGTGGTCGGTGCTGCGCCTCTGCCATTCGAGCGGAAGCAGAGACAGTATGCTGCAAATCTCCGCACCTGGCACTTCACCAAGCCACTTCTCGATGCCGGACACGCGATCCGCTTGGTGGCGTGCCGGCTTCCGAACACCTATTCACCCGAGGAAGACAGGCAGCCCGTAGAGTTCAACGAGCAACCCGGCTTGGAGTATTTTTCAGTCCGCCCCAAGGTCTTCGAGGATCGGAGTTTTCTGCAGGATCAGTTCGAAGAGTTCGAGGCCGATGCCATCATAGGGGTGAATACCTATCCGGCCTCGAGAGCGGTGCGAATCTCTACGGAGAAACCGATCTGGTGTGATCTGAATGGTTGGGTCATGGCAGAGGCACAGACAAAAACCGCAGTCTATGGGGACGATCGATTCCTCTCTCACTTCTGGAAGATGGAAGAGGCCGTTCTCAGCAGGGCGGATGTGATCTCGACGGTGTCGATGGCCCAAGCTCACGCCGTGGCGGGTGAGTTGGCGACACTGAGTCGGCTCGGCAAGAGCACATTCGGATACTCCTTTCTGGTACCGATACCGAATGCGATAGTCGAAGACGAATATCAGCACCAGGTCGGCACCATCCGTGGATCTCTCGTCGGTGAAGAAGACTTCGTCGTGCTCTGGGTGGGTGGTTACAACACGTGGACCGATGTCGATCTCCTATACGAGGGACTGGCCCGTGCCATGGAGGTGGCCCCCAGCCTTCAGTTCGTCTCCACCGGTGGAGTTATCGAGGGTCACGACGAGATTACCTTCAAGCGTTTCCAGGCCCTGATCGCCAAGAGCCAGTTCAAGCATCGCTTTCACTTCGTCGGCTGGGTTCGCACCGAAGATGTTCCCAGCTACTACTATGAGAGCAACCTCGGACTCAACGTCGACGGTGACAACTACGAGACGATCTACGGCGCACGAAACCGTCTCAACGACATGATGAAGGTGGGCTTGCCGCTGCTGACGACGGTAGGCACTGAAATCAGCCACGATATCGAGAGTCATGACCTGGGGTTGACGTGCCCGATAGGAGATGCAGGTCGTTTCACCGAGCAGATCGTCTGGGCGGCGGAGAACCGCGACGAGCTCGAAGCGATGGCCCGACGAGCACGCGAGTTCGCCAACCGAGAGTACTCCTACGAGGCGACCACGAGGCCTTTGCTCAGATGGGTCGAGGCTCCACAGCGAGCGCCGGACAAAGCCAGGCGAGTAGCCCTTACAGACCTCGACTTCTTCGAGCATTCCGACACGACGGGAGGCGCGAAGGAGAATAGGGACAAAGGTCTCGACGCCCTTGCTGGCGGCTGGCGCCGGGTCTGGCAGGCTGCTGCCAGACGGGTGAGGCGCAAAGGGCACGATTGACCCTTGAGCGATGGTCTTCTGCCGTGCCAACGGAGTCACTTGCCCAGAGGTGTAGGTACCAGCGAGATCAAGCGTGACCTCCCTGCAGCCAAGCCAATCGCAGTTGCGGTCTCTTGGTGCTTCGGAGAAGCAACATATGTCCTCAGACAAGTCACGAGCCAAGACGAGGTGTGCTGAGACCGAAGGAGCTTGGCGCCGTGGTGTTCTGGCCCAGGCACCGGGACGAGTGCTCCTGTTCTCGGGACTCCGAGCGCTGCTGGTGCTCACCGGCATGCTAGGCCTCTTGGGATGCGGGCCAGGTGACCAAGAGGTGATCAGGTCCACGCGGGGCTACGTTGTGATCTCGATTGATACCCTTCGAGCGGATCACTTGACCTGCTATGGCTATGAACGCCCAACAAGTCCTTTCATTGATTCCCTGGCTGACAGAGGGGCGCTGTTCGAGAACGCGTTTGTTCAGCTACCGGGTACGCTGCCCTCGCACATGTCCATCTTCACTGGACTCTTCCCGAGTCAGCACGGCGTCTATCCTCCCGATGGTGTCCTGCCCCTCGATATCCCGACCATCCCGGAGATCTTTCGAGCGGCCGGATTCAGGACCGCCGGATTCACGGAGGGAGGGTACGTCGACGGCGACTACGGTTTTTCCCGCGGCTTCGACGATTTCAGCGATGAAGCTGAGAGAAGTGAGTCGGATATCGAGACGACTTTCCGCCGCGGTCTCCGTTTTCTGGAATCCCTCAGGCCAGAGGATCGATTCTTCCTGTTTCTACACACCTACTCGGTGCACGATCCATACTTTCCGGATGAGCGCTACTCCCACCGATACTGGGACCGACCGATTCCCGACACTTTCGAACCCACCGGACCCAATTTGACGGCGGCCAATAGGGGCGAACTGGAGCTTACGGAAACCGGGGCGGCGTACTTTGCAGCGCTCTACGACGCCTCCATCAACTACGCGGACGACGTCTTGCGAGATTTCTTTCAGAAACTGGATGATATTGGGCTCCGCGACGACGTGACTTTCGTGGTGACCTCGGATCACGGTGAGGAGTTCTTGGAGCATGGTGGTCTAGTTCACGAGCAGACATATCCGGAGACTCTCCGGGTGCCCTTGATCTTCCTGCATCCCGACCTCGAGCAGAGCCGCCGGATCCAGAGCCTTGTGCAGAGTATCGACATCGCTCCCACCCTGCTCGACCTGGCTCGGATCGATCGCCCGACCATGTCGGGTCGAAGCCTGGTTCCGCTTCTCGAAGGTGCTCCGGAGCCACTTCAGTCCGAGGCCTTTTCGGAAGCCTTTGTTCGACCGATCCGGACAATGCTCAAGAAAAGCGAGGAGGGTTTTCATCAGATCCTGATGTCGACGCCTTCATCGACCGAAGGTGCCAAGACCTGGGTCAGCCGGTCCATCGCCTTTGATGTAGCTCCAGGACAAGCAGAAGCTCAAGTCCGCAGCTACCACGTTCCCAGAGATCTGAAGGTGATGATCGATGGTCAGCTTCGACAGACACTCGAGATCATGCCCACCGAGTGGACGACGGTGACCCTTCCCATTCCAGCGGACTCGACGCTGGCGAGGGTTGTGCTCGAGACTGATACCTGTGATTCTCCTCTGGCGGTTGGAGAAAGCGAGGACTCTCGGTGCCTCTCCTTCTTGATCCAGGGTGCCCTTCTGGTCAGCTTCGAACTGTATGACCTGGCGCGGGATCCTCAGGCACAGCTCGACTTGTCCAGGGGCTCGCCTCTGTTGCTGCGAGAAATGACTGATCGCCTGCTACAGGAGGCGCAGACGCTGGAAACTCGGGCCGGTGAAAGGCGCGATCTCGATCCAGAGCTCGAAGAGCAACTGAGAGCACTCGGCTACCTTCAATGAAACCCTTGAAAGAGTTGTTACCCGACGCAACCAAGGATCGCTGTCTAGCCCTTGCCCGTGTGGCGATAGCACGTGTGACAGAGGTGATGGGCCTGTTGGTACTCGTCACCCTGATCGGTGGCTGTCGAGGGACGTCTACAGAAGAGCTTCCTTCGGAAGGGGCCTCGGTCGAGTTCCTGATCCAACAACCCACACAGAGGAAGCTCGATATCGAGAACTTGGCGCTGAGCCATCCTGTGGCGGCCATGCAGTTCGACGATCCTCGGGAGGCAGATCGCTGGAAGGCCTCTGCCGATGAAGCCACCGTTGTGGAGGCTGGGGCGCTGCGAGTGATTCCCGATAGTAGCCGTCTGAGGTTGATAGGCCGTGTTGGTTGGAATGTGTCTGAGGTGGACAGGGTACTGATACATCTCGAATCGCGGTCGGGTCTTCGAGATAGAGCTTCCCGCCTGTTTTGGACCGGCCCCGGAGAGCAGTTTTCTGAGGAGCGCAGCGTGGTTGGCTCGCTCCGAAGGAAAGGCAGTGCGGAGATCTCGTTCGAAGTTCGACATCAAGACCTGTGGCCTCGTCGAGTGGAGAAGCTTCGACTTGATCTGGCAACCGAAAGTGGCGAGCCGATCGCGATCAGCCGGATCGAGGCAGTGAAGTCAGTGCCAAGGCCCGACCTGGCCCCCTATCTAACGGCTGATAACTGGAAGGTCGAGCTGGATCACGATGTCCGGAATGCCGTGCTAACAGTTTCCGGCAAAGAGATCTCGTGGATGATTTTCCGATCCGGCCCGCTGCGCCTCCGTTTTTCCTACGGCAAGCTGGCGGTCGGTGCCTCTGCCCTGCGATTCCGGGTTTCGCAAGCGGTGCCCGACGGGCCGCGGACCACGCTATTCGAGGAGATCCTCGACAGCTCCAAGAGTGGAGATTCGGATCGGTGGCACGAGGCCGAAGTCGAGCTCGAGTCCACCAGGAAAGTCCGGACGATCATCTTCGAATCGGGGCCAGTGGATACTGACACGCTTGATGGCGTTGCGGTGTGGGCTAATCCAGAGCTGGTGCCGGTTGAGGGGTCCTCTGTCCAGCCGAGCATTGTGCTCATCTCATTAGATACCCTGCGGGCTGACCGCTTGTCGCTCTATGGCTATCCTGAAACCACCTCACCCAACCTCAAGAAATGGGCTGAAGAAGATGCAATCGTCTTTCTCAACGCTGTAGCCGCAGCCCCCAGAACGCTGCCGTCTCATGCCTCTCTCTTTTCGGGGATCGACGCACTCAGACACGGCGCGAACTTCTACAGCCCTATTTCGCAGAGGCTCGATCTTCTTCCGGAGATTCTCCGCTCGGAGGGCTACAAGACGCTGGCGATCACAGGGGGTGGCGTCATGCATCCAGATTTCGGTTTGGCCCAGGGTTTTGACGAGTACAGCTATTGGCCCGATTGGGCCGGTGGGCCGGGCGAGCTGGAAGATGGACTCCGCTTGGCGAATGAGAAGCTCAGCAGAAACTCTAATCGTCCAGTTTTCCTTTTCTTCCACACCTATGAGATCCATGATCCTTACGTGCCGAGACCCCCGTACTCGGATCGGTGCTACGAGACCCCAGCGGCGCAGGGGCAGGAGAAGTACATGTTCGGGGCCCGACCGTCGAGCCGGTCCGCGGAAGATGGATTTCAACTCCACTACAGGTTCATCAAGTGGGAGCGGGGCACGAGCATCGGCCGTGCTGTGCCCGCGACCGAATCGGATTTGCCCCTGATCAACTGTCTCTACGATAGCGGGGTCGCTTTTACCGACAACCGGATAGGGCAGTTCTTGTCGCACCTCCGAAAGGGGCCAGGTGCCGAACAGATAGCTCCGACGATTTTGGAGCTTGTTTCTTCGAGCCGCGCTATCGCAATGGATGGCGAGTCTCTGGTTCCGTTGATTCTCGGCCAGCAGACACCAGAGTCCGAGCGCCGGGCATGGAGCTATGCCGCCAACGAGAACCGAGGTCTAGGAGTTCGACTCGGCGACCAACTCAAGTACATCTTCAACAACACGGCCTGGGAGCCCGCTCTCGGGAGCGAAGAACTCTACGATCTGCGCCGCGACCCGTTCGAGCAGACGAATCTGGAACAATCCAGGAGTGACCTAGCGGAGTATTGGCGCAGTGAGACCGTCGACTACATCAGCTCCGCCGCCCCTGGGGTCCAGGTTTGGTTTCGGCACCGCGGTTGCGGCACCCTCGAAGGCGAGATCGCCGGACGGGCGGTCGGTGAGACGACGATCAAGGCTGTCGATATTCCGCCGGGCGGATTGGATTGGTCGAAGCCCAGTACGTTGACAGTTCACGTTGTCTCCGGCGAGTCCTTCGGTATCGTAGTCGAAGAGGTTCGAGGAAGTCTGGATATCGAGTTCCGAATTTCAGGTTGCCCCGATACCTCTGAGCAGCCTTTCCACCAGAGACTCGAAATCGAGGACATGAAAGCGTCCTGGAGCCTGACAAGAAGGGCAGGGGGCTGGCGGGTGTTGGAGGAGGTCGACAATTCAGACGGCACCCTGGTGACGCTGATACCCAATCTTCTCCGACCAGTCTCACAGCCAGGTGACGATGTGGCCGAAGATCCGGTCGTTCTGGAGCAGCTTCGAGCCCTCGGATACATCAATTGAGGGGGAGCTACGTCGCATGTCTGTCCTGCAGCAGCGGTCGGCCCACCGTCAAGGTGTCCGCTGCGGTCTGTCTTCCCCCGAGAGCCGGTTCCGGTGAGTGACAAGGACACCATCCGCGAGCTTCTCGCCGGCGAACCCGACACCGTCGATGAAGTGCGGAGTTGGATTCAGCTGGCATGTGTCCGCCATAGAAATCAGCTGGGGAATATCCTCGAAGACCTAGAACAGCAAGTTCTGCTCGAATTGACAATCACCCTGCGGAAAGGGCGGTTCAAGGGCACGAGCAGCCTGCGGACCTTCGTTCGTGCTTGCAGCCATCACCGTTGCATCGACGAGATTCGTCGGATGAGTCGGCGCACCTGGGTGGATATCGATGGGATAACTCTTCAGTCGAGCACTCCTTCCATCCTCGAGGAGATAACCTTCGACGAGGAGGTGGCACTCGCACTGAGAGTCCAGGCGGAGATGTCCGAAGGATGTCGTGAGCTCTGGAATCTGCTGCAGCAAGGGCTTAGCTACCGTGAGATGAGTCGCCAGCTCGGTGTTGCCGAGGGGACCTTGCGGGTGCGAGTTCTGCGCTGTCGAAAGCAGGCCCTGGACACCCGGGCCCGACTTGTCGAAGGAAATTCAGGTAACAAATCTCCAGAGCCGTCGACTGTGTAGGGTAGAGAAGAGGATTCTTGAGTGAAAATTGGCTGTGTACAGTGCGTCGAGCTGCTACCCTGGCTCTTGAACGAATCGCTTGATGAAGGCGAACGTTCATCCTTGCTTGGCCATCTCCGGAGCTGCTCTGACTGTCAGCGTGAATGGGAGGGAACCCAGCGCGCGGCCTGGATGTTGGAACAGCACGTGCCGAGTCGAGATCTAGTCGACCATGTACTTGGCATAGAGATGTTGTATTCCTCCCAGATAATCGAGAATCACCTCGCGGCATGCGATGCCTGCCGAAGAGAGGCCGAGACTATGACTGCAGAAGGTCGAGTCGTTTTGATGAGGCCGAAGGCAGAGCAAGATCATCCGGCGGCAACGCGCAGAGCCGCGACACGAGGACACCGGGCGTGGCTCGTGGCCGCCAGCCTGGCCGCTGCCGTTTTGATAGCCCTCCTTTGGAGTTCGCCGCAGACCTCGAGGCCGGTGCCAGGGCAGCTGTCGGGCGGTGAAGCAAGCGACCTTGCGATGCACGCCGATTCGGTAGAGATAACCGTCGAAGGGTTTGAGCAGGCGGCTCTCGAAGGTGCGACTCAACCCGACGAGGGGCTGCATGCCGACGGTTTCGACTCGGGGGGTCTTGGCTCGTGGTCCCATATCGAGAAATCAGGGCAAGACCCAACTGGATAGAGAACAGCAATCAAGCAACGAGACCGACACGCATTGAACAACGAACGGAGGTTGAAGAATGAAATCACGAATCATCGCAATCACAGCTGTCATGGTCCTGGTCATCGCCGGCGCGGGACTTGCGGATACCCTAGAAGTGATCGGGGCCGCTGCCATGGAAGGGAGCTTCGGTCTCAGGGTGAATCACGACAATACTTCTACCGCTTACGTCCAGGACAACAGTCCCAATGAAGAGAGCATCTACCGCTACGAGTTCCTCTTCAATCCCAACAACATTTCCAATGGGATCACTTCGAACTGGCGGCATACGATCTTCTGGGCCCAGAGCGCGAATCCGAGACCCGGGAATGGCATTTGCCCAGACGGTGTCAACGCCAAGGTCTTCGCCACTCGTGTGTTCTTGACTCTGCGGCAAGGTGGACAGACATATGGCGTGCGTGCGGTCATGATGGGAAACATCTGCGGTAAGCTCGGAACCCTCAATCTCGACATCCCGACGAACTCTCCGAGCAAGATCTGTGGTTACTTTGAGCAAGCCACCACCCCGGCCGGGTTAGGCGAGCATGGTCTTGCAGTGGTCGGCCCCACCGACGCTTGCCCAAGCCATGGGTCCGCTGCATACGATACCAACGAGATCAGGAACGCCGAGTTGTCAGTCATTCAGGTGCAAATGGGTAGCCTGGCGGTCAATACCTTCAACCGAGGCGAAAACGGTGATCTGGATTTCGACCAGTTCGCTTCATTTAGAACTCTCGCTCCGTAGCGACGATCTTATAGTTGGATCTCCCAGGGCTCGCGCTCCGCGCGAGCCCTTTTTTTTCAGCACGGCGCAGCGAGGTCCGTCTGCGGCTCGATCTTTGACAGCTGACAGTCTCGCTTTGATGGCGGAAATACGAGGCTGCGAAGGGAGGTATGATCAGGTTCTATGGACCCATCCGAACGTTCGACCAAGGTCGCGAGATTCTGGGATCAGACCACCCAGGAGTCTTTTGCGCCGACGACCTACTGGCTGGCGAATCCAGTGGTGCACGACCGCTACCAGCGTCGCGCCACAGCTGGCAGGTCGCGACATTGGGTGAACTATTGCATAGAAAAGTTCTTGGCTGGCAGGCGACCCGTAAGTCGGATGCTGGATGTCGGTTGTGGTGATGGTCAGCTGGACAGACATTTGCTGCTGCTGAATGCTGCCGAGCGGCTCGATGCCATCGACATCTCTGCAAAGCGTATCGACGAGGCTTGTAGGATTGCAAACGAACAGGGCCTGAGCAGCATTCAGTACCATGTGCAGGATGCCGAAGCGGATGCATTTCCCGCCCCACCGTATGATGCGGTCATCATGGATTCGGCACTCCATCACATGGAGGGCCTGGAGGCCTTCCTGGCCAAGACCGCAGATTCACTCGAGCCGGACGGATACCTGTTCCTGAATGAATATGTCGGACCGAACCGCTTCGATCTGAGCCAACGCGAAAAGGACCTTGTACGGGCGTGCTTCACCCTGATTCCGGAGCGTTACCGCAGGTCCTTGCAGCCCGAGGACGAGGGCCGTGTCCTGACGGAGCCCTGGATACCGGATCCCGAGGCGGTAGCCATGGAAGACCCTTCCGAATCGGTACGGTCTCGAGACATTCCCGCGGCCCTTCTCGGCTCGTTCGAGGTCCTCGAATTGCACAAGGCCGGTGGAACGCTGCTGCATTTCGTGCTGCAGTCCATCGCAGGTCACTTCAGAGAAGAAGATCCCGCTTCGATGGTGGTGCTTCGCCAGCTGTTTGCCATCGAAGAAGCGCTGATCGAAATAGGCGAACTGGACAGCCACTTCGTATTGGTGGTGGCCAGGCCGAAGCAGGCATGAGTCGCGATTCCAACCCAGGATCCAATCTCGGCACGGCCATTCATTGCAGGTAGCCGAAGGCCTTCAGGCGCTCTTGAAGTTCCAGATCGAGGTCTCGAGAAGTCTGGAAGGAGTCGAACCGAATTCCTCTTTTCGTAAGGATCTCGTTGAGCTCGCGAACAACGTGCGGTTGCCTTCGAAAGACGTTCGTCTGAGCCACTGGGTCATCGCGCAGGTCGTAGAGCTCGAACGTTGAGAGCGGACCCTGGCCTCGAAATCTGAAGGAAAGGCACCTCGCGTCTCCGCTCCTCCCCAGGCTGGCTGGCGAGATACAGCCATCTGCCTCGAGCGTGATTCGGGCCAGAGGGACTCCTGGCGGCGGCGCGATCTCGTTCGTGGTCCAGGCGTCCGGACGTATCTCATG
>CAMYLC010000153.1 GCA_947259195.1 Thermoanaerobaculia bacterium | reverse complement strand
GGGCAAGGCCGCTAGATCACCCCCTGGTGGAATCCATCGCGTCCGCAGTCGACTGTGGCCCTTAGTCTGGTAGAAGCCGATCTCGATGCTATGAACCCCTCGCTCGAGAACAACCCGGCTTTTCTTCTGCGCCGTTCTCTCGCCGTCCAGAATCAAGTAACCGCCCTCGTCGGCCCTGAGCTGGAACTGGTACTGGCCGCTGGTGTCCACCACCAGCCAACCCCGCCACCGCAGGCTGAAGATCTTCGTCGACACCAGTGGCCGGAGGTCCTCCGGCCCCAGGACCTGGGGTTGACCGATGCCCACATAGACCGGCGGGCCTTCCCATTTTGGTGTCAACGAATAGTACTCAGCCCGCAGCCCCGGCTGATCTGTCAACAGCAGTACTCCCAGCCCTCCACAGAGAAGGGCCGCAATCGAGAAGAGGATCGCTGCGCGTGCTGTAGTCAATGAGTTCTCAGTCCGGGTAGCCTGCGAAGTCGTCAGGTGTGTTGCGTCCGTGCGTCGATCCGACCTCCGTCAGGAATCGAGATATCTTATTGCACCGATCGATGCTTCGAGCTCGCAGATTCTCAGTCGAGCTTCGATCGGAATCTAACGGCAGTAGCCCAGAACTCGCTTCTTCAGTTTCTTGGGGTCATCGAGGACGTCGAAGTAGCTGTCGAGGTACTTCCGAGCGCGCTTCTTCGAGCGCGAGTCCAGGAAAGGGTCATTCTCGAACAACGCCACAAGGGCGGCTCGCGCGGCCTGGATTCGCGCGACTGCTGCGGGCAGAAGAGAGTTCGAAGCGCAGAAGCCGCGGTAGAGCCGCTGTCGAACCGAGTCGATGGGAAGGCTCTCGACCGGCGCGGCGTAAGGCGGGTCGACCAGGCCGGTGCTGTCCAAGTCGAAGGGGACTGGGGTCAGGTCGGGTGCGGCCGCTGTCGGGCCGAAAACCGCGAGGTTGTGGCAACAGGGCTCGCCTGGTGGTCCACGATGGGCCGACCAATCCGTGTTGCCGAGCATGAGCTGGAAGAGCCCGAGCAGCGCCAGAGTCTCGGGCGCCCATGCATCGACCGGGACTGTCTCGGGCTCGAGCCGGACGCCACCGAGTCTCGCCGCAGCCAGGTCCAGGTCTTCGAGGAAGAAGGCGAGCGCTGACTCGGCAGATCGTTTGCCTTCAGTGTCGAGATAGTCGACGAGCGCCATTCGCACACCAAGGCCTGGCTCACCCAGCAGTCGGTAAGCCTGGTACGAAAGGTACTCCAGAACCAGATTGTCTCGGAAGCTTGGTTCCCGCCGGCACTGCGTTGTCAGGTGGACGACCCGTTGACCCGCAAACGGCGAATCGACGATCTCCTCGGCCCGCATCTCGAGGGTAAGGAGTGGGAAGTCGCAAACCTCCAGGCGGGATGTACCCCTGGTCGAGATGCTCACCTCCAAGCTGGATTCCTCACTGCTCGCTGTCCCATAGATCAGCTTGCCCGCCGCCGACCTTCCAGCCTCCATGCGTCGGGTCAGTTGCCTCCAGGGCGCTTCGAGCCTGATCTCGAGAGGTTCGGAGGAGTCGAACAGCCCGGCAGCCGCGCTCGCTCCTGTGGGGTAACCGCCTGCCGAAACGACTGCGATCAGCAAGGTTGCGGACCAGCGGCGCTGTGGCGATCGCTCCGGCATACCTGGGGCACTGATCATGGTTTTTCACAGTCTACCTCTCAGGCGCATCTGCCATGGACTGCGGACAAGTGACACCCGAGCCCAGGCCGACTGTGACCAACTCCACAGCAGGCGTTGACGCCTTACGGCATTCTGATTCTGTAGCCGATCCTTCTGCTGCTTGGCCGCGTTGACGAGCGCCACGAATCGAGATGTGGGAAGCAGCAGAGGAACCCGGACTCGTACTGGGCCCTTATCGTCGCCAGGAGAAAATCATGAACAAGACTTTCAATACAACCCTCGTACTCTTCATTCTCTGTCTGGTAGTTGCTCTTGGGGCTCTGGTGTTTACCGCCTGCAGCGATTCGAGCAGTCCCACGGAGCCGGTGGCGGACAACACCGCAGCGGGTGGCGGCACCGGCGACTCAGGCAGCTCCGACGGATCGGACGATTCGGACGATACGACAGATACCGATGTCACTGGTGGGTCGCTTCAAATCAGCATGACTGACGCTCCGACGGAGGAGATTTGCCAGCTCGTCGTATTCATCGAGGATCTCAGGGTCAAGAAGGACGGCTCGCCGGCGCAGATTTTGGGTGCCGTCAACGGAATTGGAGCATACGACCTCCTCCAGTTGCAGGACACGCAGGTGATTCTGGGCAACTTCGACGTCGAAGCAGGTTTGTACCAGTTCATCGAGATGCTGCTGGACGAGTCTCAGAGCTACGTGATCGAGAAGATCGATCCAACAAGCGACATCATTCTCGGCAACTGCGAAGAAGACGAGTCGCCGCTCAAGATTCCGAGCGCAAAGTTCAAGATCAATGGCGGCCCGTTCGAGGTCGACGAGCACACAGAGGTTCTCATCGACTTCGATGCCAAGAACTCGCTGAAGAGTACGGGCAATGGCAAGACCTGGCAGCTCAAGCCGGATGTCTCCATCGCTCAGTACGATCCCTAGATAGACCCGAGCATGCGAGATCCGTTTTCGAGCAGCCATTGCCACCGCACCCCAGGGCCGCCAGATCCTTGGCACCAAGAAAAGGCCGGGCTCGAGCCCGGCCTCGGGGTTGCCCGAGTTGCGGGCTAGGGATCCGAACTTGACCAGGCCGAAAGGTCGCCTGACTCGAAGCCATCACCCCAGATCGATCCCGGAACGAAGGCCGCGCCTGAGAAGGTGTCGGGATTCATCCAGGGTGCCGGCAGGGGATCCAGGTAGCTTGCGGTGCCGAGATCGTAGACGAGGATCCCTCCCGATGTCGGATCATCTGGTACCAGGTAGAGCCTGCCTTCGCCGTACGCCAGTCCGTCGATGTCTGTGACTCCGCCAGGATAGGCGGCGATCGGCGTCAGGACTCCGGTCGTGGTGTCGATCGAGACGAGCTGTGCCGATGCGTCATCAACTCCATAGAGAGTCGTCGAGACCGGATCGTAGGCAATGCCCGAGATCTCGCTGCCGGGCAGGTCAACGAGCAGCGCAATGTCGGTGCAGGTGACGCCGGCGTAAATCCCCGCGGGCCCCACGGTGTCACCGAACTGATGGGCCATGAAGAGAGTCCCGGTCGCCGGATCGGCTGCCAGGCCGTCCACCCGGATGGGTACGCCGCCGGTAGTCAGGATACACTCGAATGCCGGGACCCCACCCTCCCATGCCATGAGTTGCGAGCCGTCTTCATCGGTGTCGTCTGCAGAGCTGGTGGTGAACCACACGATGCGATTCGACTCGAAATAGGCCGCGCCCCAGACCGGCATCCCGCTGAACATCTGTCGAGCGGTACCGAGATACTCGCTCACGGTCACTGCCGGATTGGTGACAGCAGCGCCGAAATCACCGGTACCGGCAAAAATGCCTGGAGGCGGGAAGAGAGGGGCTGACTCGCTGGGCTCGTCGAAACGGCTTTTCCCAGAATCGGGCTGAGCCTCTGCGACTTCCGGTGTTGCCGGTCGGAGGTGAGGTGCAGGATTCCGATCTACGTCGAACACGCGACCGCCGCCTGGTTCTTGGGCCCCGACCGTTACTGGGAGAAGACAGACGATTGCTACCGCTACGGCGAGCAAACCGATGGGTCTCATTCTTGGATCCTCTTCGCTCGATTGCCGTTGACTCTCGACTAGCATACTACGCTCGCCGAGTCGTCGGTCCGACAGCCCGATCCCTAATTCGAGGTCGTCGAGGTCCAGCTGGTGGTGTCACCCGACTCGAAACCATCTTCGAAGATATCCGTCAAGCCGCCGCACAAAGAGCTGTCTCGGAAGTTGGAGAAAGTCAGAGCCGTCTTGTCGAGCGTAAGGTGGTTGTCGGCGTCACAGCCTGGCGCCGGGTTTCCCTCACTGCAGGCAGTTGAAGTTCCTGAAGGCACTCCCATCGGGTCGCCACCAAAGCTGACCAGTGGATTCGACCAGTACTGCAATCGAGTGCAGTTGGGCCCCGCGTCACTGCACTCGGAGTTGTAGGCCATGATGGTTCGCCACTGATCGGGGGCATTGACGAATCCGTGGCTGTGAGCATAGGGGGTTGTCGAGTCATCGACATACCAGTCGTGTCGAGCTCCCATGTTGTGTCCCAGCTCGTGCGCGAAGCTGTAATAGCCGGTTGCGCAGTTGTAGCTGACGACTGAAAACGCCGCATCCTCGAACCCCGGCGAGACGGTCGTCATGAGGTAGCCTATTCCGCAGGAAGTGGTGCTGCCGACGATCAGCACGACCGCGTCAGCACAACTTGCGTCCCGCTGACCATGGACGTTGTCCATGTAGCCGTCTGAGGTGCCTCTCAGGCGCGACAGCGTAGTAGACCAGTTGAAACCGACTTCGCTGTAGGCCACTTCTTGAACGTCTCCCAGGCTCAATCGTTGGCTGATTCCACTGTTGGCGTACGACTGATTCGATTCGACAACGGCCAGGTCGATTAGGTTCTTGATGGCGGTCGTGCCTCCGGCGTTGTCGCGCGCGGTCGGTGTATAGACAACCAGGATGTCAATGTTGCTTCCGTCGTCGAGGACCTCGACAGCCTTGGGGAGGTCCGCTCCTGCCCCGGAGACTTCGACCGGCTCGAGCTCCTGGGCAAAGGATGCAGGATCAGCCTCTCGCACCGAGTGCACGCCGTCACGAAGGTGGCGAATCTGGAAAAGGTCTTCTCCGGTATTGACACTACCCGTCAATGCGCCATCACGAACCACAAGGCTGACGGTGCCAGATGAGATCTCTTTCAGATGCCCGGTCCAGTATCGACCTCCCGACACCGTGCTCCCGGCTCGATCGAGTCGAGCCGTGAAAACCGAATCTGGGAACAGATTCAGCACCAGTGTAGGAGCAGCAACGCCGGTTGCCGATTCGATCTGCCCGAGGTCGACCTCCACGAACCGCGTGCGGATGGCAAAGGCAGCATCTTCGCCGAAATCAGCCTGGCTCTCGAGCGTCGCTCCGGTGAACAGGCCCTGGCTCGCGTATCCGCTCCCGGCCACCAGTAGCGCCAGGACTAGGTGGATCAGCGGTATCGTGGACTTTCGCGTCATGGCTTTTCTCCGATCCGCGGAGTCTTTCCGCAAGGCCGCAAGAATGCCACGGGTGGAACAGGATCTCAAGGTAAACTGCCGCAGTCATGAAAATCGCACTGATTCAGCAGGAAGCCTCGCAGGACAAGCAGCACAACCTGACACGGGGCCTCGAGGCCGCCCGGCGTGCGGCGGGTGAGGGGGCCGAGGTCATAGGCTTCGCCGAGCTGGCTTTCGAGCCGTTCTACCCTCAGCGGCCGGCCAGTGGCGAGGTGAAGGAGCTGGCCGAGCCGATTCCGGGGCCGACGACAGAGGTCTTCCAGAGGCTCGCCGCCGAGCGCGAAGTCGTGGTCGTGCTGAACCTGTTCGAGCGCGATGGCGAAGAGACTTTCGACACCTCACCGGTCATCGACGCCGACGGCACGTTGCTGGGCAGCACCCGCATGGTTCACATCACCGAGTACGACTGTTTCCACGAGCAGGGCTACTACACCGCAGGAGACAGGGGAGCACCGGTCTATTCGACTCGGGCCGGCAAGATCGGAGTTGCCATCTGCTACGACAGGCACTATCCGGAGTACATGCGAGCGCTGGCCCTGAATGGAGCAGAGGTTGTCATCGTGCCCCAGGCCGGGGCAGTGGGGGAGTGGCCAGAAGGCCTCTACGAGGCCGAGATGCGGGTGGCGGCCTTCCAGAACGGCTACTTTACGGCGCTCTGCAACCGCGTCGGCAAGGAAGACGGCCTGACCTTCGCGGGAGAGTCGTTCCTCTGCGCGCCTTCGGGGTGCGTGATCGCCCGCGCTCCGGCCTTGGAAGAGGCGATTCTTTACGCCGATCTCGACCTCGAGGCGGTGGTCGAGTCCCACGCCCGCAAGCTCTTTCTGCGAGACCGCCGACCCGAGCTCTATGCCGATTGGCTGGCTCGCTAGGGGCGTGGCCGGGGACCATCTGGAGAAATCCCTCTGAGTAGTCGCATAGACTGGATCGGTGGACTCTTGCCGGGAGAGGCTCGGCATGGAGAGGAGGAGCTGCGATGCGGAAAACGAAGATTGCCCTTCCTGAAAGGCTGTCCGCAGAGGTGCGAGCTCGCGTCGCCGAGTGGCAGCTGACGGGGAAGGTAGGGCAACTCTGGGCCCGAGATGCCTCTCTATGGACCAACGGGAACGAGGCGAGCTGGCTCGGTTGGCTCGACATCGTCGGCCAGCAGGGGGCAGAGGTGGAGCCGCTACTCGAGTTTTCCCGAGAGATCCAGGACGATGAGCTCACCGATGTCGTGGTTCTGGGCATGGGAGGATCGAGTCTCTGCCCCGAGGTGTTGAGCCAGAGCTTCGGGCCCCAGGAGGGCCACCCTCGCCTGCAGATTCTCGACTCTACCGATCCTGGCCAGATCCTGACTCTTGTGGAGTCGCTGCACCTCGAGACGACCCTCTTCATCGTTTCTAGCAAGTCCGGCACCACCCTCGAGCCGAACGTCTTCTTGAGCTACTTTCTCGAGAAGATGCGCCAACAGCCAGGGGTGGACGACCCGGCCCAGCATTTCGTCGCGATTACCGATCCGGGCTCGGCCCTTCAGACCCTCGCCGAAACCGAGGGCTTTCGAAGTATCTTCTTCGGGGTGCCGGAGATTGGTGGCCGTTTCTCTGCCTTGTCGAACTTCGGCATGGTGCCTGCGGCGGTGATGGGCCTCGATCAGGGGCGCTTGCTCGCCCGCGCTGGAGCTATGACCCGGGCTTGCGCCGAAACGGGGGAGGGCAAAGAGAATCCCGGCCTGCTACTGGGCGCAGTCATCGGTGAGAGCCAACGTCTCGGACGCGACAAGCTGACGCTGGTCTGCTCGCCCGGAATTCGCGACCTGGGAGCCTGGCTGGAACAGCTGGTGGCCGAGTCCACCGGCAAGGACGGCAAGGCCGTTATCCCTGTGGACCGGGAAGAGCTCGGCCCGGCGGACAGCTATGGAGAGGATCGCCTGTTCGCTCACCTGCGGTTGGATGAGGCTTCCGACCTGGCCCAAGACGAAGCAGTCGAGAGATTGATCCAAGCCGGTCAGCCGGTCGTGCAGATCTCGCTGGCCGATCGCTACGACCTGGCGGGCGAGTTCTTTCGCTGGGAGTTCGCCACCGCAGTGGCAGGGTCGATCATGGGTGTCGATCCGTTCAATCAGCCCGATGTGGAAGCCAGCAAGCTCGCCAGCAAGCGGCTAACCGATGCTTACGAGCAGACCGGCTCCCTCCCGGTCGAAGAGCCCCTTCTCAGGGACGAGCGGAGCGACTTGATCCTCTACGCGGATGACCAAAACCGAGAAGCGCTGCGAGCTCAGGCGGGTGGAAATTCGCTAGTCGAGTGGCTTCGAGCTCACTTCGAGCGCCTGGGACCTGGTGACTACTTCGCACTCCTGGCTTATCTCGAGATGAACGAGGACCACGAGCGGGAGCTGCAGGCCATTCGGCACACTGTTCGGGACCGCTATTCGGTGGCTACCTGTCTCGGTTTCGGCCCTCGATTCCTGCACTCCACCGGGCAGGCCTACAAGGGAGGGCCCAACAGTGGGGTCTTTCTTCAGATTACCGGCGACGAACGGCAAGATCTCCCGATTCCAGGGCGGCAATACACCTTCGGAATCGTGGAGGCAGCCCAGGCCGGCGGCGATCTCGTGGTGCTGGAAGAGCGGGGCAGGCGGGCGCTGCGCATCCACCTTCGTGGCAATCCCAGCGAGGGTCTGGCCGAATTGCGGCGTCTGGCCTTGAAGGCTCTCGATTAGGGATGGAATCGAGCGACCCTTTCGGTTGTTTTGAGAAGAGAGCGCCGGCATAGTAAGATCCCGGGCTGGTCGTTGGAGACCTGCTCCCGTAGCACCCCCTTGGCTGATTCATGAAGGTAGATATGAGGACTTCAGACAAGATCAGCGCCCTGCTGGGTGCAGCTGTCCTGGTTGCCTCGGCGAGTGCCGCCGGGGTCTTTCAGGCAACGCGAGAGGGTGGCGAGCTTTATGCCGTGCAGGGTCGGGAGACTCTTCGAATCGGCCGGCTCGGCGGCATCGAAGAGGAGGTCGAGATACCTGCTGGCGCCTCGGTTCAGGATCTGGAGCCGACCGGCTCCGGCTGGCTGGCCGCTGGTCACTCGCCGACTCCCCAGGGTACCGAGCTCCTGCTTCTCGAGCAGAGCGAGGGTACCATCAGCTCGCTGCCCGTTCCCCAGGTTTCCAGTGCGAAGCTCAGTGGACAGCCGATTCTCCTGATCCAGGACGATTCGTTGACAGGGCTCGTCTGGGCAGCCGGAAACGAGCTTCGTGGCCTCGAGATCTGGGCCGCGCAATGGCTGCACGGCAAGTGGAGCGAGCCGGAGCTGGTCTCACCCAGGGGTCCTGGCAGTCAGCTCTCGCCTCGCGCGGTCGTCCTCGAGGACAGCACCTGGTTGGTGGTTTGGGCTGCCTTCGACGGCGAGGACGACGAGATCCTCTGGAGTCGGCGCAGCCAGGGTGCCTGGACGAAGCCGCAGCGTGTGGCCGGTGACAACGCGGTCCCCGACATCACGCCGAGACTGGTGCGCATCGACGGGGGAGCCCTGCTCGCCTGGAGCTGGTACGACGGTAACGACTACAGACTGAGAACCTCCCGCTTTTCGGAGTCCCGATGGCTGCCCCCTTCGTCGTTCGGTGAGAGGGGGTCTCTCTATCCGAGCGTGATGCAGACGGCCGACGGCGGGCTGCTGCTCTACAAGACCGTCGAGCCGGCCTCCTGGACCGTGATCGCCTTCGATCGTGAGGGTGTTGCGAGCCGACAGGCCGTGGTACGCGTCGATGTCGAGGAGCGGCCACTCGTGGCGATCGACGAGGAACGGGGAGCGCTCCTGCGTTGGGCGGACAGCGAGGAGGGCTTCGATCCGAAGAGGGATCGGGCCGCGGCCTGGCAGGAGCTGCCATGAAACCGTGGTTGGCCGTTCAGCTGCTTGTGGTGAGCGTGGTGCTCGGCGCCGGCGGCAGTGAGGCACAACTACGCTACCTGTGTTTTGGCGACAGCATCACTCTGGGCAACTACGACGACGAGTACGACGTAGGTCACCCTGCCCATGGATACCCCGGGCGATTGGCTGGGCTCGAGGATGGTGCCAACGAGCCCAAGCGCCTCGATTGCCCGACGACCGGCTGCGAAGTGATCAACAAGGGCAAATCGGGGGAGAAGACCCCGGAAGGCCTCACCCGGATCGACAATGTGCTGAACAACAACCCCTCCGATGTGCTGTTGTTGATGGAAGGCACGAACGACATCTTCGTGAACTACAGCGGCCCCCCGGACTGGTCCTTCGAGACCATGGTCTTCAATTTGAAGCAGATGGCGAGGAAGGCCGAAGACCGGGGTACCGACGCGGTCCACGCGTCGATCATCTGGTACCACCCGGACGGGACACACGGCACCTCCAAAGATGGCGAGGTCGAGGACCTGCGTGACGAAATGCAGGGCGCGTCAGCGGCCGAAAATCGCTACTTCGTGGACATCTGGAACGTGCTCTGTCCCGTCGGGCTCGACGTTCACGGCCACACACAGAGTCAGTGCTTCGACCTGCATTATCCGAATGTGCCGGCGGACGACGACCGGGGTCATCCCAACGGCTGGGGCTACGACATGGTGGCCGACGAGTTCTACAGCGTCATCGTATCCAAACCCACGCCCAAGGCACCGGTGCCGGTGTCGCCCTCAGGATCGCAGCAGGATACGTCGCCCGTCTTCGTCTGGAACCGAGAGACTCCCAGGGGGGCCACCTGGTACCGCTTTCAGCTCGAGAACGGCAGTGGCACGATCGAAGACGCGTGGTTGAAGATGAGCGACTATTGCGTTTCCGGCCAGTGCAGCTACGATCCCGGCGTAGTCCTGTCGCTCGGCAGCTACAGCTGGCGGGTGAGGGGCAGGAATCCGCAGGACGTCGGCCCCTGGAGTGCCGATACCCACTTCAGCTTGTCCGCGCAGATCTTCACCGACGGCTTCGAGACCGGCAACACCTCCGCCTGGTCCTCGTCCTTACCCTAGCCTCCGTTGTTACAATCCTTGCCAGGCCGGAGTGGCGGAACTGGCAGACGCAGGGGACTTAAAATCCCCCGCCGAAAGGCTTCCGGGTTCGAGTCCCGGCTCCGGCACCACCTTTAGAATCAATAACTGAGAGAGATTCTTGCAGTTGCCTCTGAGGACCAAAATGGTCCAAAGGTAACAATTTTGGTAACAATGAAGTACAATAATGAGCAGAGATTG
>CAMYLC010000152.1 GCA_947259195.1 Thermoanaerobaculia bacterium | reverse complement strand
GCGGGCGACCAGATTGCCTACGCGCTGGGGGGATTGATGAGATCGGAGATTGGCGTATGGGCGTTTCCAGAAGGTCGGTTCCTACGGACTTTTCCAGTCGGACAGAACAGCACACTGTTCCGCTTCTCCCCCGATGGCGAGAGGATCGTGACGAGAACGGACTTCCTGGATGGAGATCGTTACGAAGTCGACGTCCGGTCGTGGCCCCTTGCGGGGGGTGAGCCCGATCGCCTGGCTCGACTCGAAATTCCTCAGGAGTCGGTCGGTGCCTATGCCGGCGTCGATCCGACGGCCTCTCGTGTGGCCTGGACCGCAGGCACTCGGTTTACCCTGGCTGAGTTGGAGGGAACGCAGGTAAACATGGCGACGGCTGTCTCGCTGACTCAGGACTCTCTCATTGATGCCGTGGCGTTCGATGCCGAGGGCCGAAACGTGGCGACGTGGGACGAAACCCGGGCTCCGCGGATCTGGTCGCTTGAAAGCGCTTCCCCGAGGCTGGCGAGAACGCTGGCGGCAGTGAATGCGCCGATGTTCACGGTCACGCCATGGTCGCTCCGATTCGATTCCACAGGCTCGATGCTCGGCCAGGCGTTCGGGATCCTGTGGTACCTGGACGCTCCGCCGGATGCCGACCCGCAGCGGCTTCGACGCGCTGCAGGGGCGATCCAGGAGGAGAAGGAGGAGCAGGGATTCGGCTTGGCTTTTCACCCCAACGGCCTCTGGGTGGCAACAGGCCATCCAGGCTCGACCTCCCTCTGGCCTCTCGCACGCTTTTATCCCCACGTCCTCAGGGGCCACGAGGAGGCCATCGTACCGCTCCAGTTCTCTCCAGATGGCAGGTGGCTGGTCTCCGGGTCAGCCGATGGCTCCGTGCGGCTGTGGCCCCTGAACGGTCGCTCGCGTGGCCGCACTCGAATCCTGTACGAGACTGAAGGCCAGTGGGGTTTCCCCCGCTGCCTAGCAGTGGCCCCCGATGGATCCTTTGTGGTGGTTGGCACCTGGGACGGCAAGGTGGTTCTCCTGCCGCTCGATGGAGAGCGGTCGCGCACACTGGTTAGTCTTCCCGACTCCATTGTCACCGTGACCGTGGGGCCGGAGTCACGTCAGGTGGCCGCCGGAACCACTGCGATGGCCGAGGACGCCTTCGTTCGAGTCTGGGACCTTGCGACGGGGGAGATGCGTCTCCTTGGTGAGGGCGAGCGAAGAGGGACTCAGCGACTGGAGTTCGAGGATCAGGGCAGGCTCGTTGCTGCCAGCTTTGGGAGACTCCAGCGGTGGGATCTGGTAGGCGATGCGCCGCGACTCCTGGAAGAGTTCGAGCTAACGAGCCTGGACTCCGAGGATAGAACGGTGAGTATCCGTTCGGATCTCCGCCGGGCCCTGTATGTCGACCCAGAACAGCGACTGTGGGTCAAGGATCTCGAAACTCGAACGACTCGGGAGCTGACCTCACACGGTACTAGCGTTGCCATGGCGATCTTCGACTCCAGTGGGGACGTCGTCGTATCGGTCGACCATCAGGGAATTGTCCGTGCCGGCCCAGCGACCGGTGACGAGCCTCACTTGCTGCTTGGGCACAAGGGCGAGGTCAACAGTGTTGCCGTCTCTCCGGACGGCCGCTGGATCGCGACGGGTGCCGATGACAAGCTGATCTCTCTCTGGCCGATGCCGGACCTGACCCAGCCACCGCTCCATACCCTGCCGCTCGACGAGCTGTTGGCCAGGCTTCACGCAGCCACGAACCTCCGGGTCGTCGAAGACCCCGAGTCCACCACCGGCTGGAAGGTCGAGATCGGCGCGTTTCCCGGCTGGGAGGAGGTGCCGGAGTGGTAAGGAACGCCTGACCGCCTCTGCAAGATTCTGCGCCTCGATTCCGTCTCCAAGGATGAGACGACACTGCGTTGATCGACCGTCCAGATAGTTGTACAAGATCTCTGTACAAGTCGAGGAGTGCAGCACATGCCAACCGTTACCAGCTATTCGAAGGCCAGAGCAACTCTCGCGGCCCTTTGCGACGAAGTGGCTTCGACGAGAGAGCCCGTCATTATCCGCCGCCGGAATGCGGAGGATGTGGCGCTGGTCTCGGCGGACGAGCTCGAGAGTCTGCTGGAGACGGCTCACCTCCTGCGATCTCCCAAGAACGCAGAGCGGCTGTTGAGGGCAATTGCCCGGGCCAGGTCCCAGAC
>CAMYLC010000151.1 GCA_947259195.1 Thermoanaerobaculia bacterium | reverse complement strand
GCCATGCCCAGCTCGAATGGGATGCTCGGGTTTCCGGCATCGGCGACCTTGGCTTGGTTCAAGCTGGCGACTGCGTCATCGTCTTGCTTCAATCTCCGCTGGGCCGCCCCCAGGGCGAAACGCGCCTCGGCATCGGTAGAGTCTGCGGCCAGGCGCGCTGTCGCCATTTCCGAGGCCTGTTCGATTGAGGAGCTCGCTTGGCCCCGATTCCTCATAGCGAGTTGGGCGTCCCCGAGGGCCAGTGAGATCATAGGATTGTCCGACTTCTTCGCTGCCGCCTTGAGCTTTGCGACGCCTTCGTCATACGCCTCTTCGAGAACGAGAATCTGACCCATCGTCGCTTCGACTCTCGGGTCCTTGTCAGCCATGACCGGTTCGAGCATCTGCCGAGCTTTCTCAGGGTTATAGCTGAGAAGCTGCTTGTCAACTCTCTTCAAAGCCTTGGTGACGGCCTTCGACTCCTTGTCCTTCTTCGGTGGGTCTTGAGACCACGCAGCCGGGCTCGAGGCCAGGGTGGAAAACGTTGCGAGCAGGATGAGAACTCGGGTTGTCGAGAGTCTGAATAGCATTGTGGAATCCTCCAATAGTGTCGTATCTGATAGATGATTGCACGAACCTTGCCAGTGTGACGAGGGCTCCAAGGGCTCGCGCGGTCTTTTTGTCGAGTCGAGGGCTCCCAATGCGGCGAGCCGAAGGACGCGAGTAGCCGCACTCTGAGTTGGGGTAAGCTGTGTGCCGTGAAGACGCCAGGAATGACCTTCTCCCTCCCGGACGAATTCGCGGAGGCGGTGCAAGCGGCCTTGGAAGAGTGGGAGCGCTCGGAGAAAGTCCGTCGCCTTTGGGAGCGTGATTCCACGCTCTGGACCGGGGCTGACGAGGCCAGCTGGCTGGGCTGGCTCGACATCGTAGACGAGCAGGTCCACCACTTGGGAGCGCTGCAAGCGTATTCGGCCGACGTGAAGTCCAGGGGCTATTCGGACGCGCTGTTGCTGGGGATGGGGGGTTCGAG
Source organism: Thermoanaerobaculia bacterium (assembly GCA_947259195.1). GTDB lineage: Bacteria > Acidobacteriota > Thermoanaerobaculia > Multivoradales > JAHEKO01 > JAUVRX01. Next base: position 1,191 of record CAMYLC010000151.1, on the reverse strand, counting down.
CTTGGGCCCCGAGGTGCTCAGTCGTACCTTTGGCCAGCAGACGCTGCATCCACGATTTCATGTCCTGGATTCCACCGATCCTGCACAGGTCCGATCCTTCGAGCAGCGGGTGGATCTGTCTCGCACCCTGTTCATCGTTGCGAGTAAGTCAGGAACCACGCTGGAACCCAATGCTCTCCTGAAGTTCTTCTTCGACGAAGTCCAGCAGATGGTAGGCCCGGAGGCGGGAGCGCGGTTTACCGCCATTACCGATCCCGGTTCGAGGCTGGAGAAACAGGCCGCAGACCTGGGATTTCTGCATGTTTTTCATGGAGTTGCCGACATCGGTGGCCGATTCTCGGCGCTATCCCATTTCGGTCTGGTGCCGGCTGCCACCATGGGGTTGGATGTCGCGCGGCTTCTGGCCAGTGCCACCGCGATGAAGGATCTCTGCCGGGTCGAGACACCGATCCACGAAAACCCCGGTGCCGTTTTGGGAGCCATTCTGGGGGTAGGAGGCACTTCGGGGCGCGACAAGATCACGCTCATCCCGTCGCCTGGAATCCAAGTTTTGGGTGCGTGGCTGGAGCAGTTGATTGCAGAATCCACAGGCAAGCAGGGAAAAGCCCTGATCCCTGTTGATGGCGAGCCCCGCGTGGAAGCGGATCAGTACGGCGCGGATCGCGTATTCGTGTATCTGCGACTGGAAGATGGTGTCGATCCCGCCCAGGACGCCGTGGTTTCGGGACTCGAGGTGGCTGGGCATCCGGTGGTGAGGATCTCGGTCACCGATGAATTCGGTTTGGCAGGCGAATTCTTCCGCTGGGAGTTCGCGACCGCTGTGGCGGGCTCGATCATGGGGATCAACCCTTTCAACCAGCCCGATGTCGAGGCGAGCAAGATCGCGACCCGTCGCCTGACGAGCGCCTTCGAGGCCAGTGGAACCCTTCCTGCGGAGACACCCTTTCATGTGGAAGAGGAAATCAAGCTCTTCGCCGATCGGGGCTACGCTTCCAAGCTGGTGCCCGAGGATGGGGAAGAGGCGTCTCTGGAGGCTCTCCTCGGCGCCCATCTCGAACAGATCAGCGATGGCGATTACTTTGCGCTCCTCGCATATCTCGAAATGAACGAGGAACACCAAGAGGAGCTCCAGGCTATTCGGGAATTGGTCTTGGAGTGGAAGGGGGTCGCCACCTGTCTGGGGTTCGGTCC
>CAMYLC010000150.1 GCA_947259195.1 Thermoanaerobaculia bacterium | reverse complement strand
TTCCACCTTGCTCTCCGTGCATGAAGATGTGGGGCCCTCGTTGATCAACCGATTCAACATGTTCCCATCGTCGACCATTACTGGTGCGCCAGCGCCCGGATTCAGCGAAGGTCAAGCCGTCGACGAGATCGAGCGAATTGCGAAGGAGATCCTCCCCTCCCAAATGGGCTACGCCTGGTCGGGAGTCACACAACAGCAGAAGGAGTCGGGCAATGTGGCTCCCTTGATCTTCTCTCTGGCGCTGATCATGGTCTTTCTCTTTCTGGCGGCCCAGTATGAGAGTTGGGCGACGCCGATAGCGGTGCTGTTGTCGGTGCCTTTGGCGATTCTCGGTGCCATTATCTTTACCCTTCTGCGCGGGTTCGATAACAACATCTACACCCAGATCGGTTTTGTGCTCCTCATTGGCATGTCGGCGAAGAACGCGATTCTCATCGTCGAATTTGCCAAACAGCAGCGAGACGAGTTCGGCAAATCGATCTCCGAGGCTGCCCGCGAGGCCGCCAGACTCCGCTTCCGTCCGATCTTGATGACCGCATTGTCATTCCTACTCGGCGTGATCCCACTGGTGATTGCCTCGGGCGCCGGTGCGAACAGTCGCGTCAGCCTGGGTACGGCCGTGTTCGGTGGCATGCTCCTGGCTACCGTGGCCGGCGTCTTCATGATTCCGCTTCTGTACTTCGTCGTACAGACCGCGGCGGAGAAGATGAGCCGCAAGAAGGCCGCGCCGACCCAACAGCCGACTCCGACCCCACATGCACCATCGTAGGGCTTGTCAGAAACTCGCGAAACAAGACGGCCGGCGCTCTTGCCGGCCGTTGTTACATCTACCTAGTCCAGTAGTCGACTGGAGGTCCGTCCGGGTGGCTCGTAGGGGGACGGGTGTTAAGGGTTCGGCGTGGGGACCTCCATGGGGGTTCTTGCAGCGGAAGGGAGGATAGCCCCCTGGGGGCCCCACGTCGGACCCCCACACGATCGCGGCTCCCTGCTCAGGACCCAGGACCCAAGCCCCAGGACGAGTGGGAGGGAGGGACGAGCGCCACAACCTCAGTGCGGATACGTTTTCTCGCCGGCTCGAATGGCGACCTTCATGTGGTTCTCATGGGGTGGGAGGGTGCAGTTGTAGGCATCCGAGTAGTTGCACAGAGGGTTGAAGGCCCGATTGAAGTCGAGCACGAAGCTCTCGCTCTCCGGTTCTTCAATCTGCAGGTAGCGACCCGCACCGTAGGTCTCACGGCCTGTGGTGACGTCGCGGAAAGCGATGAAGAGGCCCTCCGATCCGGCACCGGTGAGCTCGCTCTTCAGGGCGGCCAACTGCTGCTTCTCACCATCCATTTCGAACTCGATCGCTGCATACTTGTAGAAGGTCTTGATCAGATTCCGGGTGGTCGGAATCTCGATCTTCTCTGGGTCTGGATGGACGACCAGCTTGGCATCGACGGCGTAGCTGCGGTCCGGCGGGAAGTAGAGCAGATGCTCGAACGACTGCATCTCCGGCCGCTCGGGATCGAAGACGATGAACGTGACTCGGTCCTCGCTCGGATAGAAGCTGAGATGAAAGGGGTCGACATCGAAGGCCGCGGGCCCCTCGAGAGCGTCGCCGTCCGCAACTTCCTCTCCGTCCACGGTGCCCGTAACTTCCGGACCCAGTTTCTGCCAGTACCAGGTTCCTTGCTTCTTGGTTGCGCCGATTTGAGCCCCAGGTCCCGCCCCGTCAGCCAGTTCGAAAACTCCGTCCTGAAGGGCCAGGTAGACCTCGTCTCCCGGCTCGGACTTCAGATACTGCGCGCCCGCCATCGGCGAGTCCTTCGAAGTCCTGAACTCCTCGTCTCTCTCCTGCCGATGCTCGATCAGAGCCGCCGTCCACGCCCCGTCATCCAGCTCGCTCACAGCGGTGGAAGTTGTTTCGGGGGTCGGATTCACCTCCGAAGGGGAACAGCCGCCAATCAGGATCAGAACGGCCAAGACAGAGAGTGCGCTCTTCATGATGATGAACTCCGTAAGTTCTGTTGTAGATCGGCAGAGTCGCCGGTGGGACCGAGCCTTATTCGCCATCACCGATGCCAGAGGTTCGTTCGGGTGGTTCGACAGGGGGGCTCTCGACAAGCGCAGCGCAAGAGCCATCATAGTCCACAACGGATCCGGCGCGCAGGAGAGCGCAGGTGGCAGCCCGCCCGTTGCAATCTGAGTAGCTGACGCCGTCCCCCTGCGGACCACCCGGACGGATCTCTTTATGACAACCGCTGAATGGGGGCGAGCCATCGGCCGGAAGGGGCACTGGACACTTCAGTACTCCTCTGCCGTCATCTCGCCTTGGGGAACTTCTTGAACATCTTCTTGGTCGCCTGGCTCGCAAGCCGCGGCAGCTTGTTGGGGTTGGTCGTAGTCAGCACACCTTCGGCCTTGCCGCGCCAGAACAGCTCCTCGGTGGAAACTTCGTAGGCCTCGACCCGAAGGGTGCCGCCCTGGAACATCTCATCGCGATCGGTGTGAATGGCCATCGTAAAGTCAGCGCTACCTTCCACCCTCTTGTATCCCTTCAGCGCCAGCTCCTTGTCGGCAGTCCTCTGAATGGCCTCCTTCACCTCGAAGTTGGCAGGTGGTATTCCCTCGGCCCAGGAGTAGGTAGAGAAGGCCGCAATATCGACCCCCCCGAAGAACTCTACATTCACAAACATGGCCATGGCGGTCGCCGCGACCAGGGCTCCAATACCCACTAGCAGTGTGACTCGGTGTGTCATCTGGCTTGCCACGTCCTCTCCCTTCCTATGCCCATTCCAACATCTGTGATTCGACTGCAAGACCCCGATCTGGCAAAGGCAGCGAATCACTCTGCCTCGGAACTGAGCAGCTCGTCGGGCAGCAGTAGCTTGGCGATCCGCTTGCTGAGCGTGTAGATCCTCTTCAGGTTGTCGACGATCGCCATTTCCCGTCGGAAGACGGTCGGGCGCTCTGGATCGTCGATGGCAAGGCGTTCCGCCTGCCGCTCAAAGACCTGTGAGATGCTCCGGTTGACCTCACTCTTCAGGGCCAACACCTCCTGGGCAGCCTTCTGATTGTTGCTCTTCACCGCCTCGACAGACTTGCTCACTGCTTTCGACACCGCGTCATAGAGATCCCTCAACATCAGGAGGGTCTCGTCACTGGGCCTGACTCCCTCGTTCAGCATCTTGTGGCCGACCTCGGCCAGGCCGTCCTCGACCACATCGCCGATACTTTCCAGATAGTCGCTAGTACTCATGAGACTGAGGAATTCTTGACTCTCCTTGTCCGTCAATGGCTGCCGGCGGATCTCGCCCAGGTAGGTCAGGATGTGCTTGTGCAGGATGTCCACCTTGTCATCGAACCGATGGATCTCATCGAGCGAGCTCCGGCTGCCACTCTGCAATGCCGGACCCAGGCTCACCAGCATGTCTTCGACGACCTCGCCCATGTGGCCGAGCTCGAGCCTCACCCGTTCGAGCGCCAGGGAGGGTGCTTCGACCAGTTCCTCATCCAGGTATCGCGCCGTGACGATGAGCCTCTCCTCGGTTTCTGGCCGGTCGGGAAGAAGCCGTTCCACGACACGAGCCAGCTGTGCAGTGAAGGGCAGAAAGACGATCGTGTTCACCACATTGAACACAGTGTGGGCGTTGGCGATCTGCCGCGGCACGTCGGCAGCCATTCTTGCCGTCCCCTGAAGCTCCGAATGGACCGGTGAGATCCACCTCACCAACCCAGCCAATTGATCGATGAAGCCGACCCACAGAAGCACACCGAAGATGTTGAACAGGATGTGTGCTGCGGCAGCTCGTTGCGCCTCTCGAGTCTTGCCCAATGCCGCGAGAAGGGCGGTGACACAGGTGCCGATATTGGCGCCCAGGGCCAGGGCGATGCCAGCCTCCAACGAGACCAAGCCCTCGCTGGCCATGACAATGGCAATTCCGGTGGTCGCCGATGATGACTGGACCATCGCGGTGAAGACCATCGCCACCAGGATGCCGAGAATCGGCTCTTCGATGCGCTGCATCAGGTCCAGGAAGGGCTGATAGTCGATCAGCGGTGCCACTGCCGATCCCATGACGCCCATGCCGTAGAACAGCAGGCCGAGGCCAAGCAGCATGGAGCCGTAGAGCTCGACCTTCTCCCGTTTAGCGGTGAACATCATGGCAAAGCCGATGGCCACCATGCCGAGCGCATACTGCGTAACGTTGAAAGCGACGATCTGGGCCGTGAAGGTGGTGCCGATGTTGGCGCCCATGATGACGCTGATCGACTGCGCCAGGGTCATCAGCCCGGCGCTGATGAACCCCACGACGAGCACGGTCGTCACCGAGGATGAGTTCAGCACCGCGGTGACGAAGGCTCCGGTAAGCGCTCCCAGGACCCGGTTCTTGGTCAGCTTGCCCAACACGAACTTCATGCTGGTGCCAGCGGCCGCCTGCAGGGCCTTGGCCATCAGGTCGAGGCCGAACAGGAACATCGCCAGGCCGCCGAGCAGACCAATGCCCAGAGTCATCCAGTCGATCTGCTGAGCCTCGCTTGCGGCGGCGAGCACCGGATCCGCCATTACGACTCCTTCTTCGGCAACGCCTTGGACAGCACGAGGTAGCCCAGGATTCCGGCGATGAGCGATGCCGCCAGGATTCCGATCTTGGCCTCGCTGACGATCTCAGGGTTCTTGAAGGCCAGCTCGCTGATGAACAACGACATCGTGAAGCCGACCCCGGCTATGCAACTGGCTCCCCAGATCTGTGGCCAGGTTACACCCGCAGGAAGCGCCGCCCGTCCCGTCTTGATCGCCAGCCAACTGAACAGGAACACCCCGATCTGCTTGCCGAGCACCAAACCCAAAACAATGCCGAGGCTCACCGGGTTGGCCAGAGTCTCGAAGATATCCCCGCTAAGGGTGACCCCCGCATTGAAGAAAGCAAAGAGCGGCAGGATCAGAAACGCTTGACCCGGGTGCAGGTAGCGCTCGAGGACCAGGCCCGGCGGTAGCATGTCGGTGGCCGCAAGATCGATCGTCCTCAAGGCCTCGTACTGTTCGTTGTTCGAAACCATGCTCTCCTGCGTCAGCGTGGAATTCTCGAGCTTGCGCCAACTCGTTTCGAGCAGTTCCACGAACTGGTGAGGATCCAGTCGGGCCCGAACCGGTATCACCATGGCGACCAGGATGCCCGCGACCGTGGCATGCACACCCGAGGCGAAGACCGCGAGCCAGACACCCAGTATGAGAAAGACGTAGACACCGACTCGACGTACGTTGGCTTTGGAGGCGGCAAGAAGAAGAAACAGAAAGACTGCGGCTACGATCAGAGCCATCAGGTTGACCTTCTCCGTATAGAACAGGGCAATCACCAGAACGGCACCCATGTCGTCGGCAATCGCGAGTGCCGTCAGAAAGACCTTCAACCCCAGAGGTACCCGCTTGCCGAAGATCGCCAGGATGCCGAGGGCAAAGGCGATATCGGTCGCCATGGGTATTCCCCAGCCACTCTGACCGTCGCCGCTGGCGTTGAACATGAGGTAGATCGCCGCCGGCACCACCATGCCGCCGACCGCCGCCGTCACGGGAAGAATCGCTTGCTTGAAGGAAGACAACTCTCCGAGGACCATCTCCCGCTTGATCTCGAGGCCCACCACGAAGAAGAAGACCGCCATCAAAAGGTCGTTGATCCAGTGCTGGAGCGAGAGCTTGAAGGCGTGATCGCCCCAGGAGATCCCGACGTAGGTGCGGGTGAGCTCCTCGTAGCTCGCGGCCGCGGGCGAGTTAGCCCAGACCAGCGCCAGGATGGTGCAAGCCAGCAGCACCACGCTGCCCGCCACCTCGGAGTGGAGAAAGCGTTGAAAGAAGCCGTGATTCGACTTGCCGGCAGACTGTTCACTTTGGCTCATCAGGATCTCAGCCTATCGACTATGCGAGAGAATACTCGTGATGGTGGTGCGCCACCTTGCCTATCGCCAGGATGTAGGCGGCCGTCCGAAGGTCGGGAACGTCGTCGCGCGCGTGCCAGACCGCGCGGATGCCTTCGTAGGCTTCCCGCATCGTGTCCTCGAGGCCGGAGAGCACCAGGTTGCGTTCATCCGCCTCCTGCCGGAAGGCTTTGCTGAAGCCCTCCGGAACCTGCCTTTCCAAGACGGTCTCGAGCAGCTCCAGGGCCGCCTCCGACCGCATCTGCATCAGCCGCCGACCCATGCGACCGAACCGCATGTGCGCCAGATTCTTGGTCCATTCGAAATAGGACACGGTGACACCGCCGGCGTTGACATACATGTCGGGCAGGATCACCTTGCCCGCCTCCAGCAGCATTGCGTCGGCCTCGGCGGTGACGGGACCATTCGCCGCCTCGGCGATCAGCTTTGCCTCGATCCTCGACGCATTCTCAGTCGTGATCTGTCCTTCGAGGGCGGCCGGAACCAGAATGTCGCATTGATCCTCGAGTGCCGTTAGGCCTTCTGCCAGGTACTCTGCCCCGGGGAAGCCCTTCACGCCACCATTGGCAACGATGTACTTCCTCACCTCCTTGACCGGTAGGCCGGCGGAGCTTCGCAGAGCGCCGTCACGCTCGATGATGGCCACGATCCTCGAGCCATCCTCTTCTTCCAGGAACTTGGCAGCGTGAAAGCCCACATTGCCCAGGCCCTGGACCACCACCCTCTTGCCGGCTAAGCCGCCCTCGAGACCCGCTGCCTCGATATCCTCCGGGTGACAAAAGAACTCGCGGAGCGCGTACTGCACGCCGCGGCCCGTCGCCTGGACCCTGCCACGAATGCCACCCATCTGCGGAGGCTTGCCCGTGATACAGGCGATGGCATCGATGTCGTCAGGGTGCAGCGTGCGGTAGGTGTCGGCCATCCAGGCCATCTCCCGAGCACCGGTACCCATATCGGGAGCCGGCACGTTCTGGCTCGGGCTGATGAAGCCCCGCTTGTCGAGCTCCAGGGTGAATCGGCGGGTAATCCTCTCCATCTGGTGTCGCTCGTACTTGCGGGGATCGATCTTGAGCCCGCCCTTGGCCCCACCAAAGGGGACGTCCACGACGGCACACTTGAAGGTCATGAGAGTGGCCAGGGCCTCGACCTCCTCCTGATCGACCTCCGGGGCATAGCGGATGCCGCCCTTGGTCGGCAGCAGATGCTCGCTGTGATTCGCTCGCCAGCCCTCGAAGACCTGCCACTTACCGGCGATCTTTACCGGGAAGCGCATCTGATAGACCGCGCGGCACTGCTGCAGCACCTCTCCCAGACCCGGCGGCAGATCCATCAGGCCCATGGCGCGATTCAGCATCGACTCGACGCTGCTCAGGAATGTGGAGGTTTTGGCTGGACTCATTCTCAGTCTCCCAGTTCAGCAGCTGCGCCTGAGCGAATGTGCCGATCAGCCCTCACTGCGGCTGATCCAACCAACCAGGATTGGTAGCGTCAGGAGCAGCAGAATATGATGACTCTGCTTCTCATAGATGGAGTCTCGACTCAAACCGCCGACCCTTCTACCGGTCTTTCTGGAACGAAAAAGCCCCGCCCGTTCGCGACCACCGCGCCTCACCATCCACCGTCGCCGGCTCGTGCCGCCACACGAGGATGGATTCGAGCACGGTGAAGACCGCCAGGGTGTTCTCGCTGCCCTCTTCGACGACCGGGGAGAAAGTCCTGCCCTGAGTATCGACCAGATAGGACACCTTCACTCGTTGCCCTACCAGAGCGTTGCCCTTGCGACTCGGTGAGGGGATCGCGGCCTTCTGGCTGACACTCGCGGCTTGAATCGTGCCACCCTCCGAGGGCAGCCACTCGCCTTCGGCCGACAGGTGCTCGATGGCCGAGGGTTGATCCCGAAAGGGACTGGCGTCGAACATGCCGACCAGGCCGCTGTAGCTCTGGACCAGCTCGGCACGCAGGTTCGGCACCATCACCTGGGCCATGTCCCAGTGCCAGAGTGCTTCCCGGTCGAGTTTCATCGAAGCCTCGGCGACCGCCTGCATAGCCAGGGCGTAGCCCATGGCAGCTCGCTCCTGGCTCAAGCCCCGATTGAAGAGGCCCCAGGCGATATCTCTGGCGTTGGAGCGAGTGATTACCGGGTTTCCGAAAAGCAACTGCAAGGAGACTTCACGCAGAGCCTGGCGTATCTTGTCGTCTTTGACCGTGTCGATAGGGAGCTCCGCCGAGAGGCTAGCAGCCTGCCCTAGAAGTAGAACCATAAGGCTCAGAACCGTAGTCAGTCGGGATTTCACGGCGCTATGTTACCTGTCGGCAGCACTTCGCCCAAGAGGCTGCACTAAGCAATCTTTCCCCGCTTGTTGGTCAATGACGGTGGTGGTTAGAATCCTCTCCAAGAGCAAGGAGACTCTATGCGTATGCCAACGGGCCGCCGATGGGCGAGCCTGGTGACCGATTGGATGTGGCGCTGCCTGCTGTGCTGCCTCCTCGGTTTCTTCGCAGGACCGGGCTCGAGGGCTGCCGGTGATTCCTCGCAGTACGAGTGGACCGATGTTTCCCGCATCGTCGCCATCGGCGACGTTCATGGGTCCTACGACAAACTGGTCACCCTTCTGAAGGGCACGGGAGTGGTCAACGATGCGCTGGCCTGGGATGGTGGCCCGGCCCATCTGGTCTTCATCGGCGACTTGATCGATCGCGGGCCGCAAGAGTTGGCGGTTCTGGATCTCGTCAGGCGGGTGGAGGAAGAAGCTCCTGCGGCCGGGGGGCGGGTACACGTCCTCCTGGGAAACCACGAGGTCATGAACCTCGTGCGCGACCTCCGATACGTGCCGGAGGAGGGCTTTCGGGACTTCGCGTCAGCCGAAAGCAACAAGGACCGGACGAAAGCCTGGCAGCGCTTCCGGACTGGGATGGCATCCCCCACCGTACCGCTGGGTGAAGTCAAGGCCGCTTTCGACCAACGTTATCCGCCCGGTTACTTCGCACGGATTCGGGCCTTTGCGCCGGAGGGTGAGTACGGCTCCTGGATCCTCCGGCATCCGGCCGTCATCAAGATCAACAATGTAGTGTTCTTGCATGGTGGACTGACCGACACCGTTGCCGCTCTCGGGTTGGAGGTGATCAACCAGCAAGTTACCGACGGCATCGTCGAGTTCGTCGCCAACATGGACAGGTTGGAGGGTTCAGTAGCCGGGCCCGCAGACTTCAAGGGAATCTATGGCACAGCCCTCGCTCTGGTCGAGAAAGGGGGCCGGGATGCCAGGACCGAAGCGGCTAGAAACCTCAGGCGGCTTTACGGATCTCTCGCCTTTAGCCCGACAGGGCCCCTGTGGTATCGCGGCAACTCACTGGAGAACGAAAGGGTCGAGAGAGCCAGTCTCGACAGAGCCCTGACGGCACTCGATGCTCGCGCTATCGTCGTAGCCCACACTCCTACCGGCTCGGGTCGCATCACCTCGCGCTTCAAAGGCCAGATCGTCCGAGCCGATGTGGGGATGGCCTATGGGCGGGAGCCGCTGGCTCTGGTGATCGAGGCAGACGACTTCGAGGTCTTCGACCCGAAGATCGCTGCGTCGGCTCCACCCATCGTCGAGCAACCTCAGGGAGAGGGGTGGTCCAGGTTCGGCGAACAGCTGACCGATGCCCAGTTGGAGACGTTCCTGCGGCAAGCCGAGGTCGTATCCTGCACCGTTGTCCACAAGCTCGACCGATCAGCGGACGTCTGCGATCTGGAGGGCGAGGGCCCCGAGTTGCGGGCCGTCTTCTTGAAAGTCGACGAGGCACCCGAACCCCGGCAGCCGGCGGGCGCAGCCTTCCGCACCTACCGTCACGAGATCGCCGCCTATCGCCTCGATCGTCTCCTGGGCCTCGATCTGGTGCCCGTCACCGTCGAGCGCAGCATCGAGGGCGTTCCAGGCTCGATCCAGGTCTTCCCTGAGGGTGCCGTCGATCTGACCCTCCTCGAGACTTACGACCAAATGCATCTCCTCGACGGACTGGAAGAAGAGATCGCAGCGGCAGGTATCTTCAGCACCCTGTTGGCCGTGGAGGAGCGCCACAACGCCGGCTGGATGTTCTTGCCCCAGGACCGACGCCTTGCCATGGCCGACAGCACCAAGGCGTTCCCGACCTCCGTTGAATCGGGGCCAGACTTGCCGGACCCCTGTGGACCGCTAGATCCCGAGCTCGAGCTGGGTTTGAGGTCGCTGAGTCGGCAGCAGGTCGCAGGAGCTATCGGAATCCTACTTTCGACACAACAAATCGATGCATTGCTTCTGCGGCGCGATAGGATTCTAGAAGTATGCGATGTTCCGGTACCGCAATCGGGAGAGTGATATGAAATTCGCCACGTGTCTCGTCGCGCTGATACTCATGCTAATGGCGGTCCATCTGCAGGCTGCCGTAGCAGTCCAGGTTGCCAAGACGGTCGACTTCACGCAGTTCAAGACCTTTTCCTGGAGACAGGGCACTCCAGCACCCAACCCCGCGACCGAGACGATGATCCGCGACGCAATCCAGAAGGAGCTTCTGGCCAAGGGCCTCACCCGGGTCGAGAGCGGTGCCGATCTCCTGGTATTGACGCACGCTCGGCAAGCCAGTGAGATGCGCGAAGACGTGGACATCCTGGGTGTGCAGCCGCTCGGCAAGCCAGTGAGATGCGCGAAGACGTGGACATCCTGGGTGTGCAGCAGCGCTGGCCCGACGAATCCGAGCCGGGCGGGGTCTCGGGGGATTCGCTTCGCGAGATCGAGGTCGGAACCCTGGTTGTCGACTTGCAGGACGGTAATAGTCGGTTGAACATCTGGCGCGGCATCGCCACGCAAGTCTTGAGTGAGAGCTCGAAGGCAACGCAGAAACGTCTCGACAAAGCCGCCCGCAAGATGTTCGAGAGCTTTCCTACAAAGCCCAACTAGTCCGAGTCACCTTCACTTCTTGGCAAGCGGAATTCTTCGTTCTTGCCGAACATCCCCACCAAGCGGGCGAGGGTCACCGCCACGAAGAGCTGTCCTACCACCGCTTCCATCCAGGCCGCGGTCTGAGCCACGGACGTCATCGGCAGGATGTCACCGTACCCGAGAGTCGTCAGCGTCACGAAGCTGAAGTAGATGAAGACAAACTCGGCGCCGAAGCTAACGTACTCTTCGAGCGTCTGGAAGTCGATCGCGTTCCCCGCGAAAGCGGTATAGTCGAAAGAGGCGATCACGCCATAGACAATTGCCCAGGCCAGGCCCAGCAGCAAGTAGACGTTGACCGCGGATGCCAGCTTGTCGACGGTCACCCTGCCTGATGCCATCACCGTTCGATAGACGATGACAATCACAAACCCGATGAATAGTAGGGTCGCTATCGCCGCGATGAGCAGCGAGACCCTTGAGGGGGCGGAGAAGGCGACCACCTGCAGCACGATCGCCGGAACGCCCAGGCCCACACCCAGACGCCGGTGTCCTTTCGTCGTCCCGAGGCTGATCGAAGCCAGAATCAGCACGACAACAAACACCAGTCGGTAGAAGTGGACCACTCCGAGCTCCACCGAGATCGGGTAGAGCACGAACAGGACGATCAGGGAGAGCAGCAGTGTAACGTTGCTCTCTCCTCGCGAGTATCTATGCCAGAAGCGATCACCCAGCATTTCTGGTTCCCGAGCGCATCGAGCCTCAGTTTTGTGGGAAGTGTGTGAACACCCGGCGCGTGGCCTTGCCAGCCTTGGCCCGGAGCTTCTCGAAGGTGCGGGCCAGCTCGGTCACCCAACCGCTCCAAACCATCTCATCGGTAGCGGTGTCCACTACCTCGAAGACCAGGGTCCCCTCCCGATAGGAGCGCATGGAGTGAGCCTGCGGATCGCCGATCCAAGCGACTCCTGATGCCAGATCTTTCCTGACGCCTTCGATGCTGGTCATATCAGTACCGAAGCCGACGTAGTTGATCATCAGGTCCGGCGACGCCTCCTGTTCGACAAGCTCATACCCCTTGCGCTTGAGCTCGGAGTCCGCCGCTTGCTTGATC
>CAMYLC010000149.1 GCA_947259195.1 Thermoanaerobaculia bacterium | reverse complement strand
CCCGGCCAGGGCCTCGTTGTCCCAGGTAAACTCCGGCCATCGAGGCCGTTCATGGATGTACGTCATATTCACCGCGCTTTGTGCGGCGATTATACCGGGTATTCACTGCACCGGCAAGCATTCGCCGCAGCAAGTACAGCGAATAGCCCCGTAATCACCGCGTAGGGTGCCAATAATCGGCCCACGGCTCATGCTGCATCTCGGTGGTAGTACTTGAGGAGTCCACCGATACGTTCGCGCCGTTGAACCTCGGCCTCGGGTTTCGCCGCCGGTGGCGCCCGCTCGAGCAGCTGGTTGTTGAGTCCCTGGTGGTTTCTCTCCCGATGGTAGTGCTCGACGTACTCCTGAATGACCAGGCGTAAGTGGCTTTCGCTGAGCAATACGACTCGGTGGAGGCACTCCTCTTTGATCGAACGCACGAACCGTTCCGCGTAGGCGTTCAGATTCGGACTCCTCGGCGGCAACCTGACCGGCTGGACTCCGCTGCTCGTGAGGATCTCGCCAAATGCACGAGTGTAAAGCGGATCTCGATCGTGAATCAGGTGGCGCGTGTTCTGCAGAAATCCATCAAACACGTCGGTGAGATTTCGGGCCATCTGCTCCATCCACTCCCCGTAGGGCTGGTGGTGGATGCCAGCGATCTTGACTCTGCGGGTCTTGAGCTCGATCACGAACAGCACGAAGTAGCGCCTGAGCCCTTCCATGGTCAGCACCTCTACGGTGAACAGATCGGCGGCAGCCAAGCCTTCCCAGTGAGCCTGCAGGAAGGTTTTCCAGGGCGTCCGGCGGCCCCGCTCGGGTGCGGGCTCGATCCCGTGATCCTGCAGGATCCGCTTGACGGTGTTACGCGCGATCGAATGCCCAAGGTTCGAGAGAGCGTCGCGGATGCGTGTGTAGCCCCACCTGGGATTCTCTCCGGCCATCCTGACGACAAGCTCGGCGATCTGCCCGGGCGTGGCGGGGCGACCTCGGCCTCGGTGGGCACTGCCGTCGTACTTCTTGGCGATCAGCCGCCGGTACCAGCGGAGGATCGTGTCGGGTGTGACGATGCTTGCCACCTGAGTCAATGCCCGCCGTCCGAGCCGCCTGCCTCGTATGGCAAGTCGGCGGCGTTGGGCATCAGTTAGACGAAGAGGCTGACGGACCAGCTGCTCGCGGAGAACGCGATTCTCCTCCCGCAGATAGTCGATCAGATCTTCCTGGTGACGGTTCAGCCATCCGGCCAGGGTGAGGACGAGGAACTGCAGAGCATGAGGCATCGCCCAAGACTATGCCGTTCGGACACAGCCAGGATCGGGCCTTGCGTCAACAATCTGGCCGCTTCGGCCGTTTTATTGCACCCTACGGGGAGAGATTTCTTCTTCACGGCGTGTCCCTCTTTCAGCGTCGACTTTTCGAGGCCACTTGGCTTGTTGGATCGAGGAAGTGGGACGGGTCGTCGCCCGCCCCACTCGAGGATTGCCGATTCAACTACTTCACCAGCTCGATCTCACTCGGCCGCCAGCCCTTGTCGTACCAGACCTGGGTCGGACCGTAGATCCGCCACAGCATGTTCCAGCCCTTGCTGGGATCGGTCTGGATCCAGTTCACGTTTCCATCGGGCTTCTTCGGGCCTATGTAGACGTCGTAGGAACCGTCTGCATTCCCGACAGTGGCCGAATCGATACTGGTGACTCCCGGATAGGGGTTGTCCGTCTGCAGCAGAGAACGGGTCTGATTGTCGTAGACAGTGATGTCCCAGAACCGCTTGGCCGGAACATTGGGCGGGATGTGGATCTTGTACGTCTTGCTGCCATCCAACGCCTTGCCCTCGGAGTCGCGCAGGCCAATCACGTACTGCGAGCCCGCGCCGACCGGTGGTTTGACCATGGCCGGAGTGATCCCGGTGGCGTAGAAGTGGAAGCGGACCCGGGAATCGATCAGGCTGGCGCCGTTGTTGTTGAACTCGTAGCTGCCGCCGGCGAAGCCGACCTCCCAGCTCTTGCTCCCGGGCCAGATCACGGTGTTTTCCTCGCGGCTGCGGAAAAGGATGGAGCGCTGGGCGGCGGTACCCACAGCGGCGGCCTCAGCCAGGATCTTCTTCATGCGGGCGTCCGGTGCAAAGGGCTTGCCCTTCTGGATGCCGATGGAAGCCATCAGTCCGAGAACCTCCGCATCATGGGACGATGCCGGCTCTTCCTGAACCGTAAGATTGACCTCGTCATAGAAGGTAGCGTCCTGGGCATGTAGCGTATTGAAA
>CAMYLC010000148.1 GCA_947259195.1 Thermoanaerobaculia bacterium | reverse complement strand
AATCGACGACCAACGCATTGATCATGAACGTCATGGCCCCAGCATTGTGACCGCTTACTACACCGGTAACCTCGAGTTGACCCGCGACTGCCTTGCATTCAACGCGTGTCGCATAAATCGTGCCATCACTCATCACCGGGCCGGATACTTCAACGGCAGCCACGCCAAGCAGACCATCGAGCGTTGCCGGGCACCCGTCGTCGAAGGACGTTGTTCCGGTCGTTGTCACGGTCTGGCCCAGGATGACAAACGACCCGGCAACTGAATCGACGCTCGTCACCGGACCATCGACGTTGTCATCAAATGACACTGTGTTGGCCGAACCGGTTGTGCCGCCCTGGTCGATGGTCCCCTGTACGAGAACGAACTGTCCGACCTTGAAGTCAGATTGTGTCGCGGCGGCACCGTCAAGCGTAAAAGTGGCGCTGCCAGTGTCGTAGGTTACGCCGTTCACGATGACACTTCCGAAGCCCGTGACGGGGCCAATCGCAAAAGCGACGCCAGTGCCGGTGATGCCACCTGTATTGCCTGGAGGTGGTGTTGGCGTGCCGGTGATTCCAGCACCGCCACTGCCGCCACCGCACGCGGCAACGGTCACAATGGCTGTAACCAATACGGTCATGAGTCTGATTGCCTGAATATTCATCTCTGTCTTCCTTATAGTCTTCTGGCGTAGTTCAAATTTCGTCGTGAATGAGGTACGCACCGGCCCCTAGCCGTACCGTGCGTATGCCGCTGGCATCCTGATCATCGATTTCGTGCTGCGAAAGCCAGGCATCGACGTCTTGCAGGAACTCAAGTCCCCGCTCCTCTATGAATGCATGGAATGCGTCAGCCTTGTCTGCGGGAATAGTCGCGTTGTCCGCCAGTCGCTCGAAAAGCTCGCGACGCGATAGCTCTCGGGTCCTGCCTTTGTAGCCCCCGGTCTCGAAGACCACGCTGCTGGCGGGCAATCGAAATCTCAAGTCGAACCGCTCGAGGGCCTCCAGGAGGGTTGCCAGGGCGAATGCCGTCGTCAGAATGAGGGTGGCTCGGCCATCCCGCTGACGGGCCGCCAGAAACGACCGGGCTTTCGCGGCATCCAGGCCACGGCCACCGAATGCGGTCAGGCTCTCAGGAGCGCCGTAGCTCGCCAGCACGTGATCGATCATGAACGAGAGGCTGGAATCGGGAGCCTGGGATCGATCCGGGATCAGGGAGAGCATCGGTGGTCGGTCCAAGGTGCCAAGGCAGGCGGCAGGGAAGCTGGCGTCGATGGTCGTGCGATAGAGATCGGGGAAGCCGTGCCCATGGACGCTTCGCAGTAAGCCGGACGTCCCGCTACTGCGAAAAGTCTCCTCGGCTGGCACCGAGGCGAGATCGAGCGTCTTGAAGGCCAGCGCCGGGACCAAGGGAACGTCGCGCCACTGTGCGATCGTGGAGGGGACGGCCTGTTGCTTCCTGCAGAGCCGACGGAAAGGCTCGACTCGCTCGAACTGGTACGCGAAAGCCTCAAGGGATAACTCCTCGAAGCTCGCGGTTGCCAAATCGGCAACGTACCGGGCGATCCGTGAGTCCAGCATCAGTTCGATTCTGCCATGGGGAGTGGCCAGCCGTGTGCTGGATCCCGCAGGGTGGGGGGACGTCGAGCCGTCACACAGACGAGCACCTTCTGGTAGAGTGCGGCAACTCGAGCTCAGAGCTCACAATCGAGGCACCTTCGAGGAGTCGGCAGAGAATGGCTGAGACGTTTCCCTACCCCTACAAGGTCGAGGTCGACAAGGCGCCTCGAGCCCGCGCCCCGAAACAGGTTGCCGTCATCGATCAGACGGGATGTACGGGCTGCGAGGCCTGCCTCGCCTTTTGTCCCGTAGATTGCATCGAGATTGTCGCCGGCCCCGAACATCCCGATTTCATGAAGCTGGTCGAGGTGGACCTCGAGCGCTGTATCGGTTGTCAGCTCTGCGCCCGCTACTGCCCCTGGGAGACCATCGACATGTGGTCCTACGAAGAAGGGATCGAGGTCGCTCCAGCGCTGACCATCCGTTCGTTGCTCTACAACTACGATCCAGAGCAGATGCACGAGTCTGCGGAGAGCCGTGACTGAACAGCGAGAGCCAGATTCGACACCCGGGTTCGATCCCGAGCTGGATGCCGCCCTCAAGAAGGTGCTGCGGGTAATCTACAAGGAACATCCCTTGAGCCCCAATCAGATTCTGGTCCTGAGCTCGGAGCTACAGCGCATCGGTGTACATCGGTTGGTCGAAGGACATCTGGACAAGTACCGCCTCCGTCATCTCAATAGGGATTCTGACTAGGCCGCAGCGTGCGAGGCCGGTCGCTGGTTGTGGTTTGACCAGGCCGGCTGCTCGGAGTCCGTGGTAGAAGTATGGGCAGGTTGCGGCGCGGCGCAGGGTTTGGCCGCGTCGAGGGTTTCACGAATGTGGTGATGCCGAAAGTTCTCTCGGACGAGATCAGCGATTCGGATTGGCAGCTTCTGTCCCTGACGGCTGGAGGGGACGAAGATGCCTTCAGGCGGCTAGTGGAGCGCCATCAGGATCGCCTGGTCGGACTCTGTCAGCGGTTGTTGGGTGATCGCGAGGAGGCGATGGACGCCGCCCAGGAGGTGTTCCTCAAGACCTACGGCCGGGCTGGCTCTCTGAAGCCGAAGGGTGAGCTGTTTACCTGGATGTATCGGGTGGCCACGAATCACTGCCTCAACCGGATCCGGCGTCGAAAGCTGGCTCAGTTCCTGTCTTTGACTCCCGACGCCGAAGGGGAGGGCGCGAACCTGGACCCGGTAGATGATGCGCCGGACGCCCTGGCCACACTGGAGAGCAGGCGTCGTTGGCGGAAGACACGCCAGGAGATCGAGGCATTGCCAGAGAGCCAGCGGGTCGTTTTGATCCTGGCTCGATTCGAAGGTCTACCATATCGACAGATCGGCGAGATCCTGGGGATCTCGGAGGGGGCAGTTGAGAGTCGCCTCTTTCGGGCGATGCGCCGTCTTCGAGGGGCGCAGGAATCTGCCGCCTCAGGGGTTTCTAGATAGAGGCTACGGCGATGGATCGAACAATGGAAAAACAACTGCTTCGACTGCTGGTGGGCGAGCTCTCCGAATCTAAGGCTCGAGAATTGCGGCAACGTCTCGAGAACGAGGGCGAATTGCGACGGGAGTTCGCTGCGTTGAAAAAGCGTTGGGAAGCCCTCGACCTCCCGCCTCTTCAGTCGGTGCACCCGAGTTTCACGAGTCGCGTCGTCCGCCAGGCCGTGACTGGGCCTTCGGTCGGAGCCCTAGGCCTGGGTCGTTCTACCTCCCTTTGGACCCGGGCAACTGCGGCAGTAGCCCTGACGGGCGGCATTCTGGTGGGCGCCTTGCTCGTAAGCCCAACGGAATCTGAGGACTGGACTGCCTGGGACGCTGTCGAGCTCACACAGGCCGAGGTCTACTGGGAAACAATGAGCGTGTCGTCTGAAGACCTCGTGCAGGAGGATCTGCCATGAAACCGATCTGGCTGTGGATCGCTTTGTTGCTGTCTGTCGGCGTCAATCTCGGTGTTCTGGCTACGATCGGCACCCATCGCCTGCGCGAGCCCGCTCGGTGGGATCGAGGGCCGAGGGAAGAGGGACCGCCGCCGGTCGAGCGAGCCGCCAATCACCTCGATCTCGAGGGTGAGAAGCGCGACGCTTTCGTCCAGATCCAGACCGACTTCTTCCAGGGGATGACAAGGAGCCGTGAAGAGCTGGAGACTCTGCGACGGCAGTTGCGACGAGAGTTGATGGCGGAGAATCCGGACCGGGCAGTAGTGGACGGGCTGATCGACGAGATGGGCCGAGCCTATTCGCGGTTGGATCGGGTATTCGTCGAGAACGTCCTGGAGAGCCGTGCGATTCTGGATCCCGACCAGGAGAAGCGCTACTTCGAAATCCTGGAGCGCCTCCAACAACGAGGCCGTTCCGGCCATCGGAGGCCAGAAGGCCTGCCGAGAAAGCCACGGGACCGCAGACCCTAGGGAGGGCCTAGGGGCTTAGGGGCTCAAGGGCATAAGGGCCAGGGGCCTGGTCGTCGGCTCGAACCTTGCGTCAAAGTTGACAAAGAGGCGTAGAAGCCTAATAGTCTGCGCGAGCTTTCGCGAAAAAGTATGGATATGGAAAGGAGAATCCGATGGGTCAATTCAGGAAAATGAAGTACGCAGTGGCAATGGGTCTGGCCCTGATTGTGCTGCAGCTAGCGGGGGGCGCCACAGCTTGGGCGCAAGACGAGTATGACAACTGGATCGCTCGAGGCCACCTCGTCCATGTGTGGCCGGGTTCGGACTCCGTGACCTTCGAGAACCCTGTCGGTCGGACTCCACCGATCTTCAACAAGTTCTGGACGGACGGTGGCAATGGCTTCAATGGCGAGGTCGAGTATCTGTTTCGACCGAACATGGGTGTGTGGGGCGGCCTCACCTTCGCCAACATGAAGACCAATCTGAAAGCCGAGCAGGGTCCCCTGACGGCGAATTCCGATGATCGTGTAGACATGCGGCAGATCAATCTGGGTGGCAACTACCACTTCACGCCGTCCGGGCGGTTCGATTTCTATGCCGGCGTTCTGGTTTCCTGGATTGGCTACAGCTCATCGACCTTCAACTTCAGCCAGCTCGACCTCGACTACCAGGTCAAGTACGACGATGAGTTGTCGTGGGGGTTCAACGGCGGCGTCGACATACCCTTCGGGCAGAACAGCTCGTGGTTCGCCTCGCTAGAAGTCAGGTATCTGTTCCTGGCATTGGAGGGAGATTCCAACGTTCAGCGACTCACGGTGGATCCGGTTCAAGGATACTTTGGAATCGGCTACAGCTGGTGGTAGCGCGAAGCGGCCAACGTCCCGAGGGGACGGGCCGTGAGGGTTGAGGCGCCCGGCTCACCGCCGGGCGTTCTTTGAGGGCTTGGGGGATGAGGAGTCCGTCGTGCCTCCGGACGATCTTTGAGGGCAGTGTGGCCATGATGGAGACTTCTCATCGCTTCCTTGCTCTGAGAGAGCCTGAAAGTACCGAGACTCCTTTCAAGGAGCCACCCCCCAGGCCCTTACGCCCCTATGCCCCTATGCCCTTGTTGTCTTCATCGGTGCTAGAGGTTCGTTCGGGTGGTACGACAGGGGGTGCCGAGTCGAGCGCAGCGCAAGGACGATCAAAGGGAACAGGCGAATCGGCGCGATGACGAGACAAGGTGGCGGCCTGCCCGTCAAAGTCTGAGTAGCCGACGCCGTCCCCCTGCGAACCACCCGAACGAACCTCCACGAGAAGATGGTCGTCAGTGCAGGACCCCTAGGCCCCCGAGCCCCCAAAGGTCGGCCGGCGTCTTCGTCGAGCCACTCAACCCCCAGGCCCTCGAGGCCCGATTATCGGGCCTCGAAAGGTGTGGCCCCGCCGGAGCGGGGCCACTTAGGAGGGAAGAGGGAGAAGGGGAACGACCCTCCTGCTCTCTTGGTCTTTCCGGACCCTGAAACGTTACAGGCCAGGACGTCGACGTCAAGAAGTGGGTTTCGAGGGTCCGGGGTGCACAGGAGGGGAGGAAAAGAACTCCTCCGCCACTTTCCCTGGCACTCCGGTCAGACCCTCCGGTCCATCCTGTGGGAGCCAATCCGCGGGAAGATGATCACGATACGGCGAGAGCAGAAACCGCTCGTCCAGCAGTGCGATAACCCCGGTATCTTGCGCAGATCGGATCAGGCGGCCGGCGGCTTGGACGACGCGGGTCATTCCCGGAACCACGAAGGCGTACTCGAAGCCGCGTTCGAAGCGCTCGTCGTAGTAGCGCTTCAGAAGCTCTTGCTCGAGACTGACAGCCGGCAGACAGGGGCCGACGACCGCCACGGCTTTGAGCATGTCGCCCGGATAGTCCACCCCTTCGGCGAAGACTCCTCCGGCCACGGCCATGAGTAGAACGTCTCCGGCCAGTGCTGAACGGAGACTCTCGAGAATCTCGTTTCTCTCCTGATCGGTACCTGCAGAGTGTTGGACGAGTACCCGCTTGCTCTCGAGGCCGAGTCGGTGAGCTACCTCGTTCAGGAACTGATAGCTCGGAAACAGGGCGAGGCAGTTGCCGGGCACCGCCTCAGCAAAGGCCGCAAGACGATCAGCGATGCGGGGGTAGTTCTCGGGTCGCTTGCGCCATAGCGTGGCGACGCTGTCGTCGATCACGACTTGTCGGTTCTCAGCTGGAAATGGGCTGGGCACGGACAGGCTACTGGTTCGCTCCCGATCGAAGCCCAGGAGGTCCCGATAGAACTCGGTGGGAGAGAGAGTCGCCGATAGGCCGATGGCGGAGTGGGTCCGATTCAGCACCTGGCCCAGGAATGCGCTCGGATCCTTGCAGAGGACCTTCAAGGTGCCGCCTTCTGGGGCGGTTTCGACGCAGTGGCTGAAAGCTTCACCCGTCGACAGCATGAGACCGTCGAGAAAGCGCAGCTGGGTGAAGTAGAGGTCCACGAACGGGTCGTCCGGTCGGAAGCTCGATGTCTCTTTGCGGTGCTCCAGATAGTCGATGAAGGTTTCGTCGAAGGCCGGCCGCAGGGCCCAGAGATCGGCTTCAGGCAGTTGTGCTTCAGTAGCTCGTGTCTGTGTTGGCGCATCTCCCAGCGCCACGTCGACAGTGCGATCGATGAGGTCAGCCAGCTCGCGGCAGAGTCTGGCCGCCGACCGATGGACCGCATCGGTGCCCTTCTGGATGAACTCGAGCGCGACGCGAGTCTGCCGGGAGGAGAGTGAAGGGCTGTAGTAGTCGCGGCCTCTACCGACGAGATTGTGAATCTCGTCGATCAGCAGGATCGTATTGCTCAAGTCGTTCTCGACGTGGAAGTCGCCCAGGCCGACATAGGGGTCGAAGGCGTAGTTGTAGTCACAGACCACTACCTGGACCTTCGACGTCAACTCTAGGCTCACCTCGAAAGGGCAGACCTCCAGGCGGCTGGCATTGTCGAAGATTCGATCGGGTAACAGAAGACCGCCCTCCGCCAACAGCTCTGGCACCATACCCGATCCATGGAGCTTGGAATAGTACTCCTTGGCGAAACGGCAGTACTCCTCGTGACAGAGCAATTGGTCGTTGGCGCACATCTTGGCCTTGGCGCGAAGTCGCAGGGAAGCAAACGCATTGTCGTCAGGGGTGAGGAGTTTCAGGACCTGGGTGGCCATCTCCTGCTGCAGCGTCTTGGCCGTCAGCACGAAGATCTTCTTGTCGCTGGCCAACGCATATCGCAGGGCCGGTAGCAAGGCTGCCACGGTCTTGCC
Source organism: Thermoanaerobaculia bacterium (assembly GCA_947259195.1). GTDB lineage: Bacteria > Acidobacteriota > Thermoanaerobaculia > Multivoradales > JAHEKO01 > JAUVRX01. The sequence continues at coordinate 36,882 of CAMYLC010000148.1, read as the reverse complement.
GATGCCGGTCGGAGCCTCGACAAGAAGATGATCGCCCTGGAGCAGTGCCTGCTCCACTGACTCCAGGATGGTCTCTTGCCCTGGCCGCTCGGCATCATAGGGGAACGTGAGCCTGTCGGCGGCTACGCGCCGCCGCGCCAAAGACGCCTTTTGGGAATCGAACTCCCTGAGCAGCGCGTTGATTCGCTTTCGTGCGGCACCGTCCATCGCCGCGAAGCTGAAGTCCAGGGGCTCGTGCTCGACGACGTCGGTGCCGATCTCGATCCATACCAGCTCTGCTGCGACCTTCGTTTCACCACCCCGCCTGAGGATCCAGGCATAGAGCAGGGCCTGCTTGGCGTAGATCTCTCGCAGTGCGGCCGAAGGTCGTGAGCCCCGGCGCAGGGACTTGATCTCCTCGACGACCATCGTCTGGTCGGTATCTCGTCTGAGCCCATCGATTCGGCCATGGACGGAGATCTGCCAACCGCGATGCGCGAAAGTCGCAGAGACAGGCACCTCGCGCTGGTAGGTGGGGTCCGCAGCCAGGGCCGCCTCCTGGTAGCGGCTGTGGATCGCCTGCCCCAGCCAGAGACGCTCGTGGCCGCCACGGTTCGCGAATCCAAGGTGACGCGCCAAAGAGGCGTCTACCAGATCGCCGACCGAGAGCTCCAGAATCAGGTTCGAGGAATCGAAGCGCGGCGGCATTGGCGCAGTATAAGGGCTCGATCGTTGTTGCAACGGTCCGGGTCCTGGGTTACGCTGCTCAGGTCATGCCTACTAACGATGGACCAGGAAGAACCGTTGTCGAATTTCCCAAGCTGCCGAAGCTGCCGAAGCTGCCGGCGGGGGGAATTCGAATCGTCGTGATAGCGATCGTTGTCCTGATAGTTTTGTCTTCAAGCGTCTACACGATCGAGCCGGAGGAGGTCGGCGTCTTGGTGCGGCTGGGTAGGTTCAGTGGCATCACCGACCCCGGACTGCACTTCAAGCTCCCCCTCGGGATCGACAAGGTGTTCAAGGTCGCCGTGCAACGCCAGCTCAAGAAGGAGTTCGGCTTCCGAACGTTGGAGCCTGGCGTTCGGAGTCAGTTCACCACGGCAGGTCTGCAGGACGAGTCCAATATGCTGACCGGTGATCTCAACGCTGTCGTGGTCGAATGGGTGGTGCAGTACCGGGTCGTCGATCCGTACAAGTACCTCTTCAGGGTGCGAGAGGTCGAGGAGACCTTCCGCGACCTCAGTGAAGCGGTCATGCGCAAGGTCGTAGGCGATCGGACCGTCAATGAGGTCCTGACAGTCGGTCGGCAGGAGATCGAGGATCTGGTCAGCCAAGAGCTGCAAGTGCTTTCCGACCAGTACGAAACCGGCATCAGGGTAGAGCAGGTCGTGCTCCAGGATGTCAATCCTCCGGATCCTGTCAAGCCCTCCTTCAACGAGGTGAACCAGTCCGAGCAAGAGCGCGAGCGCATGATCAACGAAGCGCAATCGGAGTACAACAAGATCATTCCGCGAGCCGAGGGCGAAGCCCGCCAGACGGTTCAGCAGGCTGAAGGGTATGCGCTGAATCGCGTCAATCGGGCCCAGGGCGATGCATCGCGCTTCGAATCGATGTACATCGAGTATCGGAAGGCACCCGAGGTCACCCGTACTCGGATCTACCTGGAGACCATGAGCAAGATATTGCCCCAAGCCGGGAGAAAGGTAATCCTGGATGAAGAGCTCGAGGGGGTGCTCCCACTGATGAATCTGGATGGCACGACCATCCAGAAGGGGGGTGGCCAGTGACACGTCTGGCTCCTATCGTGATTCTGGTGCTACTTGTCGTAGTGTTCGCCAACGCTGCCTTTGTCGTCAACGAGTGGGAGCAGGTGATCATCACCCAGTTCGGTCAACCGGTTCGAGATCCCATCGTCACGCCGGGTCTGAAATTCAAGATTCCCTTCATCCAGAAGCTCCATCGGTTCGACAGGCGATTTCTGGAGTGGGAAGGCTCGGTCGCCGAGCTGCCCACCAAGGACAAGGTCTTCATCCTGGTCGATGGCTACGCCCGTTGGCGGATCAGCGATCCGCTGCTGTTCTTCCAGCGCCTGCGAAACGAGATGGGTGCGCAGTCGCGACTCGACGACATTCTGGATGGTGAGACGCGCAACGCCATTGCCAAGCACGAGTTGCTCCAGGTGATTCGCTCGACGAATCGGGTGCCGGAGGTGGACGAGGCCATGCCCGAGCTGGAGGGTCATCTGGAAGAGATCAGCGAAGGCCGCGAGGACATCCGGCAGCAGGTTCTCGAAGCGGGCCAGGAGAGAACTTCCGATCTGGGAATTGAAGTGCTCGATGTGCAGTTCAAGCGCATCAACTACGGCGAGCAGGTTCTACAAGATGTCTATCAGCGGATGATCTCCGAGCGCAGTCGGATCGCTGAGCGTTTCCGTTCCGAAGGCCAGGGTGAGAAAGCCGGTATTCTGGGTGACATGGACCGCGAGCTCAAGCGAATCCAATCGGAGGCCTATAGGGAGGCCGAGGGCATCCGTGGCCAGGCCGATGCGGAGGCAACCGACGTCTATGCCCAGGCCTACAATCAGTCGGTCGATTCCCGCCGCTTCTACGAGTTCCTCAAGACCATGGAGACTTTCGAAGCGACCGTCGATCCTGAAACGCTGTTGCTGCTATCAACGGATGGCGACTTCTATCGATATCTCAAGGGAAGTGAATAGTAGCTGCGACAACCGCCTTTCTGAGTCGACCCTTCCATAGCGGAGCAGATTTCCCAGAGGGTATCCTCCTGGCTGCACGAGTCCGTCTGCGGACTGGCAAGACGACATGTACACAGGGATCGACAGGTTTCTAGGAGCTCGCAGGGTCCACATGTGGGCTCTCTGCCTGCTGCTCTGGCACCTGGCGATGTCGACGGGCGCGGCGGCCGAGCTTCGGACGGGACTCAGTGAATCAGTGAAGGCCGCCAGGAAGGTGTCCTCGGAGATGAGCGTGCAGGTGGTCGAGATCGCCTCGGGCGAGGAGATTTACTCCTACAACGCCGATCAGCTTCGCATCATCGCTTCCAATACCAAGCTCCTCACCACGGCAGCCGCTTTCGATACCGTGGGCCCGGCCTTCTTCTTCGAGACCAATGTCTTGTGGCGTGGTGAACGCCGTGATAGGGGACTACAGGGAGATGTTGCCGTCCTGGGTGGAGGCGACCCCAATATTTCCGGCCGTCACTACGGCGGCGACCCCCTGACGGTCTTCCGCCAATGGGCACAAGAGTTCAAGCGCCTCGGAGTTCACCGAATCGAAGGCGACCTCTTTCTAGTGACCGGTCTGTTCGAGCCTCCGCTGGTCCATCCGGACTGGCCTCGGGACCAGCTGCACCGGTGGTACGAGGCACCTGTCGCCGCCCTCTCTTTCAGTGACAACTGTGTCCTCGTGCGGATCTGGCCCGGTATGGCGCCGGGGGAACCGGCGCGGGTCGAGATGATTCCGGATCTCGGCGTCTTGCGTCTAGAGAACTCGGCCAGAACCACCGATTCTTCAAGGCGCCACAAAGTCGTGGTCGATCGACGCAACGGTAGCGACCTACTCCAGGTCTCCGGCTCGATATACCGCCGAGCGGCACCAGTCGAGAGCTGGATCACCGTGCCGGATCCGGTCAGCTACTTCGGCGTGGCTCTCAAGACGGCATTCGAGGAGGAGGGTGTCGAGCTATTGGGTGGGCTGCGACCCACCATGCGACTGCCCTCCGGCCAATGGCGCTGGGTCACCGGCTACCGATCCGACCTGATGACCACTACCGAGGTGATCAACAAGCGGAGTCAGAACTTCTTTGCCGAGAGTCTGTTGAAGGCCCTGGGGGCGCGGCTATGCGGCAGCGGCAGTTGGCGGGCCGGACGCCAGGTGATCGAAGAGTTCCTCGAGAGAGTGGGGATCCTGCCGGGCGAGTATCGCCTCGCCGATGGTTCGGGGTTGAGCCGGGACAACCAGTTTTCGGCCCGTCAGCTAACGACCGTCCTACGGTACATGTTCGAGCATGAGAAGGGCAGGGAGTTTCTTCTGACCCTGCCCTACAGCGGTGAAGAGGGCCTGCGGTGGGAGGACCGCTTGGCGGATGAGCCCTACCGTGGCAACATCTTCGCCAAGACCGGCTCTCTGTTGGGAGTTTCGACGTTGTCCGGCTACGCCAAGGGACGCTCGGGTAAGACCTACGCCTTCTCCATCCTCTGCAACCAGACCACGGGAAACTGGGGAGCGATGAAGGCGCAGGACCGGATCCTGCGAGTGCTGGTGGATGAAGGCTGAGAGCCGGAGTGCTCAAAGGAGCGACAAGCAGTGACAACGAATGAACCGAGGATCGTCGACTACAACCGCCTGATCAAGAACGTCGAGCATCTGGTCGAGGCGATCGAGGACGCTGACGATGTGGCAGCGACCGTGCGCATGGTCGCGGACGCCGTGGTCTCCCAGTTCAGGGATCAGCTCGGACTGTACGGAGGCCGGATCTACCGTCGAGAGGGTGATGAGTTCGTTCTCCAGGGTACCTTTGGAGAGGCCAAGGAGGTGCCCGAGGGTTTGCGAGTCTCGGCGGACTATGGCCCGATCCGGGAGCTGATCGAGAGACGCACCCTCTACATGAACGAAGATGACCCACTGTTGGATCGGGATCTGGAAGCAGAGCTCGGGGTCCAGCAGTTCGTCGCACTCGAAGTGGGGGACCAGGAGTACATTCTCTCGTTCAACGTGGCCCCAGGCCATGACAAGAGCAGCATCCTGTTCTCCCTCGGCATTCTCCGTCACAGCATCAATCAGAAGATCCGACAAGAGCGGATGGCGGACGCTCTACGGGAAGCGCGCCGGATCCAGGCTTCGATTCTGCCGCGGAGCAACCCCAAGTTCGCAGGCTTCGACATCTTCGGTCAGTCCTTACCCATGGAGGCCGTTGGCGGCGACCACTTCGACTTCATCTCGATAACGGACAAGGTCATGGGACTGGCCATCGCCGATGTCTCGGGGCACGGTCTGCCGGCGGCGCTGCAAGTTCGGGACATCTATATGGGCCTGCGCATGGGCCTGTCGCGTGACTTCAAGATTGTCCGCACCGTGGAGCGTCTGAACGAGATCATCAATATGAGCACCCTCACCAGTCGGTTCGTATCGATGGTCTACGGAGAGCTGGAGATCAGCGGCAACTTCGTCTATGTCAACTGCGGGCACCCGGCACCGTTCCGTCTGGCTGCCGACGGGACTGAGAAGCTGCTGGAGAGAGGCGGGATCGTGCTCGGGCCGGTTCCGGACGCCACGTACGAGCGAGGGTTCGTCAAGATCCGCCCAGGGGATCTGCTGGTCCTCTATACAGACGGAATCATCGAAGCTACCTGCAGTGAAGCGGGAGGCCCGGCTGAGGAGTTTGGCCTCGAGCGCCTCGTCGAGGTCGCCAAGAAGCATCAGCACGCCTCGGCCAAAGAGGTGGTCCAGGCGATCTTCGATCGACTCGAGGCGTTCTGCGACGGCGCGCCGGCGGAGGACGATCGGACTCTGGTTGTGGTCAAAAGGCCACCCGACGATCAGGAGCAGGTCTCCCAGCCTTCCCAATTCCAGAGGGAGCCCTAGTCGGTTCGCAGTTGCACGATCTCGAGCTCTTGACGGAGCTTGACGAGACAGCCTGCCGGGTAGACTCCCGATCGAAGCTGGACACCGGGGTAGATCTGGCTGGCCCGACCGACGACAACGCCCGGGAAGAGCACACAGTTGCAGCCCGTCAGGACCCTGTCACCCAGGATGGCGCCGAGCTTGCGTCGACCCGTGGGCAGCTGGGAGTCGCCGATCGGAATCGCGATCTGCCGTCCGTCGTGTCGGAGGTTGGAAAGCACGCTGCCGGCGCCGAGATTGACACCTCTGCCCAGGATGGAATCCCCGACGTAGCTCAGGTGCGGGGCCTTGGCTCCAGGCAGGAAGATGGATCGCTTCACCTCGGTGTTGGCACCGACGACGCAGTTGTCTCCGATCCAATTTCCGCCTCGCAAGTACGCTCCGGTGCGAATCACCACGTCGTGGCCGATTCGGATGGGCCCTTCGATGAGAGCACCCGGTTGTATGCGAGCACCGCGGCCGATGACGATCCGATCTCCCAGGAGGTGGACTTCCGGCGACAAAGAGCTGTCGATGGCACTCGAAGGTAGGTTCGCCAGGGCCTCGTCCAGGGTCTGACCGAGTAGATCCCAGGGAGCGTCGGGGTTGTAGGTCTCCCCGAGATCTGGCGGGAGGTCCTTGAAAAGGGGGGGGAAGAGAGTCCGTGTCATGGAGTGATTATAGAACTGTCTCGGAATGTAGACTTGGCCGTGTCATGGGGCGATTTCGAACCCTTTCCGCGCGCTTCTTCAGACGACCGGCAGAGGAAGTGGCACCCGAACTTCTGGGTCGCTTTGTGGTGCGCGATCTCGAAGAGGAGCGCCTGGTTTTGCGCATCGTCGAGGTGGAGGCCTATCTGGGAGCTCGAGACCGGGCGAGTCACGCCTGGCAGGGTCGCCGGACTGGACGCAACAAGAGCCTCTACGAGGATGGGGGAGTCGCCTACGTCTACTTCATCTATGGCATGCACTACTGCTTGAATGTCGTAACCGGCCGAAGTGGGAACGCAGATGCCGTTCTGCTGCGCGCCGCCGAGCCCATCGCTGGAGCCGGGACGATGCTCGAGCACCGACGATTGAGTCGCAGTCCTCGCCCCGGCGATCTGGCCGGAGGCCCCGGCAAGCTCTGCCAGGCGTTGAACATCGATCGAGATTTCGACGGCTCGCCACTGACGCGCGGCGCTCTTCGAATCACGGAAGGGGAGGGGGCAACCCCGGAGGTCATCGTCACCGGCCCGCGGATCGGTATCGCCTACGCTGGCGAGGCGGCAGACTGGCCGCTGCGCTTCGCGATTCGCGGCCATCGGCACGTATCGCGACCACTACCCTGGTCGAAGTAGCAAAGAACTCCGACTCGCTGGTGAGAAGGTCGGGCTAGCTCTTCGGTGATTCCAGGCTTATGAGGCCGGCCTGGTGCAGTTTCCAGAACAGCACCTGTGCTTCGAGAGGTGGCACCGGGGTGATCTTCAGGATGGTCTGGATATCGTAGGTGCCGTTGACTCGCGTCAAGATGAATCCCTGCTGGGGCGAGATGTCCAGGCTATCGAGGGAGGTAGGGTCGCAGTCGAGCAGCGGCACCGCCTTCATGTCGATCCCGTCCTGTCGGATGGCGATGACGATGCGCTGCTCAGCCGCTTTTACCGTCTGCTTGATGTGTTTGCTGTCGGGCTCGAGATTCTGTGCGGCTCTCAGGTGTCGGATGGCTCGGGCGAATTCGCGATTCTCGATGTGCTGTTCCGCGACCCGCAGCAAGACTTCGACATCGACGATCTCATCATCGACTTTCTGCGGAGGTGGCGCTGGCGGTGCCTCGGCCTTCAACAGGCGGGGTCGTACGATCTTGAGAGCGCCCGCCCGTATCTGCTCGTAGAGGACCCTGCAGACGTGAAACTCTCCGGAGTGGGTCTGTAGAGCGATCTCCTGGATGGTTCGATCGTCGTCGACCAGGGCGAGGATCTTGTCGACTCCGGGATCGCTCTGCTCGGTTCTCAATTCTCGAGTCGCCACCGGTACCGCGCTGCTGTTGGGAATTCTGGCGCGGATCTGCTTCCATTCGTCGACCCTCTGATGACCCTCGAGAACGACCGCAGTGACACTCAGCGACAGAGGCCACATGTGATAGTCGGGCAGGTCGCCATCGGCGAAGCGGAACTCTCCTTCCGTCCAGGTGAAGATCTGATAGATGCTCTCTTCGGCTTTCAAGCGGAGCATTCTGTCCAGGTCGGTCTCAGAGATAGCGCCGATGGTCAGCAGGATTTTGCCCAGTAGCATCTTGTTTTCTTCCTGCATCTCCATGGCTTTGGCGAGAGTGAGCTCGTCGATGTACCCATGGCTGACCAGGAAGTGCCCGAGGTACTCCTTCGGGTCGCTGGCAGCTGAAGAGACGATCGTTCCTTCCTCGAAGAAGATCCTCTTCTCGACGCTGCCGTTGTTGATGTGCAGAGTGCCGCTCTTGCGGCCCTGGGAGAGCCACTGCAGAAGCTCGGCGAGCTCCATCGTCTTGAGGTTGCCTGTGATGCTCATGGCCACTGCGCCCGCCCGATTATAGTCACGGATGGCGACGCCACTCAGTGGAAGCAGTCACCTTCGGGTGGAGCCCGCAACAGCCTGCCAGGAGGCTGGATTCTACTGGAAATATACAGGCGTGTGGACGTCTTCCCGGTGAATCGTATCGACGAATCGGATGAGACCTCTCGACAAGGACATGTAGAGGCTGTGAGTCCGATAGCCGCGGCCGAAGAAGCGCACACCGCGCAACAGTTGACCGTCTGTGACTCCACTGCAGCAGAAGAGGAGATCGTTGCCCGGAGCCAACTCCTCGGTGCTGTACATCTTCTCGACGTCCGTGATGCCCAGCTTGTCTGCCCTGGCCCGCTGTTTTTCGTCGAGCGGCGTCAGCCGGGCTTGGATCTCACCCCCCAGGCAGCGCATTGCAGCCGCGGTAATGACACCTTCAGGCGCCCCTCCGATGCCCATGACAGCGTGGACTCCGGTGCCTCGCACGGCCGCTGTGATGCCGGCGGAAAGGTCGCCATCGCCGATCAGCTTGATCCGCGCTCCGGTGTCACGGATATCGCTGATGAGTTGGCGGTGGCGTTCTCGCTCCAGAACGACAATCGTCAGGTCCTCGATGTCGCGGTCGAAGGAGTCGGCGATCTGCCTGAGATTCTCGGCCACGGGCGCATCGAGATGGATCTTGCCCCGCGCCGTCGGCCCGACGACGATCTTGTCCATGTAGATATCCGGGGCATGCAGCAGGCCGCCCCGCTCAGAAGCGGCCATGACGGCAATCGCACCGGCAGTGCCGAAGGCGCACAGGTTGGTTCCTTCCAGCGGATCGACGGCGAAGTCGACCCCGACCGCGCCCTCCTGTCCCTTGCAGGCCCCAACCTCTTCGCCCACGAAGAGCATCGGAGCTTCGTCCCTCTCTCCCTCTCCGATGACGACCCGGCCAGCGATGTCGAGCTCATCGAGGGTCTTGCGCATCGCCTCGACCGCCACTCGATCGGATTCGTTGCGATCGCCCCAACCCATGGTCTGGGCGGCGGCCACTGCAGCCTCTTCGGTCACCTTGATAAATGCCAGTTCAAAATCGGTGTCTACGGACATGAGAAGCCTCCTGCGCTCGAAGTCGGTCGGGCTCAACTGTTCTCGATGGGTGGATTATAGGAAGGGATCCCCGTGATCGCCTCTCCGATCACCAGGCCATGGATGTCGTGGGTGCCTTCGTAGGTGTACACCGACTCGAGGTTCAACATGTGGCGGATGACGGGATAGTCATCGACGATCCCGTTGGCGCCGAGAAGCTCTCGAGCCAGCCGGGCGCACTCTCGAGCCACCCAGACGTTGTTTCGCTTCGCCAGCGAGACATGGTAGTGCTTGAGTCTACCCAGGTCCTTGAGTCGCGCCGCCTGGTAGGCGATGAACTGTCCCTTGGTGATCTCGCTCACCATCCAGACCAGCTTCTCCTGCACGAGTTGATGAGAGGCCAACGGTCTGCCGCCAAACTGCACGCGTTGCTTGGTGTACTCGAGTGCCGTGTAGTAGCACTCCATGGCGGCGCCAAGGGCTCCCCAGGCGATGCCGTATCTGGCCTGGTTGAGGCACATCAGAGCGTTCTTGACTCCCTCCGTCTCTGGGAGGAGATTCTCGGCGGGTATCCTACAATCGAGAAATCCCAACTCGGACGTCACCGAAGCACGCAGGGAGAACTTGCCATGCTGGTCGCGGGCCGTAAACCCGGGAGTCCCCTTTTCGACCAGGAATCCCCGAATACCCTCGTCGGTTCGGGCCCAGACGACAGCCACGTCGGCTAGCGAGCCGTTCGTGATCCACTGCTTGGCGCCGTTGAGCACCCAGCCGTCGCCATCCTGTCGAGCCGTGGTGCGCATGTCGCTCGGATTGGAGCCGTAGTCGGGCTCGGTAAGCCCGAAGCAACCGATGGCCTCTCCGGATGCCAGTGGTGGAATCCATCGATCTCGCTGTTGCTGGGAACCAAAGGTGTAGATCGGGTACATGACCAGGCCGCTCTGCACGGAAACGCAGCTTCGCAGCCCGGAGTCACCCCGCTCCAACTCCTGCATGATGAGCCCATAGGCCACTCCCTTGAGCCCGGGAAGACCATAGTCGTCGAAGCTCGCGCCGAAGAGGTTGAGGGCACCAATCTCGGGGACCAGCTCGACGGGGAAGCGAGCCTCGCGATGACAGTCTTCGATGATCGGCTTGACTCGATCCTCGACGAACCCCCTGACCGTGTCCCTCGCCAGGCGCTCTTCGTCGCTGAGGAGAGACTCGAAATCCAGAAAATCAATGCCCGGAAAACGGCTCAAGTAAGGTCTCCATCAGCTGAAAGGTAGTCGAACAGGGCCTTTGGGATCACCCTGGCGGGCCAACACCGGGGTGCGAGGAATGATAGCACGCTGGCTGCGGCTTCCCGTGGCTTGGAGTAAGATGCCGATCTATGTTTTGCCGAGTTTCTCAGAGGCCGCGACCTTGTCGGTGCTGAGGTTTGCCACACCGGCAGTTCTGGCCCTGCTGACCACCCTGCTGTTCGATCGGTTGTGTTGGCGCAGAGGGCTGCTGCCACCGGGATTCGGTGGTGCGACCCAACCCGGAAGCCGCGCCTGGAAGCTGGGCGTCGCGCGGCGCAGCCTGGCCCTCACATGCCTGTGGGGAGTGCTCTGGATGGGGGTCTTCTCTCCCTTGGCAAACCTGGGCCAGGCCACCGAGATCGATCTGTCCTCAGTCAGCACTCCCCAGCTGTTCCTCCTTCATTTCCTCTTCGTGCTGGTCTTGATGATCTGGTACTTCCTAGGGTTCGCTGGCGTGCCCGGATTTGGGTCCGATGGCAGGAATGGCTGGGTCGCTCAGTTCGGTTTCAGGGCCTCGTCGATCTGGCGCGAGATCGGTATTGGTCTGGTGGTCGGGGTCGGAGCCTGGGTCGCGGTCCTGATGGTGCTCACGACCTTCGGCTTGTTGATCTGGTGGATTGGGGGTGCCGACCTCCTGCCGACCGAGCCACCCAAGGTGGTGCCCTGGATTGCGGCTTTGCCCGTGCTGGTGCGCTTGCTGGTCAGCCTTTCGGCGGGCGTCGTGGAAGAGACCTTTTTTCGTGGTTTCCTACAACCACGCATCGGGCTGGCGCTCTCCACGGCGCTCTTCGTCCTGGCCCATGCCAGCTACGAGCAGCCTCTGATGCTCATCGGCATTACTCTTCTGTCCTTGATTTATGGGTCCCTCGTGATCTGGCGCCAGAACATCTGGTCGGCGATCGCTGCACATACCCTGTTCGATTCCCTGCAGCTGCTGGTCATCATCCCGTGGGCCCTGAATCTACTCGAAGAGGGCGGTCCGGAGATTCCCATACCGATCGCGGCAACTCTGGTTTCTCTGGGATTCTGATGTCGCGGTCCATCTGCTAGACTCCGCCGCGGATTACACTCATGATGAGGCCGGAACTCAAGGTGCAGGTAGAGGTCGAGAGCCGTTTGGAGAACGTCGAGTTGGTCCATGTCGCGATCGAGTCCTCGTTGGCCGAGCTGGAGCTCAGTGATGACGATGCGCACCAGATCGGCATCTCGATCCGAGAGGCCGTGGCCAATGCCATCAAGCATGGTAACCAGGGTGATGCCAGCAAGCTGGTCAGGGTAGAGCTGGGAATCGACGATGGCGATCTGCTGATCCGGGTTCAGGATCAGGGCGTCGGGTTCGACGAGAATGGAGTTCCGAATCCTCTAGAGCCCGAGAATCTGCTGCGGCGCAACGGCCGAGGCATACTGCTGATGAAGCAGTACATGGATCAAATCGAGTACACTTTTCAGCCAGAGAACGGCACCGTATTGGAAATGCGCAAGGGGTTGGCGGTGTTGCGATCCAATTCCGCTAAGCAAGAGGAGGAAAGACAATGAAGATTCCGGCCCGACACCGAGCAGGCATCACGATTCTCGAGCCGAAGGGCAAGATCACCATCGGCGTGGGAGATGTGGCGCTTCGCGAGGCGGTCCACGAAGCGCTCGAGGCGGGTTCCACCAAGATCCTCGTCAATCTGAAGGATGTCAGCACGATCGACTCGTCGGGTATCGGCGAGCTGGTATCGGCCTACACCTCGGTGACCAACCGCGGCGGAGCACTGCGACTTCTGCACCTGCCGCCCAAGGTTCAGGACATTCTGCAGATCACCCAGCTGGTGACAGTGTTCGAGGTGCTGGACGACGAGGAAGAGGCAGTCGCTAGCTTCGCGGACTGATCGGGAGCCGGGCTCGCCCCGGCGAACCCTAACCAGGCTGTGGAGCTCGGCGCTCGACATGCCTTCTTGCAGCTTCAATAGCCCGCACGGCAGGCGGCGCTCATTTGCTCTTCGCAAGTGGCCGTCTAGGAAGTTGTGCATCTGCCTGCTGGTCGTGCAGTCCTGGGTTGTGTCGGGGGGCACTCCTTCGACGGCTCAAGTCCCCGACAGAGAGGCCGAGCTCGAGGCCATCCGGGACCAGATCATGGTGCTGCAGTCGCGGCTCAACCGGGTCAGCCAGGAGGAGCAGGGCCTGCGTGGCGAGGTCAACCAGACCGTCGTAGCTATCGAGCTGCAGGAAAAGCGAGTCGCAGAAGCGCGCACGGCTCGCCTTCTGGCGGCGGACTCTCTCGAGGAAGTGGGCAAAGAAGTTGCCACACTGGAGGCTTCGCTCGACGAGATTCGTGCCAAGCTGAAGCAAAGCCTGGCCGATCTGTACCGAACGGGTCAGCAGGGTTATCTGAGGCTGTTTCTATCGATTCGGTCGACCGAAGACCTGCTGCCGGGCATCCGACAAATGCGCTTCTTCGTCCGGCGGGACAGCGAGCTGTTGAACTCCTATCTCGACACGCACACCCAGCTCACCTTCCAGCAGGAGCAGTTGGCACAGCACAGGGAGGATGTCGAGAGCTGGCTGGGTCGGGAGTCCTCGCGACTCGATGAGCTCGGCCGTCTTCAGCAACGACAGAGGACACTGCTGGCCCGCCTCGAGCGGGAACGTCAGACTCTCACCGTTCAGACCGCCGAGTTGAGCGACAAGGAACGCAAGCTGTCGAACTTCCTGGACTTTCTCTATGGGCGCACACCCGCTCCGTTGGGCGGCACGCCGGTGCAGACTTTCAAGGGCGTGCTGGACTGGCCCATCAAGGCCAGGATCGAGCGGGGATTCGGCCCGCGGCTCGATCCTGTCTACGGTACCCGCGTGCCTCACAACGGCCTCGATCTGGCGACCCGGCCTGGCGCCGAGGTGCGAGCGGTATTTCCAGGCAAAGTGCTGTTTGCGGCGCCCTTCCAGGGCTACGGTCTGACGGCTGTCGTTCATCATCCGGGCCGTGTCTTTTCTCTCTATGCCGGCCTCGGGGAGCTCCAGGTAGCCGCCGAGGATGTGTTATCTTTGGGCCAGGTCATCGGCATCGCCACAGACACTCTCTACTTCGAGATCCGCGAAGAAAACCGGCCGGTCGACCCAGCGCAATGGTTGCGCTGACCGGGATCAGTTGAGGATTGCCCATGAGCCGAAGCCGCATTCTGTTCTTTCTTCTCTCGCTGGTGGTGCTGCTGCCGGTCATATTCGGGACCCTGTCCCGAGCCGCCACGGACCAGCCGGCGGACGACGATGCCCTGTCCAAGCATCTGTCCGTCTTTTCCGAGGTGATGTCCCTGATTCGGCGAGCCTATGTCGAGGAGACCTCGATAGACGAGTTGCTGGCCGGGGCCCTGGATGGCGCGACCGACGCGCTGAATCCACTGTCGACCTTCGTGCCGGCTGACGAGATCGATGCCTACGAGAGGATCCGCGGGATTGGGCCAGCCCATAGTGGCTTGACGGTGGGCAAGGAGCGGGGGATCGCCTTTGTGATTGCCGTCGACGCGGGCAGCCCCGGGGCGGAAGCAGGCCTGAAGGAAGGCGACATCCTAGCCGAGATCGATGGTCGGTCGACGCGAGGCATTCCTCTCTGGGAGTTGCAGTCGGTTCTGGCTCAGGAGCCCGGAACCGAGCTGAGCCTGGAGATTCTTCGCCGTGGGCAGGCCAGGGAGCTGATTCTGCAACTCCAGACCTATCAGACAGTCGGGCCGGCTCTAGAGGACTACGACGGCCTGGCTGTGCTGCGCCTCGGCCGAATCGAGGCCGAGACCGTCGAGGCAGTGCGAGAACTGCTTCAAGGTCTCAGGCAGTCGGGCGAAGACAAGCTGCTGATCGATTTGCGAGGGCTGGCAGGTGGTAGCAGCGAAGGTGCCTATTCCATTGCCGGTCTGTTCGCCAGCGGCGAGCTCGGCCGTCTGCAGAGTGCCGAGGGCGCCGAGGTGCGGTTCGAGGGTTTCCAGGCTCAGTCCTGGACGGGAGATACGGTAGTGCTGGTCAATGCTGGCACTCAGGGTCCGGCCGAGATTCTCGCTGCTGTCCTGCATCAGCGCTCCGCTGCCCAGTTGGTAGGGCAGAGGAGCTTCGGTCTGGCCGGTCATCAGAGTCTGGTGCCGCTTTCAGACGGCTCGGGCCTCCTGCTGACGGATGCCTACTACACCGGGCCGGACGGTGAGCCGATCTCGAGTAGCCTGGTGCCGGACGAGGTCGTTGGTGAGGTGTTTCGCCCTGCTTCCGAGGATGAGACGGAGATCGAGGATCGCACGCTGCAGCGCGGACTCGAGTTGCTGGCCGGAGAGGATGAGGCCGCCGAAGAGGTGGCCTGAGACTCGCGTCGTCGGTCGGCGGTCCGTTTAGTCGGCCCGCAGCACCTCCAGCGGCCGACGCTGCAGGGCCCCCCAGCTGGAGACGATGCCAGTCAGGGCTGTCAGCAGCACAGTCAATCCGAGCGACAACAATATGAGCCAGGGGTAGGGCTGCCAGGGCAGCTCCATGCTGCGGGTCAGGACAAACCAGGACAGTAGTGCCCCGCCTGCAGTGCCGATGGCACCTGCAACGCCGCCAATCAGCGCGTACTCGGTGGCCATCATCGCGGCGACCTCGCGTCGTGTCATGCCCAGAGTCTTCAACAGCGCAACCGTTTGGCCGCGTTGCACCGAACCGGCACTGATGCCTCCCGCCAGGATCAGGATGCCGGCCAGAATGGAGAAACTGCCCAGAAAGCGGACCCCGCTGGTCATTCTCTCGAGGCCTGAAGCGATCTTCTCGAGCACTTCGCGGATTTTGAGCAGCGTGACATTGGGGAACTCGGCAGCCAGCCGGTCTTGTGTCACCTGTTCGGCTTGCGGTGGAAACTGAGCTGAGGCGATCCGAACCTGGGGCGCGTCTTCGAGCACGTCCGGCTCGACGACCAGGAAGAAATTGATGCCAAAAGTCCGCCAGTCCACAGTTCGAATGCTGGTGACCAAGAGTTCGAGGGGCATGCCCTGGATGTCGAATCCGAGGCGTGAACCGAGCTCGACCCCCAACTCGGTGGCGAATCCTTCCTCGACGCTGACTTCCGCAGCGTCGGGATCACTCCAGAGCTCGCCCTCGATGATCCGATTGTCGGCTGGCAGCTCTCTCAGGTAGGTCAGCCGCTGCTCCCGAGTCAGCGCCCATCTCCGGTCACCGTCGTCCGAGCTGGTCTCGGCCAGCTCACTGACCGCCTTGCCGTTGACGGTTCGCAGCCTCGCCGTCACCACTGCCACCGAGTCGATGCTGGTGGAGCCCTGCTCTCGAAGGAGCCGCTCCACCCCGGGCCACTGATCGGGTTGGATGTCGATCAAGAAAGCGGTTGGAGCCGAGGTCGGCAAGTCCCCTCGCAGCTCGTCGGACAGGCCTCTCTCGACAAATCCCAAAGCGGTCACGAGGATGACTCCGAGGCCGACCGCCACCACGCTGCCCAAAGTGGCGGCTCCGGGCTGGGCCAGAGATCCGACTCCGTGTCGTGCCCAGACCGGCCCGAGTCGGCGTCCGAGCGGTGCCAGAGATCGCATGAGGACAAAGGCCGCCAGTGCCAGGAGGCCGGCTGCCGTCACGATACCGAGCGTGAACTGTGTGCCAAGTATTGCGTCTCGCGCCTGCAGAGCAGCCGCCACCCAGATCCCCAGCAACAGAGTTCCAGACAGAAGGAAGGTGCTCGCCCGCCCTTGCGCGACCGGTTCCACGTCCTTGCGCAGCACTCGTAGGGGCGAGACTCTGCGGGTTGCGAGCAGGGGCGCCAGGGTGAACAAGAGGGCCAGGCCGACTCCCAGTCCGATCCCCTTGGCAGCGGCCCCAGGGCTCCACCAGGCCAGGTCGGAGACCGGTAGCAGGTCGCCGATCAGCGTCGGTACCAGTTGCTGAGCCAGGATACCTGCTACCGCTCCGAGAATGCCGCCGGCCAGGCCCAGGACAACGGCGTGTCCGAGATAGAGCTTCGTGACGTCGTTGGGCCGCAGACCCAGACAGCGATAGATGGCGATGGCATCGATACGACTGGCAAGCCAGGCGCGAGTCGTCTGAGCAACTCCGAGTCCCCCCAGAAGCAGGGACAGGAGAGCCACCAGGCCGAGGAAGCTCTCGACTCGCTGGATGGCCTGTTGAAGAGTCTCCTGCGCGTCCTTGTAAGTCCGCACCCGGATGCCGTCGAACTCACCCACCCGGTCACGCAGCTCGGTGGCGAGCTGTTCAACCTCCTCGGAGTCCGTCTCTGATGGCAGCTTGAGAAGCAGGCGGTGCAAGACCCGACTACCGCGCCGGTCGAGATCGGCTCGCCGAAACCCGTCGCCGTTGACCAGTACTCTCGGCCCGAGCCTGAAGGGCCCCGAGCCTTGATCGGGCTCGGAATGGACCACGCCAGCAATGCGAAAGGCCCGGCCTCCCAAGAGGATCTCGTCCCCGACCCGCAGCGCCAGCCGGCTGAGCAGGTCGGGTGCCACCAGCGCAGCCTCGGCCGACAGCATGAGTTCCAGGGGGCCCGACGGGTCGGTTGCGAGGACACCGTAGAAGGGGTACTGGCCCTGCACCATCTTGAGCTCGACGAGTTGGCTGGTCCCAGGTCGGCCCGCACTCTTCGCTACTGCCGCCATCGTCACGAGCTCTCTCACCTCGGTCATCTGCAGTCCGGGCCTGCGGGCGAGGAATTCGCCCAGATCGGCTGGCAGTGGTTGCAACGAGGAGACCGTGAGATCGGCTGCCAGCAGCTGCCTGGCCTCTCGTCGGACGCCCTCTGCCAGAGCCGCCGATAGACCGGCCACACTGACGACGGCGGCGACCCCCACCGCCAGGCAAGCGACGAAGAATGCAAACCGCTTCAGTGAGCCGTGAGACTCTCGGGCCAGCAGACGAACGTAGAGGGAGGGGTTCATCAGGAGGGAGCTAGAAGCCCATCGGTCTGACTCGTGGCCGGTACCAGATGAGAGTCTTCCAGGGCCAGCCGGCGGTCGGTTAGCTGGGCAGCTGCGCTGTCATGGGTCACGAGTACCAGAGTCGTGCCGAATCTCTGACGGAGCGAGGCAATCAGCTCGAGGACCGTGCCGCCCGTTCTGCGGTCGAGGTTGCCGGTCGGCTCATCGGCCAGAAGAATCGCCGGGCGGGGCGCGAAGGCCCGAGCCAGTGCCACCCGCTGCTGCTCGCCTCCCGACAGTTGGGTGGGGTAGTGGTGAGCGCGATCGGCCAGCCCCACCAAGTCCAATAGCTCCGCAGCCCTGTCTCGAGGCTGCGCGTCGGTTATCAGCTCGAGCGGCAGTTGGACATTCTCCAAGGCCGTCATATTCGGCAGCAGCTGAAACGACTGAAACACGAACCCGATCTTGTGCCGGCGCAGCAGCGCCAGTTCGCTTTCCGACAGTGCCTGAATCGACTGCCCGTCGATGAGAATCTCACCGGAGGTCGGCCTGTCCAGCCCAGCGACGAGAGCCAGCAGCGTCGACTTGCCCGAACCAGACGGTCCCAGGATGGCGACGGATTCCCCCGCTGCGATCTGTAGGTCCACATGGGTCAAGATCGGCAGATCGGCGCCACCAGAGCGAAAGATCTTGGTGAGCTTCCGGAGCTCTATACGGGGGGTGGAGCTCATGATCTAGTTCAGGTAGCCGAGCGCCCGCAGCTCCTCGAGCAGCTGTTCGTCGGATTGCGAGTCGGGAGAGTCGCGCGCTTCCATCACCCCCCAGGTGGGGATCTTGTGCAGCGGGAATCGATCGCGAAACTGCTGCCGGAAGATCTCGGTTCTGGCCCGACCATCGAAGTCCTCGGCCACGGGCAGCCCCAGAGCGTAGAGCAGAGTCGGGGCTATGTCCAGGCTGTGGATCTTGACGGGGTCGGCAGTCGGGTCGATATCGGGCCCGGCGGCGAGAAACACACCCTCGGTGCTCTTGGAATGGGTCCCCGAGATTTCCTCTATCCGACCAATGGCGCCCGGTATGGGTTGGCCATCGAGATATAGAGCTGGAGATACTCCCTGATATCGGACGATGACTACCATGTCACCGCCGCGGGACCGCTCGTTGGCCTCGAGGTCACGGAAGCGAAACGCCGGCGAGCCGTCTTCATAGGTGATCCGCTCCAGGTCAGCCTCCAGACGGTGTCGCGTGGCGGCGGGGTCGTCAGGCCGAGCGTCCTCGTCAGGGCGCTCGAAAGGGTGAAACCGAACCAGCTTCGTGCGAGTGAAGGGAGGCGAGCCCCAGGTTCGCGCAGTGCTCTCGACGGGGTCGATCCGCTCGTCGTCCCGCACGAGAAATCCCAGGTGCTCGAGGACTCGATCCAGGTGTAGTTGAATCCGGTACCGCTCTGACTTGGATGCCTGAAAGCCGTGGTCGGAAAGGACGAAGAAGTTGGTGTTGGAAGGCGCGCGGGCAACCAACGCTCCGAGGACATCGTCGACCTCGGCGTAGGCGTCGGGAATGCGGGTGCCGAGCCGCTGCAGGCTCAGCTCATCCACCTCCGTCTCGAAGCCTTGCGGTCTGAAGTACTTCCAATGGTGATGACTCTCGATATCGACGGTCCGCAGGTAGAGCATGATCAGGTCGAAGTCTTCGCTCGCCAACTGCAGGCCGATTGAGGCCATCAGGCGGTCCCCTCGGGTGACGACATCATCAGCACTCTGAGCAGTTGCATCGGGTCGCGAAATCTCGGTCAAGAGGGTTGGGTCGAGGTCGGGCGGGTAGAAGCGGCCCTTGTTCTCCCTGAAGATACGGTCGGAGACGATGATGCCGTTGACGGTCTCGGCTGGCCAGGAGGCCCACCACCCCAGAAGAGCCACCCGGAGCTGAGCGGCCGAGGCCATGTTCCAGAGGGCTGGTACCCGCCGGTCGACGGAAGAGACGGGCGCTTCTCCAGAAGGAGTCCGCACCGTGAATCCCTGGATGCCGTGCCTCGAGGGCTCGACGCCAGTGGCGATCGACGTCCAGATGACTGGTGAGGCATGCGCCACCGGTTGCAGCTGGGCGGAGACGCCACGCTCGGCGAGCGTGGCGAGGTGCGGTAGCTGGCCGCGGCTCCAGAGTTCCCGAATCGCGTTCCAGGATCCGCCGTCCACTCCGAGCAAGACGACCGGCCCAGGGGAGGTCGACCTGGGCTCAGAGCAGCCCGCCAGCAGGACCAGTGCGACAATCACCTGCCACCGATGAACGCCAAGAGTCACGCTGTGCACTCTATCAATGGTGTGGCAGGCGCCCTGAAGTTCTACAATGCGTGGTCATGAAGGTGCGATGGCAAGGATCGAAGCTGTTGGTGATCGTTCTCATGTTGGCGTGCAATCAGCCTGTTGGCGACCCCTCGGAGGTCACGAGCTCGAGCCGGTCCGAAAAGAGCGCTGAAGTGACTGCCAGTGAGACTGACGACACTGGGGAACGGATCTCCATCACCTTCCTGGGCGATAGCCTGAGCGCCGGTCTCGGAGTCGATGAAGACGAGGCCTTCCCGATGATCGTCGAGCGACGCCTGCGAGAGCTCGAGTGGAACGTCGAGGTAACCAATGCGGGTGTCAGTGGCGACACGACCGCCGGAGGGGTAAGTCGTTTGGGCTGGATCCTCAGGCAGGACCCGCAAATCGTCGTTCTCGAGTTGGGCGCCAATGACGGTCTTCGAGGGATGTCGGTGCAGATGACGCAAGAGAACCTCAGGTGGATGATCTCCACCGCGCAGGAGGCGGGCGTTCGGGTGCTGCTAGCGGGAATGATGGTGCCGCCCAATTACGGCTCCGAGTATGCTGCGCTCTTCAACGGCGTCTTCCCAAGTTTGGCCGAAGAGCTGGGAGTGCCGCTTGTCCCCTTTCTATTGGAAGGTGTCGCGGCAGAGCCCGAGCTCAATCTGGCCGATGGCATCCACCCCAACTCGGCCGGCCATCGCCGGGTGGCCGAAACACTAGTGCCGTATCTCGAGACGATTCTGCGGGATCTGGCAGTCAAGGATCCTTCTCCTGCCTCTTGACCCGCTGCCAAGCGGCTTCCATCTCCTCGATCGTGGCACCTGCGAGCCCCGATCGGTTCTGTCCCAGGTCTTCCTCCACAGCGCGAAAGCGGCGGCGGAACTTACGGTTGGAGCTGGCCAGGGCCGCTTCGGGATCCACCTCCAAGTGGCGCGCCAGATTCGCGATCGTGAACAGCAGATCGCCGATCTCTTCGGACACCGCCGCCTGTCGGGCTTCGCGCGCCTCCCGATCCTGGATCTCCTGGCGCAGCTCTTCCAGCTCTTCATCCACCTTGTTGAAGACGGCTGCCGCGTCGGGCCAGTCGAAGCCGACTCCGGCCACCTTTTGGGTCATGCGATAGGCGGTCAGCAGACTCGGCATGGCGTCGGGGAGGCCTCCGAGAATGGAAACCGAGGCCGATTTCACCGAGAGCTTGCGCTTTTCCCATGCGCGATGGACCTCGGCCGCAGTCGACAACCGCTCCGAGCCGAAGACGTGAGGATGACGCGCCACCATCTTGGCCTCGATCTCTCGACTCACCTCCTGCAGGTCGAAGGCCGACTGCTCTTCGGCCATGTAGGCGATGAAGACCACCTGGAAGAGGAGGTCACCCAGCTCGGCCCTCAGCTCGGCCCAGTCTCCCGAGTCGATGGCGGCGGCGACTTCGTAGGCCTCTTCCAGAAGATAGGCGCGAAGATCCTCCAGACGCTGCTCGCGATCCCAGGGACACCCCTCGGGTCCACGAAGTCTGCGCACCAGAGCTGACAGGTCGGCAATTGGATTCTTGGTTTCTTTCATCAGTTCGCCTCGTGCGATCGATCCACTGGCTGTTTTCTCGAGCGTGAAGTCTTTTATTAGACCTTCAGCCGTTGATGCGTAGAATAACGCGGTAGAGGGGTTTCTCGCGTCGAGAGTGTCCTTGCTACGATAGCAGGCGATTTGACCTGAGAATCCTCGGGAAGGGTTGTCGACAAGGGGGAGTGTGCAGCAGTGACAGACGACGAAATCAAGGTAACGGACAAACGAATGTTCACGTCGGACGGCAAGTTGAAGGACGAGTTTCAACATCTCGAGGAAAGTGCCGCCGAGGCACAACCAGCTCGGGATGCCTATACACAACCGGCTTCCGAGGCGGAGGCCGAGAATGAGCCTGCCACCGATGACGAGGTTCAGGCAGCTCCTGCCCAGCCCGCGGATCCACCGGCGAAGGAGCCCGAGGGGGTCCCGGTCGAAATGCCTCTCGGAGGCGAGTATCCGGACGAATTGTCCTTCTTCGACCTCGTGGGTATGGTGGCACAACCCATTGCCATTTACCTCGGGGATGCCAAGCTGCCGGGTGGCGAATCGGCTGAGAATCTCGACATGGCTCGGCTCCACATCGACCTCTTGGAGATCTTGAAGAACAAGACAGCCGGCAATCTGACGGCGCAGGAGCAGTCGTTTCTGGAGGATCTGCTCTATCAGCTGAGGTTGCGCTACGTCCAGAAACGGGGATGAAGCTCATCGAGTGGCGGACCTATAGGATCATGAGAGCCCGAGAGTCAACTTCGTGAGCGCTGCGCGCGCGACCCTGGCCGGTTTGGCAGCTAGGAGCCGCTGGTTGGTTCTGCTAGGCCTCTTGTGGTTTGCCTTCGGTGCGGCCAGGCCAAGTGCCGCGATCGAGCAGTCGGTCGCCGACGATCTGAAGTTGAGCCTCGAGTCGAGGAACGCCTTTGCCAGCCTGCAGGACCAATGGTTGGAGTGGTTGGCAGCCTCGTACCAGGCCGATGCGGATCGCGCCGAGGCGGCGCTCAATTCGTTGCTCGCCGACGCCGATCGGCTGGATATGGGCCGGCTTCCCGATCTCAGCCTCGGAGCCGCAGGCCGAGCCGTCGAATTCGCCTCGCAGGGGGACTTCGAAGTCGCAGCCTGGTGCCTGAGGGCTGCCGAGAGGCTCGACCCGAACCGGCCCGAGGTCGCTTTTGCCGCCGCCCGCGTGGCGCGGCAGGCAGGTAGGTATACGCAAGCAGTGCGGTGGACGGCGAGGGCCTATTCGCGACTCCTCAAAGTGCCGCTCTATCGCTCCCTCTGGTTGAGCAATGTCGCGCTGTGGATCCTGGTTGCGGTGCTGGCCAGCGGGGCGATTTTCGTTGGGCTCTTGATGGCTACCCGTGGCGCCGAGCTGCAGCACGACCTGTTCGGTTTCATTGAACGCTTTCTACCCGGCCCGATGGCGATGGTGTTGACGGTCGCTTTCCTGTTGTGGCCGGTCCTGCTCCCGGCCGGTCTGCTTTGGCTGGTGGTCTACTGGTCCATTCTGCTGTGGAGCTACGGCTCGGTTGCCGAGAGGACGGTTCTGATTGGTCTCTGGCTGGTCCTCGGGGTGACGCCTCTGCTGTTGAATGAGCAACGGCAGAGGGTGCGCATCGAGCTGGCCCCTGCGACCGTCTCAATGGAGAATCTGGAAGAAGGTCGGCTGAAAGGAACACTGCTGCGTGACCTCACCTCACTGCAGGCCGCGCTTCCCGACAGCAATGCCGTAAACCACCTTCTGGCAGATCTCTATTGCAGACTTGGCGAGTGGGACCTCGCGCGAGGCCTCTATCTCGATGTCCTGGAAGAGGAGCCCCGCAACACGACTGCCCTGAACAACACCGGAGCGTGCTTTTACTACGTCAACGACCACATTCAGGCGGTGGAGTACTTTCAGCAGGCCACCTCAACCGATGGGCCGTCTGCTGCCGCTCACTTCAATCTAAGCCAGATCTACTCCGATCACTACCGTTTCAGCCAGGCGGCTCGCGAGCTACAAACCGCCCGGAGCCTGGATAGTGCTGGGGTGGGAAGGTGGCTGAGTCTCGGTGCCACCGAGAAGATCATCGTGTTGAGCGGTGGTATCGGCAGGTCGGATGAGGTGCGCGCCGAGCTGCGTTCGGTCTGGCGCAGTGGCGAGGCGGATTCCCGATGGTCAGCACTGTGGCCCAGCACCCTACCGTTGCCACTGGCCCTGGCTTTCCTCGCCATTTCCTCGGGTCTGTACCTGATCGTTCGGCGAGGTCGGAGAAGCAGGCCAGTCGCATCTTCTTTGGACAGGGATGGCAGCGGGCGCTGGCTCATCATGCTGCTGCCGGGATACGCCGCGGCCGCGGCGGGGCAGCCTTTGCGCGCCTTCCTGGCAGTCTTGCTGCCGATCGCCTTGTTGACTCTGCCGCTCGTCGACAAGTTGGGTTACCGCCAGCCGATTCTGTTCGCACCCAGTGGAGCGCTGCTCCTGGCGGTCTCGGTCTTGTTGCTGATGGTTTATCTGGTGGGCAGAGGATTGCGGCTGCGGACCTAGGATGTGACGATGAGCGGAAATAGACCTGTTCAGGTGCGGGGCTTGGTGGATGTGTTGCTGACCATTGGTCGGCAGCAGGGCACCGGCGTTCTCACGATCCAGAACGAGGACGGTACCGTCGGGGTCACCTTCAAGTCTGGCGAAATCGTATCGGCCGACTCGTTGAATCAGAGTGAAGCCGAGGGCCTGGGCCAGATTCTCACCGAGAAGGGATTAGTCCTGCAGGATGAGCTCGACGAGTTGACGGCAGAGCACGAGGGGGGTGGAGGACGCCTCATCGATCTCCTGGTGGACCGCCATCTTCTCGAGCGCGATCAGTTGCTGGAGATCTTGCGCCTGCGAGTCTTCGAGCTCAGCAAGCAGGTACTGACCTGGTCGAGCGGTGAGTTCAGGTTCTACCGGGTCGAAGAGGTCGCCTTCGAACGAGGCATCCGTCCCCTTGCGGTGGAGGAGTTGCTGATTCGTGCGGCTGAGGATCTGGGCCCAGCCGGGCCGCTGCCAGGAAGGGTACCCAATCCTCAGTCGATCTTTTCGACGGTGGATGAAGGTGAGGTCAACGGAACCGCTCCGCTGGCGTTTCCATTCGAGATGGATCTGGAGGAGGGCAGTGAAGTTCTCGACTTGCTGCACTGGTTGAATGGAGACCGGTCCGCTGCTGAAGTATCCATCGAGAGCGGTCTGTCGCAGTACAGGGTCCTGTTCGACCTCTATGTTCTCCAGCAGGGCGGCCGGGCTGTGGCGGTGGACCACGCCGCTGCTGAGTATCTGGCTTCGGAGAGCCCGTGGTTGGCTGACCTGGAAGGCGGCGATACGAAGGGCTTCAAGATCTCGAAGCTCACCACGAAGGCTGGCGAGTGGTGGCGCTCTCGGGCCGATCGGGTGCAGGACACCGAAGATCGGTGGCGTTTCAGGCCGAATCTTGCCCTCGGAGTCGGGCTGATTGGAGCACTCCTCGTCATCGTGCTGAACGACCCGGGCCGATTCCTGCTGCCATTCCCGTGGCAAGGAGGGCTGCGCCAAGCCTTGTTGGACGAGCAGACCTCGGCTGCCTATCTGAAAGTCGATCGGGCCGCCAAAACCTGGTTTCTACTGCAAGGTCAGTTTCCAGAGAAGCTATCGGAGCTCGCTTCCAACGGATCCCTTGTCGGGTCCGACATGGTGGATCCTGCCGGCCGTCGGCTGGGTTACGCAGCCCAGATTGCCAGCTATCTGGTCTATCCCCTGGGAGAGGGGGATCCTGCGCCAGGTAGCTCCAGGACGGAGCCGATCACCGGAGATTTTCTCCTGGATCCCGAGTTCATTACTCCTCCTACCGAGCCGGTAACCCCGCTCGTACTCCTGGAATAGGCCTTTTTCGGGGTTTTTCTCGCCCGGATACCTATATCTGGGAATAAATCTTAGTGAAAATGTGTAAGATATAGTGAGCGGAAGGTTGATAAGGCTCCGCTAAGCTTTTGAAATCGAATTTTGGCTCATTGCCGGAAGATCTACCGGCGCAAAGCCACTGAAATCGCAGGAAACGTCAGGAGGAATACGGATGAGCAAGATCATCGGAATCGATCTGGGTACCACCAACAGCGTGGTAGCCCTAATGGAAGGAACCGAGCCGAAGGTGGTCGCGAATGCCGAGGGCAACAGGACGACACCGTCCGTGGTGGCTTTCACCAAGAGCGGTGAGCGTCTGGTGGGTCAGGTCGCCAAGCGGCAGAGCGTGACGAATCCCGAGAACACCATCTACTCCATCAAGCGTTTCATGGGTCGTCGCTACGACGAGGTGAGCGAGGAGATGAAGATGGTGCCCTTCAAGGTCACCGACGAAGACGGTGGCGTGCGCATCGAGGTAGAGGGGAAGGAGTACTCGCCAGAGGAGATTTCGGCGATGGTCCTGCAAAAACTCAAGCAGGCGGCTGAGGACTATCTGGGTGAGGAGGTCACGAAGGCCGTGATCACCGTCCCGGCCTACTTCAACGATGCCCAGAGGCAGGCCACGAAGGACGCTGGCCGCATCGCCGGGTTGGAGGTCGAACGTCTGGTCAATGAGCCGACTGCTGCGGCTCTGGCCTACGGTCTGGACAAGAAGGTGGACCAGTTGATCGCCGTCTACGATTTTGGTGGTGGCACTTTCGACATCTCCATTCTCGAGGTCGGAGAGGGAGTTGTCGAGGTCAAGGCTACCAACGGCGATACCCACCTCGGTGGTGACAACATCGACCAGCGGATCATCGATTGGTTGCTGGTGGAGTTCAAGAAGGACCAGGGCATCGATCTGGCGCAGGACCCGATGGCTGTCCAGCGCCTCAGGGAGGCGGCGGAAAAGGCCAAGATCGAGCTCTCTAGCGCTCACGAAACAGAGATCAACCTGCCTTTCATTACCGCCGATGCCTCGGGTCCCAAACATCTCAACATCAAGCTGACGCGCAGCAAGCTCGAGCAGTTGGTCGAGGACCTGATTCAGCGGTCCGTCGAGCCCTGCAAGCAGGCATTGAAAGACGCCGGCGTGAGCCCGGGCGATATCCACGAGGTGGTGCTGGTCGGCGGTCAGACCCGCATGCCGGCAGTCCAGAAAGTGGTCCAGGAAGTCTTCGGTCGCGAGCCGCACAAGGGCGTGAATCCCGACGAGGTGGTGTCGATCGGTGCCGCGGTTCAGGGCGGTGTGCTGCGAGGTGATGTGACTGACGTCCTGCTCCTGGATGTCACCCCGTTGTCCCTGGGTATCGAGACTCTGGGAGGAGTGTTCACCAAACTGATCGACCGCAACACGACTATCCCGACGCGAAAGAACGAGATCTTCTCGACCGCGGCGGACAGTCAGACCTCGGTCGAAGTACACGTTCTGCAAGGTGAGCGCGAGATGTCGAAGGACAATCGAACCCTGGGCAGGTTCCACCTGGTGGGTATCCCGCCGGCGCCGCGAGGCGTGCCGCAGATCGACGTGATCTTCGACATCGACGCCAACGGCATTCTCAATGTGTCGGCCAAGGATCTGGGTACCGGCAAGGAGCAGAAGATCACCATCAGCGGTTCTGGTGGCCTGGATGAAAATGAGATCCAGCGCATGGTGAAGGACTCCGAGTCCAATGCCGAAGATGACAAATCGCGTCGGCAGCGGGTAGAGGCCAGGAACCGACTCGACCAGTTGATCTACTCGACGGAGAAGACCATGGAGGAGCACAAGGACAAGCTGGGCTCCGAGGATCAGGCCAATCTGGGGCGGTCGCTGGAAGAGGCAAAGCAGGCCCTCGAGTCCGACGACCTGGCCACCTTGGAAAAATCGGTCAATGACCTGACCGAGGCCTCGCACAAGTTGGCCGAGGCCATGTACAAGGACACTCAGGCGGGAGCTCAAGGTGCGGCGCAAGAGAGTCCGCCGAGCCCCGAAGCTGACGACTCGGAAGTCATCGATGCCGAGTTCGTGGACGTCGACGAGGCCAACTGAGCAGCTGAGTCAACTAAATTGAAGACGAGTCCGAGCCCCATCGCCGATCTGAGCCGAGCTGGCCGATGGCGATGGGGTGCGGATCACCCCTTGGAGATCGACTCATGCCGCGAAGAGAGAGCCAGCGAAAGTACCTGATGATCAGCGCTGTGGCGGAGCGTTTCGAGATCCATCCACAGACGCTGCGCCTTTACGAGCGGGAGGGTCTGATTGCGCCGCGACGAAGCAAAGGCAATACCCGCCTCTACGATGATGAGACCCTGAGCCGCCTCGAGACGATCCTCACCCTGACGCGTGACCTGGGAGTGAACCTCGCCGGGGTCGAAGTGATCCTCAACATGCGCGAGCAGATGGAAGGCATGCAGATCGAGGTCGATCGCCTGTTGGCTTTCGTCAAGCAGGAGATCCTGGATCGTCGAACCGGAGTGGATCGTCGCTACGCGTTGGTCCAGGTGGGTCGGGGGCCGTTGGCCAGAGCGAACCTCGATAACCAGGAAACATCTGATCAGGATACCCGGAGCCGCCGGGGTTCTCGCTCGTCCTCCCGTCCCGGGTCGAGCCGCCGTTGACAGGCCTCACTGGCCTAGCCCCCATGCTACGATTCCTGGATGCCGTTGGAGGCTGGACAAGAAGACATCTGCCCCGAGTGCGAAGGCAGGGGATGGGTCATCGAGCAGGACAGCGGAGCGGGAACTGCCCGGCGCTGTGGTTGCCGATTCCAGAACCTTGGGCCGCGCCTCCTGGAGGCAGCCGGGATTCCCGCCCGCTACCGAAACTGCTCGTTCAAGAACTTCGACATCAACGCACCAAGCCCGGCAGCCAAGGATCAGCTGCTGCAGGCCAAGACCGTCAGCCAACATTACCTCGACGGATTCCTCAAGCCGGAAGGCGGTTTCACGGAAACCGGACTGCTGTATATCGGTTCGCCTGGAGTGGGTAAAACCCATCTGGCGGTGGCGGTCCTCAAGTCGCTGATCGAGCGCTTCCACGTGCGGGGTCTGTTCGTCGACTTCACCGCGCTCATTCATCAAATTCAATCGACTTTCGATCCGGGCTCACCGGACTCCAAGCGGGACGTCCTCGACCCGGTGGTAAATGCCGAGGTACTGGTGCTCGACGAGTTGGGCGCTCAGAAGCCGACCCCCTGGGTCAACGAGATCCTCTACCTGATCATGAACAGTCGCTATACCAAGCGGCTGCCGACCCTGTTCACCACCAATTTTCGACTCGAGTCGGAGTCCGCCACCGCGCCTCATGACCACCTCGATCGGACTCCGTCGAGCTCCAGCTTCCAGCTCCTGTCGTCCAGAATCTCGCCCAACCTCCTGAGCAGGCTCTATGAGATGGCCCGACCTGTGGCGATCGAGGCGGAGGATTTTCGGCGGGAAGTCCAGATGCAGAAGCACCGATTCTGAAGTCCGTTCCGGTCTCGGCAATGGCACTCTCGGCCGTCAGCTGCCTGCAACGCGGTGTCACCAATCTGCGAGCCAACTGGGAGCTGGTGTTCGTCTCCTGGTTGCAAGGCCTTCTGACGGCCGGCCTGATCCTGGTCGGCTTCGCCCCGCCTCTAGGGGTCCTCGGGTTTGCCTCCTTCGATAGGTTGGCAACCTCAGAGGTCGAGTGGACGGAATTTCTCGCGCATGCAGGAGAACTCATGAATCGGGGATCGGATGCCTGGATGTTGCTGGGCGCCTCGCTTCTAGTGTCATCTGCCATATGGCTCTTGGCATTTTTGGTTTACTGTTTCTTCCAGGGTGGCATTCTCGGAATACTCATGGCCGGCGACCGTCAAGCGCCCGATGGAAGATCTCGTGGGTGGCAGTGGTTCCGGACCTTCAGTGGTCGGGACCTGCGGGGATGGGGCGGGCGGTATCTGTGGAGATACTTCTGGCTACTCAATTTGATGGCTGCGATCGGGATGCTCTGGGTACTCTTGGTGGTGGTGGTGTTCGGGCTCACGGTGCTGGGTGGCGAGCAGTGGGGAGCGGCCGCTGCCTTCGGCATTGGCTGTGGCAGCTCCATCCCGCTCGCCTTCGGTGCGATCCTGTTGGTCCTGTGGACCAACCTGGCGCAGGTCGACTTGGCCAGAGAGGACTCGAGAGTCGGATTTGCACTGCGTCGATCCTTGAACCTGGTGGGGCGACGGCTGGGCGCCGTGACGCTCATCTTCCTCGTCGCGCTCGTGCTGGCTATCTTTCTCGGAGTCGGAGTCTCGATTCTGTCGGTGCTTGCGGGACTGTTCCTGCCTGAAACTGGGGCTGGAGCCTGGGCAGGCACGTTTGTTCAATTGGGCCTCAGTGGTCTCGAGATGATCGTCGGCAGCATGGTCGCCGTCGGTGTCTCCGCTTCTCTCGTGAGCCTGGTGCGGAGCGAGGCGGCACTGGAGCGCTACGCTTGAGCTCTCTTCGCCCGAAACTGCGACCTGCGTTGTTGGCGCTCGTTCTTTTCGGAGCGCTGTGGATGGGTGTCAGCCTTGGCGGTCTGCGAAGCCTCATGGCAGCGGATGGTGAGGTGGCTGCCGTTAGTCGCGGCCACGAAACGGCAGCCAGACACGCGGCGGAGAGGAGTCTGCGGTTGGCGATTCCCAGCCGACTGCGGGTTGGGCTGGCGACCGATCTCGAGGAGCTGGTACTTCCCTGTTGTGATGGTGATCTGATCGCCGAGTCCAATGGTCGAGTCGTGGCTCAAGTGAGGTCGTTGCGGGTAGAGCCCGGAGTCGAGGTCAAGACGCCCGCCGTCTATCGCCTGCAGGCGGCCGCGCTAAAGGACGAGTCCCAGGCCAAGGGGTTGGCGTCTCAGCTTGGCAGCCGGTTCGGCATGCCTGCCGACGTAGTCTTCGATGCCGGCATCGACCTCTATCGGGTTAGGGTCGGGAGATTTTCGACCCGCGAAGAGGCGGTAGCCGGGCAAGGCAGATTGGTAGCCGCCGGGCTCAGCGGCGCCTGGATCGTCAGCGAGCAGGCTGAGTGGGACTCCGCCGAGCTGCAGATTGCCTTGGGCGAAAAGACCTATCACTCACCTGGCCGTTGGTTGACTGTGCGGAGCGGATCGGGCAATGGGATCCGATTTCAGGGCGCACGGTATCGCGGCGATCTCCTCGTCTACCTGAACGATCGAGGGCTGCTCAACGTCATCAACGAGCTTCCTGTGGAGGAGTATCTCAGAGGTGTCGTGCCCAGGGAAATGGGCCCTGGGGAGTATGGGCAGATCGAGGCCCTCAAGGCTCAGGCGGTGGCGGCTCGAACGTATACCCTGAAGAACCTCGGCGAGTTCCGGACCGAGGGCTACGACATCTGTGCCACGCCCCGATGCCAGGTCTATGGCGGAATGTCCGTCGAGCACCCACTCACAGATCGGGCCATCGCCGAGACCTCTGGGGAGGTGCTGGTCTGGCACGAGGAGTTGGTCGAGGCACTCTACAGCTCCACCTGCGGTGGACACACCGAGAACGTGAACCTCATCTTTCCCCAGAAGAACGCGCCCTACTTGAAAGGCGTGACCTGCCTGGAGGCCGGAGTGGACCGGATTCCCTCCCGGCTGCCGAGGGGTGCGGAATTCCCCTCCGGGCTCCTGGATCAGCTGATGCCACCCAGCGGAGCCAGGCTTACGGCCGCAGTCGTCGGTGCCCGCCTCGAGCATCTGGCTCTGCTGGCAGGGCTGCCGATCCCACGCGATCGCCTGGCTTCCCTAGAGCGACAGGAGGTGCAGCGCTTCATCGCTTCCATCTTCGACCTGGCCCTGGATGCGCGCCTGTTCGTCTCACCAGAGGACCTTCCCTACTTGTTGGACGATCCGCCGGAGGACTGGTCTGAGCAGGACCTGCAGCTGGCCGCCTATCTGATGAAGAGCGGACTACTGGCCGGTGATCTCAACGAGCCCCTCACCGCGGCAGAGATCGATGAGACGCTGTACAGGCTGGCCGTCTACCTGCGCGTGGTGGAGGTGATGGAAGCAAGATACCTCGGTCTCGAAAGCGGGCAGCTACAGGTCCGACTGGCGGACGAAAATGCCTCCTTTGCCGTCGGCGATCGGCTGGCGGCCTTCCGCCGGGTGGGTTCGCGGACGGTCGGCTCGTCGCTGGCTTTACTGGCTGGGGATTGGATGGAGCTCTTCCTCCACAACGATCAGTTGTTGGCTCTTGTGCACCAGGTCGAGACGGCCGGGGCGACCTACGATCGCAGCAGCAAGCGGAGCTCTTGGACCCGATTCCGCAGCGATCGGCAGCTTGCCGAAATGGTCAACGATCGCTACCCCGGACTAGGGTTTCAGGGCATCGAGATTCTCGAGCGGGGAGTCTCGGGTAGAGTGGGCAAGATGAAGCTGCTGGGCGACGCTGGTCGCTCTGAGGTGGTCGAAGGCCTGGCAGTGCGCTGGACATTGGATGTGCCAGATACCCTGTTCACCGCGAAACGCCTCACTCCTCCCGACAAGTCGCCGGGATGGCTCTTCACGGGGCGGGGTTGGGGGCATGGAGTCGGGATGTGCCAGATCGGAGCATTCGGTATGGCGATTCGCGGCCACTCCTACCAGGACATTCTCCAGCACTACTACACGGGCATCGAAATAGTCCGCACGACTCCCCAGGGTTGAGGCACTGAGGTCCTACAACCTGTGCCGGCCGGGGTGCGTGGGGCCCAGGGGCCCTAGGGCCTCTGGCCCATTGCCCAGGCCGGGTGGGCGCGATAGCATCCACGACGTCATGACCATTGCCAGCAAGAAACCCGCGACCACCAGCCTGTGCGACTTTTCACTGACTCCTGAGCAGAAGGCTGTTCGGGAGGCTGCCCGAGACTTTGCCAGGAAGGAGATCGATCCCCTGGTCGAGGAGTTGGACGAAAACCAGACATTTCCGCTCGAGCTTTTCGCCCAGGCCGGAGAGCTTGGATTCCTCGGGGTGATCTTCCCCGAGGAGTATGGCGGTGCGGGCCTGGGGTATGTGGACTATGTGCTGGTGATCACCGAGATTTCCAAGGTCGATCCTGCCATCGGCCTCAGTGTTGCCGCGCACAATTCTCTGTGCAGTAACCACATCTACAAGTTCGGCAGCGAGGAGCAGCGACAGCGGTGGCTGGTGCCCCTGGCGAGTGGCAAGAAGATCGGAGCTTGGAGTCTCACCGAGCCGGACGCCGGTTCGGATGCCGCGGGGACGCGGACCCGGGCCGAACAGGTAGACGGGGGCTGGGTCCTGAACGGGTCCAAGACCTTCACCACCCATGGTTCGGTAGGTGACTTCTGCGTGGTCATGGCCGTGACCGATCCGGATGGACCGCGCCATCACAATCTTTCGGCCTTCCTGCTGGAGAAGGGGATGAAGGGCTTCCGCCCGGGAAAGAAGGAGAACAAGCTGGGAACGAGGGCCTCGGATACGTCGGAAGTCATCATGGAGGACTGCTTCGTTTCCGACGAGCACCTGCTGGGAGAGCGGGGGGAGGGCTTCATCCAGGCTGTGAAGATCCTGGATGGAGGTCGAATATCTATCGCTGCCCTCGGGCTGGGCACGGCAATCGGTGCTTACGAGACGGCTCTGGCCTATGCCAAGGAGCGCCGGCAGTTCGGCAAGCCCATAGCGGAGTTTCAAGCTATTCGCTTCCATCTGGCCGAGATGGCAACACGCATCGCCGCCGCTGAAGCGTTGACCATGGCTGCCGCTCTTCAGATGGACCAGGGGAAGCGAGTCACCCGGCTCGCCGCCGAGGCCAAGCTCTACTCCGGCGAGACGGCAGTTTTCTGCGCTGAGCTTGGCGTCCAGATTCACGGTGGGTACGGTTTCATCAAGGACTACCGGGCCGAGAAATACTTCCGGGACTGCAAGATCTGCACGATTGGCGAAGGTACGAGCGAGATCCAGAGGTTGGTTATCGCCCGCCAGCTGCTGCGTGATCGTAAGTAGAGCGAAATCAAACTGGCGGGCTGATTCATGATCGAAGGCATCGAGCACATAGGCATCGCGGTGCGGTCGATCGACGAGGCCCGGGTCTTCTACGAAGCTCTGGGCCTGAAGGTCGAGGCCGTCGAAGAGGTGCCCCACGAGGGCGTCCGTGTGGCGCTCATCCCCTGCGGTGCCGCCCGCATCGAGTTGCTCGAGCCCACGAGTGATGAGTCGCCGGTCGGCAGGTTCCTAGCAAAACGAGGCCCCGGGTTACACCATTTGTGTCTGGCGACCGACGACGTGAAGGCGGATGATGCCGCCTTGCGAAAGGCCGGTCTCCGAATTCTGAGGCCTGAGCCGACAAAGGGTGCCAGTGGCTGCTGGGTGCAGTTCGTACACCCAGAGAGCACGGGAGGGGTTCTTCTGGAGCTCTCGCAGCAATCGGCCGACAAATCTGATTGAAATTCTCGACTGGGACGAACAAGCCATGTTGAAACAGGACACCATCGTCATCGTCCATCTGGTGAACCCGACCGAGAAATTCTGGGGAGTACTCCAGGACCTGGATTCGAGCGGCCTGGTGCTGCGGGGCTTGAGCGTGACGAGCTTCGACGATTGGATGTTCCAGGTGGCTCGAAACGAGCACCAGGCGTTGGGTCTGTCCACCATGTTCGTGCCACTCTTCCGAGTCGAGCGGATCTTCCTGGACGAGCAGATCGGTGAGGTCGAGAGCTACCGCCAGCGCTTCCAAGCCCAAGTGGGTGAGCCCGTGGAGCGCTTCATTGGGATCCTGGAGCCCGAGACCGAGATCCCCTCGTAGGCATCCCGCCTGCGCTGCATTGCCAGTGTCGACAGGAGCTCCGTCCGGGTGGCTCGCAGGCGCCGGGCCGGCCCATGGACATCTGGCGGTTGTCGAGGGGTTCGACGCGGGGCCCCCAGGGGGCTATCCTCCCTACCACAGGAACCAACCCCCTGGAGGTCCCCACGCAGAATCCTCACCCGTTGGAGAGACCTCGCACCGTGCTGTGGACCCCCGGGCCCCACGCACCCCGGCCGGCACACAGGTCCGGCCGCTTCAAGACTCGAATACGGCCTTGCACCATCCTCAGCGCTCATGACAGTGATTCGGATCAAGACTCCCGTTCGGGAGTCGGCCCCTGGGACCTTACGTTCCTATGCCCCTATTGCCTTCATTGGTGCTAGAGGTTCGTGCGGGTGGCTCGACTGTGGGGCGCCAAGTCGAGCGCGGCGCAACGGCCATCGCAGGGCAAGACAGATGAGGCCCGACGATGAGACGAGGCGGCGGCCCGCCCGAATGTAGGAGAGGGGCTTGACCCCTCCAGCGGGAGCACGCAACGGGCTCCCCTCCAAGGACGCCGCCGTCCCCCGGCGGACCACCCGGACGGGCCTCCGGTCGAAAGTCGTTCTGGAAGGATGGGACAACGGTCCGCGAAGTCGCCGGGCGCCTCAGCCCCTACGCCCAGCGCCCGCAAAGTGGGCGTGGGCTAGAACTGCACGTGTTGGATGAAGAACTCGGAGGTGTCCAACTCGTTGTCGGCCAGCGCTACCGCCATCTCACGCGTGAGGTGGAACTGGCCTGCCCGATCTCGATTCGAGGTGAACATCAAGAGCTCGACGCTCTGGACCCTGTCAGGGTACCGATTGAGCAGATGGAGTAGCGTGTCTGCTGCCGCATCCAGACTGCGAAAAACCGCCGCTTCGGAGTTGGTAGTGATCTCCAAGAAGGCCCGGGTTGGGTCGCTACCCTGATACATCTGGACGCTCTCCACGCCGAGAGTACGCAGAAAACGAGTAGCCTCGGCGGAAACGTCCATCTCGGAGAAGGGTGCCCGTGGGAGGCTGGTCAGGTCTACCGTGCCCGTCTCATTGCGTTGTTGCGAGACGTCGGGTGCAGCGGCCGTCTGGCGTCGGGACTGCGGGCGAGTCAAGGTACCCGACTCAGTCTTCGAAGCGACGTCGGTGAGGCGCTGTGCCTTCTGCTGGGTCGGTTTGATCTGAGCCTCGACGAGCTGACCATCTTCCAGCACGAGGGCGGTGCCGTAGTCACCCAGGTTGGCTTGCTCGGTGCGGGTGATGTCGATCTCGGAAGCCTCGATGAAGGTCCTTGTTCCATTCTGCAGAACGATGATGGCCTTGCCATCCTCGAGGCGGTGTTTCTCTTTGGCGATCAGGCGCGAGCCGTCCTTGAGATAGATCGTGTAAGCGCCGGCAGGAATCGCCATAATGGCGATCATCAGTATGCTGAGCAGAATCGTGAACTGTCGATGCATGGTTTCTTTCGCGGGCCGCGTTGTCGGCGCGCTCTCCTTGGCCTTGTCTATTCTCTGACAACATTCCTCGATTCGATGGCGGAATTCTCCACCAACTCGGGTGTCTTTCGCTCTGCTATGATAGCGCGTCCCTGGCCCTGTCGCGAAACCAACGGAGCTCGGAAACCTCTCCAGAGAGACAACCAATGCTCGTAGTCATGCGCATGGATGCTTCATCCGATGAGATCGAAGGGGTAGTACATCGGGTCGAATCCAAGGGCCTCAAAGCGAATCCCATCGCTGGTGCACAGCGGACCGCCGTCGGCATCACAGGCAACATCGGGGTCGTCGAGCCGGGCCTGTTCGAGTCCATGCCAGGGGTGCTCGAGGTCATTCAGGTCAGCCACCCTTATAAGCTGGTGTCGCGGGAGTTTCGGGCGGAGAATACGGTTCTCGATATTGGCGGAGTGAAGATCGGCGGTCGTGACCTGCTGATCATCGCCGGTCCGTGCTCTGTTGAAAGCTACGAGCAGACGCTGCGCATCGCCCAGACCATCGAGGCTTCCGGAGGACACCTCTTGCGCGGTGGTGCTTTCAAGCCGCGCACGAGCCCTTACAGCTTCCAAGGTCTAGGGCTAGAGGGTTTGAAGATTCTGGCGCGAGTACGCGAGGTCACGGGACTGCCCGTGGTTTCCGAAGCTCTGGATATCGATGTTCTCGATGATGTTGCCGAGTACGCTGATATCGTGCAGATCGGGGCTCGCAACATGCAGAACTACACGCTCCTCCGCCGAGCCGGACAATGCGGGCGGCCGGTCCTGCTGAAGCGGGGAATGAACGCCACCGTGACGGAGTTGCTGCTGGCCGCCGAGTACATCCTGGATCAGGGTAACGACCAGGTCATCCTGTGCGAGAGGGGCATCCGGACGTTTACGGATCACACCCGTAGCACTCTGGATGTCGCTGCCATTCCGGCCGTCAAGCGAATCAGCCACCTACCCATCATCGCCGACCCGAGCCATGCTGCTGGTCAGCGTGACAAAGTCATCCCCCTGGCGCGAGCTGCCGTTGCAGTGGGGGCCGATGGCCTGATGGTCGAGGTCCACGACCAGCCGGACGAAGCTCTTTCCGACGGCAACCAGGCTCTCTTGCCCGATCAGTTCATCGAGCTTATGGAGGAGACTCGTCTTTTGGCTTCGGTGCTGGATCGCCAGATTCCGAGCCAGGCGAGTCGACACCCGCGTTGAAGCCCTCGAGCAGCGCCCTTCTGGTTCTCGAAGACGGTTCGGTCTTCGAAGGACGGGCGGTCGGGGCAGGTACGAGCTTCGGTGAGGTGGTGTTCAACACCTCCATGACCGGGTATCAGGAGATTCTCACTGACCCTTCCTACCGGGGGCAGATCGTCGTCATGACCCTGCCGCACATTGGAAACTACGGTGTTCACGGCTCGGTGGCCGAATCGGCCCAGCCCTGGGTGGAGGGGTTCGTGGCCCGCCAGTTCACCGCCCGGCCCTCCAGCCATGGTAGTGAGGAGGGGCTGGTCTCCTATCTCAGACGCCATCGCCTGCCGGCCATCGATGGGGTCGACAGCAG
>CAMYLC010000147.1 GCA_947259195.1 Thermoanaerobaculia bacterium | reverse complement strand
GTCGAGCCGCTCTCGCCAGAGGCGATCGTCGATGGCTCCATCATGGACTCTTCCCTGGTGGTTGACGCCATCCAGAAGCTTGCCCAGGAAACAGGAGCGAAAAGCACGAGTTTCGCGACCTCTGTTTCTGGACATTCGGTCATCATCAAAAAGATCCAGGTTCCTGCAATGCCGTCAGCGGAGTTGGAGGAATCGATCCACTGGGAGGCCGAGGGTTACTACAACTATTGCCCCCGCGACATTCTGCTGGTCATCGGCGACCAGATCATCGAAAGCCCGACGGTCATCCGCAGCCGCACCCAGGAGACCTTCAGCTATCGCAGTATGATGGTCGACTATCTGAAGTCGGGAGCTCGGTGGTACAGCGCCCCCAGACCGATGCTTATGGACTCACTGTTCGATGTCGATCTGAACAAGCCCACGCCACGCAACGATGAGCCCGCCTTCGATGCGGCCAACGTGCTGCGTCTTGGCCAGGACCTGATCTACCTGGTCAGCGCGACAGGCAACGAGATGGGGGGGGAATGGTTACAAACGATTCTGGGCGATGACTTTCGGGTTCACTTTTTCAAAGATGTCTACTGGGGCAGCCATATCGACTCGACATTCGCGGCCCTGCGCCCCGGCTTGATGCTGTGCAATCCAGGTCGCCTCGACGACGAAACCCTGCCCGAGATCCTGAAGCAGTGGGAGGTCATCTACAGCCCGCCCATGGAGAATCAGGACAGGTACGATGCCGACTATCTAGCCAAGAGCATCGGCAGTCAGTGGATCGATATGAACGTCTTCAGCATCAATCAGGACCTGGTCGTGGTAGATCGAGACCAGACGGGTCTGATCAAGCTCCTGGAGAAGCACGGACTCGACGTCATCCCCTTGAAGCTGCGGCACGCCAAGATGCTGGGCGGCGGGTTCCACTGCGTGACCCTGGACATTCGGCGATCCGGAACACTCGATCGTTACTTCGACTGAGAGCTCCTCTGTCTCCCTCTCCCAGAGAAGAAACAGAATGGGGCTCTGGGAGAGGGTCCTCCAGGCTCTCTAGGTAGCTACTACCGTGCGAGGCTAGTCCGTGGCAGCTCTCATTCTGTCATCCCTCTTCGGGGCCCTCTTCGTGCTGACGTTCGCGGCGTGGAGGCGATACCTCTGGGTGGCCACGCACCCGCGGCGCGGGCTGGAGGATACCTGTCCCTACAGCCTGACGGATGTCTTTGGCGAGAACCATCTCGTCAACGCTCCACATCAAGAAGGAGCGCAGTGGCTGACGGAGATCTTCAGTCGCTCCGCGAAGAGGTTCCCTGATCACACGGCCCTGCAGATTCCCCACACCGGGGAGTCCCTGACCTTCGCCGAGCTCGATGCGCGAGCCGAAGACGTGGCGGCCGCCCTGTCTCGCTTCCTGACCGGTCCGGACCAGGTGGTCGTCGTGGCCATGGCGCAGGACAACTGGCAGATCGTGGCCTCTCACCTCGGCATTCTCAAGGCCGGTGGCACGGTGATGTTCCTGGACACCACGTTGCCCGAGGCCCTGATCACACACATGCTCGAGGACGCCCAGCCACCGGTCGTTCTCACGCGAGGGCCGGCCAGCTTCCGGGGCCTACCGACGGTCGACGTCCTTGCATTGCCTGAGGGACTGCCTCGAATCGAGCCGCCATCCTGGCTGGACGATCCCACTCAGCGTCTCGCAACCATCTTCTACACGAGCGGCACCACCGGGATGCCCAAGGGGGTGGAGAGCCCGCACGCAGGCTACGTGAACCTCGCTCTGACCTACGCCGATTATCTCGATCTCGTTCCGGGAATGGACGCGACCACGCTCACCTCGTCTCTGGGATACGACGGGAGCATCTCCGAGATGTACAGCGCCTGGGTGTCGGGATGCGCGGTCGTGCTGCTGACCAAGGAGCAGGTCCGCTCCGGCCCTGATCTTGTCCCCATCCTGCGTGATGCCGAGGTCACCGTGCTGTTCTGTCCCCCGGTGCTGCTGACCACCCTCACGCCGACCCCCGAGCTGGATCTTCCCTACCCGCTCTGCCGCTACATCGTTCCGGCGGGAGAGGCCTTTCCCGCCGCGCTCGTCGAGCCGTGGACGCGGGGTCGCCGGCAGATCATCAACACCTACGGCCCCACAGAAGCGAGCACCGACACCAGTCGTCAGAGCTTGAGGCCTGGAGAACCGGTGACCATCTGTTCCCCATTCGCCATCGTGACGTACGTCATCCTCGATGTTGGCGAGCTCGACCCGCTACCTCCCGGTAAGGTCGGTGAGCTCTGCATCGGCGGGGTGCACCTC
>CAMYLC010000146.1 GCA_947259195.1 Thermoanaerobaculia bacterium | reverse complement strand
GCGCCCGAAGACAGGGAGCCCGATTTCCATTTGGCGGTCTATGACTTCGGAGTCAAGAGCAACATCTTGAGATCGCTTGTTCGACGGGGAGCGCGGGTCACCGTGCTGCCGGCACGGACGCCCTGGCAGCAGTGCCTCGACCTGGGAGTCGATGGCGTGCTGCTGTCCAACGGTCCGGGTGATCCCGAGCCGCTCGAAGAAGTGATCGAGAATGTGCGCAACTTGGTTCCTTCCGGGGTGCCGCTTTTCGGGATCTGCCTCGGTCACCAGCTCCTGGGTCTGGCGTTAGGGGGACAGACCTTCAAGCTCAAGTTCGGCCACCACGGAGGCAATCAACCGGTCAAGAACCTGGCGACCGGCCGCGTCCTGATTACGAGCCAGAACCACGGCTTCGCGGTTGATCCCGAATCTCTGCCTGGCAACTGTCGCGTCAGTCAGGTCAATCTGAACGACGGTACGGTCGAAGCCTTCGCGGTCGAGAATCGGCCGGTGCTCTCGGCCCAATATCATCCCGAGGCCGCTCCGGGGCCCCACGATGCAGCAGAGCTCTTCGACAGCTTCCTGGAATCGGTAGTCGAGAGACTGGCGCAATAGCGGTGAGCCAGAAAGGTCGAACTTCAGTCTCGCTGCTGTGGTCGATTGCGTGGCGATTCCTGCGCGGAAGACAGAGCCAGCTGCTGAATGGAACGGCTCGCGCGGCCCTGATCGCAACCTTGCTGGGTGTGACCGCCATGGTCATCGCCATGGCGCTGATGACCGGTTACAGAGAGGACCTCCGCCGAAAGCTGGTGCGGGGCAATGCTGCCATCATCGCCTACCCGATGTTCGGATCTGATGCGACGCTGGAGGAGGACGATCGGATGGCTCTGGCCGCCCTGCCAGGCGTCACCGACGTGCGAACAGTGATCTACGGCCAGGGCGCTTTGGTGGGTGGCCGTGCGCTCGACGGTCTGGAGGTCACTCTGCGAGGTGTCGATCAATCCGCGACGCTGCTAGATCTCGGTGTCGTCGAATTTTTTCCAGACTTCAGTGATGGCGAGAGTCTGCTCCGCGATGGGCGGTTGGGGGTGGTGCTCGGCAGCGAGCTGGCGAAGAGGTTGGCTGCAGAGCCCGGGGAGACCCTCCGTCTGATGGTGCTTGGCCTCCACCAGGGCCAACCGCGCTTTCGCTACCGAAGTGTGGAGCTGGCCGGCACTTTCACCACCGGATTCTCGGAGTTCGATCAGGCCTGGGTGGTGACCGACCGCGACGAGCTGACTCGACTGGCGGGCGGTGAGACCGGGTCTTCGCTGGTCGAGATCGCATTGGAGGACCCGGATCGGGCCGATGTGGTCGCGAACGAGGTCAGGGCTGTTCTGGAGTCGGAGTATCTCGTGACCCACTGGCGGGACCTGAACCGGGAGCTGTTCACGGCTCTCAAGGTGCAGCAGATCGCTCTGTTCTTCGTACTCGGGCTGATTGTCCTGGTCTCCACCTTCAATGTCGCGTCGAGCCTAGTTGTCCTGGTGCGCGAGAAGATGCGGGATATCGGTTCGCTGGCGGCGATCGGCCTGTCTCCAGGGGATCTGCGCTCGGTGTTCTTGCTCTACGGCCTGGGCTTGGGAGCCGTGGGTACACTGGCTGGGATCGGCCTCGGTGCCTCGGCGTCCTGGGTCCTGACGCATTTCGAGTTGATCCGGTTCGAGCCGGAGCTGGCAGCCATCTACTTCATCAGCTCGGTGCCATTTCGCATCGAGCTGCAGGACATTCTGGCGGTGGCTCTCTTCTCCCTGACGGTCACGGTCGTGGCCTGCTGGGTCCCCGCCCGCCGCGCCGCGACCATCCTTCCAGCAACGGCTTTGCGCTACGAGTAGGGCGGAGGGGTTGAGGCGCCCGGTGCCGCCCACTCACCTGTCCTGGGGCTTGGGTCCTGGGACCTGGGCAGATCCCTCTCCTCGTGGAGGCCCGTTTGGCTGGTTCGCAGGGAAAACGGGGGACACAATACTGATTTCGATCGTTGATGGGTAGGAGACATGGGCTCGCGAACACCGTCTCACCGGCCCATCGAAATGAGTATTGTGTCCCTCACATTTCCCGGCCGGCACAGGTTGTAGGACCTCAAGACATGGTTGACAGTTCGACCTCAGGACATCGCTGACACTTTGGGGGTGTGGGCAGGGCGGACCACCGCGGGAGCCCGCAAGGGGCTCCCCTACAATGCCGCCGTCCGCCGGCGGGCCACCCGGACGGGCCTCAGACCACAGGTGGTCGGATTGGGGGAGTGTAGGATTCCTCGTGTGACGGATCAGCGGAAGTCGCTCGACATG
>CAMYLC010000145.1 GCA_947259195.1 Thermoanaerobaculia bacterium | reverse complement strand
CCCGACGCCCAGCTGGGCCTACAGATGGGATTCGTCGGGTTCGTTCCCGGAGTGACCCCTGAAACCATGAAGCTCTTTTACTGGGGTGGTATCAACTGGTCCCTCGCCATGGTTCCGTTGCGGCTGCTGTGGATCGGTGCAGCGGTGGGTTTGACCCTTCTGGCGACGCGTTTCTTTGATCGCTTCGACCCGGCCCGCGCGGACCGCGGGCCATCAGATGGCCGGAAAGGGCGACCGCTGCCGGCCGCTGCCGATGATCTCCACAGCCATCCCGTGCCTCTGGTCGGCTTGGACTCTCTCGAACCCGCGGAGCTCAACTACAGTTTTCTCAGGATGTGGCGCGCTGAGCTCGAGCTGATGGTCAAGGGTTATCACTGGTTCTGGTACTTGATCGCTCTCACACTCCTCGCCTTGCAACTGGCAGTGCCGTACGAGTACGCACGAGCCATTGCGTTGCCGGCAGCCTGGGTATGGCCCCTGGCGATGTGGTCATCCATGGGCACCCGGGAGGCAAGGTTCAACACAGGGCAGCTCGTTTTTTCGTCGGCGTTTCCGGAGGCGCGTCAGTTTCCAGCCATGTGGGTCGCTGGTTTGACGGTCGCGGTACTGAGCGGCGGAGCCATGATGGCGCGGGCATTCCTGGTAGGCGAGGTCGGGCACTTGTCAGCCTTGCTCGTCGGCGCCCTCTTTGTCCCGACCCTGGCTCTGTTTCTGGGTGTTGTCAGTGGTACGAAGAAACTGTTCGAAGTGTGCTATCTGTTGATCTGGTACCTCGGACCGGTCAACCATCTCACGTCTCTCGACTTCCTCGGCACGACGGATGCCGCGCTGGCAGAGGGAGTCCCGCAGACGTATCTGGTCCTATCTCTTATGTTGTTGCTCGGCGCCTTTCTGTTTCGACGACGCCAGCTGACTGCAGGTATTGCCTGAAAGGCCTTGCCGAGTTGGGTCGAGCGGGTTCAGATTCCCAGACGTTGTTCCAGCCACGACATCCAGGCCTCTTCCAGCTGCTGGAGAGTCTTGCCATAGACCCGCTGCCAATCTGACGGGTTGCCTGCATCGCTGGAGGGGGCAGGTCACTAGGGCACCGCAACGGCGCCGTCCGGCGACGCCAGCCAGATGCCCAGCAGCAAGGCGAGGATCGCGCCCGCGAACGGTAGCCCGACGGTGAAGAAAGCCCGCGTCCGTGTGCAGCCATGCAGCCGCACCAGGCCGATAACCTGCAAGAAGCAGGACCAGACGATGGCAATCTCATCGCCGATCCAGGGAACGATCGCCGCCACCATCGCGGCCTGCGAGTAGCAGACCACCCGCAACGTGCCTTCGTAGCCTGCCTCGGAGGAGGCCAGCCCGCCGCTGATCTTGAGCAGAG
Source organism: Thermoanaerobaculia bacterium (assembly GCA_947259195.1). GTDB lineage: Bacteria > Acidobacteriota > Thermoanaerobaculia > Multivoradales > JAHEKO01 > JAUVRX01. The sequence continues at coordinate 937 of CAMYLC010000145.1, read as the reverse complement.
CGTGGACGATCGTTATCCACACAATCAACAGCAGACAAAAGAAGAGGACGTAAAGCGGCGCGCCGACGCCCAGCGCGAAGAGACAGCCGGCTACCGATAGGACCGAGATCGGCAGCCAGTCGAGCGAGCGCCCGGCGACTTCCAACTGAAACAGCTCCGCCACCGGAACGTTGGCGCCTCCGTAACGCATCAGCGCCACCGTCGTAATGTCAATCAGCTGCCTGACGACGCCGAACATGACAACACAAAGCAGCGCGAAAGACCACGGCCGCCAGGCACCGCCGCGCACCGGCACCGCAGCGTAGGCCGCCGCGGGGGCGCTGACGAAACGCCACAACGTGGCGACGAAGGCGTTCGCGCTGCCACCTTCCCGCGACCCCTCCCAGGGGATCCTCTCGGCGGACATCGCGCGCCGCTCGGCCTCCGGCCGCGGTTCGTGGCGCTGGCCCGGTCGCAGATGGGCCGCCCCAGGATCGATATCGGGTGGTCGCTGGTCGCTCATCTCGGCCGATCCAGCCTGTTCCTACTATCCAGCGTCGGAGCGAAATGTCGTAGACGGTTCCGCTGATCGCGCCTCCGTTGTGCTTCTTGCAGCATCTCTATTTGCCTTTTCAACCGACATTTCCCATTTGGGTCTCTCACGAGTCCTCCGACGCAGGATTGGAGGTGAAAATACCACGGGTGACGTGACCCCCGTTTCCGCGCAGTCAGAGTGTGAGTTTCGGCCCGTTTCTGGTCTCCTCTGCAGGAGCGGAGACTGCCGTAGGCAGGCGGAGCTCCTGCAGCGCCGCGTACTCCTCGGGCGGCACGTTTCCGAGTGCGCTATGGGGCCGCACCCGGTTGTACAAGTCCCGACCACAGTGACCACAGGACCGACGTTCGTCGGGTGCACTACCGGTGGCACCCTCTCTACGGCCAAGACGTTGTCGTCGTCGGC
>CAMYLC010000144.1 GCA_947259195.1 Thermoanaerobaculia bacterium | reverse complement strand
CTTCGAGAAGGTGCGAGCCACGATGACATTGGGCCGGTCCTGTATCCACGGGATGGCCGTCCAGTATCCAGGCGCCTTGACGTACTCGAGATAGGCCTCATCCACCACGAACCGGACCGTCCCCGGCGCCTCCCCGATCCAGGCGTCGATCTCGGAACTGGAGGTGAGCGTGCCGGTGGGGTTGTTCGGATTGCAGAGATAGACCACTGCCGGACCTCTGCTCGCCGCGACCCGATCCCTCATCTTCTGTACGTCGTGGGCGAAGCTGGAGGTCAGCGGTATCTTCTCGATGGCATAGGTCAGGGTGCGCTGATACCAGGAGATGGCCTCGAAGGTCGGGTCGGCCATCACCAGCGTGCCCTGAGGCGCATCGGACGCCTGCACGACGATCTGGAGAATCTCGGTCGAGCCGTTGCCAAGGACTATGTTGTCCACCGTCACACCCAACTTGACCGCCAGTGCTTCGGCGAGCTCCTCGCGCGCCGCATCCGGATAGCGATTGGCCTCGGCTATCGCCCTCTCCACCGCCATGCGCGCAGAGGGCGACAGGCCCAGTGGATTCTCGTTCGAGTTCAGGCGGATGGCACTGACGGGCGACGCCTGTTGACCGGGAACCTGGGGCGCTGCCACCGACCTGCCGGGGAAAGCCACCAGCCGGCCCAGACCCGCGGCACCAGCTGCGGCACCAGCTTTCAGAAAATCACGGCGATCCATGTCTGGTCTCCTATCGACACCTTTCTGGAACGTCCACTATCGACAAACACGAGCTACCTTCTGCAGGTTCGTGCGATCCTCTATTGACCCGGGCGATAGCCGATGATCTCTGTCTTCTTCAACGTCATCAGGCTGCCGCAGTCGGCTTCCTCCAGCATCGCACCCAGAAAGCCCCCACAGTCGATCGCCAGAACCCTGCCCACGTCGGGAGTTTACCCCCTCGCCCCAACACCACGGTCACTCGGAGGTCGCAGCTATATCTCGACGCAGGGGCGTCCCCACCAGGGACTCATACGCCTGTAGCGACATGAATTGGACGATGCGAAGCTGCCTACGAGGTCTTGAAGCGGCCGGACCTGTGTGCCGGCCGGGGTGGGAGGGGGCCCAGGACCCAGGACCCAAGCCCCCGGGCCCTGAAGCTCGACGTCTTCGAATCTCAGGGAATCTCGACAACATCAGCGGCCCAATGGCCTGTCGCCAGGTCTTCCATGACCACGACCAGCCAATTCTGTGGGCCATCGGTCAGCACCCGACTACTGAACAAGGGCCAGGGATCCTCCTCGGAGCCCTGCAGCAGGTGGTGCGTCACCTCCGGCGTCGTATCGGGCGCAGCCGTGGCCACGGTCACCCGCAGAAGCCGATCTTCCTGCCACCCTTCGAGGTCGGGGACTTCTTCGAAGGCAGCCAGCAGATCCCATCCTTGGCCCGACTGCGAGGCTTGGACCACCAGGTCCAACTCGAGCTCGGTGTCCGCGAACTCTCCTGCCAGCAGGCTGCGAGCACGGGCAGCCGCCACGGTTTCTGGAGTCCCGAATCGCGTCCACGCGGGAGAGCGGAACGCCCCTTCGCGCCCCGACCATCCGACGCTGACCCGCAGCATCTCACCGCGAGGGACCCCCACCTCCTGGTAGGTCAATCTGAGACGCTGGCCGAGCTCGCTAGTGGTCGTCGTCAAGTGATCCCCGCCCTCGACGAGACCGCCGGAGCTCTCCCGCACGAGAAGTTTCAAAGGCTCGAGCGGTTCCCATAGCGCCGCGACCGCTTCCGGGTTCTCTTCTTCGATAGAGGAGTCGAGCACCACCGCCTGGGCCAGGGCTTCGCGGGCGCGTTGCGCTTCTTCCTGAAGGGCCAACGCCTCGCTCAGTCCCAAGAGGGCCTGCGCCTGGCTCTGCGCGGTTCGTGGATCCCCAGCGAAATGGACGAGGGCCTGCCGAAAGGACTCCTCAGCCTTCTTGGCCTCACTCTTTTCCAATTGGGCCAGCCCCAGCTCGACGAGGTTTTCCGCCTTCTGCCTCTTTCGTTGGTGCTCTCGGACGATTCTCAAGCCAATGATGCGCCCTCCAGCCGGCCCGCTGACTCGCCACTTGCCGATCCGGAGACCGGGTACGAGGGGACTGGGGCGCTCCGGAGCCACGAGAGGGTGAGTGATCCAGCCGTACGCACTCAGAGCTCTCGCCGTGGCCAAGACGACGTCTCCGAGGTCTGTGGGCGGCTCGGAGAGAGTCGCCTGCGGCGAGGCACTCGCCTCCGAGCGCTCAGCCTCCAGTTTCGACCACATCGAATAGAAGTCATCGGGCACCAGATCGAAGCCGTCGCTAACCAGGAACAGCACTCGGCGGCTACCTACTCCCGAATCTTCCGCGAGGAAGGTCAACAGCATGTCGAGCCGACCGCGAATCAGTCGTTCCTCTTCGGCTCGAAACGCCAGCCTCAACTCCTCGGGGGCGTAGTCTCCCGTCTCACTATGGAGCGCTGTGAGAAACGCCGAGCGCAGAGCCGTGATCTCATCGCGCCCTCTTTCGCTTTCCGAAAGCCTTGCCAATGAGCTCCTGAGCATGCCCACCTCGCGACCGGCGCGCAGCAGAAAGACGGGCTCTTCAGCTGCGACCACCAGGTCGACTTGTCCCAGGCGAACGACATCGTCAGCCCGCTGCAGCAAGAGGTCCGATGCCCATCGGACCGTGGACGCGGTGGATAGGGCCTCGTCTACGTAGATCAAGACCTGCCACGACTCGGACAGGTTTCCGAAGCTGGGCGGCCCTATCGCGACGACACTCCGCGGCTCTCCTCCGACGATCAATTCGAAGTCCTCTGGCGTCAGATCCTTGACCGACTTCTTGGAAGAGGCGCCTCCCTTCCACGGATCCACCACCAGGTCGATGGCCGTGACCCGCTCTTCGTCACCGAACCGCTCCGACTCCTGAGCGCCCGCCCTGCCTGAGACCAGAGCGACAACGAACAAGCACGCGATGGCCGTTACTTCGATGGGTCCTCGCCTACCGGATAACGACTTCAATCTTGGGAGGGCCATGCCTCTAGTCTACGCAAGTCACATGCCGCCGGCATCCAAACTGATGACGGTTGTCGGGTGGAGGCAATAGGGGCTTAGGGGCTTAGGGGCTTAGGGGCTTAGGGGCTTAGGGCTTAGAGGTGACTCTCCTACGGGAGCCCTGATGCTTCCAGCCGGTGCCTAGATCGAGCAAGGGGTCTGCCTCACTGCCGCACTGCCCCAAAGATCGGCTGGACGGAGTCCAGACGCCTCATCCCCCAAGCCCTCAAAGATCAGCCGGTGCAAAGCACCGGATGCCTCAACCCCAAGGCCGCTGGGCCCCTGCCGGCCTAGCGGCCGACACTATTCGAGTCCTTCGACGACCATCAGCTCGCTCAGAAATCTGCGGTAGGAGTAGACGTAGCCGGAGCCGTCCGCGCTCATGAAGAGCTTGTCGACGTCGAAGACGCCCGCTGGATCGGAGGGAGAAAGCTCGCCGCTCAGCTCTCGCTCACCGGTTTCGAGATCGATCTTGAAGACCGGGCTCGGCAGCCTTCCAAATTGCAGAACGTAGAGCGATTCGCCTGTCTCGTCGAATCGAATCGGAAAATCCGCGAGCTCCGCTCCCCGTACCGTCGAGGGCTCGCCTCCACCCAACGGATATCTCATCAACTCGCCGCTGGGCGACCTCACCACGACGGATCGCCCATCCGGGGACATCGATTTGGGTTCATGCACCTCGACCCCCGGCGGCGTGATCGGTCGAATCTCGCCGCCATCGAGATCCTTCAGAAAGAGCCGCGTCCCTTCGCCCTCGTTCGCACCTGCGAAGACGAATCCTCGGCCGCTGGGCTGCCAGATCGCCAGCGGTTGCAGGCGAATGTCATCGGTATCGACCTCCCGATGCTCCCCAGCCCCCACCGGCACAAGGACGAACTTCGGGTCCGTAAAGGGATAGGAGATGATGAGCACCTGCTGGCCATCGGGCGAGATTGCCACGCCGACACCGCTTGCCAACCGCACCGCAGGGGAGCCGTCGGTTCCCCTGAGGAAGACCCAATACCCCTCTTCGTCGCCGGTGTTGCCCTCATCAAAGAGGACCGTCCGACCGTCCACGGACAGATCTCGTGGCCCCGTCCAGTTGAACCAGGAGAGTCCGACCTCTTCGCCTCCGGGAGCCCGACCCGCCATCTCGCGCCGAAGTGAATGTGGCGCCACGAGGGCGCGCCCATCCCTGTCGATGTCGAGCAGGCGAACACCGCTGGCTCCGGACCAGACCATCCGAGCCTCTCCGCCATCTGGAGGCTGGGCCCTGATCGCTCGGCCCCAGGCCACCCAGATCTCTCGACCGTCGGGAGTCCACGCCAAGCCCTGAGAACCCTGGGTCTCCGTGTTAGTAACCTGCCCCTCCACATCGACGATGGTCACGGTACCGACGTTGTCGCCACGCACCGGATGGTGCACAAATGCGATGCTCCGACCATCCGGACTCACCCTCATCTCGCCGATCCAGCCGTCAGTCTCGAAGAGCACCTCGCCGATCGGGTACTCCAGGCGGTACCGTCCATCCACCAGACGCGAAACCGCCAGGCTCTCACCATCGGGTCCCCAGTCCGCCTCGTGAACGTTCTCCAGCAAGACTCGGGGAGCACCACCGGCGAGCGAGACCCTGGCCAGCGTTCCCGAGGTCTCGAAGCCGGCCACGAATCGTCGACCGATGGAGATCGCCAGCTCGCCATTCGGAGAAATCGAGAGCACATCCGACTCACCCAGATCCAACGATCTTGATCCGGGATTGCCGAGCTGCGTCGTGAATAGCTCCATGGATTGCCCCTCCCATGCCGCCCCGTAGATAACGGTCTGACTGTCCGGCGCAAAACGGGCCGTGAAAACGGTTCCTCGCCGAAAGGTGAGGGGATCAAAGTCGGGTGGCGTCTTGGGTTCACCGCGACGCAGCCAGGCACCGGCCGTCAAGCCGATTGCCAGCGCTATCAGAGCGAGGCCTGCAGCCCAGATCCATGGCAGACGACGTTGCTGCTTCGGTAGGTCCGCCTGCACGGCTCGCAGACCCGAGTGGGAGACCCGTGAAACGGAGTCGAGAGCGAAGGCCAGGTCTCGGGCCGACTGGAAGCGCTCCTCGGGATTCTTTTCCAGACAGTGCTGCACCACAGATTCGAGGCCCGAGGGCAGCTGTTCGACGGTCGACGACAGCTCGGGAGGATCCTCCTTGAGGATGGCGCTCATCGTCTCCACAGCCGACTCGGCCCGAAACGCACGTTGGCCCGACAACAGCTCGTAGAGGATGGCTCCCAGACTGAAGATGTCCGCCCTGTGGTCGGCCTCCAGGCCCCTCACCTGCTCGGGTGCCATGTAGCCGACCGTACCCAGCACCGCACCCGGAGCAGTTCCTGCGCCCGAGATCGCTGCCATCGTCGGCGCTTCATCATCCGTCAGCGGCTCGAGCTTGGCCAGGCCGAAGTCGAGGATCTTGACCCGGCCCTCGCGGTTCACGATGACATTGGCCGGTTTCACGTCCCGATGGACGACACCCTTGTCGTGCGCCGCTGCCAGGCCATTGGCGATCTGGCGACAATAGTCGATGGCCTTGCGTTGGGGAACGCCGCCGGCACCGATCAATTCCTCCACAGTGTCGCCCTCTAGCAGTTCCGTGACCGCAAATGTCACCGTTCCTTCCCGACCGAAATCGTGGATCGCCAGGATGTTGGGGTGGGACAGGGAGGCTACGGCCTTCGCCTCTCGTTCGAAGCGAGCCAGGCGATCGGCATCCTCAGCCAGGTCTGCCGGCAACACCTTGATGGCGACCTCACGCTCGAGCCGCTCGTCCCGCGCCCTATAGACCTCACCCATCCCACCCGCGCCCAGTGGCGCCAGGATCTCGTACGGCCCGAGTCTGCTACCTGGTTCGAGTGCCATGGTGTCTACATGCCGCGATTAGAGACGTGAGGGAAGTCTATCTGACTAACTCTCTTCTCGGAGAGGCCCGTTCGGGTGGTCCGCCACCCTGTCTCGTCATCGCGCCCCATCTTTTGTGCTCTCTGATGGCCCTTGCGTCGCGCTCGACTCGGCGCCCCACAAGCGAGCCAGGCGAACGGGAGTCTTGATCCGAATCAGTGGCATAGGCGCTGAGGATGGTGCGAGGCCGCGTACGAGTCTTGAACCGGCCGGACCTGTGGCCGAGGGGTAGTCTCCTGCCGGAGTCCTGATGCTTCCAGCCGGTGCCCAGATCGGGACAGCGGGACCTATCACTGCCCCCACTGCCTCAAAGAGAGGCCGGAGGGACGACGGCCGCCTCAACCCTTCCTGTAGTACCATGGCGCACGCTTTCCTGATAACTGCGAAGGGTTTGGGAGTGCTGTGGCACTTCGAAGTGGAGCGACGATGATCGGACAAGAACTCTCTCACTACAAGATCACCGGCAAGCTTGGCGAAGGCGGTATGGGCGAGGTGTGGCGCGCCGAAGACACCAACCTGGGCCGAGAAGTGGCAATCAAGGTATTGCCAGAGGCCTTCGCGCAGGACGCGGAGCGCATGGCCCGATTCGAGCGCGAGGCACGGGTGTTGGCCGCGCTGGATCACCCCCACATCGCTTCCATCTACGGCCTCGAGGAGGCTGACGGTCGTAAGTTCCTCGTCATGCAGCTGGCTGAGGGTGAGGATCTCAAGGACCTCATCTCACGAGGACAACTGCCTCTCCAGAAGACGGTCAAAATTGCTCTCCAGATCGCCGAGGCTCTCGAGGCCGCGCACGACAAGGGAATCATTCATCGGGACCTGAAGCCGGCCAACGTCAAGGTCTCCTCCGATGGCCAGGTCAAAGTGCTCGACTTCGGGCTGGCCAAAGCCCTGGACGCGGGAGACCCCAACTCGTCGGACTCCGGGAGCCTGTCCCTATCCCCGACGCTCACCGCTCAGATGACCGAAGTCGGTGTCTTGCTGGGAACTGCGGCCTACATGAGCCCCGAGCAAGCCCGCGGCGAGCTGGCAGACCGCCGTGCCGACGTCTGGGCCTTCGGCGTCGTGCTCATGGAGATGCTCACCGGCAAGACGGTGTACGCAGGTCGCACGGTCTCCGATACCTTGGCTGGGGTGTTGGCACGGGAGCCCGAGTGGGACGAACTGCCCTCAGATACCCCGCGCCGGATTCGAAAGCTCTTGGAGCGCTGTCTCGAGAAGGAGACCCCAGACCGTCTACAGGCCATCGGCGAGGCGCGCATCGCTCTGCAGCAGTACCTGGCCAACCCCGAGACCGAGGCGGTCCCCGAGGCGGTGGCCGTGGCGGCGGCGCAGCCGACATGGAAACGGATCATGCCCTGGGCTATGTTCGCCGCGGTATCCGCAGCCCTGGTCGCTGCTCTCGTTGCGCTCTGGCCCGAAACACCCCAGCCAGAGACACCGATTCGCTTCGAGGCGGTTCTGGCCGACGATCCCCTCTTCGTCGATCTGGGATCCAGCGTGGTGCTGTCTCCCGACGGAGCTCGAATGGTCTACGTGACCGACGAGGACTCCAGCCGAACACTTTTTACACGCTCGCTCGATCAGTTGGCAGGCACCGAGTTGGTAACGGGCTCCGTCTCGGAGGAGCCCTATCATCCGTTCTTTTCGCCCGACGGGCAATGGGTAGGCTTCGTGACTCGCGACGAGTTGAAAAAGGTTCCGATCACAGGCGGCACGCCGATCACATTGTGCGAAGTGCAAGCCAGCCGCGGAGCCTCCTGGGGACCAGACGACACCATTGTTCTGGCACCCGAAGGGTCGAGTGGACTCTTCACCGTGTCGGCGGCCGGTGGCTCTCTCGAGCCCCTGACCACCTTGGATGAGGAGAGAAAGGACATCTCTCACCGGTGGCCCCAGTTCCTGCCCGGCGGCAAGGCGGTTCTCTACACTGTCGGTTTTCAGACCATGAGCGGTGCCGACGATGCCATCATCGAGGCCGTATCCCTGGAGACCGGGGAACGCAAGGTACTGCTAGAGGGAGGGTACTACGGCCGCTACACCCCATCCGGTCATCTGGTCTTCATGCGGGACGGGACTCTCTTTGGCATGACCTTCGATGCCGAGGGGCTGGAGCCAACTGGCTCGCCAGTGCCGCTGGTTCAGGGACTCACATCGGACGACAGTGGAGGCGGAGCCCAATACAGCTTTTCCGACACAGGGAACCTCGCCTATGTGAGCGGTGAGATAGGGGTCCAAACCTACCCTGTCGTCTGGGTTGATCGAGACGGAAAATCCACCACCCTCTGGGAAACTCGAGGCGCCTATGGTGAACCGGTACTCTCACCAGATGGCAAGAAGCTGGGGATCTCCGTCTTCCGAGACAATCAATGGGATGTCTGGGTCTACGATCTGGAGAGGGAGGTCGCAACCCGGCTTACTTTCCACGATGGCTACGACGCCGATCAGGCGTGGACGCCCGATGGTAAGTACCTCATCTTCACCTCGACCCGGGACGGTATCGAGAGCATCTATCGCAAGCGAGCCGACGGCTCCGGAGAGGTCGAGCGGCTCATTGAGAGTGAGGAGGCATTCTACCCCTTTTCGGTCTCTGGTGACGGGAACTTCCTGGCTGGAGAGATGGCGAATGCGGGCAACCTCGACCTCTACATCCTGCCCCTCGATGGCAGCAGTGAGCCAGAGGTCTTTCTGGCCTCTGAGTTCGACGAGAGGTATCCCGATTTCTCCCCAGACGGGCGGTGGATCACCTACGCCTCCAATGAATCGGGGCAATTCGAAGTCTACGTGCGACCCTATCCAGCCGCAGGGGGCAAGTGGCAGGTCTCCGATGGCGGCGGCGCCTGGCCTCTGTGGTCCGGAGACGGTCGGAAGCTGTTCTACCGCACCAACTCAGGTGTCATGGAGGTCTCCGCAGAAGCCTCCGGTGACAGCCTGAGCATCGGCACGCCCAAGGCGGCGGTGGATGGACCCTTCCGAGGCGGAATGTTCGGCATCACAGTGGGGGGCTATATCTTCGGGGACTACGACGTCTCCCCAGACGGCCAGCGCTTTGTGATGTTCCCCGAAGACACCGACGCCGCCCCCAAGACTCACGTGACCATGGTATTCAACTGGTTCGACGAGCTGGAAAAGACACTGCCGAGCGGGAAGTAGCGGCCAGCTGGGGGCGGCCTTGCCTGACACGACGCCCGGCCCTGTGGTACCTTCGACCCAGGTGATTGCACATTCTCAACTGTCGAGGCGATCGACAAGGCCGGCTGAATTCTCGATTCAACCCGACCCGTTCCAACTGTCTGGGAGTCGAAGAAACTGATGTCCCACCACCGAGATGCTCACACTGTCCGCCCTGACGGGCCCTCCACCGTGGAAGTGGCTCGCTATTGGAATGCTCTTCTGGCTCCGTACATGAAAGCCAGCACCTCCAAGGCCCTTTTTCAACTGATCACGACCGGTTTTCTCTACTTGGTCGGCTGGTTTCTCATGCTGCGCAGCCTAGAGGTCTCCTACTGGCTGACACTGGCCCTGGCGATTCCGACTGCCGGCCTGTTGGTGAGGATCTTCATCTTCTTGCACGACTGCGGGCACGGCTCGTTCTTTCCATCTCGCAAGGCCAACGAATCGGTCGGCTTCGCCCTCGGGGTGATGATGCTGACACCGTTTAAGTACTGGCAGAGGACTCATGCCATTCATCACGGCACGTCGGGCGACCTGGATCGGCGGACCTTTGGAGATATCGAGACGCTCACCGTCAAGGAGTATCTGGCGCTGTCGCGAGGGCAGCGCCTCCGCTACCGGATCTATCGGAGTAGCTTTGCGCTGCTGGTGATCGGCCCCGCCTTTCAGTTCCTGCTCAAGCACCGACTGCCCCTCGACCTCCCCCGCTCCTGGAAGCGCGAGTGGAAGGGTATCTGGTGGACCAACGCCGTTGTCGTCGCCTTGCTCCTGCTGGCGTGGTGGGTGGTCGGCCTGAAGAGCTTCCTGATGGTCCAGCTGCCGATTTCGCTCTTCGGCGGAGCGGCAGGAATCTGGTTGTTCTACATCCAGCACCAGTTCGAGGACACCTACTGGCGCGAGCACGAAGAATGGAACTTCCACAAGGCCGGAATCGAGGGCAGCTCGTTCTATGATCTTCCGTCCGTGGTGACCTGGTTTACCGGCAATATCGGGTATCACCACATCCACCACCTGGCCAGCCGAGTTCCGAACTACAGTCTCAGGAAGTGCTACCGGGAGATCGCGCCGCTTCACGAGGTCACACGCATGACTTTCTGGGGCAGTCTGAAATGTGCGCGACTCAAGCTCTGGGACGAGGAGCGGGACAAGCTGATCGCATTTCGTGACCTACGGTTGATGGCATCGCCCAGCAAGGCCTAGCGCCGCCACTCAAGACGAAACCTGCTCGCAGCGCCGGTTCGGTTGTGTAATCATCGGCGTCTGAATCCGATGCGAATCGAAACTCTCGACCTCGAATTCGGCCACACTCCCGAGACCATCGCCGCCTTCCTGGTCTTCGGACCCGAGGGCCCTGTGCTGGTGGAAACCGGACCGGCCTCGACCCTGTCCACCCTTCTCTCCCGACTCGAAGAGCACGGGGTCGCGCCAGGGGACGTGCGGCACGTACTCGTCACGCACATTCACCTGGACCACTCCGGCGCAGCCGGGTGGTGGGCTCAGCAGGGCGCCACGGTCTATGTGCACCCCAACGGTGAGCGGCATCTCGTCGACCCCAGCAAACTGCTGACCAGCGCGGAGCGGATCTACGAGGATCGCATGGACGAGCTCTGGGGCCAGACCGTGCCCGCCCCAGCCGAGCAGGTAGTGGCTGTGGAGGGCAACAGTACGATCGAGGCCGCGGGCTTGAGCTTCGTCGCTCTGGACACACCGGGCCACGCCAGGCACCACCACGTCTACCGACTGGGTGATGTCGCCTTCACCGGCGACGCTGCGGGTGTCCGACTCGGCGAGCGCCACTGGATCGACCTGCCGGCGCCGCCCCCAGAATTCGATCTCGGAGCTTGGAAGGGGACCCTGAA
>CAMYLC010000143.1 GCA_947259195.1 Thermoanaerobaculia bacterium | reverse complement strand
GACGGCGGGATACCACAGAGAGATCCGCACCTGGCGAAAGTTGTCGCCCGGATGTTCGACTCCTCGCCAATCGACCCGCGGCGCCACGGTGCGGCCGTAGTCGGTCACATCGAGGGTTCGGAACCCGACTCGGTGAGGGCCGGCCTTCAAGGTCGGCCAGGGCATCTCATCGGCGTCGAGTGCACTCCCGAGAGCCAGAATCAACAGTAGGGCCAAGAACAGAGCCATCATCGAGCTTCGCATTCGAGTTGAGTCTCCGTGAAGATTTCGACCCCGCGACCGAGTTCTTCTCTTGGCATCAGAACATTAGACGGGCAAACGGCCCAACTGTTTCCTCACAATCGAGATGCCGCGCCTCTATCCGACCACCCGCAGAGGTAGGCAACACCCACCCGGGTGGGTGTTGCCTACAACAATCAGCTAGGATGAAACTCTGTTCTTAAGGTTTCGTTTCTTTCGCGGGGGAGGACTGACAGATGATCTCTGGTCAGGACATTGGGTTGGGCTCAAGGCCCTACTCAGAGTTTCGGCCCCCCACCGCGACTTTCGCCGACCGTTACCGGTTGGAAGATAGGAAGGAGACAACCATGAGAGGAGTGGGCAGATGAGCAGAAAACCACTGACTCGGCTCTGTACGCTCGGCGGGAGCGTCGGTCTGATCGTCCTCGCCGTCGTACTGGGCGCACTGGCTGCAGCACCGGCTGAAGCCGTCGATCTCTCGATCGGGCAGTTCCAGTTCTTCGTCGACACCACACTGTCGTACGGCATCCGCTCCCGGCTCGACGACCCCGACCAGCGGATCATCGGCCTGCCCGCGGGCGGAACCGCCTACTCAGTCAACGGCGACGACGGTAATCAGAACTTCGACACAGGCATCGCCAGCGACGCCGTCAAGGCGACCGTCGACATTCAACTCGCCTACAAGAACGTCGGCGCTTTCATTCGTGGCTCCGGTTTCTACGACTTCGAGCTCAAAGGGGGAAAGCGAGCCCGAACACCTCTGTCAGGTCCGGCCCTGGACTGGGTCGGTAGCCGTGCCGAGCTGCTAGACGCCTACGCCTGGTGGCGGTTTGATCTCGGAAGTCGACGGGGCCAGCTTCGCGGCGGCCAGCAGGTGCTGAACTGGGGTGAGAGCACTTTCATCCCAGGTGGCATCAGCTCCATCAATCCGGTGGATGTGGCCGCCCTACGCGTGCCGGGTGCCGAGCTGCGCGAAGCCTTCCGGCCCGTGGGCATGGCCTGGGGCTCGATCGACCTCTCGGAGACCCTCTCCATGGAGGCCTTCTACCAGTACGACTGGGACGAGACAGTCATCGATCCTCCGGGTACCTACTTCTCCACCAACGACTTTGCAGGCCGAGGCGGGACCCACGTATTTCTGGCGTTCGGCAGCTTTGCGGACACGGGTGAATCTCCGTTCTACGTTCAGCCGCCGGTGGACCGACCCTTCATGGGAGTGCCGAGGGGGACGGACATCGAACCCTCGGACAGCGGGCAGTGGGGGGCAGCCCTGCGCTGGCTCGCAGGATTCGGCAACACCGAGTTCGGCTTCTACTTCATGAACTACCACAGCCGGCTGCCTACGGTGAACGGCATCACTGGAACGGTTCAGGGCGCGATGGCCGCGGCAGTGGCAGGTCCGCGGGCAGCTGGGGTCATCTATCAGACCTTCGGAGTACCGCCGGGTGTCAGTCCCGAGGTGGATGCCCTGGCAGCGCAGGCGGGACAGGCTGCCGCCACCGACGCCTATGCCGCAACAGCGAGATACTTCGTCGCCTACCCGGAAGACATCAAGCTCTGGGGTGTGAGCTTCAACTCCCAGATCGCCACAACTGGAATCGCGTTGCAGGGCGAAGTCTCCTACAAACAGGACTCTCCGTACCTTATCGATGACGTCGAGCTGCTATTCGCAGCCCTGTCGCCGATCTCACCTGGACTTGCCGCTACCAATCAGGCGGTACCGGGTGGGGCTACCTTCAATGAGGTGATTCCCGGTTACCGACTCCACGACGCTGTCCAGGCCCAGTTCACGCTGACCAAAGCATGGGGATCGATTCGTTTCCTTCGTGCCGATCAAGGACTTCTCCTATTCGAGCCGGCAATCGTCCACGTATCGGGCATGCCTAGCAAGGATGAGTTGCGCTACGAAGGACCTGGCACCTACACCAGCGGCAACCCGATCCAATCGATGCCAGGCGGTGCTCACGCGGGCAAAGCTTACGAGCCGGCAGAGGCCTTCGCGGATCCCACCTCCTGGGGATATCGCCTAGTGGGTCGTCTCGTCTACAACAACGCCATTGGCGCCTTCAACCTGATCCCACGCTTCGGCTGGGGGCACGACGTCGACGGCAACACACCTGGGCCCGGTGGCGCCTTCATCGACGGCCGGACGGCCTTCACACTCGGCCTCGGCTTCGAATACCTCTCCAAGCTGCAGTTCGACCTGAGCTGGACGACCTACAGCGGCGCCGGTCGCTACAATCTCATCAACGACCGCGACTTCATCGCGGCCAACGTCAAGTACTCGTTCTAGGGGAAGGAAGGCAAACTTATGCATAAAACCAAGCTGATCCTCTTGTGTTGCGCGCTGACGGTCGTCGTCGGTTCGGCGGCCGTGCTCCAGGCACAACTTTCGTCGGAGGAGGTCGCTCGACTCGGTGCCGACCTGACTCCTCTTGGCGCCGAAAAAGCCGGCAATGCTGACGGTACGATTCCAGCCTGGGACGGTGGCATTACCACACCACCGGCTGGCTATGTAGAAGGGATGCATCACCCCGACCCATTTGCCAGTGATGCGGTACTGTTTACGATCACTGGCGACAACATGGCGGAGTATGCGGACAAACTCTCGCCCGGGTACAAGGCGGTGCTCGAGGCTTATCCGAGCTTCAAGATGAACGTCTACCCGACGCACCGTAGCGCCTCCTACCCGCAGCGGATCTACGACAAGACCAAGGAGATCGCCGGCACCGCCAGGCTGGTCGAGAACGGCCATGGGGTGGAGGGAGCGATCAACGGCATCCCCTTCCCGATCCCGAAGGAAGGTGTAGAGGTCATCTGGAACCATCTGCTGCGTTTCCGTGGCGGCATCGCGTCGCGGACCATCGCACAGGCGGCTCCGACCCGCGGTGGCAAACACACGCTGGTGCAGTTCTCCGATGAGTTCTTCCTGCTCTACAGCATGGACGGCATGACCGAGGCGGATCTCAATAACAAGATCCTCTTCTTCAAGCAGGAGGTCACAGCACCGGCGCGGCTGGCCGGCGGCATCCTCATGGTCCACGAGACCATGAATCAGGTCAAAGAGCACCGCAGCGCCTGGCTCTACAACCCGGGCCAGCGCCGTGTCCGTCGTGCTCCCAACGTGGCGTACGACAATCCTGGAACGGCCGCCGACGGCATGCGAACATCGGATCAGTTCGACATGTTCAACGGCGCGGTGGACCGCTACAACTGGGAGCTCGTCGGCAAAAAGGAGATGTACGTGCCGTACAACTCCTACAAACTGCACAGCGACAAAGTTCTCGTCAAGGACATCCTCACTCCGTTGCACACCAATCCAGCTTACAACCGGTATGAGCTACACCGGGTCTGGGTGGTGGATGCGACGCTGAGAGAGGGCGCTCGCCACATCTACAAACGGCGCACCTTTTATATCGACGAGGACAGCTGGCAGATCGTGGCCATGGACCAGTACGACAACCGGGACCAGCTCTGGCGGGTCTCCGAGGGTCACGCCATCAACTACTACGACCTGCCGACGTACTGGACTACACTCGAGGTACACATCGACCTGCAGGCAGGCCGATATCTCGCCATCGGTCTCGACAATCAGCTGCCGATGTACAAATTCGGCATCGATCGAACGGCGGAGGATTTCACTCCGGCGGCGCTGCGCCGCTCGGGGGTCCGTTAGCGCTATAACTCTGCGGGCGACGAAGTGGGCCAACACGGCCTGCTCCGTCGCACCGGCTTCTTAGGTGGGGGAACTGGCCCCCGAGCACGTCCTGGGGAGGACGGAAGATGGCTTGGATTCGAAAAACTCGCCTGCCGGCGCAGTCAGATTTGCCTTTCGCCAACGGCCTCTGGCGGTACCTCGCCATCGCTCTCCTTCTGTCGGGGTACAGCACCGTTCCTGCAACCGCTCAGGAGGAGATCGAGCCCGAACCGGCAACCAAAGCGGGTCTGGCAGAAAAGTCCCTGTTGCTCGATGCGTCTGCTGCCAACGGTAGCCTCGTCGTGGTCGGAGAACGGGGTCACATCCTGACCTCCACCGACAAGGGAAGCTCATGGCAACAGACTGACGTACCGACTCGTGCTTCACTGACAGCAGTCTACTTCCACGACAGCAACCAGGGCTGGGTCGTCGGCCACGACTCCGTGATCTTGCGGACCACCGACGGCGGTACGACCTGGGAGATCGTCAACTGGGCCCCGGAAGACGAGAACCCGCTGCTCGACGTTTGGTTCTCGGACGCTGACAACGGTTTTGCAGTCGGCGCCTACGGCAGCTTCTATCGCACGGCTGATAGCGGCAAGACCTGGAGTTTCGAACCGATCAGCGAGTGGGACTTTCATCTACATCATGTCGCAAGGTCGGCCGAGGGGCGCCTCTACATGGCGGCCGAAGCAGGGATGATCTACCGCTCTGACGACGGCGGCGAGACCTGGGTGGAGCTTCCCTCGCCCTACGAGGGATCGTTCTTCGGCACCCTTCCCCTGGACGGAGACACAGTCTTGGTGTTCGGCCTGCAAGGACATCTGTTCCGCTCCGATGACGCCGGCGAGAACTGGGCACCGATCGAGATCGGTACCACCGCGATGCTCACCGACGGGATTCGACTCGCGGATGGCAGGATTTTCATCACCGGCCTCGGGGGTACGCTCCTCATCTCATCCGACGGTGGATCCACCTTCGAGCTGCTACCGCAGGATGATCGGCGCGGCATCGCTTCGATCGTCGAGGCTGAAGACGGACAGCTACTGATGGTCGGCGAATTCGGCGTCAAGATGATGCCGGCAGCAAGCCTGGCGAACTAGGCGGAAAGGAATCCTGGCGCGATGATCAACCGGCTCGAGAAACTGATCTTCGACAACCGTCGCCTGGTGGTGGCCATCTTCGGCCTGATGACGGTGTTCATGGCCTATCAGGCCTCCAACCTCCGGATCGACGCCGGCTTCGCGAAGCTGCTGCCACTCGAGCACGAGTACATGAAGACGTACGTCCAGTACCGCGATGCTTTCGGTGGCGCGAATCGGGTGGTCATCGCTATCAAGGCGCGCGAAGGAGACATCTTCACACCGAAGTTCTTCGAGGTGCTGCAGCAGGTCACCGACGATGTCTTCTTCATCCCCGGCGTGGACCGCACCCGGGTGATGTCGCTCTATACGCCCAATGTGCGCTTCACCGAGGTGGTGGAGGACGGCATCTCGGGTGGCAACGTCATCCCTGACGACTTCGAAATGACCGATGAAGGGCTCGCCAAGGTCCGCACAAACCTCCTCAAATCGGCCTATGTCGGCCGGCTGGTGGCCAACGATTTCAGCTCCGCCCTCGTCGTCGCTTCGCTTCTCGAGATCGACCCTACGACCGGCGAGCGCCTCGACTACCTGAACGTAGCCGACCAGCTCGAGGAGGTCCGTCAGAAGTACAGCAACCACGAGGTGGGAGTCGAGTTCGACTATCACATCATCGGTTTCGCCAAGGTCATCGGCGACATCGCCGCCGGTGTGGCCCGAGTGGTGCTGTTCTTTCTGGTGGCCTTCTTCATCACCGTGATTTTCGTCTATCTCTACTCGCAAAGCGCCAAGCTCACCTTCATCGTGGTCGGCTGCTCGCTCGTCGCGGTCATCTGGCAATTGGGTCTGCTTCCCATGCTCGGTTTCGGTATCGATCCGATGTCCATCCTGGTGCCGTTCCTGATCTTTGCCATCGGAGTGAGTCACGGCGTGCAGATGGTGAGCGCGTTCCGCGCCGAAGTCTACGAGGGGGCCAGTAGCCTGGAGGCGGCGCAGATCGGCTTCCGCAAGCTGATCATCCCGGGCAGCATCGCCCTGTTGAGCGACACCATCGGCTTCATCACCATCATGCTGATCAAGATCCGCATGATCCAGGAGATGGCGATCACCGCCAGCCTCGGCGTGGCCGTGATCATCCTCACCGACCTGATCCTGGTGCCGGTGCTGCTGTCCTACGTCAACCTCGACGAGAAGTACGAGGCCAGGCTACGGAAACGGGCCAGCAAGCTGGATCACGTCTGGACGGCTCTCGCCAAGGTGACTGTGCCTCGAAACGCCGCAATCATCGTCATCGTGGCGCTGGTGCTCTTCACGGTGGGGGGCTGGAAGGCGACGCAGATCAAGATCGGCGATCTGCATCCAGGCGTGCCGGAGCTACGAGCCGATTCCCAATACAACATCGACACCGACGTCATCACCAAGCACTTCTCCATCGGCGTCGATGTCATCACGGTGATCGTCGAGTCCGAGCCCGAAGCCTGTACCCAACACGAAATCATGACCACCATCGACCGCTTCGAGTGGCACATGCGTAACGTTCCCGGGGTGCAGTCGGTGCTCGGCATAGGCACTGTGGCCAAGATCATCAACGCCGGTTGGAACGAAGGCAGCCTGAAGTGGCGTGTGCTGCCGCGCAACCCCTCGACCATGGCCCAGGCGGTGACCTACATCGACACCAGCACGGGACTGCTCAACTCCGACTGCAGTGTGATGCCGGTGTACATCTACTCCGTTGACCACAAGGCAGAGACGATCGACCGGATCGTGTCGTCGGTCAAGGCCTACCAGGAACTACACGGCTCCGACGAGATCAAATTCCGCCTGGCCACCGGCAATGTGGGCGTCATGGCGGCCACCAACGAGACCGTCTCCTCAGCTCAATTCCCGATGCTGATGTGGATCTTCGCGGCCATCATCGCGCTCTGCCTGGTTACCTTCCGGTCGCTCCGCGCGACCCTGTGCATCGTTCTCCCGCTGGCGCTGGTATCGATCCTCGCCTACGCGCTGATGACGCTGCTCGAGATTGGGCTCAAGATCTCCACCCTGCCGGTAGTGGCTCTCGGTGTGGGAATCGGAGTGGACTACGGGATTTACATCTACGCCCGTCTGCGAAGCATCCTGGCCGAGGGCAAGGGTCTGCAAGAGGCCTATCGTGAGACGCTGAAGCTGACAGGTAGCGGGGTGATCTTCACCGGCTTCACTCTAGCGGTTGGAGTGGCCACCTGGATCTTCTCGCCGTTGAAGTTCCAGGCCGACATGGGCATCCTGCTGACCTTCATGTTTCTGGTCAACATGCTCGGCGCAATCGTTCTCTTGCCTGCCCTGGCCTACTGGTTGCACCCGAAGGCATAGGATAGGAGTTGAGCTCAACCGACCGCAGGAGGGGGCAAGCCCCTCCCCTACTTCAACACCCAGCTGTACGGGAGCCCCTTGCGGGCTCCCGCGGGTTGGGTAAGTCCTAATCCGCCAGCCGTCAGGGGGGACACCATGCTGCGAATCACGTCGATCGTACTGCTGGTTCTGATCGCCGTTGCACCTGTCATCGCCTCGGATGACGAAGCCGACTCCCGACCTCTGGGTGACGATCCTCGCGTTGCCGATGCCGTCGCCGCCTGGGAGGCCTGGGTCGAGTACCAGCTGGCCATAAGCCGCATACCAGCCGCCTCGATCGGCGTCGTTCACGACCAGGAGCTACTAGCCGCACGTGGCTTCGGCCTGGCGAATCCCGATACCGGAGCTCCAGCCACTCCAGAGACCATCTACAGCATCTGCTCGATCTCCAAGCTCTTCACCTCCGTCGCGCTCATGCAACTCCGCGACATGGGGAAGGTGCGTCTCGATGCTCCGGTCTCCGACTATCTCGACTGGTTCACGCTGCAGGATGCTCATCCGAACGACGAGGCCATCACGGTTCGCCGCTTGCTGAGTCACTCGTCGGGCTTGCCAAGAGAATCCGACTTCCCGTATTGGTCGGACCCGGACTTCGTCTTCCCGACGCACGACCAGATCGTCCAGCAGCTGTCCAACCAATCGACGCTTTATCCATCCTCGCGCTACTTCCAGTACTCGAACCTGGGGCTCACCCTGGCGGGCGAAATCGTCGCGCAAGTGTCCAACCAGGACTTCCGCAGCCGTGTTCAGTCCCAGATTCTCGACCCCTTGGGTATGAAGGACACCTTCACCGACATCCCCGAAGAGGAGTGGGGCAAACAGATGGCGCTCGGTTACAGTGCCCTACAAAGGGACGGCGCGCGTCGGCAGGTACCGATGTTCCAGGCCCACGGCATCGCACCAGCGGCCGGCTTCGCCTCAACCGTGCAAGATCTGGCCAGCTTTGCTTCGTGGCAATTCCGGCTGCTAAGCAGCGATACAGACGAGATCCTCCGCTCCTCCACCCTTCGCGAGATGCAACGCGTGCAATGGATGGACCCCGACTGGGAGACGACTCGTGGCCTCGGTTTCGGGACCTGGAAGAGCAACGGTCACATCTTTGTCGGCCACGGTGGTGCCTGCCCCGGCTATTTCAGCCAGTTCCTGCTCGTCCCCAAGAACAAGCTGGGCGTCATCGTCCTGGCCAGTGCCATGGGCACCCCAGTCGGCTTCTACGCCGAGCAAGCCGCAAATCTCATCGTGCCTGCGATCGAAGGGGCGATCGGGAGCCCCGACGACCTACCCGAGCGGGACCCGGATCTGGACCGCTATGTCGGCATCTACGATTCCTCCTGGGGCCAGACAGCGATCCTGCGCTGGAAGGATGGACTCGCAGTGCTCGGCCTGGGGACGCGCAATCCGAAAAAGAGCCTCGTCGAGCTCGAAAAAGTCGACGAGCACACCTTCCGCCGGGTTCGCAAGGATGACGAGTCCCTCGGCGAGGAGTTCTTCTTCGAAGTCGACTCCGCAGGCAACGTCACCCGCTTTCTGCAGCACAGCAACTGGGAAACGAAGGTGCGGTAAGGGGTTGAGCAGCCGGCCGTTCCTTCCGGCCGTTCTGTAGGGGCGTAGGGGCTTAAGGGCGTGAGGGCCTAAGCCCCTACTGCCCTACCCAAACCGTCCTGCCTCGCTGCCGCCATCGAACAGTGCTACCCTTTTCGGCTGAAACCAAGCCAAGGAGCAAGTCATGTCGATAGCCCAAGCCCTGCTACCCGAGTTCGACCACGAGATGGCCAATACCCGCAAGACCCTGGAACGGATCCCCGCCGACAAGCTCGATTGGCGACCTCATGAGAAGTCGTTCGATATGCGCGGCATGCTGACGCACATGGCCAACATGCCCAAGTGGGCCGTGATGACAATCAACGAAGACAGCTTCGATATGGAGCCCGAGGGAGAGGAGCCGACAACAGAAGAGCCGGTAGTCTCCGTTGAGGGCGCTCTCGAGATGTTCGACGCCAACGTTGCGGCGGCCCGCGAAGCCATCGCGAACGCCAACGACGAGACCCTCATGGCCACCTGGTCCCTGCTCAAGGCGGGCGACGAGATCCTCACCTTTCCGAGAATCGCAGTGCTCCGGAGCTTCATCCTGAACCACATGATCCACCACCGCGGTCAGCTCACGGTTTGTCTGCGACTGAATGACGTGCCTCTACCTGCCCTCTACGGACCCTCGGCCGACGAGGACGAGTGATTGCCCACACAGGCCGCGCCGGCAGGGGACGTGCAGATGGCGATTGACCACGCGCAGTGGGACCAACTCAGGGCTCACGCCGGCAATGTGTTCGGCAGCTCTCTGCACTTCGCGATTGCAACGACGAATGCTGATGGCACCCCTCACATCACTCCGATCGGATCTCTGATTCTCGGGGAGCCCGGCGAAGCCTATTTCTTCGAGGTCTTCGCCCGGCAGCTGTCGAAGAACCTGGACCGTGGCAGCGCCGTCGCCGTCCTTGGGGTGATCTCGAGCTCCAGCCTATGGGCGCGATCCCTCGTCGCCGGCCATTTCAGCAGCCCGCCGGCGTTTCGGCTGCTCGGCGTGGCAGGAGAGCGCCGTCCTTCGACAGCGGAAGAGAGAGCCCGGTGGAGGCGGAAACTCAGATTTCTCAGGTGGACGCGGGGCCATGACCGCCTGTTCGGCAATCTCGACTTCGTTCGCGGATTGCATCTGCGCGAGGTGAAACCAGTACGCTTCGGCCAGATGACTTCTCGCTTCGAGTAGCTCAGGGAGGCCGCGAGTCATGCACTATGCACTGGTCTTCTATCCCGAGGTAGACCGGTTGCTAGTTGACGACATCCGCCGTCGACACGACCCGACGGTCGATCTCATCGAACCTCATGTGACAGTGTTGTTCCCTGTGCCGGAGCGCGTCGGCGAAGAGAACCTGGCTGCGCATGTCGATGGGGCACTGCAGAACCAGGCGCCCTTCGACGTCGACCTGGGCGGCTTCCACAGGTCGCCGGATCACTGGTTGTTCTTACTCCTCCAGAAGGGTAACCGGGCAGTCAAGAAGCTCTACAGCGCACTGTACACGGGACTCCTCGCGGAGTTCCGTCGAGACGATCTCGAGTTCATCCCTCACCTGGGCCTGGGCCTCTTCTTAAAAGAAGGTGCAACCTACAACTGGAACGACCCACGGTCGTACGACCTCGATCTCGAGTCCTGCCAAGCCGTCCAGAGAGAAGTGGAAGCTCGAGGGGCCGGTTGGAACAGCGTCGTCGACACCCTTCACCTGGTTCACATCCCAGATGAAGTACTGGAGTGGGCAACGGGCAGGAGGCAGAGCTTCCCCATGACATCACGAGCCGGAGAGGTGCGGCAGTTCCATCTCCGAGAGGGCAGCTCGCCCGACAGCATCGTTCCTCTCTAGTCTGTTGCCGGGCCTGCCTGGAGCTGGCGTTGGTAGTCGGCCTCGTCGTAATTACCCTGTGAATCCTGGATCAGGCCGTCATCTCCGATCAGCCAGGCCTCGTAGCCACTGAAACGGACCCAGGCTCCAGTGCCACCCGGCCCGGTGTTGGTGCCCTCAAATGTCCAGTGGAAAAGGGACCGACCATCGCGCTGCTCCAGCTTGTCGAACAGCAGCACGTGGTCTGGGAAACCCGTCATGTACCCTCGGACCACCTCGGTGATGGCCTCTCGCCCTGTCGCCGCCTCACCACGGTTGACGGTCAATGAGCCATCTTCAGAGTAAAACGCGGCCACGGCGGCCGGATCCTGGCTGCACCACGCAGCAGCGTATCGTTCAGCGAAATCGTTCATCTCCAGAAGCTCCTCACCGGCAGCGATGCTGCCGGCAACCACGCCGACCAGCGCCACCGCGACCACGAGACTCGACCTGCTCACTGCCCGACTAGGTGAGAATTCCAGCCTTCGCCTGCTGCTTGGAATACCAGACCAGGAAGATCGCGATGACCCAGACGAGCACAGTCATGATGACCCCCATCGTGCCGTTGATCTTCAGCCCATTCGACAGGAAGAGGGTGTAGATCGAGCTGATGGCGAGACCAGCCAGGGAGACAGCGAACGCCAGGACCGACCACCTGCGGCGCAAGAGTAGTCCAACAGTGCCCACGAGGCCTATCCAAACTGCAATGGCCCAACCGGACACGGCCCATGCCGGTATCCCGTAGAAGTAGTCCAGTTGCTCCTGGGTGAACTGACCCATGTAGGACGCCAGCTTCAACTGTGTCGCCAGGTAGTCGAAGGCCCCCATGAAGTTCCATAGCAAGGCCAGTACGCCAACGATCCACAAGTGAATCGGTGCTTTGGGGCGAGCCCCGGTTCCAGTCGACTCGGCAGCAGTCATACCGCTCCTCCTTCCATTCCTTCGGTTCTTGAAACTGACGCAACTCTAGCACGCAGAGGTCAGACGCCCTACACGATCGAAATCTGTTTCAGACGGGCGGGGGCAAGCCCCGCCCCTACATACAGCGCTCCGCGAGATAGCGCCGACTACGGCCGCTCGAGGTCCGCGGTCCAGCCTACGACGAGGGTCAAGGGCTCCATGCTTGCCGATTGCCCGCTGTCTTCCTGAAGTGAGGCGAAGAGCAGTCGCTCTCCATCTCTCGAAATATCGAAATCGAACCCGCCACCCTGGGTCGGGAACTCCGCGAGCTGGGAAATCGGCCCGATCTGGAAGGTGCTGCTCGAACCATCGACTTCGGCCACCCGCACAACACCGCTCGGATCCATCAGGAAGATCTCGTCGTCGGTCACCCACCGAGCGTACAGACTGGGCTGCGTGGAGACCTGCCACTTGCGCCCCCCTTCCGGGAAGGACGTTACGTAGACCTGATCGCTCCCAGACTCGTCACTGACATAGGCCACCCACCGACCGTCGGGTGAGAGGACCGGGACCCGTTCCGTGAAATCCGTCGCCTGAAGCGGCATCGGCTCGGAGCCCTCCTCGAGGTCGAGGGCAAAGATATCGGAGCTGCCGTCGGTACCCCATGACTCGTACAACAGGTACCGCCCATCCCTGCTCCACGAGGCCGGGTACTTGAGCGTCTCGTCGTCAAAGATCAACTCCGCCTCCCCGCCGCCAGTGACCGACTTCACGTAGAGATCGGACGAGCCGCCTCGCTCGGAGCTGAAGGCGATCTTGCTGCCGTCCGGGGACCAGACTGCAACCCAATCCTGGGCGGCATCGAAGGTGAAGCGGCTCTTGAGCTGCCTCTCCAGGTCGACCAGCCAGAGGTCGCGATTGCCGCTCTCCCGGTCGCTGATGTTGACGACGGCCGTGAGTCCATCCGGAGAGAGATTCACCTCGGAGTAGGGCTCCTGCGACCCGACCTCGGACAGGATATTGCCCGAGCGATCGATCCACTTCAGCGTCGACAGCACATCCTCGCGAGGCGTTCCGGTCTGATACGCGAGCACCCCGTTCTCACTTGCCGAGAAGACTCCGAGAAGTGCACCCTGGTCCCCCCACACCCGCTCAGCGATCGGAAACGCGTCACCCGTAAGCTGGCGCCGATCGCCATCGAACGGTCGGGCCATCAGCGCGGCGTCGAAGACATAGAGCAGATGACCGGCGGCATACTCGGTATTCGAGGTCGCCGGCATGAGCTCGCTCGACTCGCCCGAAAGCGAGCCGACGATCAATCTACTGTTGGCGCTCCCTCCACCGAAGCCGACGCGGGCGGTGTAGAGGAAATACTCTCCGTCGGGCAGGAAGCGGGGGTGCCGGTGGCTGTCCTCGGCGCGTTCCGCATCCATCTTGGTGACTTCCACCGACTCGCCACCTGCCGCCGAGACCCGGTGCAGAGTCGTAGTATGGGCCGGAGCGAAAACGATGACCCCGTCCCGGTTCCAGGTACCACCTTTACCGTTAGGCGCATCGCAGAGGCTCATCGCCGGGCCGCCGGTGACCTCGACTTTCTTGAGCTTGCCCTGCGCGAAGAAACCGACGAAACGGCTGTCCGGCGACCAGAACGGATACATGGCACCATCGGTGCCGGCCAGCGGCCGCGCTTCGAGGTCGTCCAGTTCGCGCACCCAAAGCCGCTTGGTCGTCCCGTCCTCTTGCACGCCATACACCAGGGTCCGGCCGTCTGGCGAAATGGCAACCGGGGCCGGATAGTCGGTTCCGAGATCGAATTCCGCACCCACCGGGGCCGGGATGAAGGCGCGGGTGATCGCTGGCGGCTCCGATTGGCTGGCCCGCCAGAGAGCGAAGCCCAGTCCGGCCGCCAACAGAGCGAGCCCGGCGGTGCCCACTTTCCACAGCAGGCTGGTCTTCGAAGATGCCGCCACTGCCTCGGGCTCCGCGTGCAGGCCTTCTGGATTGGCCAGCATCTCCTCGAGCTCCAACCTGGCATCGCCGATGTCGCGCAGCCTCTGCTCCTGGTCCTTTTCCAGGCACCGGCGCAGCAAGCGCGTCACTGCTTTCGGCGTTTCGGCCGGCAGTCTCTCCCACTCCGGCTCCCGCGCTACTACCGCAGCGATCATGTCGGTGATCGTGTCTCCTCCGAAGGCTTTGCGACCGGTGAGCGTCTCGAGAAGCACGGCGCCGAAAGCCCAGATGTCGGCTCGCTTGTCGACCGGCTTGCCTCGCGCCTGCTCCGGGCTCATGTAGGCCGCGGTGCCAAGAAGCACGCCGACCTCGGTCATGCCCTGGGTCAGGGTCGGCGAGCGGCTGATCAACGGCGCGCTCCCCGAGGTCTCCTCCACGTCCCAGGCCTTGGCCAGTCCGAAGTCCAGTACCTTGACGTTGCCATTCTCGGTCAGCATGACGTTGGCGGGCTTCAGGTCACGATGAATGACACCCTTGTCGTGCGCGGCTTCCAAGGCCAGCGCCACCTGTTGTCCAACCTGCAGTGCCTTTTCGAGGCCGAGCGGCCCCCGAGCGAGCATCTCCGAGAGTGATTCCCCTTCGATGAGCTCGAGGACGAGGAAGTGAACGGAGGGGCCTAAGGGCTTCAGGGCCTGGGGGCTTAGGGGCTCCCCCTCCCCCGCCTGATCTTGTGGCTGTTCACTGCTCCGCTGCCCCACTGCCTCACTGCCTGCGACCGAATCGGGCGACGCGTGCTCGATCGAATAGATGGCGCCGATGTTGGGATGGTTGAGGGCGGCGAGCAGTTTGGCCTCACGCTCGAAGCGGGCCATTCGCTCCGCGTCGCCGGCCACCAAATCGGGCAGTACCTTGATCGCCACCTCTCGCCCGAGCTTGCTGTCCTCGGCACGGTAGACCTCCCCCATGCCTCCTTCACCCAGCTTGCCGGTGATCTTGAAATGCGCCAGCGTCGTTCCAATCATGCGCGACTCCTCTTGATGCGGCCGTCACCTCGACGAACCGCTGTGGCGACCGGGCCCCTTGCCTCGCTATCGCGGAATTTTCCGGATTTTACTGCATGCAGGTAGAAACTACTCCTGTCGCGTAATTGAAGTACAATCCCCCAGCGCCGCCAGGAGCGACAGGTCGATGTCGGCGAGCTGAATCCCCATGATCGGCACCACCCTTTCTCACTACAAGATCACCGCCACCCTGGGTATCGGCGGGATGGGTGAGGTCTACCATGCCGAGGACAGCAAGCTCGGGCGTCGGGTGGCCTTGAAGATCCTGCCCTCGGACATGGCGGCCGATCCGGAGCGCCTCGAGCGGTTTCAGCGCGAGGCCAAGGTGGTCGCCTCGCTCAACCACCCGAACATCGTCACCATCCACTCGGTCGAGGAGGCCGATGGCCTGCAGTTCCTGACCATGGAGCTGGTCGAAGGCAACGATCTGGAACGCCTACTGCCGGACGATGGCTTTCCGCTCTCCAAGATCTTCGACATCGCGGTGCCGCTCACCGATGCCCTGGCGACGGCACACGAGAGAGGCATCGTCCACCGCGATCTCAAACCGGCCAACATCATGCTGACCAAGGAGGGGCGCGTCAAAGTCCTCGACTTCGGTCTGGCCAAGTTGGGCCTGGACAGCCCGGTTCCCCTGAGCGACCAGGATGAGACCGCGTTGGCTCCGACCTCATCGCCCCTGACCGGCGATGGCACGATCCTGGGGACCGCCCCGTACATGCCTCCCGAGCAGCTCGAGGGTCTGCCGGTGGATCATCGCGCGGACATCTTCTCGGTTGGCGTGTTGCTCTACGAGCTGGCCACAGGTCGTCGTCCGTTCGAGGGTTCCAGCTCGATCGCCCTGGCCTCGAGCATTCTGCGCGATACGCCGCCGCCGATCTCAGAGATCAAGCAGGACCTCCCACGCCACTTCGGACGGATCATCGAAACCTGTCTGGAGAAGGATCCCGAGCGCCGGTACCAGTCGGCCAAGGATCTCCGCAACGCGTTGCAGAGCCTGCAACGAGAAACGGAAAGCGGCTTGTCCAGCAGCATCCACAGCGAGCTCAAAGCCCACTCCGAGGTCTCGACGCCGGCACCAACCCGGCGGTCGCTGACCGCCGTCGTCATCGCCGCAACCGTTACCATCGGGCTGATCGCCGCTTTCTTCCTTCTGCGCTCACAGGGATTTCTGGGTAGCCGCGCCGCGCCGCCGTCGCAGCCGGAAGTGAGTTCCGAAGCTCAGGTGTTGCTCGACCAGAGCCGGAAATACTCGCAAGATGGTGCCACCCTGGCGAAGCTGAAACTCGCCGAGCAAACGCTGCGCCGGGCTCTCGATATCGAGCCGGGCAACGCCTTTCTAAAGGCCGAACTGGCACATCTCTTGGCAGGGATGCAAGATGAGTATCCCCAGGAGGAACGGCGTGAGGAAGCCCTCGAGCTCGCCGACCAGGCGCTGAGCGCCAATCCTGCTGCGGCAAAGGCCTGGCTGGCTAGAGGCGAGCTCAGCATGCTCGAAGGCGACGGCGAATCAGCTGCCAGGGCGGCCCAGCACGCCATGGCCATCGATCCCTCGAGTGTTCGTGCGCAAGTGCTAAACGGACAGGCCCTGCTCGAGCAGGGCCGCCGGGAAGAGGGCTTGAACCAGTTGCGCCAGGCCGTGGAGATGGATGGAGGTGCCATCACCGCGCGCTACTCCATAGGCACGGCCCTCTTGCGCATGGGGCAGCTCGATGAAGCGACCGTCGAGTTCAAGCGGGTACTCGAGTACGCCCCCGGACACGTCTCGGCGATGAACAACCTGGCCAACGCGTATCTGTACTCAGGTCGATATCTCGAAGCCGTGCCGCTGTATCACCGTGCCTTGGAGCTACAGCCCGACGAGATCGCGGCGACCAACCTGGGCACCGCCTACTACTACCTCGACCAGATGGAAGAGTCACTCGCGGCCTACCTCAAAGCCGAGGAGATCGAGCCGGGCTATCCGACAGCCCAGAACAACATCGGCGATGTGTACGCCAAGCTCGGCGATCCAGATTCGGCCCGCACCTGGTTCCTGATGGCGATCGAAAGCTGCGACCGCCGATTGGCGGCGGGTGGAGATCAACGAGAGTTTCAGGGAATGAAGGCGCTGCTACTAGCCAAGGTGGGCAGTTTCGAGCAGGCCATCGATGGCATCAGTGGCATCTTGGACAAGAATGTCAGCGCTCCAGACGAGCCCGAGCTCCTTTACTCGGCCGCCCAGATCTACGCCCTCGCCGGCAAGCGGGACGAGATGCTCGAGCTCGCCGAACGAGCAATGAAAGCCGGCTACCCTCGGGAGGAGTTCCGTCGGGCGCCAGAGTTCTCCGCCTTCCAGAGCGATCCCGAGTTCACCCGGCTGATGGTCAGTAGCTTCGACGGTTCCTGAAACCTCGACTCGCTCGCTCTCCGATGCGGACGGCCCCCGTTGCAACCATTCCGTAATACAATGGGCGCCGGCTACTTCCGCCACATCTGGCAGCTGGAGATGGACTTTCACATTGCGCAGGCGTTCTGCGCCTCGAGGAGTTGACGAATGATCGGTGAGACCCTGGCTCATTTCAAGATAACCGGCAAGCTCGGCGAAGGCGGCATGGGAGAGGTCTACCGTGCCGAGGACACCAAGCTCGGCCGTGAGGTGGCGATCAAAGTCCTGCCCGAGCTCTTTGCTCAGGATGCGGAGCGCATGGCCCGCTTCAGCCGCGAGGCCCAGGTGCTGGCGTCGCTCAACCACCCCAACATCGCCGCGATCTACCAGGTCGAGCACGACGGCGAACGCCACTTCCTGGTCATGGAGCTGGTGGAAGGCGAAACGCTTGCCGAGAGGATCAAGCGGGGCCGTGTTCCTGTCGATGAGGTCATGACCATTGCTTTACAGATCGCCGAAGCCTTGGAAACAGCCCACGACCGGGGCATCGTGCACCGGGATCTCAAACCGGCGAACATCAACTTCACCGAGAGCGGCAAGATCAAGGTCCTCGACTTCGGTCTCGCCAAGGCCCTCGAATCCGGAGCCGGCACCGACTCGGACCCCAGTCACCCCTCGCTGTCGCTGTCCCCGACTCTGACTGCACAGATGAACACTGGAGCCGGGGTGTTGCTGGGCACAGCCGCCTATATGAGCCCCGAGCAGGCCCGGGGCGAGGCCGCCGACCGCCGAGCCGACATCTGGGCCTTTGGTGCCGTTGTCATGGAGATGCTGACCGGGCAGACCGTCTACGCCGGCAAGACCATCTCCGATACGCTGGCCGGAATCCTGGCCCGCGAGCCCGAATGGGAGGCGCTGCCCGCCGACGTGCCTCCGGTCGTTCGCAACCTGCTCGATCGCTGTCTCCAGAAGGAAATCGGCGATCGGCTCCAGGCCATCGGCGAAGCTCGGATCACCATCGCCGGTTACCTGGCCGATCCCGAGGCTGCCAAGGCGCAGGGAGCTGCGGTGGAGTACTCTCCGCTACCTGCCTGGCGTCGAGCGCTGCCCTGGGCCGCCCTGGGGTTGGCGGGTATTGCCTCAGCTGCGGCCGTTGCGGGCTGGAATCGAGTGCCGGAGCCGCCGGAGTTGGAGACTCTGCGTCTCAACGTCGAGATTCCCGTCGAGGACACCCTTCTGACACAGATCGGCAGCAGTGTCGTGATCTCACCCGATGGGAAGCATCTGGCCTATGTCACGGGCAACCCAGCCACCCGCAGCCTCCACCTGCGCTCTCTCGATCAACTGGAAGGCAGGATGGTGTCGGGCGGCGACCTCGCCTATCTGCCTTTCTTCTCACCCGACGCCGAGTGGATCGCTTTCGTAACCCCCAACGAGCTCAAGAAGGTCTCTATCTCGGGCGGGACACCCTTGACCATCGCGGCCGTGGACTTCTGCCGTGGTGCCACCTGGACTCCGGATGACCACATCATCTACTCGCCTGAACAGCAGGCCCCACTCTTTCGCATTCCCGCTGCTGGCGGTGAGCCCGAGCAGCTCACCACTCTCGACGAGGAGAAGGGCGAGATCACCCATCGCTGGCCTCATGTTCTACCCAATGGTAATGCCGTGCTCTTCGTGTCCCACACCGAGAATGCCCGCTTCGCCGAAGCCACAATCGAAGTTCTCGATCTGCAGTCGGGCGAAAGAAAGCAGCTGATCCAGGGTGGTACGTATCCACGCTGGGCCGACTCGGGGCATCTGCTCTACGCTCGTGAGGGAACGCTCTATGCGGTCCCGATGGACCCCGTCACGCTGGAGCTCCGAGGCTCGCCAGGACCGGTTGTCGAGTCCCTGACAACCAACGAGGGGGCCTACGGTACGGCTCACTACTCGGTCTCTGATAACGGCAAGTTGGTCTATATGCAGGGCGCGGCCAGCGCCGCCGCCTACGACGCGGTACGCGTCGATCTGGATGGATTGGTCTCTCCTCTTCTCGACGATCCGGGGACCTACTGGACCCCGGCCTTCTCGCCCGACGGCCGACGGCTCGCCCTCGACATCGCCTCGGAAAGCGGCAACGGTGACATCTGGGTCGAGGACCTCGACCGCAGCATCCACACCCGCTTGACTTTCGACGATGCCGACGACACCGGGCCCGTCTGGTCCCCCAACGGCGAGTGGATCTACTTCCAGTCCGACCGCGGAACCTCCTACGACATCTTTCGGGTCGCAGCCGATGGCTCTGAGCAGCCCGTTCGACTGACCGAAACCGATTTTGATCAGGCGCCGACTTCTGTGACGCCCGACGGCAAGACATTGGTCTTTAGTCAAATCAACCCAGAGAGCAACTGGGACATCATGAGCATGGCGCTCGAAGGCGAGGGGGAACCCGAGGTGTTCCTCACCACCACGTTCATTGAGTACGGTGGCAAGGTCTCGCCCGATGGTAGGTGGATCACCTACGGATCCAACGAGTCGGGCTCCTGGGAAGTCTACGTTCGGCCGTTCCCCTCCGGGCGTGGAGAATGGCAGATCTCTGCCGGCGGCGAACGCGCCTCCTACCCCACCTGGTCATCCGACCAGAAGCAGATCTTCTATCGAACGGCGGTGGGCGTATCTGTGGCTGCCGTTGAAGCAGCGGCTGACACCTTTCGGGCCAAGCGGCCCGAGAGTCTCGTTGAGAGCAGATTCGTCGACCTCTTCCCCAGTCTGGACTTCGACGTCGCACCTGGCTCCGAGTACCTGGTGATGTTCCAGGGATCGAACAGTGCGGACACGGTCGATCACGTTGTCATGGTCACCAACTGGTTCGACGAGCTCGAACAGATGTTCACCGCAACCGAATGATCGGCACGACTCTTTCTCGCTTCAAAATCACAGCCAAGCTGGGCGAAGGCGGCATGGGTGAGGTCAATCTCGCCGAGGACACCGAGCTGCATCGCAAAGTCGCCCTCAAGATCCTGCCGCAGGAGCCTCAGCGACCGACCAGATCTTCAGGCAGATCGTGGGGTGGGCTGAACTCGAAGGGGTCGTTGAGACCCCTGATGACCGCCGCATCCCGATTGTAGATGTCCTTCTTGAACACCACGGTCCCGTCCTCGCTCACCTCGGCCGTCCAGTAAAGCAGCATCACCGTCAGCGGCTCCGGCAGCAGAACGGTCGTCGTCTTGTTCGAAGCCAGGGTGCGCTCGATCGCGGCCTCGCCCCACTCCGGCAAAGCCTCGAGCAGAAGCTCGGCGAGGCGTAGAGGATCCTGCACCCGGATACAGCCGTGACTGAAGGCCCGTGAGGCCTTGCCGAAGAGCGCCTTCGACGGAGTGTCGTGAAGATAGACCATGTAAGGGTTCGGGAACATGAACTTGACGCGCCCGAGAGCGTTGTTCGGGCCGGGCTCCTGCCGGAGGGTGTAGGGAAACGGCCCGGTCCAGTCGATGGTAGCCGGGTCGATGAGCTGACCCGAGGCGGCGACGACGCTCATGTTCTGATTGGCAAGATAGCTCGAGTCCTTTCGCGCTTTGGGCAGGGTCTCGCGCCGCAGGATCCCCGGCGGCACGGTCCAGGTGGGATTGAAGACCAGGTAGGTCATCTGCGACTTGAAGATCGGGGTCGAATGATAGGGAAGACCCACCTGCACCGGGGTGGTCCAGATCTCGGTCCCCTGGCGGAAGAGGTGGAGCTCGAAGCCGGCGATATCCACGATCAGCAGATCGTCGACCAGATCGCGGAAGACCCAGCGGGCGCGCTCGAGGCTGGCCCGCAACTGGTCGATTCGGTGCTCTACTGGAACATTCAGCTCAGCCAGCGTCTGGGTGCCGACGATGCCATCGGAGTCGATCCCGTGTCGCGTCTGAAAGGCGATGACCGCGGCTTCGAGGGTCTTGTCATAGCGCTCGGCCGAGTCCTCAGGGCTGGCATCGAGGTCGCCGCCGGCTACCAGCCGCCTGCGCAGCGTCGGGACCCGGGAGTCCACGACATCGAGCTCGAGGGCCGGCCCGTCTTCGACGATCGGCCAGCCACCCGCCGCCTCGATGGCCCGGTATTCGGCCAGAGCCGGGAGCAGGCGTGAATAGTACGCTCCCTGCGGCGCCGCCTGGTCGACCACCTGTTGGATCTCTCCCGATCTCACCACGTCTTCGAAGAGCTTCACCGCGTCGATACCCTCGAAAGTTCGACTCAGATTCCACTCCGGATCCAATTGTGTCGGATTCAGCTTGCCGAAGTGGAGGGTGAAGACGAGGCGGGCCAGGCTGTCGGTGAGCAGCAGATCCAGGTCAACCCGCACCGCTGGGTCGACCGACTCCCAGTCGCCTCGCTCTAACCTGGATTCGATCGCCGCCAGGTGATAGTCACGGGGGTCGAGGCCGTGGCCGGCGGCACCGCGGACCGCGGACTGGAGCTCTTCGAGCATCTCCCATCTCGTCCATGCCAGCTGGAATCCGAGGCGCTCGTAGAGCACGGGAATCAGGCGAGTCGCCGCCAGCCGTGTGTCCCCGAAGTCGAACGCTCCCTCGACCTCGAGACGCTCGACCGCCTGGCGCAGAACTTCCTGGGAGCGGCCGAGGGACTCGGCACCAGCGCTCGAGGCGAGAACCAAGCCGAGGGTCGAAAGAACGAGCCACCGCGTCAGCCGCTTTGCACGCATCGAGAAACGCCTGCCGCTCATTCAGCGGCGATCGGGGCCAGGGTGTCAGGGGAGAGCACGGAAGGAGATTATAGCCGGCAGGCTGTTCTACTGAGCCGTCCGACGATAGGGTGATGGGCGAATACAGAAAGCCGACCTGAGCCCTCCCTTGGGACCGGACCCGCATGGCCCAGCGTCTCCGTGTAAGATCACCCGCACTTCGTGATTGCTAGGACAGATCAGAACTGTGGAGCGGCCGGACCCCGTGCCGGCCGGATATCGACATGATCGGCACGACCCTCTCGCATTTCAAGATCACCGCCAAGCTCGGCGAGGGCGGTATGGGTGAGGTGTATCTAGCCGAAGATAGCAAGCTGGGCCGCGAAGTCGCGATCAAGATGCTGCCCGAGGCCGTGGCCTCCGACCCCGAGCGCCTGGCCCGCTTCGAGCGTGAAGCCAAAGTCCTCGCCTCTCTCAATCACCCCAACATTGCCGCAATCTACTCCTTCGAATCGGCCGAGCCCGTTGATCCCGATATAGGGGCGCCCCTTGCGGGCGAACGGGCGGGGGCAAGCCCCGCCCCTACGAATGCCGATGCCAATGTAGGGGAGGGCCTTGCGCCCTCCCGTGATGGCGAATCTCCAGGACCCAGGACCCAGGACCCAGGCCCTGTTTCTCCAGGCCCCCAAGCCCCTACGCCTTCAAGCCCCTACGCCCCTAAGCCCCTAAGCCCTACCATCCACTTCCTCGTCATGGAGCTGGTGGAGGGCGAGGACCTTCAGGAACGAATCGATCGGGGAGCGGTCCCGGTCGATGAAGCGATGCCGATCGGGCTGCAGATCTCCCAGGCGCTCGAGGCGGCCCACGAGCGAGGCATCATCCATCGCGATCTCAAGCCCGCCAATATCAAGGTCACTCCAGGCGGCCAGGTCAAGGTGCTGGATTTCGGCCTGGCCAAAGCGCTCGATCCCAAAACGGGGACAGGCACGGATCGAGATCCGAGCCAGTCCCCGCTCTCAATGTCGCCAACGCTGACGGCGCAGATGACTCAAGCCGGCGTGCTCTTGGGGACCGCCGCCTACATGAGTCCGGAACAAGCTGCAGGCGAGCCAGCGGACAGGCGGGCGGACATCTGGGCGTTCGGAGTCGTCATGGCCGAGATGTTGACAGGCCGTCAACAGTTCGCCGGCAAGACCGCCGCCCACGTGCTCGCGGCGGTCCTCAAAGAGGAACCCGACTGGAGTCTCTTGCCGGCCAACACACCAGCCAGGGTCCTGGGGCTCCTGCAACACTGTCTTCGCAAAGAACCGACGCAACGGCTGCAAGCCGTCGGCGATGCCAGGATTCTCATAGAGGACTATCTGGACGACCCCTCCAGTTTCGAAGCCTCCGAGGCCGCACTCGCATCACCACCGGCTTCCGGCTGGAAACAGGTCCTACCCTGGGCGCTGTTCGCGTTGACGGCCGTGACCCTAGTGGCGGTCTGGTGGCTCTCGCACTCCGAGCCGGCCGTTCCGAATCGGGTTCTTAGGGCCACGATTCTGCCTCCCGAGGATTCGATCTTCTATCTTTCCGGTTGGAATCCAGGCCCAGTGGCGGTGTCGCCGGACGGCACGAAGATGGCGTTCTCGATTCAGGATGAGACCGGCACCGTGCGCCTCTACGTCCAAGCTCTCGACTCAGGCACGGCCAAGCCTCTGCCGGAAACCGAGAGCGCCGCCTACCCCTTTTGGTCACCCGACTCACGCTGGGTCGGCTTCTTCACCGATGTCGACCAGACCCTGAAGAAGATTGATACCGAAGGTGGTCCCCCGATTACATTGTGCGCTGCCGAAAACGGCAAGGGAGGCACTTGGAGCCGCTACGGGGTCATCCTTTTCGCGCCCCGGGCGGATGCGCCGATCCACCGAGTTGCAGCCACTGGCGGCGAGCCCACTCCCATTACGGAGCTCGACCTGGAGATCTACAACTCCCATCGCCACCCTCGCTTTCTACCCGATGGCCAGCACTATCTCTACTTGGCGCGTGGCGCTACCGACCCACAAAGTGCGTTGATGCTGGGGTCTCTCGACGATTCCGACACTCGGGAGATCGTGAAGACCCCCACCAATGGTCAGTACTCGGCTGGCTGGTTGCTATTCACCCGCGGTAGCACTTTGATGGCGCAGCCATTCGACCCCGATCGACTCGAGCTCACGGGAGAGGCGACTCCATTGGTGGAAGGAATCTTGACAGTCTCGGGCGCTGCCCTGGGGATCTTCTCGGCCTCCGATTCCGGGCTGCTCGCCTACAACAGTGGCGAGCTCAACCCGGAAGTCCCCCTCGAATGGAGAGATCGCTCCGGCAACATCTTGAGCACGATCGGCAACCCGGCGACATTTGGGCCTATTGCGCTATCTCCCGATGGCAGGCAGGCAATGGTCGTGATTTTCGACCCCGGAGGCATTGGCAATCTCTGGCTGACCGATGTTGAAACGGGTCTGCGCAGCCGCTTCACCTTCGAGACCATGTCGAACTATGGCCTGGACTGGTCGCCGGATGGCAACCGCCTGATCTTCAGCGCGCTGCACAACAGCCGCTTCGAGATCAACCGCAAGGCTGTTGGCGGAGTCGGTGAGACGGAGATCCTGGTCGATCGAGAAGAGGACATGGTTCTGTGCAGTGTGTCCCCCGACGAACGCTCGGTATTGATCCACCAGACCCGTCCTGGAACCAGCAGGGACCTCATGGTACTGCCGATCGTAGACAGTGGTGAACCGACTGCGTTTCGGCAGACGGAAGCCGACGAGCGCTGCGGTTCCTTCTCCCCAGACGGTAGGTGGATTGCCTACTCCTCCAACGAATCGGGCCGCTACGAGATCTACGTAGCACCGTTCCCGGGGACAGGACGCCGATGGCAGGTGTCGGAGGAGGGCGGGCTATTTCCCCAGTGGCGTGCCGATGGCCGCGAGATTGTCTACACGAGACAAAACGGCCAACTGATGGCGGCAGAGGTAGCCGTCGGATCGGACTCCTTGCAGCCCGGAGGGACTGAGCTCCTCTTTCAAATCCATCCACCGAGACCCGATGGAACCAGTTTCGCGCTGGCCCCAGACGGCGACAGGCTCCTGGTCTGGTCCAATCAACAGCAGGACTCCGAGACCGTTGTGAATCTGATCGTCAACTGGCCCACGGAGCTCGAAAGCCCATGATCGGCACCACCCTCGTTACAAGACTCTGATCCAGCAAGCCGGCTAGACAAAGGCGGCGCCCCGACGGGCCGATCTTCCCCGGGTGGCGAGCTGTTGCGCCCCGGCCCGAGGTTCACCATAATACGGACATCGGCTCGGCATTCGGTATGGAGGTGGCACGATGATCCGTCGCCTTGTTGTTCTGTCCGTCTGGGCCGTTCCTCTGGTAGCCGCAGTCCTTGCGGCAACCCCTGGTCACTCCGCCAGCATCGATTTCAGGGCCTCCTACGTCAGAATCGTCGATGGCGACGATTTCTTCGGTCCTGGAATCGATCTGGTGATCGAAGACGCTACGATGAGTGGCGATGGATCTACTGTCGTCTTCTACGGTCGTCAGTCGGACACCAACGAGAAGAAGATCTACCTGGCGGACGCGGACGGCTCGAACCTCGCTGGCATCCTGCTGCCGACCGACCCCGACAATTCAGCGGAGCAGATCTTGCCGGCCGATCTCGCCATCAGCCGTGACGGCTCGAGAGCCTTCTTCGTCACCCCCTGGACTCAGCATCGCATTTACAAGGTCGAAAGCGGAACGATCAGCGAAATCTTGGATACGAACGACTGGGTGGACATCACTCCCAGCGTTGCCCGTCCTCTTGTACGCACTACATGGGACGGCCAATATGCGTACTTCAAAGAAGATCGCCAGGATATCTGGCGGGTGCACCACACCGGTGGCACGCCGTCGCTGGTGGTAGACGACGAGGCTGTGCTGCGCAACGGTGGGCTCAAGGGCTGGGCGGTGGCCACGTTCGACGTGTCCGATGACGGCAGCCAGATTGCCTTCACCCTCATGGGCTATTGGGAGCCCCCCCCAGGAGTTCTGGTGACCATTACCGACCTCTTCGCCAAGGCGGAAGGTCAAGATTGTGGTCTGGGCGACCAGTGCCAGTTGACGCTGGACACCAATATCGAAGACTACCCGGCGATCAGTGGCGACGGCAGCACGATTGCGTTCAACAACGGTGTCAGCTGGTTCTCGATCGACCCCGACGGCAGCGACTCGACCGAGCTCGAGCCCCGAGGGTTCAACGTCGGTGGCAACACACTGACCCTGTTGGGCGATCGGATGTTCTACTACGACACCGAGGCAGGCGGCGGCCGGCTGACCCAGACCGACGGCACCGGCGGTCTCGATCTGTTTCCCGCCTGGGACGTCAACAACATTGCGATCGCCTCCACCTGGGACCCGGTGATCAGCGACGACGGATCGAGGGTGTGCTTCCGCCACGACCTCCTCAGCCTCTACGTCGGTGATCTGAACCCCGTCGCTCCGGTCTCACCCGCACCGATCATCCACAGCATGGTGTTCGACCCGCCGTACATGCCCAATGACGATCCGGCCGCACGGGTGATCCTGACGTCGCAGGTATCCGATCCGCAGGGCTTGAGCGACATTGAAGAGACCGCGACGGACGAGCTTCTCGAGGGCATGCTCGAGAACAACTCCAGCATCCTCCCCATGTACTTCAACATCCCCGCCCACGACGATGGCGTATACCCCGATGCGGCCGCCGGCGACGGGGTGTTCTCCACCGAAGGGAAGCCTGCCGGCGGAATTCTGGACCACGATTCTCTCACCATCAGGATGGGAGCCATGGACTCGGACCGCAATGTGACGGTGGCAGACGCGCTTCTCTATGTCTCAGCGGTACCCCCTGAGGTGTTTGTGGATGGATTCGAATCCGGCGACCTCTCTCAGTGGTCGGCCGTCATCCCCTGATGCACCGCATCCTCGGGGCACCGCCGTCGACCAGGCCCAGGTATCGCCGGTGGAGTGGTCGAGGTTTCCAGACCAGAGATCCGGTTTCCACAGCCGGTCGCTCTCGACCTCTGTCACCGGCCGGGTTGCATTGCGTCAGCCTGCTGCTCGAGTCTGCTTCCGACGCTGATAGTGGCGGCGGGCCGGCTGAATGGAGGTGGGCTCCAGGAGATCTGCAATGCGGGACACAATCCGCCACTACTCGTCCGAGACACCTGCGTGTCATCCCTGTCGGCCCATTCGTTGCCCCTCGGAATCTCAGATCGACTGCCGATCGAATCCGAGCGCTACGTTCTCGAGCCCCAGGACGGCACAGACGTTTCCGCGGAAACGTCTCCAGACGATCGTTAGGACTCCAGATTCGGCTGGCACCTCGGTGGGTGAGGGCGCTTCAACCTCTGGCCGCGTTCTGGCTCCACTGGTCTCAGAGGTTTGGCGAGGGTCCTCCAGGGGGTTCTTGCAGCGGACGGAATGAAAGCCCCCTGGGGGACCCCGACGAACCTTCATGAGTTGATTCGGTCACGCTTCTGGAGCAATGGCCACCGCCTTTCCGCGCGATCGTCAGGGCTACAGATTCGGCTGGCACCTCTTCCCAGGGCGAGACTACCTCCTGCGCGAAATCAGAATCGGTGAGCTGCCTGAAGAAGTCACGGAATCCGGCCCAGGTGGCGGCCAGAACCGCGGCTGCACCCCTTGCGGCAATCCTCCCTGCACCGATTCCGCCGACCAGATTCTGCTCCGACCGGAGTGCTCTGACCCGCTAGCCCGAATCGAGCCAGCCTCGGTCGCGATACGGCGGATAGCGGCGTAGCAGTCGCCGTCGATCGACGAACATCCACCAGAGTGGAAGAGCGACAGCGAGAGCGATGTAGGCGGAGAAGTAGCCGACGACGAGGCGATCGGGGATGGCCGGCCAGCGCATCACGAGCCAGGGTATCCAAGCGGTGAGCAGCGTCGCCAGCGACAGCACGATCAGCCGCCCCTCCCGCCAGGCAACCAGCGAAAACGCGGCACCGAGGACTGCCGCGAGCGTGAAGACGAGCAGGATCGGCCGGCGATACAGCCAAGCCAATGCGGAGTAGGCCCAAGTGTGCGTCGGGATCCAGTTCAGCACGACGGCACCTAGCAGGATCAGACCGCAGCAGAAGAAGGAGGCGTAGGCGATGCTCCGCCAACGCATCTCCCGAGGCAAGGAGGCCGGGTGCAGGTGCTTCAATTCGATGCGCTCGGCCAGAGACATGCTGATCTTCGTCTAGGAGCCATCGTTCGAGGTCCAGCAGAACAGGTAGGCGGTCATCGGCTCGAGCGCGGCCAGGGGCCGATAGGCACTCGAATCGAGAGGCGCTGCCGTCCCGCCGGCGAGAAGCTCCTCGGGCGACACCTCAAGCTCGAGCCCGTCCGGGGCCATCAGGAGATCGTACTCACGAATCTCTTTTTCGCTGAGATTGACCACGACGAGAATCCTCTCCTCGTCGGTGCGGCGCTCGAAGGCGTAGATGTGATCGTCGCCGGTCTCCACAGGCGAGAAATCACCGACTCGCAATGCTGGATGGCGGTTTCGAAGGCGGATCAAATGGCGATAGTGCCAGAGCAGTGAGTCACGGTCGTCATTCTGCAGATTCACGTTGACTCGGCTCGCCTCGAGAGGAAGATCCTGCCAGGGCTTCTTGGAGGAGAACCCACCATGCTTCTCAGAGGACCACGGCATCGGTTTTCTCAGGCTCGGATCGGGTTTGGTGCCTTCGACGCCGATCTCTTCGCCGTAGTAGAGAAACGGCACACCGGGACTCGTGAGCAGCAGGGTCGCGGCCAGCTTGGCCCTGTCGACCCGACCGTCGAGCACCGACATGACTCTAATCTGGTCGTGGTTGCTCAAGAACGTCGCGGCGCGGCCATCGGGGAAGGTCTCCCAGACCTCCGACGCCTCGGCCTTCAGAGCCGCCGCACTTGCGGAATTGACGGCCCCGGGGATCTCCCGCGCCAGAGCGAACTGGAACGTCAGATCGAGCTCGTCGGGGCCGTAGCTGGCGACCACGGCAGTCTCTGCCCAGACTTCGCCGACGGTCATGACTTCCGGGTGATCCGTTTTCAGGAACCTCTGATACCCGCGCAGCCAGTCGTGTGTCTCGGGGGTGTCCTCCTGCACGGCGCCGTCCTCGATCAGGTGCCGTATCGCGTCGAGCCGAAAGCCGTCGGCACCCATCTCCTCGATCCAGAAGCGGCTGACCTCCTGCATGGCGCCGGTGACCTCTGGGTTGCGGTAGTCGAGGTCGGGCATGCCGGACCAGAAGATCCCGTAATAGCTCAGGTGGTTGAAATGCCGCCAGCCACGCTGCCACCAGAGCGCCCGATGCCACACCGGCTGACTCCAGGGACCGAGAAAGTCCTGCGGCTCGTAGGACCAGATGTACCAGTCGTGATAGGGCGACCGTTTCCTCCAGGCGTCACGAAACCAGGGATGATCGCTCGAGGTGTGATTCAGCACCAGGTCGACGATGACGCGGATGCCCCGTCGATGCGCTTCGTTGACGAGGCGTCTAAAGTCTGCGTTGGTACCATAGTCCTTCTCGATCGTGCGGTAGTCGGTGACGTCGTAGCCATGGTAGCTCGGCGACTGCATCACAGGCATGAGCCAGATGCCGCCGACCTCGAGATCTGCATCCGTCTCGGGATGGCCGTCGTTGAGATAGTCGAGGTGCTCGATCAGACCCTGAAGATCGCCGATCCCGTCATCGGCATGGGTACCCGCGGCCGAGTCCGAGAACGAGCGGACGAAGATCTCGTAGAAGACCACCGAGCGCCACCAGGGCTGCCCCATGTCGACCGCCTCGGGCGCCGGCGGCCGGGCCGGGGACACGGCAAGCTGTTCCGGTGCTGACGGAGCCCTGCCGCCACAGCTGAGCGCCAGAGAGGCGGCAATCGCAACAGCCACGAGCCGACGGCAAGTGTCGATCTGCGGCATGGTCGCGTCCAACGTATCGGTCCCGGGCGCGAGGATCAAGTGACCAGTCGACAGGAGGGTGGATGCAGGCCACTTTCGGCGGGCATTCCGCTACACTCGCTAGGTGATGGCCGGCAAGCTCTGTCCCAAGGTCATCCTCGAGGGGACGCGGCTGACGCTGAAGACCGAGATCGCCTTCGCGCTCAACGAGAGCCCGGGGTTCGTCGGTCCCCGCGCCTATCGCTACCACTCTCCGATCGTCTCGGCCGAGTGGTGCGGCTTCACCAACGTGCCCTGGGGTCGGGGTCTGATCAACTTCCTTCCTGAGGAAAGGAAACAGGCGATGGAGACCTTCGCCACCTGGATGCGGTTGTTCGAGTTGCTGCGCTACTACTCGTGGATCGTCGACCGCTTCCACCTCTCGACCCGCCTCTACCAACTCGCCGAGCAAGGCATCGACTACGACTTCGAATGGCTCGAAGAGCGACTAGCGGCCGTCGGGTTTCATCTCGTGATCTGCGTGCGCTCGGCAGAGTCCTTTGCCGAGGCGCGGGAGGAGCGACTCAGGGTCTCGGGCAAGCCGTCGCAGTACGACGACCTCGAGAAGTTCGTGCGCCAGCAAGAGAGACTGCTCGAGCTGTCCGAGAGCTCTCTCCTACCGCGTCGAATCGTCGACGTATCGGATGGTGAGATACCTCGCATCACGGGTGAGATCGAATCCTGGATGTCAGAGACCGGAGGCTTATGGGCAACCTGACTGAACGGATACTCGTGGCAGATATAGGGGGTACCCATATCCGCTTCGGACTCGCCGATGCAGAGCAAGGCGTCCGGCGGCAGAGCACTCTCTACTGTGCCGACTACTCCTCGCCTGCCGCGGCGGCCGAGGAGTACCTGAATGGGCTGGACAGCTCTCAGCGCCCAGACAAAGGGGTCTTCGCAATCGCCTCGCCCGTCACCGGCGACCGGGTGGAGATGACGAATCACATCTGGGACTTCTCGATCGAGGAGACCCGTCGGCAACTCGAGCTCTCTACGTTGCGCGTCGTCAATGACTTCGCGGCCCTGGCCTTGTCGTTGCCGATCCTCGAGCCGGAGGAGCTGCGGCGGGTCAAGGAAGGAGAGCGGCAGGTCGGCGCCCCTCTGGCCGTGCTGGGACCGGGCACCGGCCTCGGGGTCTCGGGACTGGTGCCGGCGCAGGGGAAGTGGTGGCCCATCAGCACTGAGGGTGGACACCGCGATCTGGCGGCGACGAACGAACGCGAGTGGCAGGTGGTGCAGATCCTGCAGCAGCGGTTCGGCCGCGCTTCAGCGGAGCGGGTGCTGTCCGGCCCGGGACTGGTCAACCTCTATCAGGCCCTCTGCGAGCTGTCGGGGGTCGAACCCTTGGAGTCGAGGCCACGGGATGTGGAGCACCGGGCACGCGCCAGCGCCGACTCCCTGGAGGCGGAGGCGACAAGACTCTTCTCGGGCTGGTTGGGTGCAGTGGCCGGCGACCTCGCCCTGACGCTGGGCGCCAGAGGTGGCGTCTTTCTGGCCGGTGGCATCCTGCCGAAAATGGGAGCGGTCTTCGACGAAGCTCTTTTTCGCCGGAGGTTCCTGGCCAAGGGTCGCTTCCGAGACTACCTCGAGCCGATCCCTGTCGACCTGATCGTGCACCGCACGGCGGCGCTGATCGGGGCAGCGCAGGTTCTGGAGCTCGAGCGATGAGCCATCACCGGGATCGAATCAGATAGGCTTTCCAGCATGGCTCTTCAGATCTCGAAGCAGGTGCGTCCGCGTCTCGACCTCGAGCAGGAGTCGTGGTTCGTCCCCGGCAAGGTTCGACTCCCCGATGTGCGCGCCGCGAGACTCCTCTCCTGGCGTGTCAACGAGGCACTGGCAGAATCCGAGCGCGAGCATGCCGGAGTCAGCGGCGGTGCCATGCGGGCGCTGGACCTGATCGAAGAAGCCCTGCAGCGCATCGCGAGACATTATCTACAGACCAGAGACCCGTCTCTGATCCGTCACGCTCGGGAAGGACTCGCTGCTACGCTCGGCCAAGCATCTCTCGACGAGACGCTGAAGGAGTTCAACGAGGAGTATCTCGGTAGCTCTCCGATCTCGAGCGACGAAGCTGTCCTCGAGCTGCTGATTCTCTGGATCCTGCATAACAATCCAGCGGCCCGGTCGATCACCCGGGTGCTCCACGAGAGCCCCCTCCTGGAGCGTCCCCAGTTCCAGCAGGCAGTGGAGTCCCTGACGGGGCTATTGGAAGCCGAAGAGCTACCGGGAACGGCAGGTGGTGAGCGCCTGCTGGACCTGCTGCTGGGACCCCAGCGTGCATCCCCCGATTCCCTTCTCGGTCAACTGCAGTTTCTCCTCCGCCGGTGGGGCGACCTGCTGGACGACTACAGAAGCGAGCTGCAGGCGGGTCTCGACCTGTTCGCCGAAGAGCTG
The DNA here is from genome assembly GCA_947259195.1 of Thermoanaerobaculia bacterium. Classification (GTDB taxonomy): domain Bacteria; phylum Acidobacteriota; class Thermoanaerobaculia; order Multivoradales; family JAHEKO01; genus JAUVRX01. The sequence continues at coordinate 13,204 of CAMYLC010000143.1, read as the reverse complement.
GCGCCCAGATTCGCCGGCGGCCCCGGACCGGCGGAGGCTCCGGCCCTGTCCTTCGGTGACGACGACCAGGTTCGCTACAGCAGCGACCGCAACTGGATGCCGAGTCTCGTCCTGCTGGCGAAGAACGTCTACGTCTGGCTGGACCAACTCTCGAGGCGCTATGGGATCCCGATGCGGCATCTCGACGAGATTCCCGACGCGGAGCTGGCCGGCATCGCGGCGAGAGGGATCTCCGGGCTCTGGCTGATCGGTGTCTGGGAGCGCAGCATCGCATCCCAGCGTGTCAAGCAGATGTGCGGCAATCCCGAGGCCGTGGCGTCGGCCTATTCCCTACGGCGCTACAAGATCGCAGACGAGCTCGGTGGCGAGGCGGCGCTGCAGCGGCTCGAGAAGAAGGCCTGGGACCACGGCGTTCGTCTGGCCGCCGACATGGTGCCCAACCACATGGGCATCGACTCGGATTGGGTTCTCGAGCACCCCGACTGGTTCCTGGGCGGTGCCGAGTGCCCGTTCCCCTCCTACTCGTTCGACGGACCCGATTTCTCGCCGGATCCGTCGGTCGGAATCTACCTCGAGGATCACTATTTCGATCGCTCGGACGCTGCGGTGGTCTTCAAGCGAGTCGACCATCGAACCGGTGAGGCGCGCTTCATCTATCACGGCAATGACGGCACCTCGATGCCGTGGAACGACACCGCACAGCTCGACTACCTCAACCCGAGAGTTCGGGAAGCGGTGCTGGAGACCATCCTCGATGTGGCCCGGCGTTTTCCGGTGATTCGCTTCGATGCGGCGATGACCCTGACCAAGCGTCACTACCAACGTTTGTGGTTCCCCGAGCCCGGCACGGCGGGTGCAATTCCCTCACGGGCGGAACACGGCATGACCCGCGAGGCATTCACTCACCGGATGCCGGAGGAGTTCTGGCGCGAGGTGGTCGATCGGGTATCGGCCGAGCTGCCGGACACGCTCCTGCTGGCCGAGGCGTTCTGGCTGATGGAGGGGTACTTCGTCCGCACCCTGGGTATGCACCGGGTCTACAACAGCGCCTTCATGAACATGCTGCGCGATCAGGAGAACGACAAGTACCGACGCCTGCTCAAAGAGACGCTCGAGTTCGATCCTCAGATCCTGCAGCGCTACGTCAACTTCATGAGCAACCCGGACGAGCAGACTGCGATGGACCAGTTCGGCAAGGAGGACCGTTATTTCGGCGTCTGCGTCCTCATGGCAACCCTGCCGGGTTTGCCGATGTTCGCCCACGGGCAGTTCGAGGGCTTCGCCGAGAAGTACGGCATGGAGTATCGACGAGCCTACTGGGGAGAAGAGGCCGATGCCGGCTTGATAGCGCGACACGAGCGGGAGATCGTGCCGCTGCTGAAACGACGCCATCTGTTTGCCGGTGTCGACAACTTTCGACTCTATGACGTGATCGACGACGGTGGCGGGGTCAACGAGGATGTCTACGCATTGTCGAACGGTCTCGGGGATGATCAGGTTCTGGTGTTGTTCAACAATCGTTACCAGCACGCGCATGGTCGAGTCCATCTCGCGGCTCCCATGTCGATGCAAGCGGCGGGCGTGCCCGCAGGCGAGTTCCGTCAGAGCCTGGCAGGGGCGCTCGGACTCGACGCAACACAGGGTGCCTTCATCGGCTTCCGGGACCTAACCGGCGGGCTGGAGTTTCTGATCGATTCCCACGAGTTGGTCGACAGCGGTTTGCCGATCGACCTCGGTGCGTTCCACTATCGGGTGCTCGCCGATTTCCGACCACTCCGCGATGATCCGCAGGGCCTCTACGCCCGACTGGCTGACCGGCTGGCCGGCACCGGTGTCGACAGCCTGGAGCAGGCGCGGCGCGGACTGCAGCTCGAGCCGCTGCGCGATGGTTGGCAGCGCCGAATCCATCCTGCACTGATCGACGCCCACTCGATCGTCGGCTCGAAGACGGCACCCTCCAAGGCCCAATCGGAGCGTTTGTCGGCGATGCAATCGACGCTCGGGGATCTGGCGATCGAGGCGGCGAGGATCGGCGCGGGTAGCGTGGAACAGGAGACTCTCGACCAAGCCGGTCTTCGACTCCAGACGCTCCGCCGATCGAGCCGCGCAACGAGCGGCCCGAAAGCACCCAAGGAGCCCCTCGACCTGGCCTCGGCAGCCCTGGTCTGGACCGTTCTCCAAGTGCTGGTAGATGCCCTGGGTGAGGACTTCGCGGCACCAGCGCTGCTCGAGGATTGGAGCTTGCGACCTGAAGTCACCCGCTCGCTGGCTGAAACGGGTGTCGAGCCCGAAGTGTCGGGCCCTCTGCTGGCCGCGATCGCCTGCAGTCTCGAGCTGGACTGGGGCCGGCAGGCTCGGCACGCTCCGGATGGCGCGACCGTATTCGACGGCTTGCTCGCGGATCAGGGCGCACGCCGCGCTCTCAACATCCACTCTTTCGAGGGCATCGAGTACTTGAATCGAGAGGCTCTGGAGACGATGTTGCGCTGGCGCCGGTTGCTCGAGACCTGGGCCTGGTCGGTTCGAGCGGCGACTTCGGATCAGGAAGTCGATAGCGAGTCCGCTGCCTGGAAGAAAACGGTCGACGCCATCGAGCGGTCAGCCAGCAAGGCTGGCTACCGTACCGACCGACTTCGGCAGCAACTTACGAAGCTCAAATCCGAGTCTTCTTCTCAAGGCCGAGGACCTCGGTGATGCGCTCTGTCAACACCCGGTCGACGAACGGCTTTTCGATGAAGTCGATCGCACCGCAGCGCAGAGCCCGCACCGCCGTGGCGACGTCGCTACGGCTCGCCAGAACGATCATCGGCAAGTCCACGCCGCGCGACTTGAGCGTCTCTTGCAGTTCGAGACCGCCGAGTCCCGGCAGCTGAAGCTCTGTGACAACGCAGGCTTGCGCAGCGAAGCTCGCTTGCGCCAGGAAGCTCTCGGCGGACGCGTAGGTTTCTACTTCCAGCGACAGTAGTCGCAGCAGAGACGTCAAACCGTCTCGGACGGCGGCGTCCGCATCGATGACGTAGACGGTTGGCCTTTCCTGGCCTGGCGCAGACACTCGAAGTCGTTGCCTCATTGTGCAGAGGCCTGCGTGCTCGAAAACGGGTCGGGCACTCCCGACCTCGGTCTAGTATCGGAGTCAGGCCCAGAAACGTAAATACGGACTTATACGTAGATCGAGCTGAGGCGTCTTGGCCCGGCTCATGAATACTCCGGATTAGGTGTCCGCTGCGAAGACGAGGTGCACCAGCCGGGCCACGGAGTCGGCCTGCATCTTGCGCATGACGCTGGCACGGTGGACCTCGACGGTCCGCTGGCTCGTCCCGAGTCGATTGGCGATGATCTTGTTGGCGTGTCCCTCGACGATGAGCTCCATGACCTCGTGCTCACGTGGCGTCAGCGATCGAATCCGCTGCGCGATCACGGCCTTCGATGCGCGCTGCTGGCGCCGTTGCGACTGCTCGGCGAGTGCTTGTTGTACTCGGTCGAGAAGGTCCTGGTCACTGAACGGTTTCTGCAGGAAATCGACGGCTCCGCTGCGCATGGCGCGAACGGCCATGGGTACATCGCCATGGCCGGTGATGAAGACGATCGGCAGATCGGCACCATCGTCGGCCAGCCTCTGCTGCAGTTCCAGGCCGCTCATTCCGGGCAGTCGGACATCGAGGATTAGGCAGCCCGGCGCCGCAGGATCGTAGCTGCCGAGAAACTCGTGGGCGCTGCTGAAGGTCGCGGCCGCAAGCTCGACGGAACGAAGGAGCAACGCCAGAGACTCACGTACAGCTTCATCATCGTCAACAACGAAAACGGTGGCTGGTGAAGGCTGCGGATTCGTCATCATCGCAGGTGGCTGCCATTGTATCCTTACGGCAGGCCGACCGAACTCATGCGAGAGAGCAATCTTCCTGCCACCGACCGCGAGGTCCTCAGATCGCTGCAGATCCGATCGTTGGCGTCCATAGCCTTGCTGGGCCTGCTGGGCGCCGCGACCATGATCCTATTCAGCGTGCAGACGCGCGAGATGGAGGCGAGCGCCGCCGTCCTGAGCTTGAGCGGCCGCCAGCGCATGCTCTCGCAGAGGGCCGCGCTCCTGGCAGCAGAGCTGGAGCGCGCCACGACTGGCGACACCGCTTCGAAGCTGCGCGCCGAGCTCCTGGAGATTGGCGGGCTGATCGAGTCGACGCATCGGGCTCTGGCCAGCGGCAGCCTACTCGGGCTGGGTGGGGGCTTGCCCGCAGAGGTACACGCCGTGTACTTCGAACCGCCCCATCGTCTGGATCGGCAGGTTAGGGACTTCGTGGTCACGTTGCGTGCCGCCGCCGACCCGAGGCTCGACCCGGCCTTGTCGTCCGTGGGCCTGCGCAGCCTCGTCGGCATCGGCCTCGAGGAGCGGATCTTGCCCTCTCTGGAAGCCGCTACCGGCGAGCTCGAGCGCTACACGACAGGACGAATCGAAGGTCTGCAGTGGACCATCCGCATCATGGCGGCACTCACGCTCGCGGCCTTGTGGTTTCTGGGCCAGTTCGTGCTTTGGCCGATGATGCAGGGAATGCGACGACATCTCTCGAGCCTGCGCCAGGGCGAGGCCGAGATTCGGATGACGATCGAGAACGCGCCGATCGGTCTGGCCACCTTCGATGGCTCAGGGAAGATTCTCTCGGCCAATCGGGCTCTCTGCAAAATGCTCGATTACGAGAGGTCCGAGCTTGTCGACAGAGGTCTGACGGATCTCCTCCACCCTGAAGATCTCGATCGGCTACAAGACGACCTCGACCGGCTGTTCAGCGGCGAGATCGACCACGTGTTGATCGAAGAGCGATTTCTGCGCCAGGGCGGCGAGGTGGCCTACGGACAACTCCACTGCGGTGTATTGCGAATCGCCGACGGCAGGCCCGACCGGTTGATCGTTCATCTGGTCGATCGGACGGAGCAGCATAGAGCGCGTGGAGAGGCTCGTCAGAATCAGGAGCGTCTGGCTCACGTCACGCGACTGACGACCATTGGTGAGATGGCGGCAGGGCTGGCACACGAGATTAATCAGCCGCTGACCGCTATCGCCACCTACGCCGAGGCGAGTCGCCGCTTGGTCGAATCGGGCGGCATCGATTCGAGCGAGCTCCGCGGCGTGCTCAACAAGATCAGCGCTCAGGCCCATCGAGCCGGTGAAGTCATTCAGCGGCTCAGATTGTTCATCAAGAAACGCCACAGTCGTGACGAGCTCATCGATGTCAACCAGATCGTCGGAGAAGCTGTCGAGCTGGCACGTGCCGACGCCCGCTTCCGCGATATCCCTCTGCAACTGGAGCTCGAGCCCTCGCTACCAAGGGTGGTAGTCGACGCAGTGCAGATCGAGCAGGTAATCCTCAACCTGGTCCGCAATGCGGTCGACTCTTGCCTGGCCGCCGAGTGCCATGAGCCGATTCGAATCGCCACCGAGCTCGCCGAGAGCGAGCTCGTCGAAGTGAGCATCTCGGATCGGGGCTTGGGCCTGACCGAGGCGGAGCAAGATCGGCTGTTCGAGGCGTTCTATTCCACGAAGGACTCCGGTCTCGGCATGGGTCTGACCATCAGTCGTTCGATCGTCAGCTCTTTTGGCGGTCGACTCTGGTGCAGTTCCGGCGAAAGTGGGGGCGCGACGTTCCGCTTTACCCTGCCGGCGGCTGTCGGCGAGGAGCTCAGGGAGCTCGGTCCCACTGCCGCGACATCTACGTAGTTTCCGCAACAGGACAGCGGAAAGTCCGAATACCCATCGCCGCGCCGATTCCAAATACTTCTGTCTTGAAATCAAGGAAGGGGCCTGGCGCAAGCAAGGCCGACGTTAGGAGACCAACGACAGCTGGTTGTCGAGGTTCTTCCGCTGGGACGAGAGGGCAGACCGATGGAGGTCGAGAGAATCAGTCGCTGGTCGTGGACCTGCCTTTTGACTCTGTGCCTCGGCTTTGTCATGCCGACGACTCTGGCTGGGCAGAGTACTCTCCAGGAGGTTCCCACCAGCGTCGAGCCGCACTCCAGCTGGGACGAAGCGATCCTCTACTTCGTGATCGTCGATCGATTCGCCGACGGTGACTCCTCGAACAACGTCAAGGTCGACCCCAACGACAAGGGCGCCTTTCACGGCGGTGACCTGAAGGGCCTCACCGAGCAGCTCGACGAGCTCGCCGATCTCGGTGTGACCGCGCTGTGGATCACACCGGTGGTCAAGAACATCGACGGCTTCGTGACGGGTGCCGGTTTTCCAGACTGGGCCTACCACGGCTACTGGGCCGATGACTTCAACAGCCTCGATCCCCGCTTCGGCAGCGAGCAGGACCTGAAGGCGTTGGTCGATGCCGCCCACCAGCGGGGAATCGCGGTGCTGCTCGACATCGTCTACAACCACGCCGGCTATGGCGCTCAGTATGTGACCGATCCGAAGACCAGGGCCTGGCTGCGCACCGAGAATGCGGGAACCTGCGGTACGGACGACATCACCTCCTGCCTGGCGGGTCTGCCGGACTTCAAGACAGAGCTGCCGGAGGTGGCCGACTACCTACTGGAGGCGCACCTGGGCCTCGCCGAGCGGGTCGGTCTCGACGGCTTTCGGCTCGACACCGTCAAGCACGTGACGCACGAGTTTTGGCAGAAGCACCGCGGAGCGGTCGAGGAGTCCCTGGGCGAGGACTTCTTCCTGGTGGGCGAGGTCTGGGGTGGTGATGCCCCTTCGCTCGATCCCTGGTTCGAAGGTGACGAGATGGATGCGGGCTTCGACTTCGGCTTCCAGGGCAGTACGCTCGCATTCCTCCAGGGCCGCGGCCGCGCTGTCGCATTCAACCGCTATCTGGAGAAACGCCATGAGGTGCGGGAAGGCTACTACCTGGCCCACTACCTCTCGAGCCACGACGTCCAGGGTGCTCTGTCGCTGGTCGACGGCGACATCGAGACTTTCACGCTGGCAGCGCTTCTACAGTTCACCAATCCCGGGATTCCGGTGATCTATTACGGCGAGGAGGTCGGTCGCAAGGGTGGCGACTGGCCCGAGAACCGCAGCGATATGCCGTGGGGCGAGCGGGACATTCTGCCCGGCAAGGGCGAGCCCCGCAACGAAGCTCTGCGCGAGGACTACAAACGACTCATCTCGATCCGTCGCGCCCACCCAGCGCTCTGGCGGGGCAGCCACACCGGCCTGCTGTTCGAGCAGGATCTGCTGGTGTTTCAACGGACCGACGAAGCCACCGGCGATGTGGTGATCGTGGCGGTGAATCGCGGCCAGGAGCCGGCCACGGCGAGCTTGGAAGTACCGGCCGCGTGGGCAGAGAAGACGATCAACGATGTCTGGAACCAGGAGTCGATCGGGGTTGCTACCAGCCCCATGGAGGTCACGGTCGCCGGCCGAGCAGCTCGCATTCTGACGGTCGAGTGATCGAGAGACCTACACCCAGGGAGGAACGGCGCATCATGGCTCAGGTCAATTTCAATGGGGTCAAGAAATCCTACGGCGAGGTCACGGTGATCGAGAAGCTGGATCTCGACATCGAGAACGAGGAGTTCATGGTGCTGGTGGGTCCGTCGGGATGTGGCAAGTCGACGGCGCTGCGCATGATCGCCGGGCTCGAGGAGATCACCGACGGTACGGTGAGTATCGGCGACCGGGTGGTCAACGACCTGCCGCCCAAGGAGCGGGACATCGCGATGGTGTTCCAGAGCTACGCGCTCTACCCGCACATGTCGGTGCGCCAGAACCTGGAGTTCGGTCTGCGACTCAAGAAGACCCCGCAGGCCGAGATCGACCAGCGGGTCAACAAGGCGGCGGAGATCCTGGGCATCACACCCTACCTCGACCGTCGACCCAAGCATCTCTCGGGTGGCCAACGACAGCGCGTCGCGGTCGGGCGCGCCATCGTCCGCAATCCCTCGGTGTTCCTCTTCGACGAGCCCCTGTCCAACCTCGACGCCAAGCTGCGCGTCCAGATGCGGGCCGAGATCTCGAAGCTGCAGAAGCGTCTCAAGACCACCACGGTCTATGTAACCCACGATCAGGTCGAGGCCATGACCATGGGGGACCGCATCGCCATCCTCAAGGACGGTGATCTGCAGCAGGTCGGCTCGCCGCTGGCGGTTTACCGAGAGCCGGCCAACATGTTCGTCGCCAGCTTCATCGGCACGCCGCCGATGAACCTCGTACCGGCGAAGATCACCGACGGCGGCCTCGCAATCGAAGGCAAGACGTTCAACCTGGCGGTGCCCGAGCAGTGGCGGAGCCGCCTGGCCGGCTTCGAGGGTCGGGAGGTCGTGGTCGGGATCAGGCCCGAGCATCTGTTCGCCTCACCGGACTCGGTGGCCGGCGAGAAGGGCTCGCTCGAGGTCCAGGTCGAGGTCGTGGAGCCACTGGGTCACGAGAACATCGTGCACGGCAAGCTCGGCGAGGAGTTCATCACCGCCACCATGGACCCGCAGCTGTCACCCAGCGTGGGGGATCAGGCGACCATGACCGTCGAGCTCGCTGGACTGCATCTCTTCGACGCCAAGACGGAGGAGAGTCTGGCTGGAGAGGCGCAGCCATAACAAGACTATATATCGCAGGAGGGAGGGCTCTCATGCAGACTCGAAGAATCGCCATCGTGGCAGGCACGCTGTTGATCGCTCTGATCCTCGTTCCCCTGGGGGCTCTGGCACAGACCGAGCTGGTGGTCTGGCACGCCTATCGGGGTGGCGAGAAGACCGCCTTCGAAAAGGCCGTGGCCGAGTACAACAAGGCCAAGGGGGGCAGCATCAAGGTGTCGACCCTGGCTGTGCCCTACGACGCCTACGCCGACAAGATCACCGCCGCGGTGCCCCGCGGCAAGGGACCCGACATCTTCATCTACGCCCAGGACCGACTCGGTGGCTGGATCGAGGCCGGTAACACCATCGAACCGCTCGACTTCTTTCTCGAAGACGAGATCACCTCGCGCTTTCTGCCGACCACGATGGAGGCGATGACCTATCAGGACACGGTCTACGGCTTGCCCCTGAACTACAAGGTCATCACCCAGATCTACAACAAGAAACTCGTCTCGTCGCCACCCAAGACCTCCGGTGAGCTGGTGGCGAACGCCCAGAAGATGACCGACGCGACGGTCGGCAAGTTCGGTCTCGCCTACGCCTACAACGATTTCTACTACCACGCCGCGTTGATGAACGCCTTCGGTGGCGGTGTCTTCGGTGCGGACGGCAAGCCGACGATGAACTCGGCGGCCAACGTCAAGGCTCTCGAGTACCTGATGATGTGGGCCGACGAGACGAAGATCCTGCCGGCCGAGCCATCGACGGCCCTGATCACCTCGCTGTTCAACGAAGGCAAGGCGGGCATCGTCTTCTCCGGCCCCTGGTTTCTCGGTGAGATCGCCGCGGGAGTCGACTTCGGCCTGGCTCCCCTGCCGACAATCGACGAGGCCGGCTCACCCATGCGGCCCTGGATGACGGTCGAGGGGGTCTACATCGCAGCGCCGTCGCAGCACAAAGACGAGGCCTACGACTTCGCGAAGTTTCTCACCGACAAGCCTGCCGGGGTGATCATGGCTATCGAGGGCCGTCAGACGCCGGCCAATACCGCAGTCTACGACGACGCCAAGGTGGCTGCCGATCCCATTCTTCAAGCGTTTCGCAAGCAGGTCGAGGTCGCGATTCCGATGCCCAACAAGGCTGAGATGACCATGGTCTGGTCGCCGGCGACCACCGCCATGAACATCATCATCAAGAAGAACGCGACACCCAAGGCGGCAATGGAGGAAGCGCAAAAGGAGGTCGTGCAGCGGATTGCTGCGTTGCGCAAGTAAGCCGCGGAGACACCAACCATGAATCTCGAAGCCGTCAAACCCAGCCGTCTCGCCATCGGACTATCTCTGGCACTGCTGTTTGCCGTGGGCTTCGGCCTGTGGCTCCAGGCGCGCAGCCGTGCCGGACTCTCCGCCATGGTCGCAGAGCGCTCGGCCATCGTCAGCCTCAACGCCTTGACCGAGATCGTCGAACGAGTGGGCTTGGAAAGCGACAGCCTGCAGGGCGCTGTGGCCCGCTACGTCGAGCTGCATGAGGGCGTGGCCAGCGCTCGCGTCATCCGGTTTCAGGGCATCCGGATGATGGCTTCCACTGCGCCCGAGGACACGGGCGAGCAAGCAGCGCCGCGCAAAATGGCGCGCGAGGAGAAGCCCCTCTACGACCTCGGGCAGAGCCTGCGAGCCGCTGTGGAGACAAACGTCCAGGAGGGTCGCGCTTTCAAGACCGAGATCGACCTCCAGAAACTGCCGGCCGGCGGGGTAGCCCTGGCCGGACCGGTAGCGGAGGGGGACAAGATCGTCGGCGCCGTCCTGATCGAAGCCATCCCGTCGGCCTATCAGGTGGGAGGCACCAGTTGGCTGCAGGCGCTCCTGGTACTGGTCGTGCCGATCCTGCTCCTGTTCGCCCTGGTCAAGGTGGCCGGTGACCGGCCGCTCGTCCTGCTGCTGCTGGCCGCCCTGCTCCTGTTGATCGCGGTCTTCCTCCACGGCATCCTCGGTCTCGAGGCGCTCCATGAGGAGCGCATGGCTGCCGAGGCCCACATCTCCCAGGAGCTGACGCTGACGTCGAGAGGCTTGGCAACCATCTTGGCACAGGAGGGACTCACCGCCAGTCCACCGCTCGAGCCGGCCGACTGGGACGTCGATCGCTTTCGCCGGCCCCTGGGTCTGGTCACGGAATCCGCAGTCGACGAGCAGGCGGTGGCGGTGCGAGAGGCTGGAGAGCGCCGGAGCTACATCAACCTGATGATCCCAGTCACCGTAGCCGCACTGGTGCTGCTGGGCTTTGTGGGGCTGGGGGCGGCCGGCCGAACCGGAGCCGCGCTGTCGCGGCATCGCGTGGCCTATTTCTACGTCATGCCGGCGATGGTGGCGATGATCCTTCTGGTCTTCTTCCCCTTCAGCTACGGCATCCTGCTCTCCTTCACGAATTCGAACGTCTACAACACCGATCAGCCGCTCGGCGACATCTGGATCGGCGTCGAGAACTTCGTCGATATCCTGACCGATTTCGAGCTGGTCAAGACGACCGAAGACGGCCGGGTCTTCAACTACCAGAACTTCTACTGGACGCTCGGCTTCACCATCATCTGGACGGTTACCAATGTCGCGGTGGGTGTCACCGTCGGGCTCTTCCTGGCGCTCATCTTGAACACCAAGGGACTGGTGCTGAAGCCGATCTACCGGGTGCTGCTGATCCTGCCCTGGGCGATCCCCAACTACATCACCGCCCTCATCTGGCAGGGCATGTTTCACTCGCAGTTCGGCGTCATCAACCAGGTGATCCAGATGTTCGGCGGCCAAGGGCTGTCGTGGTTCGACAGCCCGTTCACGGCCTTCATCACCGTGCTGTCGACCAACGGCTGGCTGAGCTTCCCGTTCATGATGGTCATCTCGCTCGGCGCCCTGCAGTCGATTCCCGGCGACCTCTACGAGGCGGCTCGGGTCGACGGCGCCACTCGCTGGCAGCAGTTCAGGACGATCACGCTGCCATCGCTGAAACCCGCCCTGGTCCCGGCAGTCATCATTTCGGTGATCTGGACGTTCAACCAGTTCAACGTCATTTACCTGGTCTCCGGTGGTGAGCCGGGTGGCTCGACCGAGATCCTGATCACCGAGGCGTACAAGATCGCCTTCGAGCAGTACCGCTACGGCTACGCGGCGGCCTATTCGGTGGTGATCTTCATCATTCTCCTGACCTACGGCATCTGGCAGAACCGCGTGACCGGCGCATCGGAGGGCGTATGAAGCGAAGCAAGATTACGGACGAGCCGGAGCACCTGCCGCTGCACGTCTTTCTGGTGATCTTCACCTTGCTGGCAATCTACCCCGTGCTGTGGGTCTTCACCATCGCCTTCTCCGGGGGCCAGAGCCTCGCCATCGCCGATCTGCCGTCCGATCCGACGTTTCTCGATCGGCTGCGAGCCATCCTGCCCTGGCCGGAGCAGGTCTCCCTGTCGAACTTCAAGTCGGTGATGACCGATCAGCCGTTCGCGCGCTGGATCCTCAATAGCGCCGTGGTCGCCGCCGCCACCACCGTCCTGGGTGTCTTTTTGGCAACAACGGCGGGCTACGCCTTCTCGCGCTTTCGCTTCCCGGGTCAGCGGGCCGGCTTGATGTCCTTCCTGGTGTCACAGATGTTCCCCGGTACCCTGATGCTGATTCCTCTCTACATCATCATTGTCGGGTGGCTGGGTCTGGGCTCGACCTGGATCGGATTGATCCTCGTCTACGCCACCACCGCTATCCCCTTTTGCGTCTGGATGCTCAAGGGCTACTTCGACACCATACCGCTCGAACTGGAGGAGTCGGCCCGGATCGACGGCGCTACCCCTATTCAGATCTTCATCAGGATCATTCTGCCGTTGGCCAAGCCTGCGGTTGCCGTCACGGCGCTCTTCTCGTTCATGACCGGCTGGAACGAGTTCATTCTCGCCGCCACGTTCATGGACGAGGAGGTCATGTATACGGCTCCGGTCGGCCTGCGCTTCTTCGTCGGCGGCTTCTCACAGCAGTGGGGCTACTTCGCGGCGGGCTCGATCATCGTCTCGATCCCGGTCGTGCTGCTGTTCCTGTTCCTGCAGAAGTATCTGGTCTCCGGCCTGACCGCCGGCGCGGTCAAAGGCTAAACACGTTCAAAGGAGGTATGCAATGAGACAGATCGCACGCAACGTGGCCTTCGGTACTCTGGCCTTTCTCTTGGTGGCAGCGGTAGCGAGCGCGGAGGAAGTCTGCTTTGACGATCCCACAGGTGACGATAACGGGCCGGGAGAGTATGTCTATCCCACGGATTCCGTCTACACCAAGGGATCGTTCGATCTGACGAAGTTCTGCTTCGGAATCAGCGGGAACCGGGGAACGGTTGAAGTCTCGGTGAACTCGAATCTGCAGGACCCCTGGCGGATGGGCACCGGTTTCTCGGTACAGATGATCTTCGTCTACATCAAGAACGACAACAAACAGGGTGGCGGCTACACCGTGGGACTGCCGGGAACCAACCACGAGTTCAGCCCAGAAGATGCCTGGGATCGAGTGATCATCCTGTCGCCCCAACAGATCGGTCGTGTCAGGACGGAAGTGGAATCCAAGGTTTCCACCGACATGCAGAACGCCGTCATCATCCCCAGACGCACGAAGGGATCTGGCCGCACGATCAGCGGCTCCTTCGCTACCACTGATCTCGGCGAACCCGTGGGTGA
>CAMYLC010000142.1 GCA_947259195.1 Thermoanaerobaculia bacterium | reverse complement strand
ACCCAAAGCCCCACGAATAGGCCGTAGTTGGGATTCACCAGGAACCACAACCCGACGCTCACCAGGAAGCTGGCAAAAGCGGCGATTAGAAAGGGTACATCAACGCTGTCGAACATCTGAGATCCTCCTGTCGCTTGCGTGATTTGTGCGGTCCTCAACTTGGATCCAAGGGAATCAGGATCTCGTTACGGCGCAGAAACCAGGGTTTGAACGGCGGGTCGTAGCGGGCGAAGATCGGTTCTCCGGACTCTGTCCATGCCTGGGCCTCAATCCAGGATTCGAGCTCGGTTCGGTGTGCTTCGTAACGCTGCTGACTCCAAGTGCCGCGATAGCGAATCGCAGCCACGAGCCCGCCGGGAATCTCGCGCAGTTGGACCTCCGGGTTGACCGGCTCGGGGAGCGTCTCCAGTGTGTATTTGGATGGCATCATGAAGGTGATCCGGTAGAGTTCCCCCTGGCGATGCATGCTGACTGGTGCCGTCATCGCGATCTTCTCTGAGGTCGTTTGGGACACGGGGGCGGTCATGGCGAGCTTCTGCTGGCTCCGGTTGTTGCCGAAGATGTAATCGGCCAGCCGGCGGAAGCCCTCGTTCCCGGCTCTCTCGAAATCTGCATCGACGACGGTTTCCGCAACAATGTAGGGTTCATAGCGTCGCAGCTCCAACTGCCCGTCGGATTCCAGCACCTCGTAGCTCGGCTTCTCGATTGCCATGGTGGGACCTCCACAAGCAATGACGCCCGCAAGAAGGGCAGCTAGCCTGAACGATTTGACCGTTTTCATCTCCTCAGTATGAGTGATCCAGAGGTGACTGTCAACTCGGGATGCGACCAGGCCAGCGAATGCAGCAGCAGTCGTCAGGCCACCGCAGCCTCAGCTCCCTCGATCGGGCTCAAGAGTAGGGCTTTGGCTTGCGAAAGATCAGGAAGTGCTGCTGTGGCAGCATTGCCCTGTTCTCGACGAATTCGAGCCCCACGGCCTCCATTTCCAGGCGAGCCTGGCTCTCGGTCATCTTGTGCAAAGGCAGAATGGGAACCGTGGGGTCCTCGGAGCGGTACTCGACCAGGAATACTTGTCCTCCGGGGCGCAGGGCCTCCACCGTGGAGACCATCATCTCTCGCGGATGGGAGAACTCGTGGTAGGCATCGACCATCAAGACCGCATCGACGCTGGCCGCCGGAAGGTTCGCGTCCGTTTCGGTGCCTAGCACGGTCTCGACGTTGAGAAACGGGCCCTGCCGCTGCCGTTTTTCGATGGCGGCGAGCATCTCGGGCTGAATGTCTACTGCAAGAACCCGACCCTCGGGGACCCGCGGGCTGATACGGAACGTGAAGTGGCCGCTACCGGCGCCGATGTCGGCCACAATCGCGTCCGGCGCGAGTTCCATACCATCGACGACAAGATCTGTGCGCTCCTCCCTCTCGCGTCCCCTACGCTCCAACCAGTCGACGCCCTGGTGGCCCATGACGAACGAGATCTCGCGGCCCATGTAGAGCTTGCCGATGCCGTCTCGGCTCGGGCGCCGCTGTGAGTAAGAGGCAGAAGCGCCCAGAGAAGTCGACGAGCTTTCGGCCTCTGAAATCTCCGGGCTGCCCAAGGCCATGAGGCATAGGCTGATGAGAAGTGGAAGTCGAGTCATTCCGGTTCTGATCCCAACAAGGTCCAGCAGCTCAGTCCCATCCAAAATGCGTCATGATCGCCGCCTGGGCCTGCTCCTGTACCTCATTGATTGGAGTGGAGGCCATCTTCGAATCCTCGCCGACCGGAACCCGCAATGGGCGACTGGAGGGGTCCGACTCGGCCAGCTCGACCAGCGCGTCGACGACGAGCTGCGGATCCTGGTACTCCCGCTCGGCGAAGGTCTGAGCCATTGTCGAGAAGAGCTCCTTCGTCGAGCCATATCCCTCCAGCCGCTCGGCCTCGCGGGCCTGATCTCTCATGTCCCGGGCTGCGGCGGCATGCTTACCTTCGACGCCTCGCATCGTCGCGAACACGGTGTGCCCGTTCTCGGCCAGTCTGAGGGCGGCGTCCCGTCCGAAACCGCTCGATGCGCCGGTGATGAAGATGCTGCCTGCATGGCTCATGATGTTCCTCCGATTCGGGTCGTGGGGTGTGAAGAATTTGTTGTGGATGCTAATCGTTTCCGATCGTTCCCCTGCTCACGAGGCGATAGTAGAACGGCCTCCGTCGACGCTGAGGATTTGGCCCGTCATCCAGCTCGCCTCCCGTGACAGTAGGAAGGCGGTGAGCGCGGCGATGTCCTCGGGCGTCCCGAGACGCTCCATGGCGTGCTGCTTGGCGATTCCGGCCGCCACTGCATCGTTGGTCAGAATCCCAGCGGCGAGCGGCGTCTGCGTTAGGGAAGGAGCTATTGCGTTGACGCGCACCCGAGGTGCGAGCTCTGCCGCCAGTGACAGCGTCAGCCCGCTGACGGCACCCTTTGCCATGCCGGTCGAGGCGTGCAGGGAGAAGCCCTGCTTGGCGGCGACGCTCGAGTAGAGGACGACGGAGGAGCCCTCGGAGCTCTTCTTCAGGGCCGGCAGGGCCGCCTGAACGGCGAGCGCCGCGCCCATGGCATTGACCTGGAAGTCCTGCAACAGATCGGACTCGGAGAGCCGCTGAAGACTGCGGAGGTTGATCGTACCGATCGCGTACACGAGGCCGCCGAGCTCCTTGCCGGCCTCCTGGGAAGCTCTCGAAAAGACATCCGGGTCAGCCACGACATCGCCAACGGTGTAGCCACTGTCGAGCTCATCGGCCAGGACGCCGAGGCTCTCTTCGTTGCGGCCGACGAGGTGGAGATCATGGCCCCGTTCGCGAAGGAGTCGTGCCGTCGACGAGCCGATGCCGCCGGAGCCGCCGTAGATCAGGATCTTGTTTGCCATCGTCGCCTCGCTTTCGAGTTGCGTGAGCAGCTCAGTGTTCGCTGGTGGATTGGAATCCCTCGGATCATCGAGCGTCTTCCAGGATTTCCCATTCGAAGCGCAGCGCGTCGGCCCGCTGTTGAATTTCCAGCAGTTCGGATTCGGGCAGGCGGTCCAGATTGTGGAGCATCGGCCGGAGCCGGGGAACGGCCTCGAGCCGGCTGCGATTCCGCCGCAGGAAGTCCCAATAGAAAGTCGTCAAGGGGCAGGCGCTCTCGCCGCTCCGGATCGAAGGATCGTATGGGCAGGAGCGGCAGTAGTCACTCATCCGATCGATGTACTTGCCAGTCGAGGCGTAGGGCTTGCTGCCGACGAGGCCCCCGTCGGCGAACATCACCATCCCGAGGGTGTTCGGAAGCGTCACCCAGTCCACAGCGTCGACATACATCCCCAGGTACCAGTCGCTGATGCGACGAGGGTCGACCCCGGCGGTCAGCGCCAGATTCCCGGTGACCATCAGCCGTTGGATGTGGTGTCCGTAGCCGTACCTGAGGACGGAATCGAGAGCATCGCGGGCGCAGACCATGTCGGTCTCCCCAGACCAGTAGAAGTGGGGAAGATGTCCAGATTGCTCGAGGTGATTCCTGGAGGCGTAGTCTCGACCTGCGGTCCAGTAGATCCCGCGAATGAACTCGCGCCAGCCGAGAATCTGACGAACGAAACCCTCGACCGCATTGATCGGAGCGCGATCCTTGCCCAAGGCCTCGATGGCTGCGTCGATGCACTCGCGCGGATCGAGCAGCTTGAGATTCAGGGCCGGTGATAGGAGCGAGTGGAACAGCCAGGGACGCTGCTCGGCCATGGCATCCTGATAGTCCCCGAACCAGGGTAAGCGGTCACGGATAAAGCTGCGTAAGGCCTCCTTGGCCTGGGCCCGCGTCACCGGCCACCCGAACTCGTCGAGGTGTCCAGGTGCATCGGGGAAGGCCTCCTCGACGAGCTCCACGACCTCTTGGGTGATCGGATCGGGCTCGAATCGGGTCGTCTGCGTAGTCTCCGGCGCCTGCGAATCCAAAGGGCGCCGATTCTGTCGATCGAAGTTCCACTGGCCGCCCACGGGCCGCCCTTCCTCGGTGATCAACGTACCCGTACGTCTTCGCATCCAGCGGTAGAAATGTTCGAGCACCAGGTTCTTACGGTTGCTCGCCCAGTCGGAAAACTGCTCCGGAGCGAGGTAGAAGAGAGGATCTTCAGTCCACTCGACGGTGCAGTCCAGATCAGCCTCGACCGCGGAGAGAGCGTCGAGTGTTCGCCAATCGCCGGGCCGCACGAAGATCACGCGCTTCGGATCCAGAGCATGGATCGCCTGAGTCAGGTCCGACTCCAGGTCGCGGCTGCGGTTCCGATCGTCGAGTCGCAGGTAGACCACCCGATAGCCGGCCGAGCGCAGATCCAGCGCGAAGTGCCGCATGGCGGACAGCAGCAGGACCGTGCGCTGCTTGTGGCTCGGCACATGCAGGAAATCGTCTCGGCTCTCGATCAGGAGCACCGCATCCAGACTCTTGTCGATGCCGGCCGCCGAGAGGTAGTCGAGACTCAACTGATCGGCAGTCAGGTACAGCAATCGGCGGACTGCAGCGTCGATCCTGTCGGGTCCCTCGAGGGTGGCTAGCGAGGCGTTGTGACGCGGCATCAGCCGTCCGCTCCCAGCGCTAGCAGTAGTACCGCGATGAAACCCCGCACTGTCCAGGCAATCGTTCTCGACCAGTTGGTGCGGACCAGTCGGCGAACGGCCAGAGGGTCGTAGCCTTCAGCCAGCCGACGGTGGAGAGGCACCTGGAGAAACGCGGTCGAAAGCCAAATGAGAAGCAGCAGAACCCATCCGATCCAGGCCAGGTCGCGAGCCGATGGGCTCAGATCTGTTGTCAAGATCAACGTCGCCGTCAGCGCCTCGATCAGCATCAGGGGTGCCACGACGAGGGTCGTTCGCTTCTGGTGCAGCCGTTCGTATTCGGGGAATGGCGATTGACCCACGCTGCTGAACAGAGGGTAGTGGACGACTTGGACGAACCAGATCAGCCCGACCATGGCCAGCGTGGCGGCGCAGTGTAGAAGCAGCAGCGGAGGATTCATAGAGTCGAGGTCCTGTTCGTCGATCTCAGGCGGCCCGGGCCGAGTCAGTCGGCGCCGACTCGCTGGTCTGTCGGTTGCTTTGTCCTGCCTCGGCTGCACGCCGGATGCCCAGCAGCATGTCCCGGAACACGATGCCATGAAGGGGCATCACCGCGTACCAATAGAGAATTCCAAGCAGACCCCGCGGCTGAAAACGTGCGATTTGAGTCAGATCGGTGGTCTCGCCTTGGGACTCGATCAAGAACTCGAGCGTCGCGATCCCCGGGACCTTCATTTCGGCGCGCAACTCGAGGCGCTTCGAGGGCTCGATCCCGGTCACCCGCCAGAAGTCGAGCGCATCGCCGTACTGGATCTCGTCAGCACTTCGCCTGCCTCGTCGCAATCCCGGTCCTCCGATCAGCTGATCGAGCAATCCGCGCAGTTGCCACAGGAAATCCGCCGCGTACCAACCATTCCGACCGCCTATGCGACAGACCGTCCGGAAGACCTGGCTAGCCGTGGCACCGATGGTCGTCTCCTCGCTGTGGACATAGGTAGTGCCGCCAGCCCAATCCGGATCGCCGGGGATTACCCCCGCGTCGCTCCAGGAGGTCTCCACACGGCCGTTTTCCTCCGTTCCGAGGGCGGCATGGATGGCCTCTCGGACGGAAAGGAGCCGCTGCGGCATCAGGCGTAGGGCCAGATCGTCACGGCAGACGACGCGGTTGCGAAGTCCTTCCGCCAGGGGCCGGGCTATTCGGGCGCTCAGCGGTGTGACCAGGTGGATCCAAAGGGAGCTCAACCTCGGAGTCAGGACGGGGACGGGAATGACGAGTCTCCTCGGCAGGCCGAGCTCCTGGGTCATGATCCGCATGACCTCGCGGTAGGAAAGGACGTCGGAGCCGCCGATGTCGAGGGTCTGGCCGATCGTTTCAGGCACCTCGAGCGCGGTGATCAGATAGTGGAGAACATTGCGAACGGCAATCGGTTGGTTCTCGGTGCTCACCCAGCGAGGGGTGATCATCACGGGTAGCCTCTCCACCAGGTAGCGGAGGATCTCGAATGATGCGGAGCCGGAGCCGATGATCATCGCCGCTCTAAAGACGGTTACCGGCACACCGGTCGAGGCCAGCGCCCGCTCGACCTCGCGTCTCGAGGCCAGATGCTCACTGAGGCCCTGGCCCGTCTCTCCGAGACCACCCAGGTAGACGATCCGCTCGATACCGGCAGTAGCTGACGCCGCCGCGAAGCTCTCGGCGAGGCGACGGTCCTGCTCGGCGTAGTGGTCGCCGCTGGCCAACATCGAGTGGACGAGATAGTAGGCGGCCCCGCATCCATCCATGGACTCAGCCAGCGCATTCGAGTCCAGTACGTCTCCTGTCACGATCTCGACGCGGCGGTTCGAGGCCCAGGCGCGCGCCTGGAGTTTCTTGGGACTGCGAGCGAGGCAGCGCACGCGGTATCCGGCATCGAGAAGGCGTGGGACTAGCCGGCCCCCGATGTAGCCAGAGGCACCCGTGACGAAGATAGGCTTGTAAGTGGAAATCAATTTTTCGTCCATATCGGTCATTCTAGACGACCTCGGAACTCTCTGTCAAGTTGCTAGCATGTTTCGTAAAGATAAGTATTTCAATAATTTGCGAGCTATGAATACAACGGTCGGTGTAGTTTTATAACGCTCAAACCGTGCAGTCATGAGTATCGAAATAAGACCTCGGCCTGGTCACCGGCGTCATCGTCTTTCGGATCGGACTCCAGACTGAGAAGAGAGGGTAGCGAGCCCTGCCGAGGAGTTGCGCAGCTAGTGGCTGTCTAAGGCAGAGCCCCCTCTATCTCAAGGGGTGTATCGAGGGCAGAATGCGTTGCCACATCACGAAGATTTGGGCGCAGAGGGCGCCGGGAAGGAACAGTGTCAACGAGACGAAATAGCGGGTGAACGGGAAGGACACGAGACTGACGAGCAGGAGGTAGGCCGCGAAGTAGCCGACACCAAGGGCCAGTAGACCGATGAGAGCGGCTAGCACGCGGCGCTCCATGAGAGGAGTCGAGGTATCGGTGGATCTGGTGGCGAGCAGGAAGATCGGTGTCGAGAAAAGGATCAGCAACACGGGGGCCACAATCCAGACATAGTTCAGGAGCTGCTTCAGGCCGTAGATCAGGGCACTCGTCACCCATTTGAAGTACAAACCTGGCCGCAAGCGCACGATCGCCTTCGAGGCTCTCGAGAGCATCTCGTTCTGCACAACGCGAGCTGGTCGCGCCATGCCATCCACGCGGTCCGGATGGCCCTCGGGCAATGCGCTGATCCGCTTGTACTCTTGCTGGGCCACGGGTATCGCCACGCGCCAGATGTTGTCGTTGTACTGGACGAAGTGATCGAAGGTACTGCTGCGCCGACTCATCGTCTCCCAACCCCGCTTGCGTCTCAATCTCAGCATGTTCCCGGCCAGACGCTGATGCTCTTGGGGAAGCTCGCGCACGAGCTTCTTGTCGATGAAGTTGGCGGCCATTCCCGTCTGGTTGGGGCCGCCAAAAGAGACCACGCCGAAGTGACCCACGGTAGCCCACCGCAGACCACAAAACGCCAGAAATGGCAGAAAGGTCACCAGACAGGCGACGGCCGTCCACCGCCCAAGCTGCTTCCAGCCCCGATCGCCACGAAGCCACTTCAGAACGGCTCCCAACACGGGTAGGAAGGCCACGAGAAAGACCGCAGCGGGTCGCAGCTGATAGGCGCAGAAGGTGGCGACACCCAATCCGATCCACCAGCCGACTCTCGCAGGGGCTGCTGCCAGAAGGAAAAGACACGAAACTGCCACGATGGCGGCAGCGGCGGCCAGGAAGTCGGGCTGCACGAAAGTCGCCAACGTCATGACTCCCGCCCAGGGCAGGGGCACGACCGCGGCCCAGGCAAGCCAGCCCGAGCCCGAGAATCGCTTGACCGCATACCAGAACAGGTACAGCGAGCCGAAGTAGAGGAGGATCTGGAGCGCCGGCACGGGATTCAGCCACCTACCGAACGTCATGACGGCCCGCAGAAACAGAGGATAGCCTACTGTCCGATGGTGTGACAGAGCTTCGGTCCAGCTCCCGGTATCGGCGACGTTGAGATAGCTCAGTGTGTCGGCCACGCGCGTGTACTCGAGGCCGCCGGTCCAGGCCAGAGCACAGAACGTCACCGCCAGCTGCAGGGTGAGCCAGAAGAGCGGTCTGCGTAGGATTGCCTTCACCTGGGAATGGCCTGTGTGATCGGTTCAGACAAGAGCTGCAAAGCTGGTTGGGGGCTGCCGTACAGTCCACCTTACAGTTCACAACCGGACGAGTCTAGCGGTGCCGAGCCGCAGGGATTTCCTACTCCGTTCGAGTTCTGCTACCTTGCGCAGCAGAACATAGCCGACGCCGATGTAACGCTGACCCGGATCCTGGATCACGGAAAGTTCTCGACTGATGTTTGCCAAGCTCGCTCCGTACATCGAGATCGCGCGTCCCGATCACTGGTTCAAGAACGTCTTCATGCTACCCGGCGTGCTGCTGGCCCTGTTCTTCCGTCCGGAGCTGCTGGACCCATTTCCATGGAGCGGATTGATCCTGGCTGTGGTGTCCGCCTGCCTGGTGGCCTCCAGCAACTACGTGCTGAACGAGATCCTGGACAGCGAGAAGGACAGACATCACCCCCAAAAGCACCTGCGCCCGATCCCGAGCGGGAGGGTCAGAGTTCCGGTGGCGTATACCGAGTGGCTGCTCCTTGGGGCCCTTGGAATTGGTATCGGATTGGCGATTGACTGGCGGTTCGGCCTGATGTCGGTGCTGCTGTGGGTTGCGGGTACTCTCTACAACATCCCGCCGATTCGATTGAAGGACCATGCCTACGCCGACGTGCTGAGCGAGTCGATCAACAACCCCATTCGCTTTGCCATGGGCTGGTACGCGACCGGTATCACGGAGTTGCCCCCGACATCGATGCTGCTGGCCTACTGGATGTTCGGTGCCTTCCTGATGGCCATGAAGCGGTACGCCGAGTACCGGCATATCGATGACACTGCCCGGGCAGCCAAATACCGGGTCTCATTCGGCTACTACAACGAGGAGCGGCTTATCGAGAGCATCGTCTTCTATGGCACCTTCTTCGGGATCCTCTCTGGTTTCTTCGCGGCGCGCTACCACGTGGAGTTGATCCTGGCGACCCCGATAGTCGCCTATGCAATGGCCTACTACATGCACCTCGGCTTCATGCCCGATAGTCCCGCACAACGACCTGAAGGGCTCTATCGTTCCCGCAAGCTGGTTTTTTTGGTCTTTCTGGCCCTGGTCACGGTCGTGGTGCTGATGAGCGTCGATATTCCGGCTTTCGAGGCCATGATCAGGGCGACACCAGTGAGTCGTTAGCGGGAGATCGGGTCAATGCGCTGCGCCTCGGGGCCCTTGTTAGAATCTGTTTGTGCAGCCCACATTGGATTTCTGGTGTGGCCACTTTCGGCACCGCCGCTCAGCCCAAGCTCGTCAGGCGATGACTCCAGCCTCGGCGTTTCGTGTGGAGAACCAACGGAGGTGAGGATGAACTCGAAGACTCCCATTTTGATTTGTCTCGCTGTGGTCTTGCTGTTGGCGGCAAACGGTTGCAAGGCCGAGGATTCGAACGAGGCAGCGGTCACCGAGGCGGTACACGCCGCGGAGTCGTGGTTGCGGATCGTAGATTCGGGCGAGTACGGGAAGAGTTGGGATCAATCCGCTGAGCTCTTCAGAAACGCTGTGTCCCAAGCAGAATGGGAGCAGTCCCTCGATGCTGCCAGGAGGCCGTTTGGCGAGCTGGCGTCTCGCAAGCTGAAGTCGACCCGATTTGCCACCTCTCTTCCGGGCGCTCCGGACGGGGAATACGTGGTCATCCAGTTCGAGGCGTCGTTCGAGAACAAGAGAACGTCCGTTGAAACCGTCACGCCCATGCGCGACAAGGACGGACAATGGAGGGTCTCGGGTTACTACATCAAGTAGTCGTCCGAGCCGTTCGCTGAGCAGAGCGCAGCCGGGCGTCCGGCCGGGCCGGCTCACCTTCATCGGCTCGGCTGGGTCGAAACCGATCTACTGTCTAGCCAAGGAGATCATTCTGAGAGCGTTCTTCCTGTTCTCGGTCCTGGCGCTTCCTGCGGCGGAGCTTCTGGCGACCATTCTCCCTCCGGATCGGACCATCGTCTGGGAGCCAGGCGTCGAGGGTGGTATCCCTCATCGCACGCAGGTCTTCGCCGACGTGACGCAACCGCCCTACAACGCTCCCAACGACGGTTCGGCCGACGCGACCCCCGCCATTCAAGACGCCATTGATGACTGCCCGGCAGACCGGGTCGTCTTCATCCCCGCAGGGACCTATCGTTTGGACGGGCGGCTCGAGGTTCGCAAGGGAATCACGCTCCGAGGAGCAGGCCCTGCGGCAACGATTCTCCAACTCCAGTTCGGCAGTGACATCTACATCGGAGGAAATTGGACCAACAGTGGAGCCGTCACCCAGATTACCTCCGGCTACGGCAAAGGCTCTGACACCATCGTGGTCGCGGATCCAGCGGCATTCACCGTGGGCGAATACGTCTTCGTGGATCAGCTCAACGATCCTTCGTTCGTGGACGACGGGGGGTGTACGTGGAACGGGCGAGACAGCAACTCCCGGGCCCTGCGTCAACTCGTCAAGATCGCGGGTCGATCGGGCGACACCTTGACGATCGATCCGGCGCTGTACTACGGATTCAGCCCCGCTTTCGTCCCCGAGATCATCGAGCTCAGCACCTGGGTCGTGGAATGGGCGGGGATCGAGGACTTGAAGCTCGATCGCGTCGCGGCGCCCGTCGGCCAGGGTCGCAACATCGAGATGACCTCGTGCGCCAACTGCTGGATCAGCAACGTCGAGAGCGACATGGTCTACGGGCGGCACTTCTGGCTCAACCGCTGCGCCCACTGTGAGGTGCGCGATTCCTTCGTCCATCACGCCTTCGACTACTGCTCGGGTGGCATCGCCTACGGCATCGTCATCGCCGACGGCACATCGGACACCCTGGTCGAGAACAACGTCGCACACTACCTCAACAATCCGATCTCCAATGAGAGCCTGGGCGCGGGCAACGTCGTCGCCTACAACTACACCGACGAGGCCTGGAACTGCGACGAGCCGGATACCGACTGGCTGATGGCGGACCTCAACCTCAATCACTGTGCCCACAACTACATGACGCTGGTCGAAGGCAACCAGTCCAGTCAGCATGACGCTGGTCGAAGGCAACCAGTCCAGTCAGATATCTGCGGACGCCTTCCACGGCAGCTCCAGCCACCTGGTCCTGTTGCGCAACCACGCCGATGCCCAGCACCCGACGCCGCGCTCGTCGCACCTCATCTCGATGGACCTGCATTTCTTGAATCGGTACGTCTCCGCGGTCGGCAATGTCCTCGGACAGCCCGGGTTGCTCGGGGTCTACGAACTGAATGGCGTTTCGTGCTCCAACCAACCGGCCGCATACAAGCTCGGCTACAACAACGACGGTGACTGCGATCCGACGGGCAACGACCCGCAGGTCGCAGGCACGCTCCTGCGTCACGGCAACTTCGAGTACTTCACGGGCAGCACTGACTGGGATCCGACGATCTCGGATCATGACCTCCCGAGCTCCTACTACCTGACATCCAAGCCGTCGTTCTTCGGCGACTTGCGCTGGCCAGCGTTCGGTTCCGACCTGTCTCCTAGAATCGGCAGTCTCCCAGCGAAGTACTGCTTCGAGCAGGAGCTGATGCCGAGCTGCTTGGAAGCCGGGCTCTTCTCCGACGGTTTCGAGTCAGGAGGCCTGTCTGCATGGTCACTCGCCGTGCCCTGAGCTGGCGGGCGATCTCCGCTAGATGCCGTGGGGCTGGTGAACAATGTGGGCTAGGGGCTCGCAGCTGACCAGCTGTCGGTGTCGCCCGACTCGAAGCCGTCAGCGAAGAGCGCAGGCGCCAAGACGTATTCGTAAGCACCACGGTCCACCACCGCGAAGCCGTCGCCGTCGCCATCGAGTGGCCGATGCACACCGGTCACATCGAGAGCCGCGGCGTGAGCGTCGTCTCCCGAGTCGACTGCGGCGGATTCACGTTGCAGTGCGAAGTCGAGAGCCAATGGGTCGACCAACAGCGGGTCGAGTTGGAGCGATGCAGGGTCCCACCCTTGCAAATTGTCAGCCTGGTATTCGGCAAGGGTTCCGACGTTCCACAACGGCCAGCCCACCACATCTTCGTGGAAGGGTGACCACACGATGTTGAAGTCCGAGCTGATCGTCGATAGATCGAGGGCCGGCGGTGAGAGGTCGCGGATATTGAGCGCCGCCGCACCGTCTCTCGACACCAGGATGTTGTTGTGGATCGCCGCGTCCTCGCCGAGCAGGGACACCTCACCGGTACCGGCTCTGCCGAGGCCGTTCTGCCAGCAGGTGTTGTGGCGAATGGTGGCGCCATCCGAGTGGTAGATGGCCATGCACCATCCTTCGTTGTCCCAGATGACGTTGCTCTCGATCAGAGCGCCACCTAGCT
Source organism: Thermoanaerobaculia bacterium (assembly GCA_947259195.1). Classification (GTDB taxonomy): domain Bacteria; phylum Acidobacteriota; class Thermoanaerobaculia; order Multivoradales; family JAHEKO01; genus JAUVRX01. Next base: position 1,945 of record CAMYLC010000142.1, on the reverse strand, counting down.
CCTCGCAGTAGTCCATGGTGAGACCGTGGCCTTCGGACTCGCGGTAATCGGTATCGGTATTGGCCCAGACGAAGTTGCGACGCACGGCGTTGCCGTCCTTGCAAAGGTAAAGGTCGATGGCACTCGTCCAGCCACCGAGAGGGTTGTTATGCACTCGGCAGTCTGCGACGGTGACGCGCGCTGATCGGTGAAGCTCGATCGCCCCACCGGTGCAGGCCGTGATTTCGAGGTCCTCGAGCACCACGTCGGAGGTGTCCTTGACCGCCACGCAGTTGCCAGGAAAACCACTCACCTCGAAGCCGGCGAACTCTATGAAGCGCGGTACCACACTCCCGTCATAGGTCTCCAGGATCTGTACACCGTGGAAAGCGCCACCCGCGGCGCTGAGGCGTACAACTTCGTCCGGCTCGGCCTCGAAGCGAATGGGCTGGGCTGCAGTTCCACTGACCACGACCTGCAGAACCGAGTTGTCGTTGCACACGCCGCAGGTGTGGATCTCGGTGTAGTCACCCGCCCGGACATGTACCGTGTCACCGGGGAGCACCGCGCTGCCGGCGGTCCTGAGAGTGCACCACGGCGCCGTCTCGCTCACCTGAGACCGGGTTCGCCCGTCATCGCAGGCTCCGCCGAGCGAGTTGCGGTCGACCCAGAGGTCGGCGGAGCTCGCGCTGAGTGGAGTCATCACGACGAGGACCGCGAGCCAGCCGCGGCGGGCGACCAGGAAAGTCGTTTCGTTCCTCCGATCGACAATGGTCATGGCCGCCTCTCCGATGTCTTGTGTGGACCGAGCATCTGCAAGCAGATTAGCCTGATCGAGGTCCAGGGAAAGTGACGAGTACAACAGCCACTTCCCCATTCGTCGAATGGCGCCTCCCACCGGCGGAGTTTCGGCTCTGGAATCGTTGTGCTGTGCAAGTCGAGCTGGTTGTGAGGCGGACCGACATTCCCTTTCAGGGCCGCTGTGAATTGGGCCATCGCAAAAAAACCGAGATTCTGGCATCCTTCACCACGAAGAGTCATCCGCTGGCTTCGGGCCCGACTGAGTCAGGCCCGCCGGTGGCTGGTGCTGCGAGGACTCGATTGAGAGGCCTGCAAGAATGAGTGTCATCGGTGATCTCAGCGACTTCGATCCAGGGGATCTCATCACAGTCGTTGGCCTCCTCGGCAAGAGCGGGAAGCTGCGGCTGAACAGTGGAGAATCCGAAGGCATGGTGGTCTTTCGCGGCGGCAAGATCATCTACGCCGCCTCGTCGTCCTTCCGCGAGAACCTCGGCAGCATGCTCCTGAGCAGAAGCTTGATCGACGAAGCCCAACTGGTCGCTGCACTCGAGCAGCAGCACAAGTCCGCCGATGAAAAGCGTCTGGGAAACATCCTGATCGAAACAGGAGCGCTTTCGGCAGAGGCTCTCGAGAGTGTCCTTCGCGATCAGGTTTCGCGAGTACTCAGTGAATTCATCCCATGGAGTGTGGGTGAATTCAAATTCGACAGCATGGAGATTGCCGATCACGGTGAGGTCGAGCTCCCGGCTGGTGATCTCCTGGCACCCTTTGGGCTGTCGACAGACCATGTTCTGCTCGAGGCGGCGCAGCGACTCGACGAAGGGGCTCCGATGGAAGAGACGGCTCCTCCTGTCGAGGAGGGTAGCTCCGAATCCTTGGACGAAGAGGTGGCAGAAGCTGCTCCACCGGAGCCGACGGTAGACTCCGTGTCTCTAGGATCGATAGTTACCGAGATTCACTCCCCGGAGTTCAAAGGGGAATCCCTCCAGGAGCTAATGAAGCTCTCCGAGAAGAGCTTTGGGCGCTGCGTTCTGTTCTCCGCTAGGAAGGCGGGCTTTCGGCCCATTGCTCACTTTGGTGTCGACTCCGAATCGGAGCTGGCAGAAAACTCGATCCTCGACTTCGAGGTCCCTCGCAATCTGCCGGGAATCCTCAGCCAGGCAGC